>CAZALH010000022.1:0-1575 GCA_964486285.1 uncultured Opitutales bacterium | reverse complement strand
AGTGTGTAGATTAGAAATCATATCAGACCAACTACGTCCACGGCGATACTCATTATCATTCAGCTCAGGTGTGATGTATACATCCCATTCAGGAAATGCACGTCGTAAAGAATCAAACCATTCAGGTAAACCTGCTTCACCTGTATTAATTTCTTGTCCTCCACCAACAAGGCAAATTATGACAGCCCAATCCTTATGGCGATCCATTGTACTAATTAAAAATTCTGGCTCACTATATTCAAAATTAGGAATGCCTTTTTTGGTGGACATAAATTTTGAGATCATTTCGTGAGTCCAAGCGCGCTGTGCTTCATCGAAAATTGCAACGCGTTCTGGAGGAACAATACTGTTGCCAACAAATGAATCTCTGTACTTATGTATAATTTGAATAAATGCAGACGTATTACGCAAGGCATCTTTTTTTGACAATCTATTACCACGTAGTTTTTCTTGTTCAATCTTATCTCTTGCTAGAGCTTCTTGTAAGACGGTAACAAGAGGATAATTACCAGAGAGGAAAACAGCGTGTTCACCTTTTTGTGCATTTGAACGTTCGATTGCAATGTTGAGACCGACTAAAGTTTTTCCAGCACCTGGTACACCCGTTACAAAGCAAATTGACTTTTTATGATTTTGCTTGCTATATTCGATTATCTTGTTAATTTCATTTGTGGTAATCGTTAAATTTTCAGCCCCTGCGTCGTTTCTTGTAATATCGTGAACATTGTGTCCCCTATATAAAGCTTGCGCAGCTTCAACAATAGTTGGTGTCGGTAGATATTCAGAATTTTCCCATTTTAAATAGTCAAATTGCGGCTCGCAGAATTCCATAGCAACTTTATTTATGGTTTCTGCGATATTTGTAGCGTTACAACGAAGAGGCTTAATGATCCTTTCATTTTCAACAATATTATTTTCAATCTTAGGTGCAGTAGTTGAAATCATAATTGGAACAAGCAACTTATTATGACTTTCTTTTTGAAAATTACGTAAATCAAGAGCATAATCGTATACTTGGTCATATGTAGAACTGCGATATTCACTATCTCCACACTTAAACTCCAACAAAAAAATAATATTTTTATATAGTAATACAGCATCAACTCTTTTGCACATTCTAGGTATTGTATATTCAAACAATATACGCCCCTCGGTAAAGCTTTTGAGCTGTTCTTTTAAAATTTGGATTTCCTGGCTCCAGGTGTTGCTTTGTTGAATAGTAGTTTCAGCGGAAATATCGTTTGAGTGAATAACGCCTATTATGTAATTGTCCGAATGATTTAAAAATTCCTTAATACTTGAAGAATAATATGTTTTTAAATTACGCATAGTGATTTTCCTCATTTATTTATCAGCAGCACCGCCTGATTTTGCCCAGGCGTCAACTTCGCTGATTTTAAATTTCCAAAGTCTGCCCATTTTTGTGGCAGGCATATTTTTTTTATCTATCCAAGTCAATATGGTGTCTCGACTGACACCCAAATGCTCCATTATTTCTTTCATCGAACACCAGCGTTCGTTTTCTGTTTCCCGCATAGTAAATTCTCCTATATACAAATTATTAAATTTAGATTA
>CAZALH010000021.1:0-1663 GCA_964486285.1 uncultured Opitutales bacterium | reverse complement strand
TTTAAACTTTTTTACAGAAGTGGCCTAAATCGACAGCAAGCGTTTAATGAGTTGATGAGAAGCGCAATCGATGACGATTTAAAGCATACTGTATTAGAGTTTATCTCACACAGTACGCGTGGATTAGCGTAGTTGTAACTTCTAGGGAGTCCGTTATTTCCCCCTAAGATGTTTCTCTCAATATTGAACAGCTGTTAGGAATTTTTTACCATGCAAAAACATCATCCAATGGGCGTTATGTGGTCAGTAAAGTTTCCAACTCTGATATATACACTAGATTGTATATCTTTTGCTACGTCTGATTCATTTGGATGTACCTTGTTTGAGAGGTCTACTTTTGTTTCGACATGTGCAACTATAAAATCATGGTCAGTTAATTCATGTCCTGTTAATCCCTTAAATACATTATGGTATTGTCGCTCTATTTTATCGAATGGCTTTAGGCAACTATCTACCGATGTGTACATTGTGTGATCTTGATCTATAAAAACTGAGACACTGTCTTCAGTAAAATTTGGATTAAGTAAAACTTGTCCTAAGATAGGAGATTGTGTTTTTTGAAATAGATTAAATGGTATTTCTATAAGCGAATTCCCTGATGCATGAAACTGTTTTATAAAATTTGGTAAGAATTCATACGCTTCTTTTGGGTTTTGGTCACAGAATTTATATATTGTTTTTAACAAATCTTTTGTGCGTTGTTTGTCTGCTTCACTTCGTTGTTTATCTCTATAAGTGTTATATTTCCACACATTTTTTCCAAAAGACATTTGTTGCACGTATGGTCTTTGTATATTGTCCATGAAGAATGATGTTTGTTTAAATGCTCTGTAAAATTCATCGAACTTTGCATTGTTTTTTGCATCCAGTTGTGTAAATAATTCAGGCGTTATAAAGTTATCTATTTTCGCTGTATTGTTTTCTCTATTTGTACATCTAATAGGATAAATATCACTGCTATCAATTTTGGTTTCGAATTGTTGTGTTGAGAGTATAGCTTTATGCAAATTTGGATGAAATAGTGCTGTTGCTAATTCAGCTTGTAACCCATCGATATATTGTGCTTTTCGGGCATTATTCAATATATTTTGTTTTTCTTTAGAAGTCAATTCATTTGCTGTATTTTCATTATGTATAATGCTTGCGGTCTTAGTTTGTAAGTCCACGTTGTAGGTATGTTTTCTCCTAAAGATGTTTAAATTACTGAATTTATCTAAAACATTAATTTCTCTTGGAAATTTTTTTGTTTGTTGAACTGGAGTTGTGTCTAATTGATTATTATTATTAATTCCGTTTGAAAACATAATTTTATATTGTATTTTCTGTTGCTATTATGTCAATTGTTTAATAGTTTGTTGTTTAACAAATACATGCACACTATTTATTAGTGCATGTAGAAATGTTTTTAAAGATTGTTATTCTGTTGGGGCATATTTTGTATTTTTTTCTGGGTGGTATTTTTTTACGATACTTGGTGATGTGGTTTTATTTTATGGTGTGGTATTTTTTTCTAAAAATATTTTTATGTACGCACTAGATTGCATATCTTTTGCTACGTCTGATTCATCTGGATGTACCTCTTTTGAGAGGTCTACTTTTGTTTCAACACTTATTATGCCATAAGTTTCATCAGTGGGTTTGTAGCCTTGCGCAGTAAGGTTTT
>CAZALH010000020.1:0-1687 GCA_964486285.1 uncultured Opitutales bacterium | reverse complement strand
TCTTTATAAAATTATATCATACATTAGACAAAATTATATTTTTTTTAGTTTTTTTTAAATTACGTAAATTTGACATTCTTAAAAAAGGTGTTTATAATATGCATTGTTTTTTTGTAAATTAGTTTTAGAAAGAAGGAGCAAAATGAACTCAACTTATAATGTTAATGAACTTAATGATTTAATCGAAAGCACTAAGTTAAAATTTGTATCTAGTAATCAACGATTACCTCAAAGGGCTAAATTCACACTTTCTAATAAAATCAGATTTGCTTATGATTTTTACAACATTGTCGGCAATAAAAGTATATTAGAAGTCTTAGTAGAAAATGATGATACAAATCAACCATTCAAAAGATCATTAATAGAATTTATCGTCGAACACAACTTGTTAAGACCTTACCCAAATACTGGATATGAGTTTAAGACTAAACTATCAAATAGAGAATTAAATCATCAAAGATCTCGCAGTATCGGAGTAAGAGAAGTCATAAGACAATACAATCATCAAAACTGGCTAGAACCATTTGACGAAGATGAAATATTTTCAGAGTCAACTATTAAACATCCAGCATACCACGTTTATATAAACCCTTTCGGTGAAAAAGTTACATTTGATAAAGAAGCCGCAGCCAGTGTCAAAGCTGCAGTCATTGAACAAAACATCGTGCCAGCTCGTTGTATCGTCGAAGGCGCTTATTCTTATGTAGTCAAAGGAGAATTTAATACATATATTGCAAAAGTAAAAAACAAATCAATCTAAGGAGGTATTTTAAATGGAAACCATTTTATTAACAGCAGAAAATATTCGTAAATTAATTAATCAAAAAAGTAAACCAAGAAAATACAAATTAAAAAAAGATGAAAAATTAGATTTTGCTTATAAATATTGGCATTTAACAGATAAAGAATTACCAGATATATACTATGAACTAGCAAAAGAGTATTCTGAGCAAACCGCAAAAGCCGCCCATGAAATCGGAACCTTCATGGATAATCAAGAAATTACCACTATTCCAATATTTCAAATGGACCTCTTTGATAGACCATTAAGTTTCATCGAATACTCAATGAAACGAGTTAAAAACAACGGTAACTGGTTAAGCCAATATAATTTAGACAGAGAATTTGAAGATCAAGATGAATACAATCATCCAATTATTTACAGATATTTAAAAGAAGATAAATCAATATTTACAATTGATAAAAAGCATGCTAGTAAAGTATTAGGAATCTTAATAGAAGAAGATGTCCCAACAGCAAAATGTATTGTTACTGGAGCTTTTCCTTATTATGCTAATGACAATATGGATGAATATATTGAACGATTTCAAAAAATAAAAAAATAAAATATCGCTTAAAAGCGGTATTTTTTAGTTACAATATAAAAACCGTTGAAAAACGGTTAATTTCATAAATGGTGCGGGCGAAGGGACTTGAACCCCCATGCCGCAAGGCGCTAGATCCTAAGTCTAGTGCGTCTACCAATTTCGCCACGCCCGCAATTAAAAGTGGTGGACCCTGATGGACTCGAACCATCGACCGTCCGGTTATGAGCCGGATGCTCTAACCAACTGAGCTAAGGGTCCAATCAAACTGACTTCTATATAATATCACATTACAAAATTTTATGCAAGAAGTAAAGTGAAAATTATACCTTATTAATCATATTAAGCAGATTGATTTTAAA
>CAZALH010000019.1:0-2310 GCA_964486285.1 uncultured Opitutales bacterium | reverse complement strand
GAATACCATATTCAACAATTTCACGTTGGCATCAACAATTATGTAAAAACCCACACTTTAACCCCCTCAACCGACAGTGGGGTCAGCATTCACGCATTTTTACAGATGAGGAGGAGGATTCGATTGCAGACTATATCATTATAAATTATATTCAACAAGGCGCTTATTTCACAGATGACGATTTTATTGACATTGCGACAGAGGCATGGAGAGAAAAATACCTTCCAATCCTGAATTCAACCGATGAAGAAGAAAGGAAAAAATTTAAATCTTTTTCTTGTTCACGTGGCTTCATTCAAGATTTCAAATATCATCACATGTTTTCCTCAAAGGTGTTTCATATCAAAAGGCGCGCCAATCCAAATTCTATAAAAGAGAAAAAATTTATTGATGAAATTAATTCTTTATTTAATACCGTTCCACATAACAGAATTTTAAATGCAGATGAAACCGGTTGGCGCCTTTTCCCCAAAGGAATTTTAACATGGGGAGAAACCGGGGTCGATAACATGACACGAAATGGAGCGCTAAACGATAAGAGTCAAGTGACTGTTTTAGCCACGATCACAGCGGACAACCAAAAGCTCCCTCTTCTTTTTGTGGCGCAAGGAGAAACATATCGGTGTGAGGAGAGTCAAATCGGTGACGTTTCCTATCATTGGAAGACGCATAGTGCTTCGGGTTGGGTAACAGAGGATGTTTTTTCGTTTTATCTTCATAGGTTACGGGAGTTTTATGAAGATGACGCAGAACTTCATCTCATAATGGATCTTTATCCATCCCATTTAACTCCCAATATCAAACAAGAAGCCTCAGCTCTTGGAATTATTTTTCACTTTATCCCTGCAGGGTTGACAGATTACTATCAGCCGCTTGACCGAAAAATTTTTGGTATTATAAAGGCAAAAGCAAGAAAATTGTTCCGCATCAGACAAAAGGGCGCAGCAGACATTCATGCAACAAAAGCACAAGCCTGTCAAGATATATGCGCGGCTTGGGAAGGAATACACAATGTGTGGATTTCTCAAGCATGGGATCTCTATACGGATGAAGCTGAAATAGTCCCATCAATTGTTCAGCAAAATGAAAATCAACAAATTCTCAGACATCACATAAAAGAAGTAAAGCGCATTCGCAAAGAATCCATCCAAAAGCGTTTACAATCAAGATATACTGATCATGATGGTGACGTATATAAAGATATTTTGATATAAAGTTTTTCCAAATACCGCAAGAGGTTGAGATAAAAAAGGAAGAACTGGTGAGAAGGAGAAGAATCAGGCCTCGGAAAGATGAATAGAATCTCCCTCTAAATGAATAAAACTCTTTTCCAACTTTTGAATAATATTTGATTTTTTCATTACTCTTTATACTGAATGTTATAGATTTGAGTAATGCGGTATTAGCAATTCTGAGTAATAAATATTGAGTAATGATTGAAAAATCAAGTTAAAGTAAATTTATTTGATCATTAATTTTAATGCATGCCTATTGGGTGTTATTGAAAAATCTTGTCTCAAATCTAGAAAAGAATTAAAATTTTTTAGATTAATATGCAATATAAATTTGAGAGCTGGAATAATTTTTAGACGATAAATTTTTTTTGATTTAGTCGGTATCTCCAGATGATTCCCATAACATTGACCCATAAAAACTATGTTTATAATACGAATTCCTGCCATAATTTTAAATTTAAAATCTAATTTCAGGAGCTATTTGCATGAATGACTTCAATCTAAATATATTCCGTTAGCATGTGTCTTATAGCACACGTTTCCATTAAGTAAAAGTGTGAATAATAAGAGGCCCGTTATAAATTTGTAAAATATAAGGACCTCGAATTTGGGTATTTTTTTAATTTGTGGTTTGATTTTCTTTTTCCCAAACAGCAATAGGTATAAATCATAATGCACATGGTTATTTTCCCGTTAATAAAATGAAAGACCATTATATAAGCATTTTAATTTTATCTCAGTTTTTAAATCAGGTCAAATTAAGAAACTGTTAATTGTTCATGAAAGTTTCCCATGGAATAAGTACAAATCAGTTCTTTCCTTCTTCTTAAAAATCTTCTGTGGTGAGCTAGACAAGCATTTATATTTTTGGGAGTTTATTTTCCCCTCAATTTAAGGTGTCACTTTTGGAAAAAACCATTTTGAGCGACATGAGGGTAATCTGGAAATTAAATATTTTGCTTTATTTTGTTCTGTGTTTAATATTGGTGAACTTGGTATAGATCTGTAATGGTGATGATTACGTGATAATTACTTATGTTAGCCACAACGAGCGCAAAACCAAATTTTATTCATT
>CAZALH010000018.1:0-2369 GCA_964486285.1 uncultured Opitutales bacterium | reverse complement strand
TTCTTGGGGATTACTTCAGTTGTTGCAATAATAGCACGCGTAACATTGATGCCATTTATATTAAAACTATAGTGGATATTTATAGCATTGAGGGTCCAGTATAGTTTACACATATCATCTGCTGATAATCCCGATATTGTATATTTATTTTCTTTACTATGCGTAATTGTATGAGGGACACCAGCAGAGCTTACACGGCATAAAAATGGTTCAATCATGTTTTACTTTTTTTAAATTACTTTTATTCTTTTTAATCGAAGATTTAATAACATCACTTCCACAAACAGGTTGTTCATTTAACCTACAAAAGCATTTAAATAACTTTAATACACCATTTATTATCTTAAAAATTTTTTTCATAATTCAACAAAAGGTTCACTTGCTAAAGAATATCGCTTTTTTAACACACCAGATTCACATACATCTTCTTCACGAAACATAACAGTTAAAGAGCGATCAATGTCACTAGTATCAATTTTTATTACTATTTCTGGATTATCTGGATCAACAAATTTTATCATGCCGTATTTTCCACCACCAGAAGAAGTATTTTCTAACTTACAGTACACTCCTTGGTCAATAAGCCCATTACCTGAAGCTTCTGCACTTATTCGGTCACTATGACTGCGAGATTCAATCAATACTCTACCCGAACGTGTAAGTTCTGCTAAGTCCGCTGCCCCTAGATGCTTAGACGGACCGAACTTTATATACGTTTCGCCAGTGTCTAAATGCTGCTCAATTTCTTGAACAATCGCCTGCATTGACTCCCAATCACTACGTCCACCAGAAAAATTTAGCACAAATTTTAAAATATCAGTGTCAATTTCCCGATTAACTAATGTTATATATCCATCATAGTGCAGCATTCCAACTGCTTCAAAAATACTTTGCGCTAGATTTTCTGGCACAGTTTCTGCTGTTACCACCGACAATAGTTTTTTATAATTGCCTGAAGTAGCGTTAGTTGACTTAATTTTTATTACAACTTCGCGATCGATAACTGCAACGTCATCACTTTTATATGAAATTTTTGCTCGTATAACATCTTCTTCAACTTCTTTTGACATCCAGTCAGCAATAACTCCATCTTTTAATTCTTCAGGTAACGAACTCGTTCGTGATATATCGTTAATAACAATATTTTCTGCTGAAAATTCCTGCAACCAAGGTACGTGTTCTTGCCACCACACTAAAGAAGAAGTATTAATCGTACTAGTAACTATTTTTTGTGTAACATAATTGGATTTTGCCCCTTCTAAATTAATAGTTAGGACTAATGTTTTATAATCTATTCCAGTGGCATTTTGTGGATATTTTTGTACTGTAACCGTTTTCCAAGTTTTATTATTCGTACTGTTGGTAGTTTCAAATTTCAAAACAACAGCAGGTACACAAAGATCATGCCTAGGCTGCAAAGAAAAATTTTTTACATTATCATCAAAAATATTGATGGTATACGACTCCAATTGTGCACGACGCTTAAAATAGAACTTCGGTATTTCTAATGAATAATCTACATAACAAATAGTATCTGGCACCCAACGGAGCAACCTTCTTATTACATCAGCACAGGATAAATCTTTACATTCATCAAATGGAATAAGCACTTCAATATCAACTTCTTCTAAACTTATATTTGCTCCGCAATAAGATGCATAATTTATAACATCTGTAATCTGTGCACCGATCGTAATCTTTTGTCCATTTATATCTTGTCCTAAAATTATATGGCTTTTTAAAATATTGCGCAACTGAGAATCTGGATCAGAAGCATCAATTGGTTCATTCCAGTTTTGTTGATAAATTAAATTTTCTAGATACCACCAACTACCACTAACTTCATATTGTTGTCTTTCAGAATTAGCATTACCATATAATGGAGTTTGTGTAATAATTCCTTCAAACCACTTTTTTTGATCATGAAAAATTGTTATTACATCCCCAGCAGCAAAAAGAAAATCTTCCGTAATTGATCGACTGGGAACAGAAAATGTAACTTTATCTGTCACTTGATTCTTCCAAGAAAAAGCTACATCATTAATTCCATACTCTTCAAATGTTTTTATAACGTTGTTATATTTTAATGTCCACATAACAGATTCATCGTAAATTGTTTATTCGCGATTCTAAAATTTCTAGGTCATTCTCCAATTGATTAATACGTTGATCAATAAACGCCTGCATTTCCTGCAACTGCGATTCTAAATTTATAATTCTTTGACTATTTATTTCCATAATCATCCTATTCTGTGCGATCAGCTTTACCGATCGCACACAGTTAATTTATATTTTATCAGAGCAAATTCACCTATATACTTGGCCAAGTTACTTGCTTTGGGAAATTAATTTGCTGAGGAATATCACGT
>CAZALH010000017.1:0-2450 GCA_964486285.1 uncultured Opitutales bacterium | reverse complement strand
CACCACATATTTTAAAATTGGAAACTTTGCTACTCACAGATATAATATGGAATATTTGTAATTTTTCAAATCAAGAAAAAGTCAATAGTTTTGCTTATTTGTTGCGCTTACGAATGCACATGAATAAAGTATTAAGTTTATTGTTTATTCATAAGCAAATTTGAAGTTTGGAGGGAAAAAATTAGATAATTAATAATAACTATTGTTATTTTTTTTTTGGAATCTAGAAATTTTGTGTATTTATGATGAAGGGTACTTCTTCTGATAATCCCCTGGTTTGGATTTATAATTTTCCCTTTCCCTTGCACGCAAATCGTTTTTTCTTTTCATTTCGTTTGTTTCTCTTTTTGTAAGATTAGATAGATGTTTAATCTCCTCGTCTTTATACATGCTTTCAAGGGCTTCATCCGAAATATCTGTATTAATTTTTGATAATAGTTTTGTACAAAAATGATGATCATTTTTCATTCCAATAGCAACTTCAGCACGCGCTTGGTTACTTTTCGAAAAATTGTAGTTTTTGGGTCGTGTACGTGCTATAGATGAATTCAGAGATTCAACCGCTTGTGTTGATGCATTTGAACTCACTTTTATTATGAGGGGGGTTGTCTCTGCTAAGAAAACTGACAATTCTTCATAATAAGAGCTATCATTTATGGCATCAGTCCATTGCCAGTATTGTTCTTTTTGTTTTTTTGGCCTCCCTCTTCCATGAGATGAGAAATCGGAAGGATGGATACAGTTTTTATGATCCCCAATAAAATGATTGCACGAATTGTTCCACATTTTGGCCCGCAAATCAATATCATCTATTTTATAAATTAAATATTGAAACCATGCTATCAGCTTGTTTATCACATTATCGTAATGGGCCTTTTCAGCAGTCTTTGTTACTCTTTGGGATTTTTGATCCTTTTTTTGCGCATTTATTTTGAAAGAATAACGTTTTTCAGCGCAATCGTTGAAGTATGAGTTTATCTTACGCCGTAATTCTTTGGTTGCATGAACGGGATCATAACTTTCGTGGAAATCAAGTTCATTCATTCCGCTGATAATCCGACTGGTTTTATTATCGTGGTCATGAACGTATGTAATTGTTTTACCTTTCAGATATGGAGTTAATTCTTCGAGAGTCGTTTTTACTCCATAGCTTTCCATCATGTTCGAGGCTCCGTTAAAATTACCGCAATGACTGCCTTTGCTTTTTTCTACTTCTGAGTATCCCACTACTTTGTTTTGATTTAGATCAATAATTGTTGTCGTGTGTGCAGTACCGTTACGGGGATGGTTCCAACAACCATCCCCAACCAAACAATCACCATTTTCAATTTTTTGGGCATAGGTATCTACATCATTTTTAACAATCTCATGGATTGCCTCATTAACAGCTTTTTGGTTTCTATAATATGAAGATTTTGCAGCAGGTTTCATATTTGAAGAAAGTGCAGTGAATCTTTCTTTTGAATAGCCGGTTCCGTTGAAATAACTATTTAGAACCATGGTTTTCGAATCTAAACTCCCCTGAAAATGCTGCGGGTGCAATATAGTATCTTTATTTTGATTAGCTGTAGATTGAATTATGCGATTTTTGCAGATTTTCTCACAATGCTGTTGTCTCTTAGACTTTGGGGGCATAATAACGGAAACAAATCCAAAAGTGACATGAGGCATTCAAATTTTCTGTTATATTCAAAATTTGAAGGCTAACGTCTGGGACTCCCTTACACAAATTCTTGAATTTTTTGCAGAAATATCTGTCGTTTATTTTTATAAGTAAACTAGTTTAATATATAAAGAAAAAATAATTACTCATATGGAATTTTTTTCTTGATCTAATATTCAGCCAGTTTTGAGATATTTCGATTTTTTAATTTTGAAATCAATTTCTGATAATTTTTTCAAAAATGTCTCAACATACTTTTTTGCATTTTTTCGTGAAAATAAACATATTTTTGTCCCGAGACTTAGAAATCAAAATTGGAGGACTACATACATTTTTTTTGAAAATCCGTTTTTCCATAGTTTTCCGATACTCTTGCAAAACTATGTAGTCCGTCAATATTAGAGTTATACTAGAATCACAAGTAATATAGATAGACAAGACAATTACGCAAAAAAGTATGTTGAGACATCCTGCAAATCACATCTGTATGTGAAGTTATAACATTGTTTTTATATATAGATTGAAAAAATGCATATAACTCGTCCATTTTGAAGAATTAAACTGAAACCTTTCATACACTTATCATACCTATGGCATATATGCATATTTTATAATTTATTTTAACTTTGTAGAAAAACATCAAATTGATCTGATGTGAATAATCTTTCCGAAAAAACGAAAAACAACCGCTATATATATGATGCGGATTAAATCACTTATCTCATTGGTGCTATTGGTATTGCCCAATTCGGCAAACTCATTGAGAAAAGTTCCTAGAAACTCCCCC
>CAZALH010000016.1:0-4587 GCA_964486285.1 uncultured Opitutales bacterium | reverse complement strand
CCAGCTCAGACAGAAAAATTTCGACGAAGGAATTAATTTAAAATTGCAATAACAAGCTTTCGCGAAAAACTTTTTACATAAATCTGTAGCTTGCAAAAATTTTAATAAAACAGCTAGTGAAAACTTTTAACGTGACTTACGTCTATCGTTTGATTTGGTGCTCGAGGAGGGAGTCGAACCCTCATGCCATAAGGCACAAGATCCTAAGTCTTGCGTGTATGCCAATTTCACCACTCGAGCTTTCCTTCTAAAAAGGGAAATGAAAAGATTTGTGCAATAAAAATTTCAGCACAAATCTAAAATATATTTACTTGAAAAATCTATTAATTTCTATCTCTGCAGACTCTTTACTATCTGAAGCATGAGCTATGTTGCGCATTTTATCAGTACCAAAATCACCACGTACTGTTCCTGGAAGCGCTTGTTGAGAATCTGTTGGTCCAAGTAAATTTCTTATACGTGCTATCGCATTTGGTCCTTCCACAATCATTATCATAACTGGACAGGAACTCATAAATTCTACAACTTCTGGAAAAAATGGTTTATCTGCTATGTGAGAATAATGAGATTTTAATAATTCATTATCTAACTGTATAATTTTACACTGCACTATACTCAAACCAGCATCTTCTAATCTGCTAATAACACGTCCCATATTATGCTTTGTTACACAATCTGGTTTTAAAATAACTAATGATCTTTCCATAGAAACTTTTCTCTTTTTCACTTGTATTGGCTGTTGAACATCCACGTCATTTGCTAAAATTACTGAGATATTGTTTACACATAGCAACGTTAAAATAAAAAGTAATACTTTTTTCATATGATATTCTTGTTTTAATAAACCTTAAAAAATTTAGATTTAACTAAGTATTAAATCGAAAGATTGCAACATCTCCATCTTTAAATTCATAATCCTTTCCTTCCAACTGTGCTTTCCCAGCCTCGCGTACTCCATGCCACCCAGAATATTTTAAAATATCTTGCCAGTTGGCAACTTCTGCTTTTATGAAACCCTTTTCAAAGTCAGTATGTATAATTCCTGCACATTCTGGAGCTTTCATGCCTTTTTTAAACGTCCACGCTCTAGTTTCTTGTTCACCTGTTGTAAAATATGATGCTAAATTGAGCAATGAATATGTGCTATTTATTAATTCTGAAACTCCACTATCATGTATACCTAATTCCTTTAAAAATTCCGGTACTTCATCTGGAGACAAATCTATCATATCAGATTCAATCTTTGCACAGATAGTACAAATTTGTGAATTTCCAAATTGGGAAATGTAATCTTTGACTGATAATACAAATTTATTTTCTTTCCCAGCAATTAAGTCATCTTCACTAATATTGCACGCATAAATAACAGGTTTGTAGCTCAATAAATTAAATGACTTGATTCTAGCAAATTGTTCTTTTGAGCATTGGACAGTATTAGCTGGGTACCCACGTGCTAGGTGTGACTGCAAAATTTTTAAAATTTCTACATTTTCTTTAGCTTCAAGATCATTTCCCTTTGCTCGTCGAACATTTTTTTCTAGTTGAGACTCAACAGATTCTAAATCAGATAAAATTAACTCAGTGTTAATAGTTTCAATATCGTGCACTGGGTTTACATTTCCAACACTGTGAGTAATATTGCTGTCTTCAAAACATCTGACTACATGGATAATAGCATCAACTTCACGTATGTTAGCTAAAAATTTATTTCCTAACCCTTCACCTTTACTTGCTCCAGCAACTAATCCAGCGATATCGACAATTTCAATAGCAGCATGAATTTTTTTTATACTCTTAGCAATTTTAGCCAGCTCTTCTACTCGATTGTCTGGAACTTCTACTATCCCAACATTTGGTTCAATTGTACAAAACGGATAATTCTGTGCATCTGCTTTCCGAGTATGCGTTAGAGCATTAAAAAGTGTACTTTTCCCGACGTTTGGCAATCCAACAATACCAGCTTGTAACATATATCCTCCAAATTAAAATCCACCCATTGCAAAATGTTTATTTCCACCACCTTTACCGCCGTGTTTATTACAAATGTCTTTTATTAAACGATCTGCTTCATAACCAAATTTTAACGCTAAAGAAGAACAAAGTGTTATTATAGAAGTTTTATTATTTTCTTCACTCATTAAAATTATTACATGTTCTGGAATTTTTTTTGATATTATAGAAGCTAACGTTTTTAAATCATTAGATGAAAAATTTTTCAGAGATGCTTCAATTTTGTACAAATTTTCGTTTATAATGAATTTTTTAGCTAAAATTTTATCAGCTTCTATTGATAATATTTTGTTTTGCATTGAGCAAGTTTCTAAAGAAAGTCTTTTATTTTCTTCAATAATTGCATCTATTTTTTTACTAAAGTCTTGTCTGACACACTTTAATTTTTGGCAATAAGTTTCAATAATATTGTTTTCGAAATTAACAAAAGAAAATGCCTCTTCTCCTGTTACAGCTTCTATTCGCCGGATTCCTGAAGAAATTGAAGATTCACTTATTATTTTAAATAAGCAAATTTCCGAAGTGTTTTTAACATGACATCCTCCACATAATTCTACTGAAAAATCTCCAATATTTACTACTCTAACGACATCCCCATATTTTTCATCAAAATTGGCGATGCAATTACTTGGTTTTTTGCTAAACTCTGTTTCATACGTTATAACTTCTAGACATGATAATATCTTATCCTGTATAAGTTGCTCCACTTTGCGTAATTTTTCTTTATAGACAGCTTCAAAGTGATTAAAATCAAATCGTAATCGTCTAGAATCTACACTTGAACCAGCTTGATGTACATGTGGTCCTAATACTTCTCGCAAAGCCCATTGTAACATATGTGTAGCGGTATGATTTCTGGCAGTATTTAGGCGAATGTGTTCATTGACGTGGGTTATAACTGAAGTTGCGTTTTGAGATATATTTATCGCATCTTTCATTTTGTGAAAAATTTGACCATTTTTATCTTTAAACACATGTTGAATATCGTAATTTTTCCCTGAAATTTCTATTGTTCCAGAATCACTAACTTGTCCACCAGATTCAGCATAAAAGGGGGTTTTATCTAAAACAAGAAATTTCCCATCAGAAGAAATATTTAATAATTTACACTCACAGTTATTATTTTCTGTTAAATCATATCCAATAAATTTTGTATTAAATGCTAATGAACTAGCAACTGATATTTCTGTTTTTCTTTGATTTGATCGTGCACGTATGCGCTGTCCCTGCATCTCCAGATTAAATTCATCGATATCAACTTTGCAACCTTTCTCTTCTGCGATCAATTCCGTAAGATCAAGTGGAAATCCGTAAGTGTCATATAATAGAAATGCATCTTGTCCTTTTATAATATTATTATTAGATTTACTTATAATATCATTTAGTTTAGCCAAACCACGTTTTAATGTTTTATGAAAAGAGGTCTCTTCATTGCTAATTATTTTATAAATAATTTCTTCATTTGTTTTTAATTCTGGGAAGTAACCCATCATTTTCTTCACAACAACGTGTGATAATTCTGAAAGTGCACCAACTGACAACTGCAAATTATTGCAAAAAGTCACAGCTCGACGAAGTATTCTTCGCAATACATACCCTCTACCTTCGTTTGAAGGAAAAATTCCATCGGCTATTGCAAATGTCAAGGCCCGTATATGATCTGCTATTACACGAAAGGAAAAGTCGATCTGTTCTTGGTCATTTAAATTATGTCTCGAAGTTGGTACTGTTCCTCGATATTTAAATTGGCAAATATTTTCTATAGCATTAAAAACGTCAACAAAGAGATCGCTATCGTAGTTTGAAGGTAATTCTGAAAAATCTGTGAATTTTTTTGTTTTTGATATGATACCAGCTATTCGTTCAAGCCCCATTCCAGTATCAACATTGAATTTTGGCAATTCCACAATTGATCCATCTGACAATGAATTAAATTGCATAAACACTAGATTCCAAAGTTCCATACACCATGGATTATCAGTGTTAACTAATGTTCCGTTAGTATCTCCCTTAGGTGTCAAATCGATATGAATTTCCGAGCATGGGCCGCAAGGACCAGTATCTCCCATCATCCAAAAATTATCACGTTTCCCACCGTACTTAATATGAATATCAGGTGATAACCCTTCAGACTTCAATATTTTCGACCAAATATCATATGATTCTTGATCAAAGCAAGCAGGTTCACCATTTTGTGGACGATACACAGAAACGTATAAACGTTCTTTAGGAAAATGCCAAATATACACTAATAATTCCCACGCCCATTCAATTATTTCTTTTTTAAAAAAATCTCCAAACGACCAATTACCAAGCATTTCAAAAAAAGTATGATGATAAGTGTCAAATCCAACATCGCTCAAATCATTATGTTTTCCACCTGCCCTTATGCATTTTTGAGTATCTACTACGCGTTTTACATCTGGAGTGCGTTCACCAAGAAAATAGGGCACAAATTGATTCATTCCTGCGTTCGTAAATAATAGGTTTGGAGAATCAGGTTTAAGAGAAGATGATCTCACTAACTTATGTCCACGATTTTCAAAGAAAGTGATAAATGAAGTACGAATATCAGAA
>CAZALH010000015.1:0-7476 GCA_964486285.1 uncultured Opitutales bacterium | reverse complement strand
TATTGATTAATACACGATCTCCAACTTTTACTTCAAACTCAATAACTTTTCCGTCCTCATTCATACCAGACCCTACCGCAATTACTTCAGCTTGCTGAGACGCTTCTTTGGCAGCATCTGGAATAATAATTCCCCCTTTAATTTGCTCTTGTTCTTCAATTTTTTTTACTAGGACACGATTCCCTAGTGGTCTAATTTTTGTTTGCATATATATTCACCTCTTAGATTGAAAATTTATTTTTTATCATCATCAACAACTTCAAAATCAGCGTCAACAATATTATCATCTTTTTTACTAGAGTTGCCCTTATTATCTGATTGTGCACTGCTATCTGTTTGATCAGAATTTTGTTGGGCTACTTGACTATACATTGCTTGTGCCATGCTTTGAAATTTACTTGTTAATGCCTCACGTGCAGAATTTAAAGCATCGGTATCAGCATTTTCGTTATCAAAAACCTTTTTAGCATCTGCTACAGCTTCCTCTAGTTCTTTCCGTTGGCCTTCGGACAAATTACCTCCAAGTTCTTTAAGTTGTTTTTCTGTTTGATAGATAAATTGATCAAGTTGATTACGTGCCTCTATTTTTTCTTTTTCTTTTTTATCTTCCTCCGCATATTTTTCAGCTTCTTTTCTCAATTTTTCGATTTCTTCATCAGATAATCCAGAAGCTCCAGTAATTGTAATTTTTTGGTCCTTACCGGTTCCTTTGTCTTTAGCGGTCACATGCAATATTCCATTAGCATCAATATCAAATGTTACTTCGATTTGCGGAACCCCACGAGGAGCCAACGGTATACCATCTAACCTAAACATACCCAATGTCTTATTATCCTTTGCCATTGGTCGTTCACCTTGCAAAATATGAATATCTACCGCTGTTTGATTTTCTGCATATGTTGAAAATACTTGTGTTTTTTTCGTTGGTATTGTAGTATTGCGCTCTATCATTGGAGTGGAGATACCACCTGCTGTTTCTATTCCTAGAGTTAATGGAGTGACATCAAGTAATAAAATATCATTTACTTCTCCTTTAAGGACTCCCCCTTGAATAGCCGCCCCGATTGCAACAACTTCATCTGGATTAACTCCTTGATGAGGATTTTTACCAGCAAACTCTTTTGCAATTTCTACCACTCGTGGTGAACGTGTCATTCCTCCAACTAGTACAAGTTCTGAGATATCTGACATCGATATATCTGCATCTTTTAAGCAATTTTTACATGGGTTAATGGTGCGAGCATATAAATCATCGCATAATTGTTCTAATTTTGAACGACTTAATGTAACATTTAAATGTTTTGGTCCACTAGCATCGGCGGTAATAAACGGCAAATTTATATCAACTTGTTGAGAAGAAGATAACGCAATTTTTGCTTTTTCTGCTTCTTCTTTCAACCTTTGAGCGGCCATAGAATCTTTTCTAAGATCGATACCATTTTCTTTTTGAAACTCATCCGCCAGCCAGTTTATTATTCTAGCGTCCCAATCATCCCCACCAAGTTCAGTATCACCATTTGTTGCTTTAACTTCAAAAACTCCATCTCCAATTTCCAAAACAGAGATATCAAATGTTCCACCACCTAAATCATACACCGCAATTTTTTCATCTTTTTTCTTATCTAGGCCGTATGCTAATGAGGCAGCAGTTGGTTCATTTATAATACGCAAGACTTCTAATCCGGCAATTTTACCAGCATCTTTCGTTGCTTGTCTCTGAGCATCATTAAAGTATGCCGGTACAGTTATCACTGCTTGTGTTACTGTTTCCCCGAGATATGCTTCAGCATCTGCTTTTAATTTTGCTAAAACCATTGAAGAAATTTGTTCTGGAGAAAATTGTTCTACTTTCCCGTTGCTTTCACATTCAATCCAAGCATCATCATTTTTCCCTCTAACAATTTTAAAAGGCATGTTTTTAGCAAGTTCTTTGACCTCATCATATTTTTTACCAATCAGACGTTTTGCTGAAAAAATTGTATTTTTCGGATTAGTTACTGCCTGACGTTTAGCTGCTTGACCAACTAATCGTTCTCCATTTTTTGTAAATGCTACTACAGAAGGAGTGGTACGTGCCCCTTCAGCATTTGGGATGACAACTGCCTCACCACCCTCCATAACTGCCATACAAGAATTAGTTGTTCCCAGATCAATTCCTAAAACCTTTCCTGATTTTTTATTCGTGCTCATATTTATTAAAACTTTATATACAATTTTGTATAAGCAATTTTCATGCCAAAAACACACAAACAGAGAGAAAAATTTTTCTAAAAAAATTTCCCCTAGTATCAAAATGCTTTTTTAGTCTAAAAATAAAAAGATCTCAGCGCTACTGAGATCTTTTATTTTTAAAAGGCAGTTAAAATTTTTAAACTTGCTTTTTTTTATTTTATTAAAGCTATACTTAGAATAAGCTTATTTCGAACAAAGAAACACACCGCTTAAAAAAAATAAAGCTTTCATTAACCACCAATAAATATTTCTAATCGTTACTTTCTTCCAGTGGTGGATAAACTGCACCAATATCTACTTCTCTAAGCTTCCCTTCTATCGCCTTTTTAGCAATTTCAACAATTCGAGGATCATCTGTACATCCTTTGCAAATTCTATTTCCCAATTTTGCACTAATTCTATCTTCCCAGTAATCATCATCACTGCATAAAAAAACTAATCCCCTATATACTAACGTAGGTTTAGGTTCAATAAGACAAGCAAGCACACCTCCGATATCTAAATCTACTTCTCCACGCTCTCCAATGTCCACTATCTTTACTGACATAGCCTTAATATCTACAATATTTGTATCCATATTTTTTACATGTTTTTTTTGGATAAAAAAATCAACCAACTAACTCTATGTATCCTCCACCAGATATAAACTCTGGATTATCCACTTGAGTTATTGCAGCATAACTTAAATCACATACAACTTCTTTTTCATCACAATTATAGAGGTCATTGGACAAAAAATATGCAGCTTGAACATCACAAATAGGCACTTTTATTTCAAAAAAATATTCTGATTGGTTAACAAAATCCAGAAATCCTAACAAAGAAGTAGAATCAGCAATCCCACGAGCGCAGTTTCTTTCATCAATATTTGTTCCTCGATACACCGTAAGTGTCCCTTTCTCTCTATCTAAGCCAGGAATATTTTTTATTCGATTTAAGGCAATAGCATTAAATGCCCGATACATTGTCATTGTTTTTGTATATTTGTTTTTTTTCTTCATCTGGCATTACAGAAAATCTATGTTGAAAAGATTCAAGAGTGTGCAATTTGTCAAAAATTTTCTTTGGTTTCTTTTCCGAAAAGTAAACTTTTTCCCCAGACTCATCTAAGACAAATTTTCTTTTATATCCTAGATAGGATTGTCCATTCTCTACATGACTTTTTTGGCATATACAAAAATCTTTAAATGTTTTAGATTTTTTTGACCAAGAACTACTATTCTGAGCCAATAAATAGTCAGTTACGAATGAATAATTTCCTTCATTTTCACACATTACAGAATATAATTTTTGTTTAATCTGACGTCTTTTATCATTATCGTCTAAACAAGAATCATCTTCATAACTTGCAAATTCTTCAGGTATGATTTCCTCAATTCCAGATTGATAAAGTTTTACCATATCGTTGCATACATTTAGAGCATATGATTCTTTATATCCATGTTGAATCATGCCATTCCCATATTGTATAATATTAGCTCTTTGTGCAGGGCTACAAGAATCGATACCAGAAATATCATTCGCCGAAATTATTGATACTGTAGAGTTTGTTTGGACATTAAAACCTGACAATGCATTACTGGAAAATTTAGATTGAGAATTAAATCCTATTACTTGTTTTGTAGTACCAATATTTGGTTCATGCTGACCATCGGCCTTCTGTATAAAAGATACTCCATCTAAAGAATTTTCTTGATGCCCTTTTACTTCCATCTCTCAACCCCATTAAAACTTTTAAACATAAGTCATGTTAATAAAAAAAATTCTCAAACAAGACAAAAACTGTATTGTTCACGTATTTTTATTTTAATGTGAATTATTTATTGTGAGTTATGAAAAGTCTAAACGAAATAGTGCAATTTTGTGATGAATATTTGAACATTCAAAACATTCAAGACTATGATCGAGCATATAACGGTTTGCAGGTTGAAAATAACGGAACAGTTACAAAGATTGGATCAGCAGTTGATGCTAATTTGTTAACCATCGAGCAAGCAGTTCAACAAAAAGTAGATTTATTGATCGTTCACCATGGATTATTTTGGGGGAGATCTTTACCGATAACAGGAGATATATACAAAAAGTATAAATTGCTACATGACCATAATATTGCTGTTTATAGCGCACACTTACCATTAGACATGCACGATGAAATTGGGAATAATATTTCAATATCTAAAGCCTTACAATTACATCTAGATGAAAAAATTGTCGCAGATAAAAAACTGAATTTTGAAATTCCACTATGCTCAATAGATATTGATAGGGAAACAATTACACAAAAAATTAAAAATCTATTTCCTTATGTAAAACTTATAAATTTTGGCCCCACTCAATTAAAAAAAGTAGCGATTTGTTCTGGTGGAGGTAGCAGTATTATTCCAGAAATTATTCAATACGGCGTTGATACAATCATAACTGGAGAAGTGCAACAGCATGTCTTTGGCATCGCTTATGAAAGCAAAATAAATTTATACATTTGTGGGCATTATGCCACAGAAGTCTTTGGTGTAAAAAATTTAAGTAAAATCATAAGTAACAAATTCAATATCCCAGAAATTTTTATTTCAGAAAGTTGCGATCTATGACCAAAGATATTAAGCATAAAAATTTAAATAAACTAATGTAAAAATATCTAGTAAAATCACAAACATGTAATGCGCTAGTTTTACCAGATTTCACACAAAAATTTCTCAACGAAAAAAACTAACCTAAATAATAGAGTTTATTTAAAATTTCGCTACAAAAATGTAAAATTTTTTGACAAAAAAATATTTCAGTATAACATTACCCCCATGGTTGATGGTGTTAATGATTCTAAATTTAGCATTGAAAGTAGTAACCAAAGAACTCAAAGCATTGCACAGTGTGTTATATATAAAGTCGATAATAACAAAAATACAGAGTTAATCCGCGAGACAGATTTGGAGGAACGAATTGCCGAAATAAATACTCCAAATAAGGCTATCATTCCTCAAAAAATTCTACCAGAAAATATATGGAATAAAGCTCATAAACGTCTTAACGAATTAAACTATGAGGATTCTCAGACATTTTCAAATTTAACAAAAGAATTTGAAAAAAATCATTCAGCGCTTTATACATTATATTCAATACTAGCATATGATACTGATTTCAGTTCCAAATCATTATTCAACGAACTTACCTCTAATGAAAATAGAGAAAAATTTAAAGAATCTTTACAGGAAGATGAAAAATCATCCAAGTCTCAATACAATTTTCAGCAAAATTATTTAAATACTTGTCAAGGAGTCAGCACATTTTCTGTATTAGCTGATGCATTCTGCTATAATACATTTGTATTAGCTAAATTAATTGGGCTACAATTAAACGAATTGAAAAAACCAGAAAACGACCAAGAGAAACCTGCGTATTCAAGCTATAGCTGGTTAAAAGCACCAACTGTTACTGAAGAATATAATAGGCGCATGCAACAATGCCAAGATGGTATAGCACAGGTGTTAGACCCTGAAAAAAATTTAAGTGAAGAAGCAAGTTTCAAAATCTTAACCCAAACATTTGAAAGAATGTCTGCGATCACAGAAGGACGCCCAATACTCTTATCTAAAAGAATATTCCAAAGTTTTCCGATATCTTGTATAACAAGCATTATTTTAACATTTTTAGCAAAAATATTTAGTCTTGGATTTTACAGAAGCAGTTTAAGTCTAGAAGAACGTCTTGCAGGTGTTTCTGCAAAACCATCGGGAATAATACATGATAACACTAACCAGAATACAACAACTTGGGAAAATATATACAAATATGGCATGACCCTTGAATTAAAAGACTTAGGCATATGCGGACACGTTGTCGCAGTAAAAGCTATAGAAGATAAAAACGGGAAAAAATATTTAGAAATACATGACCCATTAAAAGAAAAAATTGAGAGAATAGAAGTTAAAGACGAAAATACTCCAATAAAAATATAAAATAACAATTAAACAAAAGTGAAATACGATAAAGCTTTTTTAATAAAAAAGCCTCGAACTGGTTTTAAAATTCGAGGCATAAATTCGGCAACAATCTACTCTCACGTCACAGCTGGTGACACTACCATCGACGGCTGAAGGCTTAACTGACGTATTCGGAATGGGAACGAGTGTTTCCCTTCGCCTATGATTACCGAAAATTTCACTACACTTAACATGATATTTGCTAAAAAACAAAACCGTGTAGACTTAAAATGTTAAAGTCTGATGCAAGGATCATACAAAAGAACACTTGTGAAGAAAAATAAAAATCTCACGAGTCATTAGTATCGGTTAGCTTAATATATTACTACACTTACACATCCGACCTATCAACCTGGTGGTCTACCAGGACTCTTCAGGAAGTTATTCACTTCAGGGAAACCTTATCTTAGGAATAGCTTGGCGCTTAGATGCTTTCAGCGCTTATCTAGTCCGAGCTTAGCTACCCGGCGCTACCGTTGACACGATAACCGGAACACCAGCGGCTCGTCATTTTCGGTCCTCTCGTACTAGAAAATGAACCCTTCAAGTTTCCAACGCCCACAGCGGATAGAGGACCAAACTGTCTCACGACGTTTTGAACCCAGCTCACGTACCACTTTAATCGGCGAACAGCCGAACCCTTGGGACCTTCTCCAGCCCCAGGATGTGATGAGCCGACATCGAGGTGCCAAACAACACCGTCGCTTTGAACGCTTGGGTGTTATCAGCCTGTTATCCCTAGGGTACCTTTTGTCCTATAAGCGATGGCAGTTCCATATCAAACCACCGGATCACTTGAACCTACTTTCGTAACTGATCGACTTGTGAGTCTTCCAGTAAAGCTCTCTTATGCTCATGCACTCGACCGCCGATTGCCATCCGGCGTGAGAGAACCTTCGTAATCCTCCGTTACTCTTTAGGAGGAGACCGCCCCAGTCAAACTGACCCCCTAGCACTGTTCGCTAACCGGATAACGGTCATGCGTTAGTTGCCTAATCAACAAAAAGTGGTATTTCAACGGCGGCTCAATGATCCCCTGAAGAATCACATCAAAGCCTCCCACCTATTCTACGTATTGAAAATCAAACAACAATACCAGGTTACAGTAAAGGTCCATAGGGTCTTTCCGTCCTGCTGCGGGAACGCGGCATCTTAACCGCGACTACAATTTCACTGAGCATCTCCAGGAGACAGCGCCCAACTCGTTACACGATTCGTGCAGGTCAGAACTTACCTGACAAGGAATTTCGCTACCTTAGGACCGTTA
>CAZALH010000014.1:0-13907 GCA_964486285.1 uncultured Opitutales bacterium | reverse complement strand
TTTGTTGTGAAAAAATCTTTATCTTTTCATGAAACTTTTTCTTAAAACTTTCAAACTTCTTCCCCTTAGGTTGAATTGATCCGAGACTAAATGTAGAGATTACATTTCCACGAGCTTGATTACCACCTGTTAAATTTTTAGTTACGCTGCTTGCTTTATAATTACTCCGCACTTCCCCAAATTTACCATAGCCACAATATCCTACAGCAACAGTGGATCGTGATATTTCATCTGCCACATTTTTCCCAAAACGAATATCATTCTTTCCATCTTTATTAACCAATCCCCAATCCCTACTTGAAGCGTTATTAGCATAATTTTCCATACGAAAAAACAATTTATCTGCAGTTCCATTACCGAATGATGAGACTAATTCTTTTTTCTGTTGCATCTCAGCAATAACTATTGCTCCACGCTTCGCAATATCATTTGCAACTGCATGTACACTATTATTCCTAAACTTAGCTTTACCTGCAGGAATAGAATAACAAGAATCACATTCCAGTCTTCTTTCATGGGAAAATCGAACATCTATGCTCTTGCAGTTCCTTAAATCTAAAGTGCATCGCGGAAAAGCAATCTCCAGATCTGCTTTTACTAAAGCTCGGATTATATCAGGATCTTTAGAGTTCCTCAACTCCTTCCACATTGCATCTGGTCGACAGGAAAGATAAAACAATTTTTCTTTATGAGCTAAATCAACAGCTCCTTGAATTTGCTCACGTGTATATTTAGTAGTTACTGGACCTGACATCTTACGTTGAACTATTTCGACATAACGTGTTTGTCAACCCACAAAAGTATAAAAATATCAAAATAAAAATAAATTTACATTCTTTTAACTAACTAGACCAAAACTAGTTTTCAAAATACAAAATCCCCAGGAAATTTGTACAGAAATTTAGCAACTAAAAAAACAACATTTCACTGCAAATAAATTTTTTACTTTTCCCCTTACTCACATTTAAGTTCGGATTCCTTTAGGGTTACTTTTCTAATACTGTGTATCCAATTGAATATATTTCAGTCTTGTACCTGGTATATTGTACCTACAAAATCTATACAAAAAACACATAGCACAAAGATCGCATGATTATTTTTCAGATTTATTTCTCTACAAAATACTATAAAAAATAATATCCTTTAAAAGCTTTAGCCCTAGAATTGACCAAGGAATTTTTAGGTTTAATACACAAAATTAAAACTTGGCTGCCCGAGCAGGGCTCGAACCTGCGACCAAGTGATTAACAGTCACCTGCTCTACCACTGAGCTATCGGGCATCTACCAAATGGAGTATATACATTGAAATTTCATATAATTGTCAATAGTTAATCACTAAAAATTAAAAAAATATAACGTAATTGATAAATGATCTTTATAACCTAATATGAAAATTTCGCATAAAAATATGTATAAAAAAATATCAAATTTTAAATCAAAAGGTAAATTCTATGCAAAATAAAACAAAAAATTTAATAATTATGTTATTAATTATCTCTTTAAGTGTAGTATCAATATCATATTACACGAACCATAAAAGATGGAAAATTTATAAAGAAAGAACGTCTTTTAAGTCACATGAAAAATATCGTGCCATAAATGGCATCAGGATACCTACTCTTGCTACAGATTCATTAGAAAATTTTTACAAAAAAGAGTCATTTATTTCTTTTTGAAAATTATTTTGTTCAACGTTTTCAAGGACATTAAACAGGGATTTTATATAGATGTCGGTGCGAATCATCCAGTATATGACTCTGTTACTAAAGTATTTTATGACAAAGGATGGTGCGGAATAAACATCGAACCGTTATTATATATGTGCTCCTAACTCGTCAAAAACAGAAAACATGATACAAATTTAAGTTTATGCGCCGGCAATAAAGAAGGGATAATGAAGCTCTTCGAGCGAGGTGGATTATCTACACTCGATCCTAATATAGCTGAAGAATGGGGGACTATTCCAAATCCTCGTGAAGTAAAAGTTGTGCCCTAGCAGATATTTGCAAAAAATATTGCCCGATTGGCAAAGAAATTGATTTTTGTAAAATAGATGTGGAAGGGTTCGAAAAAATGTCCTTCTCGAATTTGATTTTAAAAATTATCGCCCGAAAATATTTGTTATAGAATCAACCAAACCTTGCACACTAATACCAACTTATGAAGAATGGGAAGATATCTTAATAAATAACGGCTATGAATTAGCTACATCTTACTCTTAGCTAATAGATACTATGTTGACAGCAACTTAAAAGATTTAAAAGAAAAATTTGAAAACCTTGAAGAAATCTTAGAAAAATACATAATATTCCTTCCATATAAGTGAAATTACGTTCAGAAAAGCTATACTCATACAAAGGAAAGAGCCAGCCTTGAAAGATGGCTCTTAATAATGTTACTAACAATACTACTAATTCAAAATAAATATTAACGTTTTGAAAATTGAAACCTCTTACGAGCTCCACGTTGACCAGATTTCTTACGTTCGTGAACTCTACTATCTCGCGTTAAAAGACCAGCCTTTTTCAAGCCAGCACGCAAGTCAGGGTTCATTTTTTCTAATGCTCGGGCAATACCTAAGGAAACAGCACCAGCTTGTCCAACGATACCACCACCATAAGTACTAGCTTTAACATCTACAGATGGGCGAACACCAGATACATTTAATGGAGCTAAAATAATATTTTCGACATGTTCTAATGAAGAAAAATCGTCAACTTCCTTACCATTTATCGTAACTTTCCCCGATCCATTACACACACTTACACGTGCGACTGCACATTTGCGTCGCCCGGTACCACAAAATTCAAATCTATCTTCTCTTGCCATTTTTTTACTTGGTTAACAAAACAGGATTTTGAGCATGATGAGGGTGCTCACTACCGCTATATATTTTCAACTTACGAATCAATGAATTAGATAATTTGTTTTTTGGCATCATGCCGCTAACTGCATGACGTATCAAAAAAGCTGGATTTTTTGCACGCATATTGGCAACATTTACGTACCGTTCGCCACCTTGATACCCAGAAAAAAACATATATTTTTTGTTTTGTTCTTTTTTGCCGCTCAAGATCACTTTATTTGCGTTTATGACAATAACAAAATCTCCCATATCCATATGAGGAGCGTATACTGGTTTATTACGACCACGCAAAATATTGGCAATTTTCACGGCTAATCGACCAAGAATTTCACCATCTGCATCGACGACACACCAATGCTTATCACAAACCTTTTCTACTGAAGCTAAAGTTGTTTTCATGAAGACTTATTGCGTGCAAGCTATATGGCATCTAAACTTTGTCAAATATTTTTAATAAAATTCTCCAAAAAGAATTGAAGCGCTTCATTTTTTAGGTAAAATGTATTTTGCACTAAATTTAACTAAGGTATATCAATGGGCAATCTACCACCATTAAACAATCTCATTTCGAGAAATAACGACATATATAAATCTATTAATCATGGATTAATTGAAAAAAGTACAAACAAAAAACAATAATGATGTAAAATTAAAAAAAGCAAATCCTAAATTAACACCAAGTAAGCAACTAACAGACAGAGAAATACAGAGTGAAAAATCTTTACATGATTCTCATCAAAGAATAACAAAAGAAGCTAAAGAACTTACAGCAAAATACAAGGGTACAAGGAATAGGTCTAGGTTGTATAACCCCAAAAAACATACTCTTACTAAAACAAGTATTCCGCAGGATGCTCAAGGCTTTCCTAAAACAAGTTCTTTAAGGCCGCCACAAAAAGCAGCTTCATTACCATCTACTCCAACAAAACTAAAAATTATACAACCAATACCAAAGCCACGAACACATACTTCAATGTCTTTGAAATCTTTCAGTTCGATCAAAAATTCTCAGACTGAGCTTCCTAACCAAGAAAATATTCCTAACTTTTTACCTATTATACCTGAAGAAGTCGAAAATTAAATTAATAAGTGTATTACTACTGAACTTTAAAAATATTTACTTTTGGTTACAGATAACATACTGCAATTAATATGGCTTGCAGTATTGTTTTTTTTGGCTCTCATCCAGTAGCTACTCCAATGCTTGATCATATCTTAACCTTAAAAGGGGTAAATCTTACCCACGTTATTAGTCAACCAGATCGAGCATCAGGACGTGGTAAAATATTAAAACCAACAAAAATCTCACAATGGGCACTTGAGCACAACATTCCACTGTTACGTCCAAATAAACCAGATGAACAACTAGCTAACTCTATTTCTTCATGTGATGTTATTTTAGTCATGGCGTATGGCCATATTTTACGAAATAACATTTTATCCCTCCCGAAATTAGGGAGTTACAATTTTCATGCATCCATTCTTCCAAAGTATCGTGGAGCATCACCAGTAGAAACTGCCATTGCGTGTGGAGAGAATGAAACAGGGATATCGCTCATGGAAATCGTTCCTAAAATGGATGCAGGTGATATTATCGATATTGAAAAGGTTGCTATAAATGCCAATGATTACTCATCTCATGTATATAACAAATTATCTCAAGCTTGCGTAACTATTATTGACCGGCAAATCAACAATTTAATCTCAGGATGTGCAAAAAAGCATCAACAAAAACATTCCTTAGCTACATATACTAGGAAAATTAACAAATCTGATGGGCAAATCGATTTTAATTTATGTGCGAAAGATATATTTAATCGTGTACGTGGATTTCATGAACATGTTGGAACATTTACAAAATTAAATGGCACTACTTTAAAAATTGGCCATTGCGAAATAAATGATATAGACTTACAATCTCATCGTCCCGGTGAAATTATGGCGATAAACAAAACATCGCTTATCGTATCAACGAAATGTGGTACGTTAACGATATTTGAGCTACAGCGTCAAGGTGGGAAAATGCTAAATATTCAGGAATTTATTAATGGATTTCATTTAAAGGTAGGTGATTGTTTTGAAATATCCCAAGCACAAGAAATAATATCTTCTCAGCCATTCCCAATAAAGAGTAAGCAACTATAATACTTTTTCTTGCAAAACATTACTAACTTTGACATCATTTTGACATGAGTAATGACCTGACCGATATAAATAATGCAGTGCGTGAATCTTCTTATTGGATCTCTTTACTGCGCAACGAAATAAGTAAAGTGGTTATCGGGCAACGCTACTTAATTGATCGTTTAATCATCGGGCTACTAACTAACGGGCATATCTTACTTGAAGGTGTACCAGGTGTAGGGAAGACATTAACAATAAAAACATTAGCACATACGATTCAAGCGGACTTCAAGCGCTTACAATTTACTGTTGATTTATTACCTGCTGATATTTTGGGCACATTAATTTTCGATCAAAAAACGCTAAATTTTTTCCCGAAGAAGGGACCAATTTTTGCCAATATTGTTCTAGCGGATGAAATTAATCGTGCTTCTGCGCGTGTACAAAGTGCATTAATTGAGTGCATGGGAGAGCGGCAGGTAACAATTGGTGATGATAGTTTTGAACTACCTGATCCGTTCATGGTTTTAGCTACACAAAATCCGATCGAACATGATGGAGTTTATGCATTGCCAGAGTCGCAAGTTGATCGTTTCATGATGAAGGTACGGGTCGAATATCCTTCTGAACTTGAAGAACTACGCATCTTGCAAGCACATAAATCAATAACTGTGCAGCCGCAAGTAAATGCAGTTATTAATTTACAAGAAATTCAAAAATCCCGTGAATTAGTTGATAAAATTTATATCGATGAAAAGGTGGAAGAATATATCGTTAACCTTGTAAGTGCTACTCGCAACCCTCATTCACGGCTGGGGCTTGATGGGATGATTGATAATGGTGCTTCTCCGCGTGCAGGGATTGCGTTAAGCAAATGCGGTCGCGCATGGGCATTTTTAAATGGTCGCGGGTACGTCATTCCACAAGATATAAAAGACATCGGGCTTGAAATTTTTCGTCATCGTATAATTCCGACCTATCAAGCAGAAGCAACAGGGTTCACAAGCGAAGAAATTGCTAAAAGAATATTAAACGGTGTTCGAATACCGTAAAAAAATTTTTAATTAAAAACATCAGCAAATACGTAAACACACGCAATCTTTTTTGCTGCATTTTTCTATTTTATAAAAAAATATTAATATTCTTGCCTTAAGTAAAAATTCCTATACACTCTTCTCCTAAGAAAAAATCCAGGAAAGAAATATGGGAATGACAGCGATTGGTAGTAGTCTTGTGGCAAATCAAAAGAATCAAGAGGCTCCAGAGGGGAATTTTAATCACCACAATATATCTCAACCTCAACAAAATGCAGAATCACATGTACCAACACCAGAATCAGCACTAACACAAAGTACTTTCTCAAACTCAAGCCCCCTTGAAAACCGCTCAGTTGAAACAAACGACACATCTCCTGCACCTACCCAGGCCCATGGTGAGTTTAGTACAGCCGGGACACATATGCAGAAAACTAATGAAACCAACGCTGTTACCAATACAAAGAGTGACATAAACATAGCTGATACTATAAAATCACTAAATGCACTTAGCAAAGCTGCTAAAAATGGAAATGTATCAGATGATAATCTGATTTTTAAAACTCTTGAAAAGGCAATAAAAAACGTAAAGGGAACTAAACTTAAGACAAGGGGTATATTTAAAAAATCTTATTATATAGAATATAAGAATATTACAATTTCTTTACAGGATCACAACTTTGTTGTATCTAGCAATAAGGCTGGTGTAGATATAAGGCAAGAATCATTTGACTTCTTTACAGAACTTGAAAAAAACCAACCTGAAACTGCTGCAGGAAACGCAAATGAATCATTGATAACATTTGGGAAAAGTCACGGGAATGGAGTACAAGAAATACGAATAGGTGATACACATTACATTATACCAGTACCTGCAGAAAATACCCCCCCTATTAGCGTAACTATTAATAAAGATGGTAACTTATCATTTACGAATCAAGAACAAGCTAAGCATTTCCAAAACCAATTAAATAATTTCACCAACGCATTTAATAAATTTTATCCAGGAGATGAGAAATATGCAGAGGCAGGGGAAGCACTTAAAACTATGCAATATCAACTCAATCAATCCATTAGTACAATTAACCAGTCGCACCAAGAAGGAGATTCTTTCCCAATAAGCTATGCAACCTTATCTTCAATGATTAAAGATGTTAATTATGAAAATATTGAAAACTTACAAAAAACAGAAGATATTTTAAATGAAATAACAATTCAATTAGATCAATTAAATCCGGAAATACAAAATGAAGTTTTTGAAAAACTAAAGGAAATAATGACAAAAATTCAAAGCGAAAAAGAGAATATTGATAGTTCTTTATATTTACAAAAAATGCGATCTAATATAATAACCACAAGTGAAGAAATTGGACAAAAGCAAGTAGAAAAAGAGTTACAGGAAATAGAACAGGCAATATCAAGTCTAGGGGACAACCCAACAGATGAACAAATTAATACCGAAGTTGAACAGTTAAACATTCTTAAAGAACATATAGACGACTACCACACAATATGGTATCAATGTAGTTCTGCCGAAGGATATAGGTTAGATGAGGCTTCAGTAAAAGCATTAACAGAAAAAACAAGTAAGGATCAAAAACAACTCTTAGACTTAATTATTACACTTGAAAACACTAGACCAAATACTGAAATAAGTAATCTACTAAAACAGGAAAAGCCAATAGGTGAAGAACAAGTGGATAAAGCTAAAACAGACGCAAAAACTAAAATTAACTCTGAGAATAGTGGAGGGCTAGGTCAAAGGATAAACCAATACATAGATGGTATTAGTAGCATTTTAAGAAATCGAACAGATTTACCTCCACAAGCAAAAATGCTTATAGAATCAGCATTTGCGAATCAAGTTCAAAATATGATAGCTTATAAAGATAGGTCCTTCATATCACAAGAATATCTTGATAAAACACTAGAAAACTGTATAAGTGCATATAAAGATGCAGTATCTAAACAAGATGAAAAAAACATTCAGAATGTAACAGAGGTGAAAAGCTCTATATGTAAGAATCTTGATGAGGAGGCCGCAAAAATTGTGGAATCAGCATGCGACGATCAATCCCAATCCCTTTTAAGGGACGCTACTTTAACAACAGAGGAAAAGGAAAATATTTTCAAAAATTTTTCAGAAAATCTTATTAGCAATTTAGACGTCATCAAGCAAGCAAGCAATAACAGTGTTGCTATCAATAATTATGTTAACGCAGTTATGTTAATGGCAAAAAATCAGGTGACAACTAATACCAATAGTGCTTATCAAGATATTATCTCATACTGTAGTGCGTATAATTTAGAGGTCCAAGTTGAATGCTTGAAAAACCTTGATGAAGCATTAACTTACTTCAGAACAACTTCAGGCAATAAAAATTTAGTTGAAACTTTCTTAGCAAATGTCAATAGCCTCTTGACTGATAGGACATCAGATAGTGTAGATTTTAATAAAATATTAGATCAAGCTTTAGTTCAAACGACATGTTCAGGTACACAACTCCCGCAAGGTATATCAGCAAACAATATTTATGAGCAACTTGCACAAAAATGGGACAAACAAAATGTAGACTCCAATAAGCAACTTCCGGACTCTGGTAAAACACTTAAAGATATAGGCATAGGCACTGTTTCTGCAAAGGTAGATTTAATACAATCAGTTATAAATGAAGCATCCTCACAACCAATAGATTCTGTCAATATACAAGATATTACAAGTAAATGCATTGAAAACTCTAATGTTGAAGATGTTATGAAAGTGCGCACCTATTTAATTAAAAAACATAACGATGCACATGTGCCTTTAAGCATAAAAGGAATGCTTGAAAATACTGTCGGACGTAAAAAGATTGCTCTATGTAAAGACACTGTAGAAAATCTTAAAAATAACCCGATTTCGCATGAAAAAATTGTAAATTATGAAAATCAAATAAAGGACTTTACAGAAAGAACAAAACGTAATGGATGGCAATACAATGAAGCAGGTTATTGGAGCCGCCCTTTGACATTAGTAATTAACAATCAAGATCTAATTAAGCAGCTTATAGAAAACTATGCACAAAAAACTAAGTCTAGCATAGAGGTTAATAGTAACAACGAATTAGTCATTACTACAATTAATAATATACGGACTAAATCTATGGATGACGCTACTCCTGAATATTGTGCAATAAAATACGATCCTCCTATAAAAATAAATTTGAGTAAAGTCCAAGTTGCACCTGCTCCAGAGCAAAAGACTGCTAATTCAATTGCATATACCCCAGCAAGCTTTCAATTGCAATTTATTAATGATCAAAACAAATATGACGGGACAGCAACGATAACTGCCCCTTCGGGTGCCCATGTAAAGAACAATATTAAATCTAGTTTAGATCCAAGATTTATTAAAATAGATTCTTCGTTCGCGCCGGAAAGCACACCATTATCAAATCAAGGGGACAATCAAAACTTTGACTTTAATGACCCAACTGTTGATATTCCAGATTTTTTTAACAACTCACAAACATTTACACTTAAATGATCTACAGGATATAATAATTTTTTTGAAAGAAAAAATATTAATTCGTAATAATTTATTGAAATTTCTTCAAAAAAATTGTACAATTTTTGTGTGACTAAATTTTTAACAAGTACGGATATATCTGGCGTACAAATAATTGACCCACGTACAATAATTATCGAGCTTAATGAGAATATTACTAATGAAATTATCGATACTTCAAATTTAAAATTAAAAATTGAATCTCGTTATTCCATTGACCAAGAACATGATAAAAAAATAACATATTGTGATCTTACTCGCGTAATGTTTAATAAATTAATATTTGCTAAACATTCTGCTTATTACACCGAAAATGATCATATCGTTTTTTGCCTACCTGAATATCGAACAAAGATATTAAACCTCACTAATAACCCAATTTTTTTAGCCACAGATTTCAATAATTGGTACGACGCTACAAAAGATAAAAAATTTCAACTACAATATACAAATATCAATAATGAACCATTTTTTTCAGTATCCCTGCCAATCACTGAACTCCCAACTAATTTTCAGTACAAATTCGTCACTATAAACGGAGAATGGATAAGTCCAACAGTCGAAACAAAAAATAAAATATTTACCTCAAACAATGTTTGCAATTATTATTTCGATTCCAGTAAAACCGGCAATCACATCATCGCACTCACCACCGATGAACCATTACTCCCATGTGACCAATTTACTCTACTTGTTAGTAATTCAGCATTCAAAATTGATATCCTTCCTTGGCTGTTTTCAATGTATACTGATGCTCCACTTGGCACTAATATACAAAAAAATGCTACAACATTCCGCGTATTTATTCCACGAGCGCACTCCGCACGTATATTACTATATCACGATATTAATGCCGCACCACAAATAATCCCAATGTACAGAAAATATGATCATACCTGGGAAGCAGTAGTTAATAAAAACCTTCATGGATATCTATATCACTATCAAGCATTATTTAATAATCATACCAACTGGGAAGAAGCACATAAAATACTCGATCCTTATGCTAAAGCAACATGTTCATCATCCGGCCCAGGAATAATATTAAAACAACGCACATTCCTTCCATTAAGAGATAATTTTGTACCGCAACATATCAAAGATGACGTAATTCTTGAAGCACACTTACGGGATTTATTAAAACACGCACCAATACAACTAACTCCTGAACAAAGATTAACTTTTAATGGGCTATCTAAATGGATCAGAAAAAAATCATGCTACATCAGAAAATTAGGGATTAATACACTTGAACTTCAACCAATACAGGAACCGGATGCACATGATAAATATGAATACCATTGGGGATATATGCCTGTTAATTATTTTTCTCCAGCAAGTATTTATTCCTCTTCTTGTAAAAAAGCACCAAAAGAATTCAAAAAATTCGTACACTGTTGTCATCACGCAAATATTGCGGTAATTATAGATGTCGTTTATAATCATGTCGGAAACCCAAACCATTTATATCATATCGATCATGATTATTATTTTAGAAAGAATCAGGATGGCACATTTCAAAACTTCAGTGGTTGTGGTAATGATCTTCGCACAGAATCTCCAATGGTACAACGCTTAATAATTGATTCTTTAACACATTTCATAAAAACTTACCACGTTGACGGGTTTCGTTTTGATCTTGCTGAATTACTTGGACAGGAATTTTTACCTCAGCTAGAAACTCAACTAAAAGAAGTAAAAAACGATGTACAAATTATATATGAACCATGGAGTTTTAGAAACAATATCGGAAATCAATTAAAGCATTCATCTGCCTCTGCCTGGAATGATGAATATCGTGAATTTGTTGCAAATTATGTACGCGGAAATGGAAATGCTAATGGGATAGAATATTTTCTTAAAGGATCGTTAAACTTCCGAACAAATCTTCCGTATCAAAGTATAAATTACGTCTCATCACACGATGATCGTTGCTGGATCGATAAAATTACTGAAAATCAAAACCTTAATGGTCAATCCCCAACAGAAATCGACAAAAAACGTACACATCTTGCACTAGCAATTATTATGATGTCAATTGGAGTACCAATGTTACCTGCTGGACAAGATATACTTTTTTCAAAAAGAGGGTATTCCAATACTTATCAAGCGGAAGACATAAATGCCATTGATTATAACTTATTACACATTAATCAACTGACCCATAAATTTTTTAAGCGCTGGATACGATTCAGGTTGTCGAGAAAAGGGCAAGCGTTACGACTTACAAATCGACCAACAGACAATTATTTTTCCGTATATCATTCTGACAGTTCTGCGATAGGAATATTATATAATGCTGATAACTCCATAGAAGCGAAAAGAATATTTTTTGCAATAAACCCACACAACTATACTGCGAAAATTAACCTTAAGACTCTTGTTCTTGATAATTTTCGAAAATTATCAGATAGTGATAAGTTTTTTAATTTGTCAAAAAAATTTAACGAAAACATCATAAATAATGAACTTATTTTGTCACCATTTTCGTTAGGCTTGTGGGTAGAATATCCTCCTACTATCGATACTTTTTATAAAAACCACAATTTCCCAGAATATACATTTGACTGTTAATTAAACATTTTTTACAATTTTTTAGCAAAAAATAAAGAATACGGGAGAATCAAACATGCCTGACAGTTCTATATCACTTAACGCTACACAAACAGATCACAATCCTCAAGTTAACCATAAACCTGCTACGTTTTCTGGGAAGGAAATACAGTCCATATCGGATCATATGAATATTGGTAGGATTAAGGATGTTGCACAAGGATTAGCTAAAGGAAAATTAGCCGCAATATTTTCAAAACTGCTCGCTATCAGAACTTCAAAATCAAAATATACCGTTGCTACTCAGAAAACTGCCGAAAAGCTCATAAAGCGCTTACAAAAAGCAAGCGAAGCTCCAAAAGAACCACAAACTGCAAAAGACATGGTACAAGAATCTAAGGATCTTGTACGCGAAATGATTGCCATAAATAAAGCGAATAACAACCAATTTGATACTTTGGAGGCACATACTAAACTTCTAAAGACATTAAATTGTAAGTATGAAAATGATCGAACATCAGCTACATTAAAAGATGACGATAATATTTCATTATCATTTATCACAATGCCAAATGGAGAGACTGAAGTATCTGTTACAGCTCAAGACGGTGAAACAATTATATTATATACAGAAAAATTATACAAAGAACTAGAAGCTAATAGAGCCGAGGTAAATAGAGAAACAGGCGAAGTTAAATTTCAGGGGAAAACGTATTATTTTCCAGCAATCAATCAAAACACTCCTCCCTTTCAAGAAAGGGTAGACAATCTTAAACTTGTCTTAGGAAGTAATGACTTTAAAGACTATAAAAATTTATCTTTTGATGACTTGCCAGAAAATGAAGCACAATTTCAAAAATTACTGGAAAAATTAAAAGATTGCGAAGCAAATTTTGATGGAGGAGATTCAGACATTGGATCCTACATTGATACATATCGTTTTTTAACGCTAAAAAAATTGTATAGTGATTCGAATGTTAAATTTGAAATGCCTAAAGATGACGTTATAGAAAACCTAATTCCAGAAGAATTATCGAATGACCCAAACGCACAAGATATCTACAAAGAGACCGTTAAAAAAGCACTCACCGATCTTGGGAAGAGAACAGATCTGAATATGCATATCAAAGGATGCGTATGTGAAGCATTTTTAAAAGAAATGGAACTTAACAGACAGTATGAAACCCAAAAGTTTATAGAGAATAAAGATCCAGATACCCTCTTGCATTTATTTAATTTCGGATTAGACAATTACATCCATCAATACTATGACATCGCCACTGAGGACGCAAAAAATCAACTTGATGATGCTGCCAAGGCTACCAAAAAACATATTGAAGATAGAATTTATAAAGCCTGCTCCATTGATATTAACAATGTGCCTTCATATAAACAATATGAACAATATCTAGTAGAAGAAAGTATTGACATCATTAATAAACAAATTGACTCAATAATTACAGATTCAACTCTTACAACAGAAGAAAAAGGAACGATAATTAACGCTTTAAAAGAAGAGAGCTTTCAAGGTTCCCCAGTTATTATGAAGGAGAAATTGAGCTCAGAATTAGACAAAGCATTGTATATAAACAGTAATGCACAAAATGAGATTCTATACATTAAGAATAAAGCAGTACATGGTGAAAAATTCACAAATGTGATACAGCAACTGATTGATGCAGATGGATATGGCCTCTCATACTTTGACAAACGATTAAAATATATGAGATCTTTGGGACTAGATTTCGACAAATTTTTCATACCACAGGATTTCGATACGAA
>CAZALH010000013.1:0-24294 GCA_964486285.1 uncultured Opitutales bacterium | reverse complement strand
GCTTTTTTGGCATCATTTATACGATTAATATCAAATCCATAAAATTCTGCTTCTTTTAGAGCATCTTGGTGAGCCCTTGCTTTCCACTCTGACATATTAGGAAATACTTCTGGTGCAATTTTCTCAAGTAATAAAAATGGATTGTTCCCATCATAATTTTCCAAATCAATCCCAAACTGCTTCCAAACTTCCTTATCACGACGTATCAGCAATTCAATATCACGTATAGTATCCTTATTAGCTTTTACAATAGCACCCATTCTCTGAAAGTATTCTTCATTTTTTTTCTTATTTTCTGCTATCTGTTTCTGAACCTCTTCAAATATTTCCCTACTCCCTCTTATTGCCATAACATCCCTTGAATTAATCTTAAATAAGAATTGTAAACTTTTTAAAAAAAATGTCAAAAATATTTATAAAAAATCTTTCACCCGGGAGAAATGCGCTTTAACCTAAATAAAACTTCTATCGCGGAAGTGAAATCTTGCCAAGAGGCTGAATCGTGATTTCTTCCGTTAACTCCTGGTGTGATAAAACAGGCAACTCATACAACTCAAGCTCAATGAGCTTTCTAACATATCTACGAATATCCATGCTAGTTAACAACACTGGACGATTAGTCTCATGAGTAAAATCACCCACCTCTTCTTTAATAGCATTGACAATTTTTTTGGCCATTTCCGGCTCAAGAGCAAGGTAACTTCCGGCAGATGTTTGCCGAATAGCTTTTCTCACAGTATCCTCCACAGCAGGATCTAATAAATAAACTGCCAATATATTTTGCCCACCACTGTACTTGTAACTAATGTAGCGTCTGAGCGTAGTTCTAACATAATCGGTAAGCAAGATAGGTTCCTTTTCTTTTTGTCCCCACTCTATCAAACACTGCATAATGAGACGTAAATTTCTAATAGAAATTTCTTCTTGAACTAAACGCTGTAATACCTCTGAAATTTTTTGGACAGGAAGTACTCTTTGAACTTCACGCACCAGTTCTGGGAATAATTTTTCCATATTTTCTAACAAGAAACGAGTTTCTTGAAGTCCTAAGAATTCGGAAGCATACTTTTTTAATATAAATGATAAATGGTATGTAAAAATCTGTGGAGTCTTCATGTATTGAATATTAGCACGATCCAATTGCGGAATTAAAGATTCACTTACCCACAAAGCAGGCATATTCGGTAAAAATGGCTTTTCTTCAGTATACTGAATATTTAATATCCCCAAACTATCCTTAGATTCACGAACAAGTACATGTCCAGATAATATTTTACCTTGTGAAACCGGCACTTCTTGTAACAATATTTGATACATTCCATCGATCAAATTTTCATTAAACCGTAAATGTATACCCGGAAATGGTACCCCTAGATCGTAATACAAAGCTTGACGAACTTGAATTAATTGGTCATTCAATACATCTGGCTCTACAGATTGTTCAATTGCAGTAGCGACATCAAGCATAAGAGGCACTGTCACTGAAAAGTCACTTTCATCCGCTTTCGTCGACGCAGGAGCAGCATCTGAAGGTAACCCACCTGCTTTTGTAGCACGACTAATACTACCACTAGATCCTTTATTAGATGCTTTTAAGACCTTTTTACCTAATATCAAAAATGCACCACCTAACAAACAAAACATAATCTTTGGGAATCCTGGTATCAATGCCAATAATATTGCCATCATACCACCTAGCATCATAGCTTTAGGCTGTGCAAATACTTGATTACAGATATCCGATCCAAGAGCAGTTGATTCATCTGAAGCAACACGTGTAACGATAACACCTGCCGTAATAGAAATCAACAACGCTGGTATCTGTGAAACTAGTCCATCACCAATTGTTAAAATAGAATAAACTTTTAATGCCTTATCTACCGTCATTCCTTTTTGAACAACACCAATGATTAAACCAGCAACAATGTTAATTGTAGTAATAATCAAACTAGCAATAGCATCACCCTTAACAAACTTCATAGCTCCATCGAGGGAACCATATAATTGATTTTCTTTTCCTAATTCATCACGTTTTACCTTGGCTTGATCATTATCCAGCGCACCAGCACGAACATCGGCATCGATACTCATCTGTTTACCAGGCATAGCATCAAGTGTAAATCGAGCAGATACTTCAGCCACACGTTCAGCACCCTTAGTAATTACTAAAAATTGAACAATTAACAAAATTAAAAATATAACAGCACCAACAACAAAATTTCCAGCTACAACGAAATTTCCAAAAGTATATATAATATCACCTGCATCTGCATGTATCAATATTAGTCGTGTAGTAGAAATATTTAAGGCTAATCGAAATAATGTAGTAAATAATAAAACACTTGGAAATGTAGAAAACGCCAACGTACGTGGAATATACAATGCCATCATCAATAATACGACAGATAATGTAAGATTTAAGCTTAATAAACAATCCAATACGTGAGGAGAAATTGGTAGGATCATTAACCCCACAATCATAACAACTAAAAATGCAAATGCGATATCGTTAAAACGCGACAACCGCATAACCCCACCGATCTGTGAATTACCTGCCATATAATCAAAAAATATTTTTTATAAAAAATTATTCATTATCAATATTAGTACTACCGTAAACCACTTCTCGTGCCCTAATATCCTGTTCCTCAATCCCTAGGTAGTGAATTAATGCTTCACGTGAATCACGATCATACCCTAAGCCCCATAACACATGGCTTTTTAACAAAAAAAATAACTTCTCTTGATTACGAGAAAACTCAACACCCTCCAATTTTTCAATATATCTAATAGCTTCACTTGGACGGCCAGTGATATATAATTCAAAAATGAGGTTTAATAATATTTCGATATCATCTTCAAAAAATTCGTACAAACCACGATAAAGTATCAAAGCTTCGTCATACTTACAATACCGAACATACAAGTAAGCTAATACTAATAAAAACTCTTTTTGACTATTATCCACTGTATTTTTTTAAGAGTATTCCACAAAAAAATAAAATCAACACAAATTATCCCATTAATAACATGTGCCGATATTGATCAAGCAATTCACATTTTTCTTCTTCTGACATTAATAATTCATAAATCTCAGAGTATAAATCTTGATTAATATCATCTTCATCATCTGGTTTAAATAAATCTGCAACTTGCCTAATTTTTACCCTAAAATGCTGAGGGGTTATGATACTTCTATCTGTAATCATCGGACGCATCAATTTTATCATAGAATTGCTCAACGTTTTTATTTGCAAAACTTTTTTCAGTTTCTCTTCTATTCTTCCTTCCCCGGGATCAAAAGCAACGGAAGATGGAAGTGACATTTTTTTGTCCCTCTGGCTAAGAGATGAAATATCAATCAATCCATAATCTAATGCATATTGTTCATCGCGCTGCTTATTACGCGCTTTACTATCATCACCGAATGACATAATATTTATGAAATAATATTTTCTAGTTTATCTTGCAAATCTTTTAATACTTCTATCGATTGCCTAAGGATCGGAACATTAAAATTTTCTTCCACATGCTTAATTGCAAAACCTAAGGCTTGATCGTTACGTAAAACAGGATTTACCAAAAAAGGATACCTATATCTATAATCACACAATAAAAGCGCTTGTTCGTATAACTTAACACTAACGTATTCGTAAACACGCAATAAATATACGAAAACAAAATGATTTCCATCAGAATTGCGATTATCGATAAACAAGTCGCCAATATTTTCAATCGTCAAATGAACTACACCATATTGATTAGCAACCAATGAATGTATGCCAACCATTTCCCCTAATTCTGTTATAACATCATTTATTTGCATGAAAAATTACTCCATTAAACACTTTTTAAGCATTCTTTATTACATTTTCGACACTACACTGTGCATCTTCTTCGTCAACCACTTCATTCGATACGTCTTCATTTTCTTCTTGTTCCTCAATGATAATAAGCTCATCTAACTGTGCTTGCATAGCCTCTAAAATATGCATACGGTTATCAACTTCTCGAAAAAATTTTATCGGTAATCTACGCAAAAATTCCATCAACTGAGTTATTGCAAAAATTGACACCTGTCGATCATCACCTCGCATATCAAAATTTGCATCCCCTGAACACAAACCTGTAATTATTTCCGTCAATTGCGAAGTACTTATGAAAGCCTGATCTGCTAACTTCGAAATTTGAACAGTTAGTTCAAATGCTTTCATCTCATTATCATGACCGTTATTTTTTAATTTCGTTTTGTTCATACCTATAGAGACTTAATCACTAGTTAATCAAAGACTATCTTTTAGGTTATTAATTGAACTACGCAGTTCAACAATTGAAGAAAATAACTGCATTGCTATTTCAACTCTAAACAGTAATTCTCTGACTGACATTAAAAACTGTGGCTCTCGTGAAGGATTTATAGATTGAATATCTGCTCCACTTAGTTCCAACATTGATCCCAATCCCTTTTCCCAATTTTTAGAACCAAACAAAGAAAAACTAGATTGTACCACTTCACTCAAGGAATTTTTACATAACGCATCTTGGTACGCAGTAGCTACAGTGAAAGCAAAATCTCCCTTGCTATCTTTTTCTTGAACCAAAGAAGAAAATAAACTCGTAGCTTTGGGAATTAAATTGTAGCCATCTTTTATCTCTTCCCCGTGTAAACCACGCAAATTCTGTTTGGCTTCTGCTAATTCACGCTTAAATAATACAGAAAATTTTATTTGTTTTTCTAAATCATTAACCTTTTGTTTAAGGTCTTCTATTTTAGAAACCGATTTTTCATCAGTATTTCCCTCTAAGCGTTTAATAAATTTATTTGCCTGTCTAATTTCCGACTCTGCTTCTCCAGTTCCAAGGTCTTCTAGTGACTCAAGATATTCAATAATATTATCTTGTTCGGTCACATCAGGAAAAGACTCTGACATTTCTTCTAGTATAAGTTCTGATAACTTTTGTCCATCCAGCTTTAAATCTTCGCCATTTCCTTCTAACGATTGCTTTATATTAGAAGCTTTTTGTTTAAGACGCATTAACTTGTTTTCGCAGTCCTGATATCTCTTTTTGCTCTGTTCTTGATTTTGCTGGCGTCTATCTAACCTATTAACAAATTGAGTCAATAATCGATTATGCCCAGCCACTCGTTTTTTATCACATACTTTACGATCCTTTAATTTTGGAGTTTGCTTACGTCGGACTACGACATAATCGTCCATTTCACTAGCTTGTTCAATCAACGATTTAGTCTTAGGATTTAACGTAACATCTTGACCACGAAATTCCCCATGAACGGGCGCAGTACCAACGTTTCCAATGCCAAATGCATTTGAATGAACTTCACCTACATAAACAGTCATCGAAAATACTGTAGTGTTTTTTAAAGAAAAGCCAATAATAAAATTTTTTTAAAAAAAACCTCTATCCAAAGTTCTATACTGTATAGCTTCTAATATATGATTTTTTTGTATTTCATCTATATTGTCTAAGTCTGCTATTGTACGTGCTACTCTTAGCACTTTATCATATGCACGTGCTGATAAGTGTAAGTTTTCCATGGCAGAATCAAGCAAAATCTGTGACTCAGTATCAACCTTACATACAGTGCGCACATTTCTTATATTCGCATTTCTTACCTTTCCGCTAGAAAAGCGCAACAATTGCTTCTGCCGTGCACTTTCTATACGTTTTTTTATACTATTAGAAGGCTCAGATTTTTGAAAATTGTTAATATCTGATAAAGAAACAGATTGTACTTCAATTTGAATATCAAACCTATCAAGCAATGGTCCACTAATTTTAGAACGATAACGCCTAATTTTTTCACTTGAACACTTACAGCGCCCTGTTTTATCACCTAAAAATCCACATGGGCATGGATTCATTGCAGCAACAAGCATAAAAGATGATGGGAATGTAACCTTACTCATGCTCCTAGAAATAGTAATATTTCCATCTTCAAGCGGTTGCCTCAGAGCTTCTAAGACTACTTTATTAAACTCCGATAACTCATCTAAAAAAAGCACCCCATGATGAGCTAATGAAATCTCTCCCGGTTTAGGTACTGTTCCTCCACCTAATAATCCTACAGAACTAATTATATGGTGGGGTGATCGAAAGGGACGGACAAAGCATCTTTCATTATTTTCAATATTAACACCAGCCGCAGAATATATGCTCATGACGTCTAACAATTCTTCTTTATTTAGATCCGGCATAATAGTTGGGATACGTTTAGCGATCATTGATTTACCTGCCCCTGGCGCACCAATCATTAATAAATTATGTCCCCCAGCAACCGCTACTTCAACAGCACGTTTTAAAAAATTTTGTCCAATAATATCAGAAAAATCAATACTACTTTTATGAGTATCATTAATAAAATCAGAAAAGGAAGATTTAGATCGTATTAATTCTCCCTCTCCATTAAAAAACTTAACCACATCACGCAACGAATGTGCTTCAAAAACTTCAACTCCATCAACCAATGCCGCTTCCTTTGCTGACTTCGATGGCAAAATTAATTTTTTACCAACTTTTTTAGCATACATTCCAAATGCAATTCCTCCTCTAATATCGGATATACGACCTGATAAACTTAATTCTCCGGCAATGATAAAATCATCCAATAACAACATGTTAGCCTGCCCAGTACTTTGCAAAACCCCTAACGCAATTGGTAGATCATAAAATGAACCTTCTTTTCGTATATACCCTGGTGCAAGATTTACTGTTGTTCTTGTACGAGGGCAAATATATCCACTATTGCTTAGTGCAGAAAAAACTCTATCATGTGATTCCTTAACCGCAGCATCTGGTAATCCTACTATAATAAATCGAGGATCTCCACGTTCTCCAGAATTTACTTCGACGGTAATATCTACTACCTCTACCCCACGTAATGATCCAGAATGAACTATTGACAACATTTGACAAATCTTCAGACAGCAAGTTTTTAAAAGTCAAGAACAAATAAACACTATAGTACATTAGCAAAAGAAATTAAGTCTTGTCAGAAATCAAATATTCATTATATTTTTCCTATTAAGCTAATATGAATGAAGCATTAATTTTAAGCGTTACATCAAAAGCACTAATATTGGTGCTAGTTTTATCTATGCCTCCTATTTTAGTGGCAACATTTGTCGGTCTATTAGTAAGCTTATTACAAGCCCTCACACAGATACAAGAACAAACTTTGGGGTTTACAATTAAATTAATCTGTGTAACCGTAGTATTAGCTTTAACAACTTATTGGATAGGCGGGGAAATTTTTTCATATACAACTTATTTATTCGATGATTTTCCCATTTTAATAAAATAAAGCGAAGTAAAATAAAGCTATGACTATTCCAATAGACGAAACAGCACGCATAATGTTATTAATCGTATTGAGCAGCGTACGATTAGCAGCAACTTTAGCAATTGTTCCTTTTTTTTCTAAACAATTTGTCGCTGGACTTGGTCGAAATGTAATTATCTTCGGCATGGCAATCCCCATTCTTCCTTTATTATTTTCTCAACTACCTGACTATCACCTCGATTCTATAACCACAGCAATCATTTTAATAAAGGAGGTCGTTATTGGAGTTAGCATGGGATTTGCGACAGGATTCATATTTTATGTCTCTGAAAGTGTAGGGTTCATTGTTGATGTTCAGCGAGGATCTTCCATGGCTACAATTTTTGACCCAATTGCCGGCTCCCAAACTTCTTTAATGGGAAGCTTTTTGCTTCAAATCATGTCAGTACTTTTTTTCGCAACTGGAGGATTTTTGTTTCTAATGTCTCTTATATATAAAACTTACACATTGTGGCCAGTATTTTCTAGCTTTGATCCTATAGGACCGGCATTTTTTCAGTTTTTTTTGGATATGATGGACCAAATCATGCAAGTAATGCTATACTTAGTAGCTCCGATACTGATCGTATTATTTTTATCGGAATTCGGACTTGGAATGGTTAATAGATTCGCTCCACAATTAAATGTTTTTTTCCTGGCTATGCCTATTAAAAGTTGGATATCAATGACATTTTTACTCATGTACATAAGCATTATAGGATATTTCTTCAAAAAATATTTCTTATATGAAAGTAAAATATTAGAATTCATAAACATTTTTTCTAAATGAGCGAGAAAACTGAACAACCTACCCCAAAACGTTTACGGGATGCCCGTAAGAAAGGACAAGTATCTAAAAGTACAGACGTTGTGTCAACTTCTTTACTTATAGGTCTTTTTTCTTACATTGGAATTGGATGGAATAATCACGTAAAAAATCTCGCCGATTTAATATTATTCCCGATAGGATATATTGGAGTCGACTTTAGAACTGGATTTTCTCAAGTAATTACAGGAGTATTTATACGTTTAATTACTATTATATTACCTGCACTTGGAATAACAATCACCTTGGCTGTCGCTGCTAACCTTGTACAAATTGGGATATTATTTACAACGGAGACAATAAAGCCAGATCTTAAGAAAATAAACCCTGCAGAAAAAATTAAACAAATATTTTCCAAAAAAAATCTCTTTGAATTTCTTAAATCTTCATTTAAAATAATTTTTTTAGGTATTTTAATTTATCTTGTCGTTAAAAATTTGATACACGATCTACTCTTGCTACCCTTTACTGGCCTAAAAGGAACATATGAAATTCTTGGTCCAATCATGCGTAGATTTGCGTATAATGTAATTTTTGCTTACATTGTAGTAGCTGCAATAGATTTTGTTTTTCAAAAAAAAGATTTTAACAAAAAAATGATGATGAGTAAAGATGAAGTAAAGCGTGAATATAAGGAATCTGAAGGAGATCCTCAAATAAAATCTAAACGTAAACAAATACATCGAGAAATGATTGAACAAGGTGGAGCTCCACAAAAAACAAAACACTCCAGCGTCTTAGTAACCAACCCTGAACACATGGCAATTGCAATTTACTATGATGTTAAATCTAAGGGTATTGCCCTACCTATTGTTTTAGCTAAGGGTAAAGGCCATGTTGCTGAAGAAATGATTGAAGTAGCAAAACGTGAAGGAATTCCAATCATGAGGAACGTTCCTTTAGCGCACTCACTCATGGATTCTGCGGAAGTTATGCAATACATACCTGTTGAATTAATCGAACCTGTAGCAGAAGTATTGCGATGGGTGTACGACATGAAAGAACAGCACGAACGAGGAATTGGGCTGGTAGGAGAATCTATGCAACTATAATACCACCAATAATATTTTATTATTTAAATGATATAACTTCTCTAACCTTTTATTATAAGCATTAATACCGCATTTATTTTTCACAAAATATTTCACCAATCTCTTTAAATATTTTTCTTACTTTTTACTAAAAATAGTTACACCAAATTCTTTTAAACGCTTTTAAAACCCGGCTAGGTTTAATAAAACAGAATAAAGACCTAAAAGTTTTTCAGTACCCCAATTTTACTGGGGTGGCAGACCGGACTTGAACCGGCGACCCTCGGGACCACAATCCGATGCTCTAACCAACTGAGCTACAGCCACCATAATTGGGTTATACAAAAAGAAAGCTTACAAAAAATGTCAACCAGTAAAAATAAAATATGATATATATCGTTAGAAAAAATGTACATTACAAAATAAAACCATTAATTGCTCTAATTTTTTCATAAATCTTGAGGAACGAAATAAACAAACGGCATGTTTCATTAAACATGTAACATGCCGTAGACTATTATATATTCACAACGGGGAAAACGGACTGGTTGTATATTTTTTGATATACAAACAAAATTTTATATAAATCTTCTCATTTTACGCACTACTATAGAAGATAGCTTAATTTGGTCATCACTTAAATCCGAGTCATTTTTGTTTTGAATTTCACTATTAACTGAAGAGGTGTTCATAATTTTTTATTTACTATTTAATTAAGATTCAGGACATTTTTCACAGATCAAAACCCGGCCATTAATGTCAAGCTTTTTTTTGATATTTTTAAGAAAAATGAAACAAATCAATTTGGCTAAAAAAATTTTTTTCTAACAAAATGAATGTTTTCTATTGTTTAATATCTAAAGACAAACTATCTTAAGATATAAGATGGAAATTTCTTTACTTAAGGATTTAGCAATTATTCTTTTTAGCTGTGGTGTATTTGCAATTATTTGCCACTACCTTAAACTTCCACTTTTGTTAGGTTATATAATCGCCGGATATATCGTTGGACCTAACTTTCATTTAGCACCAACCGTTAATGACGCTACTACTATTAATCATCTCAGCGAACTGGGAGTAATTTTTTTGATGTTCTTTATTGGGCTAGAATTTGACTTGTTCAAACTAAAGAAGATCTTTTTACCGTCAATTGTAGCACTTATATTACAAACAACAGGTATGATATTTATAGGAACAATGATAGCTCCATTATTTCATTGGTCAGGGCTTAGTGGATTGTTCTTAGGAGCACTTCTATCCATGGGATCTACTATGGTAACTATTCCTATACTAAAAGAACATAACGCTCTCCAGTCAGAATTTGGACAATGCGCAGTAGGTAGATTGATAATGGAAGATATGTTAGCAATATTATTGTTAGTTATTCTTTCTGGTATTGCAGTCACCGGACATTTTGCTTGGGATACTGCTTGGCATGTCACTTTTTTCTTAGGAATATTCGTAGTCATGGTCTTCTGCATAGGTAAAGCAGTAGCCCCATTTTTTATAAACGCGATATTCAAATCCGAATCATCCGAAATTTTATTAGTATCTGTAATCGGGTCCATGATGGGAGTATGTGTACTAGCTGAACATTTCAAACTATCTGTTGCATTAGGAGCATTTTTAACTGGAGCTATATTAGCAAAAACTCGTATTGCAGAAAATATTGAACATTTAACTGAACCACTAAGAACAATCTTTGGTGCAGTATTTTTTGCATCTATCGGAATAATGACAGACATCGGAAATGTATTGCATCACTGGCAACTCGTACTAGCACTATCAATAATTACTGTCTTAGGGCAAACTTTCTTTGGCTCGACTGGATTGTTCCTTAGTGGAAAATCTGCAGAAGTTTCATTTCGTGCAGCATTTTGCCAGGCGCAAATCGGGGAATTTAGCTTTGTAATAGCTTCTCTTGGAACATCTCTTGGTGTAGTAAGTAAAAATTTTGTTTCTATGACATCGGGAATAGCAGTCGGGACTATACTGCTTTCTTCCATTTTAAATAAACGAGCAGACAAAATTTTTCAATGGACCTCAATTCACTGCCCATCATTCATTAAGGAGTTAGGAACATTTTATCATAACCTACTAAGAATAGCGAATAATCACATATCTAAAAGTGAATTAATCCATTTAATAACCAAACCGCTATTAAAGATGATATTATGGTTCTTCCTGCTAAGTGGAACACTATTTAGTGTTGCATATTTAGCAGCAATTACAAGAGAAGGGAAAATTAATTACTTTTTTCATCTAAATATCATGCAGGCCATCATATGGACCGTCGCATTTATACTATGCTTACCTTTTTTAGTTGGATTAATAAAAAACTTAAACGATATTTTATTTGGAATACTCGGTAAGTTAACTGCAGAAGATATACATAATAAACGCGTTCAGATACGAATGTTCAGCATATTGCGCTACATAACAAGTTTAATATTTCTATTCTTTTTTAGTGGAATTTTCTTAAGTATTGCATCGCGTTATTTACCACGTGGGTTATCAATTGCATATTTTGGTATTGCAATAATCTTAATTGGTATTTTTTTGTGGCGCAAATTGATAAAAGTAAATGCCGACTTAGAACGAGCATTTATTGAAAGTTTCAACGATAAAATCGAATCCAAGGAACAAAAACGTAGAAACCAAATTCTTAAAAATTTTGCCACCAAACAACAACAAAGAATACTAACAGAAGAAGTAATGCTAAGATCAAATTATTCTGTCATCGGTCTTAAAATATCAGAAACAACATTACGACCACGCTCAGGAGCAATAATTATAGCTATATCGCGCAACGGATTCACAGAATACAACCCCCCAGCTAATACAATGTTATTTCCCGGGGACCACATCATTCTATTCGGGAATGAGACTCAAATAGAAAAAGCAAAAGCCATACTAGAAGTAGAATCTAGCAACGCATCACAACAGATACAATCTGATTTTCAATTGGCCCAAGTTTGCATCGGCAATCATATAGATTTTGCAAATAAAACACTTAACCAAATACAATTTAGATCAAAATATGATTTAAATGTTATAGGTATACAAAGGGGAAATGAACAAATAACAGACATTTGGGCTGATACTGCACTAATGTCCAACGATATCTTATGGATTATAGGTAACCAAACTGCAATTAATAATATTAACGAATTATTAGGACTACACACATAAAATCATGGCTAACAGCAACTACAAACAACGTCCTCCTATTAAACCTCTTCAAGCTTGCTTTTTCTTGTTAGTTGGGGTACTTTTGATAATTGCGTTTTGGGACTTTCATCCTCAACAAATACGATTAATTAGCACTTCAATTAATACTTCTGGGATCGCAGAAAATTTAATTGGAGAATTTGGAGCATACACCACATTTTATAGTATTAGATACATAGGATTTGCGTATTGGCTGTTACCAATAGGTTGCTTTTGGATAGCATATATTTTTATTCGCCCTAAAACAAGAATATTAAATAAAAAACGAATATTTTCAATGATCATTATGATCATAACACTAAGTGGGCTTTTAGAATTTGTTCAACAGTACTTCATGTCAGCTGAAGGATTTTTAAAATTTTCTGGCAATAAATATTCTGCTGGGTTAGGAGGAATACTAGGTACATACACTTTTTATTATTTATTTGAGCCTATTTTCGGAGAAATTGGAGGAGCATTAATACTAACTACTTTATTTTTACTAAGTACAATCGGTACATATACTCATAGTGCATCATTAAATTTAGCCCTTGAAAAAGAAATCGAAAAATATGGTTATTTTCGTGCTGTAATTATAAATCAATCTAAACATTTCCTAAAAAAAATACTTAAAATTATAGCATGGTCGTTTTCTATTGTATGGAAAGTTTTCCAAAAGATATGGAATTTTTTTTCAAAATGCTTTTCTCGAAAAAAAACAACATTTACAAGGGAAAATGTCGATACTAACCAAATTTCTACTAAGAATAAACAGGATAAAAAAGAGCCATCAAACCTGCACATAATCGAACCAAAGGTAGAATTAAACTCACCAGTAATAAATCAAAAATGGCACCAAAATAAAATAAATGGAGACTATATATTTCCGAGTATTGACCTACTGCAGCCAGCTCCCATCGTAGGTAAAAGTAACGATGATCACGCTGCTATTTCCCAGCAATTAACTTCCACACTTGCAGAATTTGGAATCTCTGTAGTTCCAGGTGAAGTTCATGTCGGTCCAGTAATCACAAGATATGAGATCACTCCCGCTCCCGGTGTTCGTGTTGAAAAAATTTTAAACCTCGATAAAAATATAGCACTTAGCTTAAAAGCGCAATCTGTACGCATATTGGCACCTGTTCCAGGTAAAGGGTGTGTAGGTATAGAACTACCTAACAAATCTCCCAAAATGGTTTGTTTACGAGAAGTCTTGGAATCTCCTGAATGGGGAAATATGAAAGCTGATATACCCATTGTACTTGGACGCAGTATAACAGGTGAACCATTAATAAATGATCTTGCTAGAATGCCACATTTGCTAATAGCTGGATCAACTGGGTCTGGGAAAACAGTATGTATTAATGCAATAATTGCTTCCCTCGTGTATCATGCTTCACCTAATGACCTACGATTTATCATGGTGGATCCTAAGATCGTAGAAATGCAAGTATTTAATGATTTGCCCCATATGTTAATTCCAGTTGTTACTGATCCTAAAAAAGTTCCAAATGCTCTTAAATGGTTAATAAGCGAAATGGAACGTAGATATAAGATCTTTGCAAGCGCAGGAGTAAGAAATATTGCAGGATTTAATGCTAAAATTTTACGCGATGCAGATGAACATAATAAAGCCAAGGAACTGGAATTATCATTATCTCCTGAAGAACGTTCAGCAATAAATGATCTATCAACTACTACTGATAAAGTGGATATCCCTAAAACTAAAATACCATATATTGTATGTATAATCGATGAATTAGCGGATCTAATGTCAGTTGCACCAGCCGATATTGAAACTTGTGTAGCACGATTAGCACAACTTGCAAGAGCGGCAGGAATACATCTCATATTAGCTACTCAACGGCCATCTGTGAACGTCATAACTGGTATTATCAAAGCAAATCTACCAAGCAGAATTGCATTTAAAGTTGCATCTAAAGTAGATAGTCGAACAATTTTAGACACTGGTGGTGCTGAAGCATTACTTGGGCATGGAGACTTACTTTTTCAACCTCCTGGTGCAAGCGGTCTATTGCGCGCTCAAGGTGCACTTGTGTCAGATGATGAAATAAATAATATTGTTCAATTTTTACATAACAAAAATGGTGCACCAAAATATATGATGGATGTACATACTCAAATTGAACAATATGATAATGAAAACGATGACACAGATTCAACAAGCAACTGGGATGACGATATGATACCTAAAGCTCTTGAAGTATTGCGCAACAGTGATCGAGCATCCACTTCACTATTGCAACGTCGATTAAAAATTGGATACAATCGCGCAGCACGTATCATGGAAACTTTAGAGGGAAAAGGACTAATATCACTTGATCGTGGACAACGAGAATCTTCAGAAGAAAGATACTGAATATTTTTAAAATATTGAAATAAATCAGCATTTTTTTACTGCTGGATTTTATGTACGATATAATATCAACGTTGGATATAAAATCTGCTCCCGAAAATTCTCGTTTCTCTACAGTGATAATGCTCCTAAGTGTTGATACTAAAAAATCAGTTAAAAATAACAGTGAATATTTGGACGTAAAGGTCGGTGATAAAAGCTCTAATTTTTCATGTAAAATATTTGGAAGTTCTCCAGTTTTTAATCTATTTAAAACTATAAAGAGTGGTTCTATAATCTTGCTAGAAGGAATAACAAAACACTTTAATGGGACTTTTTCTCCAGATATAACATTTGCAAAAGAGCTATCTCAAGCTGAAATTAAGGAAGGCAATTTCGAGAAAGAATTATTAAACTGTGCAGAAGAAGGTATTGATTCCCTGAAAAGGGACTTACTAGATATAATACAAACTATAAAGGATACTATTTTAAAAGAAGTTGTTGTAGAAGTTTTGAAAGAAATTGAAGATCAATTCAATATAAAACCAGCTGGAACATCCATGCATCACGCATATCGTAATGGATTGCTAGAGCACACTGTACATGCTGCAAAAGCTGGTAGAAAATTATTATCACTTTATCCGTTTATAGATTATGATCTTGCGATATCTGGATTGATATTACACGACGTTGGGAAAGTGATAGAATACAACAACGAACTTGTTGCTCAAAAAACAAGGATCGGTATTCTTCAAGGACACCTTATCATTGGTTATCGAATGATTCGACGCATAGCATTACAGAAAAAATTAAATGAAGATATTTTAGAACGCTTAGAACATATTATTCTAAGTCATCATGATTTACCGGAATACGGTGCAGCGGTTCGTCCAGCTACCCCAGAAGCATTCTTTGTAGCACTAGTTGATAATTTAGATGCTAAAATGGGTATGGTAGAACAGTTATTAAAATCTACCCCAGAATGTGATATTTTCTCTGAAAAACATTTTGGACTTGATGCTAAAATCCTTGTTGAAAAAGTAATTCATGAATGAGTCTCTTCAGTGGCGACGATATTTAAATAGTGGTGTAACTATAGAACATATCTCTGAAGATGGGATTATCGCTGTTACTAAGGCTGCAGGGATATTATCTCATCCAAATAATAATAACAATAATAGAAATTGTTTGCTCACATGTAATTATTTTATGGAACATGAAGCTTATTCGACAGATGATGCTTCGATGATATATCTTTTAAACAGATTAGATTCTCCAGTGTCAGGATTGGTTTTACTCTGCTCTAATCCTGATGTAAAAAATATTGTAAAGGACTTATTTAAAACAAAAGCTGTAACAAAAAAATATTTTGCACTCGTAAAAGGATATTTACCTAATGCAGAAGGTACATGGAAGTCAAAAGTTTCAAAAGTAAAAAAAAATAATTTTGTCCGAGCAGACCTTCATGGTAACAATATTGCAATCACAAAATATAAATTAATACAAAAATTTCTATGGAAATCCGTAACATTATCACTTATTGAACTCCAACCAATTACGGGTCGAACTCATCAACTGCGCATACATTGTGCACAAAATCATATACCTATTATCGGTGATAAAATATACGGAGATTTTAGTTTTAATAAAAAATTTCACAATTTAACAAAAAACAACCAATTATTGCTTAATTCTCACTCCATTGAATTTACTTACCTTTATAAAAATACATCAAAAAAGTTTTACGTTACCTCATCATATGACTTTGAAAAGGCTTGCATAAGCACATTAATATCATAAATTAATATCGAAGCTTTAAAGTGAAAAATATGAATTTCCTAAAAAAATTATTACTTTGTATATTCTGTATTGTAAATTTTACATGTTTTTCTGTTGCAAAATACACCAAAGACAACCTCCGTTTATACGTACGTGCTAATGCGCCTAAGACATCGATTCCAAAGATAATGAATTTCGTGAAGCAAGTAGTAAACGATCAGTACTTTGATGCTGAGCTTACTATTTTAGCTTCTTCAATTGGCCACCCAAATTATGAAGGACTTTCAGAAAAAGAAAATGTTGCAATATTCGTTTTTAAAGAAAAAAATCAGTTCCCAGAAAGTGTAATAGTTGCAAGATTTCAAAGTAATAGCGCTTTAAAAGATTCACTAATTAAAAGTGGGCTACACATAAAAGACATAGACAATTGGTCATTTATTTCAACTAAGCAAAGTAACTTGGAAAAGTTGGATAATGTCAAGTGGATGATAAACACCACAGAAAAAAAATTGAAAACTGACATCGAAATTTGTCCAATACCTGAACGTCTATCTGAAGAATTAAATATAGATACTGTGAATCAGTTAATAGGAATAAAAGATGAACAGTCTTTAGCTGCAATTCGCCCATTACTCGATGCAATTAGAAATAGAATTGATGATTTAAAACAGATCATAATTTCAGCTACATTCAACAAACAAAGTACATTACTAAATTTTAGTGCTCACGCTAGATTAGGTACAGATACTGGAGAAATATTCTCTATCAAATCTGGTGGCACTACAAAAATTCCGCAATGTACATTTAAAAATTCCCCAATACTATCTATCTTTTCGTGTATAGATGTAAATCAATACAAAATGGCTATAGAGGCATTACAACACCAATTACTCAAGAGTTCAGATATTAAATCTATGGATGAAAAAATCCAAATAATATCTAGTTATTTAGATAATTTAATAGATAAATTTAACGGACAACAAGCAATATATATCTTTAACAACGCCGATTCTAACATCGATAAATTTGTAATTATTGCACATGGAACATTTAATGTTTCTCATGCAAAAGAAATATGTCACGACATGTTACCTAAGTTGAACGCAAATTGGAAATTCGACACTAACAATGAAATTAAATATCAAAAACAAAGTATTTACCTTTGTAATAACGATAACACTAATGTATATACATGCATTTGTAAAAACAATTTGCTTATTAGTAATGATATAGATATTTTACATGAAACTATTGATAATGTTTTAAAAAACAAATCCAAAGTCACACTAAAGGAAGATTGTGCATTAACAGTATATTTCGATCCTAAGGCTGTACTAAATACCATTGATAAGAAACTCTTGCCTTATGATTTTTCTACAATGGAAATTAAGCCGGTCATATATGAAATAAAATTAAAGGATAAGAAATATACAGGCTCTTTATTTTTAGACAATACATCGCTAAAAAATATAGTGAAAACACTATTATACGTCGATGAACAATCAAATAACGAAAAAAATGATAATATATCAGAATAGTAATAAAAATTATTTGAACCAGTAACTAAACAAAAAAGGGCATTAAACATGAAAATTATAAGTTTTTTACTTTCCCCTATAAGATGGGCACTGAAATTTTTATTAAAGTGCACATTAATATTAGTATTGCTTCTGGTCGTTATATTAGCATGTGGCAACTTATGGTTACCATGGGTAATAAATTGGCAATCTCGCTCATTAACTGGGTTTAACACTACTATACAATCATCGAAGGGATCTTTATTTAAAGGAAACGTTGATTTTCAGAACGTCACTATAAAAAATCCAAGCGATAAATTTTCTGAAACTTCATTTATATCTTTTAATGACCTAGGCGTAGATGTAAAATTAACGTCCATATTTTCTAACACAATTTTATTAGAAAACATTTTGATTGATATCGATAATGTCACTATTGTAAAAAACAAAGAAGGGGTTTACAATTACTCTGTTTTTGTAGATAACATTTCTTCTATCGGAAAATCCGATACCACGGGGAACAGTAAAAACACCAATAAAGCAAGTGACAAAGAAACATCAAAAAGCGCTAAGAATTTAGTCATAGGAAAATTTACATTTGCAATAAATTCTATAAAGATAATCGATGAAAGTGATAATTCCGTCAAAGAATTTAATGTAAAATATAAGCGCGAATTTTCTAATGTTTCTGATATTTCATCAATTATCAAACCGCTAGTAACTGATTTGGGAATGTACGGGTTAACAGCATTTATACAGGCAACATTTCAATCTATCGGAGAATTACCAGGGATCAATCAAGCCACACAAGGAATTATAAAAATAAAAAATACTTCTAAAGAAGCCATCAAAGGAACTAAAAATACTATAAAAGGTATTCACTCTAATATAAAAGATATCTTCTCGAAATGAAATTTCAGGGACAATTACCCATAAAAAAATATTGATTCAACGCATCAAGCCATGATAATATTGCTGTGGCTTGATGACTAATAATTATAATCAGTTAACAAAATATAGTGCTGGTACCATTGGCGAGTTGTGGACTTTATCCTGGCCAATGATCATTGCATCAGCGTCAAATTGTGTATTACTATTAATAGACCGTATTATTCTATCATATTATTCTCAAGAAGCATTTAATATAAGTGTAGAATGTTTTCCTTGGTCTTTAGGCTTTTGGTTTACTTTTTTTTCTTTGATAGGTGTTACTGAGGTTTTTGTTGGTCAACACAACGGAGCACGTAAATTTTACAAAATTGGACCAATTGTTTGGCAAATGATATGGTTTTCTTTATCGACATACATAATATTTATTCCGGTTTGTTTATATACCACAAAGTATATGCTAGCTAACCCAACTTCTGATTCATTAGGGTATCTAAGAATAACATTATTATATTCCCCTATCTCTTATGCTACATTTGGAGCATTAGGATCATTTTTTGTAGGTCGAGGGAAAACAAAATTTATAACATTATTATCAATTGTAGATAGTATATTAAATGCCATTTTCGATATTTTACTTGTCTTTGGATATTGTGGATTCCCTCAGCTAGGATGTGTTGGAGCAGCATATGCAACCTTTATTGCACAATTTACAGTTTTTGTAATAAGCTTTCTTGTATTCTTTTCAGAAGGGAACCATAAAAAATATCATACTAGAAAATTTAGATTAAATCTAACACAATTAAAATCTTGTTTAGCTATTGGTGTTCCATTTGCAATTTCATCGGCAATTAACTGCTTTTCATTTGCATTTCTCATAAAAATATTATCAAAATACTCACCTGTTGATGAATTTACAGCATTCGGATTAACACACTCATTCTATAGTTTATTAACATTTTTCACAGACGGAATCTCAAAGGGAGTTGGTACGTTGTGTGCTAACTTTATAGGGGCTTGCAGAACAGACATTATTAAAAATGTACTACTGTCATCCATAAAAATTATTACAATCTTTATATTAATAACCTCTGTTTTAACTATTATTTTTGCTGATAGTACTATTCACAACATATTTCCATTAACCAGTACTACTGCACAGAACACAGCAATTAAGATGGCATATTTGGTTTGTATATGTTTATTTCTTGACGGTATTGTAGTATCTTTACAAGCAATGTTAATTTCTGCTGGAGATACAAAATTTATTATGATATCTAACCTTTGTATCTTTTTATTTACAGTAGTAATACCTGGCTACATTGGAATTACTCAGTTTAGTTTATTTTCCAAATTCCTTTGGATATTATTTCTTATCGATTCATGTGAACGTATATTATCATTTGCACTTCGATATAAATCTGGTTACTGGAAAAATTTAAAGATAATGCGCACTTAAAAAATTTTTTCACAAACAAAGCAAAAGTTAGGCAACAAAATTCTAAATTTCAAATATTAAAACATTTTTTAATTTTTTTTAATTGAAAACTTGCCAAAAAAAATCATAAACTACTTAACTTAATATGGAAACTTTAAAATCAAATTTTACATTACTTAAAACTAATTGTACACAAACTCAAACAACAGGACCTAATGAAATTTCAACATTATAAGAACAGTCAATTGCAGAAATTGGTCAACATTCTATTAAAGCAGATACTGCTAATCAGCCAAGTGCTATAAAACTACATTACTCACTGTTAGAATATACCTTAGAAGAAGCTAAACAACTTGACTCGCGTTCAGTGGTAGAAGCATTTAAAGATGAAACCATATTTGATGTACAAACACTTCGCGATGCAATCAAACAAGATTATGCTAATTTAGCAAGTTTTATTAAATGGAATGATAAAGATAAAAACAGCTATACTGCATATGCTTTCGAGAGTGATCGTTTTTCAGGATTTTTTACGTTTGCCAAAGGGACTAGCTATAGCTCAAAGCTTAATAGACAAGCTTACTCCAGAAGATACTTTACGTTTGATTGGAGAAGACCAAGAGTCGAGATCTGAATTTGCTTTTTTATACAAAGATATGCTCGATGAAACACATACTTTTTTAAAAGAAATCTTAACTGACGATGACGATCAGCCTGTATTAGAAAAAATACAAAAAGGGGATGCCAAAACTTTAAAAGAAATTCAAGAAGGTGTTCCTTCGTGGAGGAAGCAACAAACCATTGAGCATTTGCAATATCTCACTATAATGAGTAAAGCACAAGGAGCTGAAGAACAAATTAAAAATAATGTACTACAGTGTGCTAATTTAATGCTCAAGAAAGCTCAACAAGCGCCTAAAAACGAAGAAAACAAAAAATTTGGAGAAAAATTTAAACTGGATTTTAGAGCAACAAGACGTATCTGATTTCTTAAGTGGGAAAAAACTGATTAATGTGAATAAACAAGAAACAGCTTAAGATTAATTAGTTTAAATGATGTAAAAATTTTGAAAGGAAAATTAAAAACCATAAAAATCCTTTCATTTTTTTTTACATTTCTCTGCTCTCCATGATTTAATTTGTTCTAAACGTGCTTTATATTTAATTTCTAGTCCCTGTTCAGTAGGTATATAATATTCCTTACCTACCAAAGAATCTGGTAAACACTGCATATTTGTTATCTTTTCTTTTGTATCATGAGCATATTGATATCCCTTCCCATAATTTAATTCCTTCATCAACTTAGTTGGAGCATTTCTAATAACCAACGGAACAGGCTCTGCTAAGTGCTGTAATGCATCCTTCCTTGCATTCAAATAAGCAACTTCCATCGCATTAGATTTGGGAGCTATAGACATATAAATAACCGCTTCTGTTAAGTGAACATTGCATTCTGGCATACCAATAAAATGACAAGCCTGATAAACTGCAATCGCAATTTCTAGGGCATGAGGATCAGCAAGCCCAACATCTTCACTTGCGAAACGAACAATTCTGCGCGCTATATATAGCGGATCCTCTCCACCTTCTAACATACGTGCCAACCAATAAACAGCTGCATCAGGATCAGAATTACGCATAGACTTATGCAAAGCAGAAATTATATTATAATGCTCCTCTCCAGCCCTATCATAGAGCAGAGACTTTTTAGAAATACATTGTTCTAAAAGTTCTCGTGAAACAAGAATAGTTCCATTTTCTTCAACCTTAGCATTTAGTACAAGCATCTCCAATATAGAAAGCGCAGTACGAGCATCACCATTAGCAAATTCAGCAATTATTTTTAAAAAATTTTCAGAAATATCAATTTTTTGGTCCCCTAGCCCTTTTGTATCGTGTAAAGCACGAACAAGCAGTGTAAAAATATTTTCAACTGTTAGTTGTTGCAAAACAAAGACCTTAGTACGTGAAAGTAAAGCATTATTAACTTCAAAAGATGGATTTTCTGTTGTTGCACCAATTAAAATAATACTTCCACTTTCTACAAATGGGAGAAATGCATCCTGCTGAGCTTTATTAAAACGATGAATTTCATCTATAAAAACTATTGTTTTTTCTCCGAAATGATGATTTTGTTCCGCCTCTTGCATAACAGCACGAATTTTTTTAATTTCACTCGTAACTGCTGAAAAATTGACAAAACTAGATCGTGTTTGAGATGCTATAATTCGTGCAAGAGTTGTTTTACCTACTCCTGGAGGTCCCCAAAGTATCATTGACGGAATCTTATCACTTTCAATAATCCGACGTAATATCTTACCTTCACCGAGTAAATGTTCTTGCCCCACAAATTCCTCCAAGGATTGTGGACGCAATCTGGCAGCAAGTGGTTGAGAGTCTCTTGCATAATCAAATATTGAACCTTGTTTCAACGATATGCCCTTTAAACATTTTAAAGTTTTGTATAAATTTTTAACAGTTTAGTTCAAATAAAAATAATGATGTTCTCTAATTTTTTTAATTAAAGAAATTCTTGAACAAGTATTAAAAACTAATTCATTTATCATCAATTTACAACTTATTAATGCTAATTTTTTAATTAATTAAAATCGTATCTTAAAGTCATTAAAAAAAATCAAATATGCCTACAAAAAACCAATAATACAAAGCTTATAAGCTATTTACCATTAAACATATTTTTTTGAAATTTCACTATTTTCTACTTGACAACTCTAAGTAAATATAACATTATTAGTTTTCAGTTATGGCTTCAGTAAGTTTACAGCTAAATGGACAGGAAGCTACTGTAACAACTCAAGAACTTTTTGATCTGTGTACAAACCGAGGAATATTACGGTTTAATCCACGAACTGATGGCATGTTTAAGCAACGTGTTTTATCGAGTGATGCAAACACAATAAAAAGTTGGTTGTCTGCAGTATTTAAACTAAATTTTAAAGAACTATGGACACGTTCAGCTTCAACTGAAGCTACTGAGTGCCAAGTAGGTGGGTTTGAAACACATTCAGAATTTATCAATCAAACAGCAGAAAGTATAGTACAATTAGCAAAAGTTAATGGTCTAGAAATAAAAGAATCTTGTCCTCAACATATACACGTAGATTCACGTTATTTTATTGAGTGGGAACTTTCAAATGGAAATGGAGAAGCGATTAATGTAGAAAATATATCTGGATTTCAATCTCGATTTTCAGATCCTGAAAAATTTGAACTATTTAAGGATATATTAACTCGAGGGGCAGAAGTTGTAGGAGAAATGCAAGTAAAATACCAAGAAAATTTTGGTACTAGATTGGACAACTATGATCGTAAACTTGAACATCCGGCCGATAAAATAGATGAAAAAGGGGCCTCCAGTTCAAGTGGTTCTGTCCCGCTCTCTCATATCGTTTTTGGTCTTTGTGCTTGGGACGATAAAAAGATAAATAAGGATATTTCCGATGATCAACGAACATTAATGAAATCTATAAAAACATGGTCAGGAGCACTAGACATAAATTCATCTAGAGGAAGAGGTTCGTTATTGAGTACAATATTTTTAGGTTCCCCCGTGAAAAAAAAATTAAATGGTCAATCTCTTCAAGATTTTCAAGAAGTAGTGGATAAAGAATTACGAATTTTAAGGCAAAAATTAGCCAAAACCTACGGTTACGATGTAAATGATTTTGACAACTATGACAGTATTCCAGGTCAATTAGTTGAAGTTTATGATTGGCTGGTTTATTTTGGTTTTGGGGAAGTCCTTAGCGACAACTTTGTAGAAAATATAAAAACAAATGTAATAAAAGAGGCATTAAATAATATGAAAGTAAGCGTAGACAATGTAACAGATGAAAACGTACGTGACCAAATGTCTGGTCTTTGGTTTGACGAACAGGAAATACAA
>CAZALH010000012.1:0-28214 GCA_964486285.1 uncultured Opitutales bacterium | reverse complement strand
ACAAACTTCTCAAGACCACTCCTCATTTAATGGTACTGAAAATTTTGATGCAATGGAAAAATTTAGAGAAGATGTTTCTCAATTTGCTCATGAACAACTTGAATTAGAAAAAAATGAATTTGAATTAGAAAAAAGCAAACTTGAAATAGGTAGCTATGATGATGACACAATCTCAGATATTAATGCAGCCATAGAAGGACAAAAAAGCACAATTGAAAGAAAAGAAAAGAAAAGAAAACAGCATTGAGAGACTGAGGGAAACAGGGCAAGATCTAGATGTTGGTAATGAAGAAGGCGCATATATTGCAAAATACCTTAATAGGCCAATTATTGTATTTTGTGAAAATGAAAATAAGGTGGGAGAAATTCTCTGCAGAAGACCAGATGGCTCAAGTGAAATACGACCATGGTCACAAACATTTCTTAAAGATAGTATCTTAGTTTATTATACAAGTTACGGACAAAACGGACATTATCAAGCGATAATTTAAACAGATCAGATTAATTGTTTTTTATATTTAGGAAATATCTACAACACAGTTAGCAATTTTTTTTGCTGGACCAGTTTGTATAATTTCCCCTTTCGTATTTTCTTCTAACAATAAATCGCCTCCTGGCATATGCATATAAACAACATTACTGCACTTTTTTAACTTTCTAGCTACTGCAAAAACAGCACATGAACTTGACCCTGATGCTAAAGTATAACCTGCGCCACGCTCCCAAATTTCAATTTTTATATTATTATCATCAATTATATTTGCAAATTGCACATTGGTTTTCTCAATAAATTCTTTATTTTCTTCTAAAACCGGACCATCAGTTATAACATTATCGTGAATAATATCATCCGTAAAAATTACACAATGAGGATTACCAATCGAAACCGGATAATAAGTATAACTACGTTCATTTACTCGTATATCAATTCCAGAATCGACAAAATCTGGAATATTGCACCCTGAAAAAACTGCAACACCCATGTTAACTGAAAAACTTTCACGCGATATAATCTTACAGTATACGGTTTTAAATGGCGTAGATACTGGAAATTCTGAATTAACAGGAGCATAACCTAAGTCATGCATAGCACATAAAAAAATTCTCATTCCATTACCACTAACTTCTGCAATAGAAGCATCAGGATTAATTATCGTAACGTGAAATTCTCTATTTTGATATCCACCATATAAAATACCATCTGATCCAATACCAAAATGGCGATCGCAAACCAATTTGATTGATTCATTACTCAACAACTCATATTTAGAAGAATCCAAAAATAAGTAGTCATTCCCTAAAGCTTGATATTTTGAAAACAAAACTTGTTTAGGCATACTTAGTCCTGATCTTCTTGTTTTGAACAAGCACATTCCGATATAAATGTACTGCAACTTAAATTTTCATAATCCGAAAACCCTGATATGGTAATATTTATCCTACCAACATTACTCAGTCCGAGGTCATGAATTAAAACGGAATTTAGACGGTTTTGCAAATTAATGGTAAAATCTGCTAAATTAATACACATTCTAAGACGTAGTTTTAGATTAATATTAATCTTCCCATGTTTAACACGCAAAATTACATGCACATGTGAAATTTCATTCTGTAATTTACAAATTCCTTGAATAACTGAACATAATGCACGCTTTGTTGTTCGCATCTTACCTAGTTTAGAACTAGTAATTATTAGCAACTTCTTTTTAAAAAAACTTTTACACAAAAAAAGCAAGCATAGCAATGATACCGCGATTAAAAGGTAATCGCCGTTTACTTTTTCTAAAAAACCTTGAAAAAAAGCATTAAAATCTTTCATGAGTTACTGAGCATATTCAATATTTTGAGAATTATTGTCATCAACTTGAGTGACACTTTCAATAGTAATATTAACTAATGCTACACTTTTCATTGTCATACTTGTAACCTGACGAGCAACAGTCTGCTGAATATCATATGCAACCTTCGCAAGTTCTACACCAAATTTCAAAACTACTTGAATATCAATAACATAATTACCATTTTCATCTTCAGAAATTCTAATACCACCACAATCTGGATTTTTAGAAAAAATTTTCTGCAACTTAGAGCTAATTGATGTATTGCCAATACTAACTACACCATCTACGGACAATGTACTTAATCGTACAATGTTAGCGATTACATCATGATTTACCCTAATAGCACCTATGCTACAAGTATTACTATCATCAATAACACTAGGCGTATTAACCTTATCTAAATTTTGTTGAGTCATAAGAAATATTATTAAAACTTATAATATAAATGCTTCACTAGGAGTACGAGCCAAAAATTCTTCAATAAATTTTGTAGAAAATTTACCAGATCTGAAACCTTCATCAAGCATAACAGTACGTAAAAATGGGATCGTTGTATCAACACCTCTAATGATATATTCACTTAACGCACGATACATACGGTCAATTGCAACATCACGGGTATTGCCCTTAGTAATAACTTTTGAAACTAAACTATCATAATATTGTGGAATTCGATAGCCACTATAAATGTGAGAATCCACACGAACTCCGTAACCTCCTGGCGCATAACAAAAAGAAACTTCACCCGGACATGGAGCAAAATTACGCAATGGATTTTCTACATTAATTCGACATTCAATAGCGTTGCACAAAATCTTTAAATCTTTTTGTTCTACCCTTAAATGCTCACCAGCAGCGATAAGCAACTGCCATTTTACAAGATCTATCCCTGTAATTTCTTCAGTAATACCATGCTCGACTTGAATACGAGAATTCATTTCAATAAAGTAATAATTTCCATACTTATCAACTATAAACTCTACCGTTCCAGCGTTAAAATATCCACATTTTTCTGCTATCCGTATAGCTGCACGCCCCATTTCATCACGTAAACGTGGAGTTAAAAATGGAGATGGCGCCTCTTCTACCAACTTTTGGTAGCGTCTCTGAATCGAACAATCTCGCTCAAACAAATGAATAATTTTACCGTGTTTATCACCTAAAATTTGAATCTCAATATGACGTGGCTCTTCTATATATTTTTCAATATATACATCGCCATTTCCAAATGACTTTTCAGCCTCTGTACGAGCTACACGATATTCCTTCCCAAACGACATCGAATTGTTAACTAAGCGCATTCCTTTGCCACCACCACCAGCTGCTGCTTTAATAATTACTGGATACCCAATAGAATCAGCAATATTTTTTGCTTCTGTCTCGTTATCAATGACACCGTCACTACCTGGAACGATAGGAACCTTCGCTTGTTTAGCTATCATTTTCGCGATAGACTTATTACCAACATTAGCAATGGTTTCAGGAGATGGACCAATAAAAGTAATATTACAATCTTGGCATTGTTCAGCAAATGTTGAATTTTCTGACAAAAATCCATATCCTGGATGGATTGCATCGACATTGCCAATTTCCGCTGCACTAAATATTCTATCTGCTCGTAAGTAACTCATTGCACTTTCAGCGGGACCAATACAAATTGCCTCATCTGAAAATTGTACATGTAATGACTGTTCATCTGCTTCAGAATAAACAGATAATGTTTTAATCCCCAATTCCTTACATGCCCGAATAACCCTCAGTGCAATCTCCCCACGATTGGCTATCAAAACTTTTTCAAACATCATTGATTAAGACTTTTTTACTTTAAATAAAGGTTGGCCATATTCAACACTTTGGCCATTTCGTACTAAAATATCAATAATTACTCCATCAACATCAGCTTGAATCTCGTTCATCACTTTCATTGCTTCAATTATACAAACTACAGTTGAAGGTTGCACTGGTGAATTTCTATCGACGTAACTTGGCTCATCAGGTGCAGGAGAAGAATAAAATGTTCCTACCATAGGCGATCGTATAATATATAAAGAAGTGTCCTGCTCAATACCATCCTTAGGCTTGTCATTTTCTACTTCACCAGGATTTTGTGTAACAACATAATCATGGGTAGTAATAACTTGTTCTTTAGGAATTATGTACTCCGGCTGCAACGGCCGTATTTCACCATTAGAAATTCTCAATCTAAAACCATCCTCTTCAACCTCAATTTCCGACAATCCAGAGGTTTTAACAAGATCTGCCAACTTACTAATATCATCAAACTTCAACGAGACCTCCTACATATTCTTATAGAGAACTTGATAATTAACTTAAAATTTGCAATTCAAAAACTAATAAATGTAAACTCAAAATTTTATTGCTTCAAATCTCTTTTTTAAAAGTAGTGTTCGTTCTATTAATTCATCGTCTTGCATCTTATCATATGTGTATTGCCATACTGTTTCCGGCCAATATTTGTCATTAAATGTACGACAAATCACATGGACATGCAATTGTGAAGTTTTATTTCCAATAGATGCAATATTCAAACGATCACACTTGAATGCACTTTGCATAACATTCGAAGACAAATTAATTTCTTTTGTTAACTGCATTTGTTGTGGAAGAGATAAATCAGTAATCTGCACAACATCCTTAATTCGTGGAACTAACAATATCCACGGGATATATTTATTATCATTTAACAATACCCTTGATAAGGGTAGGTCAATAATGAAACTTTTTTTACGTAAATCACTACATAAAACGAATTCATTCATGCTAATATTTGATAATAGTTAAAATCAAAAGATATTATTGCAATCACCATTTCAACATGCCATATAGCACTTAATGAATAGAGAAAAAATTCTCAAAGGAATTTATTTATTGCTAGAAGGAATAGGTGAAGATCCCGACCGAGAAGGACTTGCTGAAACTCCAGAACGAATATTGAAAATGATAGAATTTTTCAACAAAACAGCATCTGTTCATAATATAGAATTATTTCAACCGACTTTTCATGCCGAAAATTATAAAGACTTTGTTCTAATAAAAAATATTACTTTTTCATCGTTTTGTGAACACCATTTAATGCCTTTTTTTGGTAAAATTTCTATAGCGTATCTACCGTCAAACGAAACAGTAATCGGGTTAAGCAAAATCGTCAGAGTTGTAAATAAATATTCAAGGCGTCTACAACTTCAAGAGCGTCTATCATCACAAATAGCAAATGCATTAGACCAACATATAAAAAACAATGGAATATTTGTACTCATCAATGCTCATCATATGTGCATGGGAGCACGCGGCGTAATGCAACCATCTTGTAGCACCGTTACACGAGCTATGACTGGAGAATTTAAAATCAATCAAGCGTTGGTCACTCAAATACAACAACTAATATTAACAGAATAAAATGCTCGATCCAAATCCACAAGTAATGGGAATATTAAACTTAACTCCCGATTCTTTTTACGATGGGAATAGTTTTCTGGACACTCAAACAGCGGTAAATCGTGTAAATGAAATGATTTCCGAAGGGGCAACAATAATCGATATTGGGGGAGAATCAACACGCCCACATTGCACAGCAGTGGATGCTGATACTGAATGGAATCGCGTAAAAGATGTATTATTGAAGATTTCCAAGTATAAAACTTTAACATCAATAGACACTTATAAGCTTCAGGTGGCCGAATTAGCATTACAAAACGGAGTAAATATCATCAATGATATTTCAACATTTTCACATTTAGAAGACGTTTTACAACTTGCTAAAAAATATTCAGCTGATGTAATTGTAACTCATAATTCACGCGGTATAATATTAAGTGATAATGAAAAACTTATGCACGATATAATCAGTAAATTTTATTCAGCCATAGACACAGCAAAGAAATATCACATTGACGATCAAAAATTAATTTTCGATATTGGGTTAGGTTTTGGTAAAAATAGTGAACAGTGTATGTTTTTAATAAAAAATTTAAAAAAAATCAGGCAACTTTTCTCTCAGCGTTTTTTAATAGGTGCTTCAAGAAAATCATTTATGCATGAATTTGGTGAATGCTGTGCAATTGACCGTTTACCGTGCACATTAGCAACTACGATATCGACTTATCTAAGTGGGTGTAATATCTTTAGAGCACATGATGTAAAACCAAATGTTGAAGTTTTAAAATTTGCGCAAAAGATATATGGTAACTAGTATTTTTTTCAATGAACTAGAATTTTTCGGAACCCATGGGTGGTACACAAATGAACGAAATCTAAAACAAAAATTTCTTATATCCTTACAATTATTTGGAGATTTTTCTCGCGCAATGTATACTGATGATATCAATGATACTATTAATTATTCATCTGTCTATTCTTTAGTAAAAGAAGTAGTAGAACAAAACAGTTTTAAATTAATTGAAACATTAGCTCGTACTATTGTAGAAGTATTATTTACAAATTTTCAAACTATCCAACAAGCTAATATTACTGTAAAAAAATTCCCTAAGACTTGGGATAATAAAAATTATGGGGACATTGGATTTCAGGTCACAATTTCACGTTAGCTTTTTATCGCTCGGAAGCAATATTGGTAATAGAAAGAAAAATTTATTAGATGCTATCACAGAGCTTACTAAAAACCATGAGATAAGAATTAATAAAATATCCAGTATATATGAAACAGAACCTCAAAATTTTTTATATCAAAAAAATTTTTTCAATTGTGCAGTAAAAATATATACCACTTTAACACCACAAAAGTTGCTTAAATTTTGTCAAAAAGTAGAAAATGACCTGGGGCGAATAAAGACGTTTAAGTATGGTCCACGAAAAATAGATATAGATATATTATTATACGATGATTTAAAGCTTAATACAATTTTTCTAAAAATTCCACATCCAGAAATTGTTAATCGCAATTTTGTATTATCTCCACTAATCGAGCTGCAGCCTGATCTCAATATCAATGGTGAAAAGATAATAAATCTACAAAAAAGATGCTCAGATCAAAAAATAACAAAATTATTCACTGTCAATTAATCACACTAGGCTCGACTAATATAAGAACCATCCGCTGTACTTATTTTAATAATATCTCCTTCCTTTATAAATAGTGGGACTTGTAACATCAACCCAGATTCTGTTTTGGCAGGTTTTTGCACGTTAGATGCAGTATCTCCACGTAGCCCTTCTGGCGATTCAACAATCCTCATAGCTACTGAAGCTGGTAAAGAAATTCCAACTGGTTTATCTTCTATATATTGCACATCGTACTCCGTACCTATCACCATAAATTTTTTTGCTGCGCTTACTAAATTTTCTGGCAAAACAACGTCTTCATATGTTTCCAAATTCAAAAAATGATGCCCTTGTTCATCAACATAAGAATATTCTAATGAATGAACTGTCGTATTTAAAAAAGTAACATTATCTGATGACAAAAACTTTACACTAGTCGAAGCTCCAGTTTTCGAATTGCGCATAACGACTTGCACAAAACCTGCTTGTCGCCCCTGAGTACGATGCTGAACCTCAAGTACTGTATGAGGAACACCTTGATATTCAATAACCTTACCCTTTCTAATATCTGTAGGAGATGCCATATATTGCCCCTTAAAAAAATTAAAATTACTCTTTCGAAACTTCTTCTTGTTTTTCTATAACGTTATCAACAATACCATACTCTTTTGCTTCTAAAGCCGTCATAAAATAATCACGATCAGAATCTTTTTCTATTTGATCTGCGGATTTCCCAGTATGTTTCGCCAAAATTTCGTTTAGTACTTTACGCCAACGAATTATTTCTTTCGCTGCAATAGAAATATCTGATGTTTGTCCACTTGCTCCACCAGTAGGTTGGTGTATCATCACGCGACTATTAGGCAACGCATAACGTTTCCCCTTTGTTCCTGCTGCGAGCAAAACAGTAGCCATACTAGCTGCTTGACCAAGACAATACGTCACGACATCACATTTTAAAAATTGCATAGTATCGTATATTGCCATACCTGCCGTTACACTCCCCCCCGGAGAATTAATATAAACGTTTACATCCTTTTTAGGATCTTCCATCTGAAGGAATAATAATTGTGCAACAACAGCATTTGCAACAAAATCATCAATTGGAGTGCCAATAAAAATTATTCTATCTTTTAATAAACGACTATAAATATCCCACGAACGCTCGTTACGTCCATCTCGTTCGTAAATGTACGGCAGTGGCAAATATTGACTCATATTGCAATGAGAGCTATAAAAATCTCATCAAAAATCAAGAAACTTATACCAAAAAAGTACACTACAATTATTCCCTTTAACTCTTGACAAATATTATGCAGCTTTGTAGTTGACTCTGTTTAATAATCGCTCAGGTGGTGAAATTGGTAAACACGCTGTCTTCAGGCGGCAGTATCGAAAGATTTAGGGGTTCAAATCCCCTCCTGAGCACCAACAAGATAATTTATTCTTTGACCTGAATTGTGAGCATACAAAATAAGAAATTACCTACGCACTTAGCATTTATTATGGATGGTAATGGACGATGGGCACAACAACGGAATTTACCACGTACAACAGGGCATCAACGTGGAGTAAATGCCGCAAAAATCGTAATACAATCAGCAATTAAGTTTCACATAAAACATATAACATTATATGCATTTTCTACAGAAAATTTTAGACGACCACAAAGTGAAGTATCATTCTTAATGACACTATTCACCAAAACTATAAAAAAATATTCAAAATTTTTTATCAAGCACGATATTAAATTTAACATCTTGGGGAACTTGTCTAAGTTACCTAAAACATTACAAGATGCTATAATTAATTTACAAAAAAATACTTCTAATTGTTCATCTTTAACGGTAAACATCGCTATAAATTACGGTGCACGTGAAGAAATTGTTCAAGCCGTACAAAAAGCTATTGATAATAAAGAAAATAACATTAAGTGGTCAACTATACAAAAATATTTATATACTCATGACATTCCAGATCCTGATATAATTATTCGCACCTCAGGAGAATGCCGTTTAAGTAATTTTTTACTATTGCAAGCTGCTTATTCTGAACTTTACTTTATTAACACATATTGGCCAGATGTAAATGAGCAAACATTTGTAGAAATATTAAATGAATTTAGTCGAAGGAACAGACGAATGGGAGGTATATGAAAGAAAGAATTTTAAGTACAGTTATATTATGGGTAATTTTAATTGCAACATTAGTTGCATTAAAGACATTTGGTTGCTTTATTATATTATTAACGGCATCTTCATTAACTCAGTACGAATTTTATAAACTACTAAAAATTGCAGGATACCAAGCAAACACACACTTAGGAATATCATTCGGTATCATTTTATTAATTATTAATGCATTAACAAGCCTATCAACAGGAGAATCGATATCTTTGACAATAATAACATTATGTTTGATAACACTCTTAATGCGCTCTTTAAATTTTGCTAAATTTTCCCTAATAACAACATTAATAGGCATAATATACATACCATTTATGCTCAGTTTCACAGTGAAATTTGTGATAAGCGCAACTAATCAAATACAAGCACTAGCTACAATACTATTAATTATAGCTATAGCAAAATTTAGTGACGTTGGAGGATTAGTGGTAGGTTGTAAATTTGGTAAAAATAAACTCGCACCTGAAGTAAGCCCTAATAAAACCTTTGAAGGTTTATATGGTAGCATAATAACATCAACAATTATAGGAGTAATATGCTTCTTATTATTCCATCACACTTTCATCCCACAGTTAACAATAATTAACGTAACAATCCTTGCGATTATACTTTCTGTTATTGCACTCTTAGGTGATATGTTGGAATCAATAGTTAAACGACTTGCACAAGTCAAAGATTCTGGAACATTAATTCCAGGAATTGGAGGAATATTTGATCTAACTGATAGTCTGATATTCAGTCTCCCATTCGGAATTATTGCCATCAACCACTTTATAATGTAGGTATTATAATAGTATAATCGTTATTACCTTGCCATCAACATATCACGTATCGATACAATGGATGCCAAAAATATACATAACCGATCAAAGAATGCTTCAGCATCAAAATTTGATACATCTCCAACAAATGATACAATAAAACTGTTAGAATTTTTATCGAGCGCAATAACCGCACCAGCCGTAATAATTTGAAATAAATTTGCTTCTAATGCCCTACGCATAGTATTACTATCAGGTTGAATATCAGTTAAAGGAACATACAAATAAAACTTTCCTTCAGCTTCCAATACTTCAAGCGTGCAAACAATTCCGTCTTTATAAAAAATTTTACACTGATTTTTATCATCAAATGCAAAATCTTCCCCTTTTTTATCATTCAAAAACTTTAACCATGTATTCGCTCGTTCTCTAGCATTCATAATTCTCCCTCGCTGTATTTTTATCAAAAAACTCTACTATTTGTATAAAACATTGTTCTAAACAAGAAATAATATTACAATTTATCGCTAAATAATATCTAGAATGGTCAAATTTTTCAATTATATTATGTAACTTTGTAATAAAATTTAAATGTTTTTTAAAAATGTTCGCTGTAGACATTTCTAATGCGCTGAACAACAAATCCATAATCTCCGACTTATTTAAATTTACTTCTTCCATCAATACTTCCCAATGATCTTCAATAAAAGACAGCAATTTATACATCTCAATAATATTCAAACGATTATTTCCTCTATCATAGAGCATCTCTAACCAAGACTCATACATATTGGTAATCCGACCTAAAGTGTCACTTTTTAAGTAGTAATTATCGAATACATTAAATACAACACATCGACTTAAAATAGTAGGGATGACATCATATTGATTTTTTACAGATAAAAAAATAAAAGTATCTACTGGAGGCTCTTCCAAAGTTTTTAAAAAAGAATTAGAAGCATAATCATTCATTAAATCAGCATATTTTATGTATGCTACCTTATATTTCGCTATCTTCGGAGTCGCTTGAATGTTTGCAATTAATTCATGTATCACATCCGACGTAATCTGAGTACGCGATTCACAATCTAATGAAACAGAAAAAAAATCTAAATGTTTATCACAACATTCGCACTCCAAAATTGTATTGCCCATACAATAAACTATATCATCTACAGCGTCTCTATTTCTTGAAACTAATAATGTAGCGTGCGGGAATCGATTAATTTCCCAAAGGGAATTCAATCTACGAATTATTTTTTCAGGACTACTCAAATCTTGCTTTGTACTCTTGTCGAATAGCATACTGAATATCCTCTTTGCTTTTATTTCCATCTACTACAAAAAACCTACGATTTCTTTCAGCAAGATTAAAATATCCCGTCCTTACACGTTCAAAAAATTCCTGATCTTCCTGTTCAATACGATCGATATTTTCTCCACGGATACCTAAACGACGCATTCCTTCTCTGACATCTATATCAATTAATATAGTTAAATCTGGAATAATGCCATTAGTGGCAAATTTATTCAAAAATTCAACATCGCTTTTCATGATATTACGTGCGCTTCCTTGGTACACAATAGATGAATCAAAAAATCTATCACACAACACATCTTTCCCATTTAAAATCGCTGGAAGTATTTTTTCTTCTACATGTTGCGCACGGCTAGCTTCGAATAATAACAACTCCGCTTTAGCAGAAAAAAATGTTTCCTTTGAACCATTTTTTAACAAATCTCTTATACGTTCCCCTAATAAAGTTCCTCCAGGTTCGCGAGAACATATCACATCCCTACCTATAGATTTTAGCCAAACAGCAAATAATTCTATTTGAGTACTTTTCCCGCAACCTTCAATACCTTCAAATGTTATCAATCGCCCTCTCATTTTTTGCACCCTATGAGCCTTACTTGTTCACATGTAGGAGAATACGCATTGTCTACGTAATATTTTGCTACCGCACTCCCCCAATGTAATGCTAATTCAATATCTCTGCTTTCTAAATAATTGCATAAAAAACCGGCATTAAAATGATCACCTGCTCCCGTTGAAATTTTCGGTATGCTAGAAAAATATCCAGAAACATAAACTGTTTTCCCATTACATCCAACAGACATAGTATTAGCATGGATAAAAAGAGCTGAACAATTTAAATTATTATAAAGAAACTGTACCGCTCGAAGCATACTATCTTTTACTTCCTCCAATTTCTCTTGATATCCAAGCACATTTAAAAGACGGGATGCTTCCATTAAATTCAGCCCTAAAATAACATCACCTTTTTGAGAAAATTTTTGAAAATACATAATCAATTCTCTAACATCATCCATTAATCGCTTCGTAGGATCAGCTAAATCAAAAAAGAATATATGATTTTCTTGTCCAAGAATTTTATTTAGAAAAATATCAAATATAGTGTTTAATTTTACTAGCATTGTCCAATTTACAAAACAAATCAACTGACTTTTTAATACTATATCACGCAACAAATTTTCACCACACACCTGTAACAATATATCACTATTTATATTAACAACATCATACATTTCTCCTAATAGAATCTTTCCGTCATTAAATTCTACAGCTCGTGTTTCCCCAGGCAATCCAATAGATATTGCATTATTATTTCTCGCAAAATCACAGAAAACATTTTCTGAACAATTTCCTAGTGTTCCAATGTATGTAGTATGTGCGCCCAACACACGTAAAGCTTCACTTAATATCGGTCCATTCCCACCAATTTTTTTACAAATTATATCAAATTCTAAATTTGTACTTTTACCGGATGCCTCAATAATTTTTTGTCCAAATTGCTTGATAGAATCAATATATACCTTCCGATGATTTTTATCATAAAAATCAACAATACGCCCAATTGTATCAATAAACCCATCAAATCCAATTAAAATATTTTTCTCCGACAACATAACAATCCTTCAATTTCGAGATACCTTACGCAGCATATAATATCCAATAACCATGAGCGTAACATTGGGTATCCAGATCAATACTTCTGGATGAACAGAAGCATTTCCACCTAACCATGATAATGCAATCATTACAAAATAGTACAAAAACGCTAATGAAAGAGCTAAAAAAATATTCATAGACACATCTGAACGCTTTTTCATAATTCCCAATGGGATTGCTATAAATGTTAATGCTAACCCTCCAAATGCCATAGCAATGTTATTAGAAATTTGTGTATCGACAAGTATTTGGTTTTCTTTTAATACAGCGCTAGTCAAAATTCCTGACTGATTAGATTGAAAATGTTCACGCGCATGCAATAATTCGTCAATATTCATGTGTCGTAATTTTTTGACAGGTTTATTGTCACTCCCTAATATCCCATTTATTGGCAATGACACTGACAGTTCATTAAAAAACATCATCTTGGATAAAGATTGATTGTCCGTGGCATCATGTTTTATTTCAAAATGTTCTGCATTACCATTAAATAGCTTCATCATAATATTTTCTGATTCAGAATTATATGAAACCTCTCCACATTGAGCCGTAATATAACAATTAATTCCGGAAGCACTATTTGCTAGTTGCCAGATTTTTAAGCTTAACAACTTATTACCTTCAATAGAGTCAACATATATTATGTACCCTGGAAACCAATCTACAAATTCACTAGCCTGAATAAATCTTATAGGATTTTTCCGCAATATTTCTTTAAATGAAGCACGATACTTTGTAATTGAATCTGGAGCATACCATAAATTTATGAAGCATGATAAAGCTGTAGCAATTGCTGCGATACTAAAAATTGGCAATAATAGTTTATATACGTTTTTACCAGTTAATTTCATAACTAGCCATTCATTAGAAGATGATAGCCTATTAATAGTGATTAAAATCCCTGCAAATAAACCTAAAGGTAAAGAATAAGAAATAACTGACGGCACCACAATTAACAATATTTTGACGCTTTCTATAAACGATAACCGTCCACTAGCTATCCAATCAAGTATGTCTCGCGCAGCATTCCCAATGATTAACACTCCAGAAAACATCAATACAGCAGCAAGACATGAAAATAGCGCACTTTTAAAAATATATTTACTAAATATCTCCACTGCTTATTTTACTACTAGGTTAATTAGTTTGTTTGGGATGTAAACAACCTTTACAACAGACTTATCAACTAGATATTTATTAAACTTCTCATTTGCTTTGATTCTATTAATAATGTCTTCCTGCGAACTGTTATTGTCTATAGTTAATTCGCCACGTAATTTCCCATTAAACTGCAATGCAATTTTTGTATCAGCTACCCGAGCATCGACATCTGACGACGCTTTGGGCCAGCCTAAATCTATAATACTGGTTTTAGTATCATCAGTCATATTGATTCGGCTATATATTTCTTCAGCAATATGCGGAGCAAATGGTGCAAGTAGCTGTAAAAATTTCACAATACTATCTCTAGACAGAACACTTTCTTTGCCAAAACCATTTAAACAAATCATTAACTGTGATATTGCGGTATTAAACCGCATATTATCAATATCTTGCGTCACTTTATTAATCGCTGTATTTATTAATATTTTTTCTGAATTTGAAGCAACGTCGCTAAAATCCCTAACATTACCATCTTCTTTGACAAACAATTTCCAAATTTTTTTTAAAAAACGAAACATTCCTTCAATACCTCGACTACTCCACGGCTTCATTGCTTCCAACGGCCCTAAAAACATTTCATATAACCTTAACGCATCCGCACCATATTGATCAATGACTTCATCAGGGTTAATAACATTCCCCTTGCTTTTTGACATCTTTACACCATCTTCCCCAAGTATGATCCCCTGGTGAAATAATTTTTTAAATGGTTCACTCGTTGATACGATTCCGATATTATACAAGAATTTATGCCAAAACCGAGCATATAATAGATGTAAAACAGCGTGTTCTGCTCCTCCTATATACATATCTGGCCCCAACCAATACTTCTCCGAAGTGCTTTCTACCAATGCAGTTGAATGCTTAGGCGACATATACCGCAAATGATACCAACAAGAACCTGCCCATTGTGGCATCGTATTAGTTTCTCTGCGGCCTCGTATCCATAGACCCGGTGTATTTGTTTGAAAATCCTTAACAGAAATAATTTCACCGGAAATTGCATTAACGTACACGTTAACCCAGTTTTGTTCATTGGCCAGTGGACTCTCACCGTTTTCTGATGGCAAATATGAACCAATATTAGGTAATAACATTAGTGGCAAATCCTGCGAAGTAAGTGGTATCGCACAAAAAATACTCTTATTCTCTGTATAAGATACCGCTTTTTCCGGTAAAAATTCTTTAAAATAAAAATTTGGAAGTTGAGTAACATATTCATAATCTACCTTATCAATCCAAATAATCGGGATTGGCTCTCCCCAATAACGTTGTCTAGAAAACAGCCAGTCACGTAATTTATAATTAACAGCATTTTTGCCTACTTTATTTTTTATTAAAAACTCCGATATCTGTGATTTCGCTTCTTCAGTCGTTACACCATCAAACTCATCAGAATTAATCAATCTACCATCACCAGTATATGGCAACACATCAACTGTATTATTTTGGATAACTTGCTTCACCGGCAACCCATATTTTTGCGCAAATTCGTAATCTCGCTCATCATGTGCAGGTACTGCCATAACTGCCCCCGTTCCATAACTTGGCAACACATAGTCCGCTACCCATATAGGAATAAGAGCTTTAGTTATTGGATGGATAGCATATGCTCCAGTAAAAACACCAGTTTTCTCCTTCGCCAAATCGGTACGTTCAAGATCACTTTTACTTTTGATTTCATTAATATAACGATTTACTTTACTAACGTGCCCCTTCGTTGTAATTTTAAAAATTGATTCATGTTCTGGAGCAAGAACCAAAAATGTTACACCAAACAACGTATCTGGACGAGTGGAATAAACAGTAATTTTGCTTGCATGCCCCTTTACGTCAAATTTGATTTGCGTTCCTTCCGATCTTCCTATCCATACACGTTGCTGTCGTTTCGTAGATTCTGGCCAATCAACATCATTTAATCCATTTAATAATTGATCAGCATAGTCTGTAATTTTTAATATCCACTGTCTAAGATTACGCCTTTTTACTGGATAATTTCCACGCTCAGAGCGTCCATTAATTACTTCTTCATTGGCTAAAACAGATTTCAATTCACTACACCACCAAACTGGGCGTTCATCAACATACGCTAAACCATGTTTAAATAATTGTAAAAATATCCACTGCGTCCATCGATAATAATTAGGATCCGTTGTATTAATCTCTCTTTCCCAGTCGATAGCAAATCCAAATTTTTTTATCTGTTCACGAAAATGTTCAATGTTGTTAGCAGTGTTTAATGCTGGATTAATTCCTGTCTTAATTGCATGTTGTTCAGCTGGCAACCCAAAAGCATCCCATCCCATAGGGTGTAAAACATTGTACCCACAAGCTCGCTTATATCGAGTAATAATATCTGATGCGGTATATCCCTCGGGATGTCCGATATGTAACCCTGCTGCAGATGGATAAGGGAACATATCAAGTACATAATATTTTTTCTTATTAATGTCCTCAGTAACATGAAATGTTTGATTGTCCGCCCATATTTTATGCCAACGCTTTTCTATTGCTTTAAAATCATATGTTTTGCAGCACAAATGCGATCTCATGTTCTACAATGAACATAAATATTTATTAATCGCAAGAAATTTTGGTTACTTCTCAATTTTCAATTTTTGAGCCATATGATATCTTACCTTAGCTTCTAAACGTTCAATTTCCATAGGATCTAATTCACTTCGACTGCTACGAGCAGCTTCCAATGCTTGTGTCGCGCGTTCAACAGCAGCATCAATTGCAAGAGAATCAACATCTTCAGAATTTAGCATTTCATCAGTTATGACATAAACTTCATCATTTGATATTCTAACAAACCCCTGGTCAACAATATAAGATAAATCATTATTCCCATCACTCTTTATCACCATCCAACCAGGAGTCAATATACTGACCAACGGTCTATGTCCTGGAAGAATTTCAACTTCACCGCTCTCAGTAGGAATAACTACTGAGCATGCTTCAGATCGTATACATACCCCATTAGGCGTAATAACATTGACTAAAAGTTTCATCATATAAAAAATTGTCTAATAATAACTCAAAGTTCTAGGGAACATTGCATTGTATTCTTTCTCCATCAATTCTGATAATTTATCAAAGAAACATGCTGAAAACACTTCAGCACTTTGACACATATTTACATATTCACTCGGTTGAATAACGGAATACCCTACAACCTCATAACTATTGATATTACTATCATCGCTAGTAACAATATTCTTAATTTGTTCTAATTTTTTACTTACATATTCGCTTGGGGTAATTATTAAAATATCCCCGTTTATTTGACGTTTATTTACAACCTCTTGTAAAATATCAACCATCTTAGCTATCCTCGTAAAACAATTCCTATAATATGGATCTACACCACAATATGAAATATCTACAACCTCAGTAGAATACTTATTAGTATCAATCACTAGTTGATATAAATACCTCACAAGGGAATTCAGTGAACCATCATCACTCATTTTAAATGACCAACGTCCATCCCGCATAGAAAGTAACCTCTGGCCATTTATAAAAACGACAACCGACTTATTTACTAGTAATCGGGAATTTTGATTCAATTGCATTAGTGCCGTCCATAGTTTACAATTCAATCTCGCATCTATAGCATTATCACACATAATGACGACATAATCGTACACATTTTTTTTCGGCAAATTATGTGAAATAACACCGAGTTTTTCTGAAAAATCGATTACTTTATCAAAGTCTACATTATTTCCTCTCGCTTCTTCATATTCTCCATCTACCCAACAATTGGTTTTCAAAAATGTTAAAACGTCACGGTACCAATAATTTCTCCAAGAATGAGCATCTACAATGTAATTTGGTAAATTAAGTGCATCAAATAATTCTTGGCAATCTCGTGTTAAATTACCATTAGAACAAAAAAAAGCACCACCCGCTTTTAAAGAACAAACAAAAAACAAACAATTAAGAATTACTGTTAGAACCTTTTTCATATTTTTTTATGACATTGTCAATTTTACCTTGCATATAAAAATCATTTTCTGGAATATTATCCACTTCTCCATCCAAGATCATTTTAAACCCACGAATAGTATCCGCAATATTTACATACTGACCTGGAATGCCTGTAAATACTTCGCTAACATGAAATGGCTGTGATAAAAACTTTTGCACTTTACGAGCACGGGACACAACAATCTTATCTTCATCTGGTAACTCATCTAACCCTAAAATAGCAATAATATCCTGCAATTCTTTGTATCGCTGCAATAATGCCTGTGTTCTACGTGCAACATTAAAATGTTCTTCCCCGACTACATCCACAGATAACGCTTTGGACGTTGATGCCAGTGGGTCAACTGCAGGATAAAGAGCTAAAGAAGCAATTTTTCGGTCAAGAACAATCGTTGAATCCAAATGGGCGAATGTATTAGCTGGAGCTGGATCTGTCAAATCATCTGCAGGAACATAAACCGCTTGAAATGATGTAATGGATCCTCTTTTTGTTGATGCTATGCGTTCCTGGAATTCTCCCATTTCTTGACTAAGTGTAGGTTGATACCCAACTGCTGAAGGAGAACGACCAAGTAAAGCTGACACTTCTGATCCTGCTTGAGAAAAACGAAAAATATTGTCAATAAATAACAAAACATCCTGATTCATTTCATCTCGGAAATATTCTGCAATGGATAGTCCTGTTAATCCTACACGCATACGCGCTCCAGGCGGTTCATTCATTTGGCCAAACACAAGTGCAACTTTAGAATTCTCTGGATGTTCCAAATCGATAACTTTAGAATCACACATCTCATGAAAAAGATCATTTCCTTCACGTGATCTTTCTCCAACGCCAGCAAATACAGAATATCCCCCATGGGCCATAGCGATATTTTGAATAAGCTCCATTATAATTACTGTCTTGCCTACTCCAGCACCACCAAATGCGCCAACCTTACCACCCTTAACAAAGGGACAAATCAAATCAATTACCTTTATTCCAGTCTCTAAAATATTAGAACTAATATCTTGATCGATCAATTTGGGAGCACTACGATGAATAGGATACTTTTTTTTCGTTACTATGGGTCCTTTATTGTCAATTGGATCTCCAACAACATTCAATATCCGACCTAAAACTTCTTTACCCACTGGAACTTCTATCATTTTTCCAGTATTGATAACTTCCATACCTCGTGATAATCCCTCAGTAGGTGACATGGCAACAGTACGAACACAATTGTCTCCCAACAACTGTTGTACTTCTAAAACCATCTTCGTATTGGTTAATTTATTCTCAACCACCAAAGCATTATAAATATCTGGAACATTTGATGCTGGAAATTCAACATCTACTACTGCCCCCATGATCTGAACAATTTTTCCTAACTCTTCCATACTAATATCAATCATTATTGCTTGCGGCTGCTGCAATTTCTATAATTTCATTAGTTATTCCAGTTTGCCTAGCCTTATTATATTCAATTGTTAAACTTTTTGCTATTGAGTCTGCATTTTCAGTAGCATTCTTCATAGCCAGCATCCGTGAACTATGTTCCGCGGCTTTTGCTTCTAAAACATCACGATAAATACTCTGGCAAAAAAATACTTGTGTTAATTTATTGATAATATCTTCAACGCTTGGTTCGAAAATAATATCTCTGTTTTCTTTCCTACATTCTGTTTCTGAGATCCGCATACGTTTTTTCAATGCTGCAATTTCACTAGCAAAATCACTCATCGGTAAAACATTATTTACAACTTGTTCTTGAACTAACGGATTAACAGAGCGCGAATAAATAACCTTTAACGAATCGATCTTTTTCGATAAATATTCAGCTTGTATCAACTTAATAATTGGGCGCATTTCACATAGCTCTACACGATCACTTATTGAAAAATCTGCCACCAAATCACAATGCATACGAGAAAGGAATTGCGAAACTTTTTTCCCAATAACAAAAAATCGTTCATTGCCCGAAGTACATTCTTCAATAACCTTTTTTATTAAATTTTGATTCAGTGCTCCACAAAGCCCTTTTTCAGTCCCGACAACTAAAACTCCACAATGTTTCACCTCTCTTTTTTCAAAAAATAGGTGCTGCAAAACTTTTTTATTTAGCGTTAATAAATCTTCTACTATTTCAGATAGTGCTAAAATATAAGGTCTGCCACCTATAGCAACAGTCTGCGCTTTCTTCATTTTTGAAGAAGCAACAAGCTGCATAGCTCGCGTAATCTTCGCAGTCCCTGCTACGGCACGAATACGATTCTTTATCTCTCGAATACCCTTCATAACACCCGTTTATATTCGCTGGCTCAACCATTTATTCGCCAACTCGTGTAAGTCTTTTTCAATTAAATCATCTAATTCTTTCTTTGCTCGAATATTTTCTAACACTGAAGGATAATGATCATTTGCCCACTTTTCTAATGAACCAGCAGCACCAAACATTTCCTGAACATCAATACTATCAAAGTAACCATTTTTCATAGCCCACAAGAGCAATATTTGATTCTCTACTGGTTTTGGATCTAATGTAGGTTGTTTAAACAACTCTACAATACGAACACCACGGCCGAGTTGTTGTTTAGTTTTTTCATCTAAATCAGAGCCAAATTGTGCAAATGCAGCTAATTCATAATACTGTCCAAGGTCTAATTTAACTTGACCTGCGACTTGTTTAAACGCTTTAATTTGCGCTGATGATCCAACACGAGATACCGAAATTCCTACCGATATTGCCGGTCTAACACCACGATTAAATAAGTCTGTATCTAAAAATATCTGTCCATCGGTAATAGAAATAACATTTGTCGGAATGTATGCTGAAACATCCCCTGCTTGCGTTTCAATAAACGGCAAAGCTGTTAATGACCCTCCTCCATGTGCTTCATCTAAACGAGCAGCACGTTCCAATAAGCGAGAATGCAAATAAAAAACATCTCCTGGGAAAGCCTCTCGTCCTGCCGGGCGCTTTAAAATCAATGAAAGTTGTCGGTACGCAACAGCATGCTTAGATAAGTCATCATACACTATTAAAGCATCCATTCCATTTTGCATGAACCACTCCCCCATTGCACAGCCAGCATATGGAGCGATATATTGATTTGTTGGATTTTCTGAAGCAGATGCTACAACAATAATTGTATACTCCAATGCTCGATGTTTTTCAAGTGTCTGAATAACCTTAGCAAGGGTTGAATTTTTTTGTCCAACTGCAACATAAATCGAATAAACTGGACGGAAATCCTTATCTCCTGAACTTAATCCAATTCTATTAATATTCGCTTGATTAATTATAGTATCCAGTGCAATTGCACCTTTTCCAGTAGATCGATCACCAATAATCAACTCTCTTTGTCCACGTCCAATAGGGATCATGGAATCGATCGCAAGTATCCCTGTTTGTAATGGTTGTTTAACTGGACTTCTTGACATAATACCAGGAGCTGGTCGTTCTACAGGGTAATATTCAGTTGCAACAATATCACCTTTACCATCTATAGGATTTCCCACCGCGTCTACTACTCTCCCAAGTAAACTCATTCCTACTGGAACAGATAATAATCTGCCCGTTGTGTGTGCCTCATCTCCTTCTTCTAATTCTGAAGAATCTCCTAAAAGAACAACTCCCACTTCATCTTCTTTTAAGTTCAATGCAATACCAGACACTCCATTATCAAATTCAATTATTTCATTATACATTACATCGGACAATCCATCGACCACTGCCACACCATCCGCAACTGAGAGTACACGCCCTATATTTTTCTTAACCACTGCATTTTTAATAGCGGCTATCTCTTGTTTGATTTCTTCGAGAATTTTATCTGCCATGTCACCGAGTGATAATTACTAAGAATAAAATTTTATCAATAAAAATTTCTTTAAAATCTCAACATCTAATTTTTAATCATGATAAACGCTTTTGTTGGAAAAATGTACGTAATACACACAAACAATCATCTTTTAAGATCCCGCAAAATACCCTTGGACGATGATTAATACCTGTCAAATTTTGCATGGCGAAACTTCCTCCTAAGCACCCCATTTTATTATCTGGCACTGCATATACCACTCTACCGACCCTTCCCATGATCATCGCGCCTGAACACATTGGACATGGTTCTTTTGTAACAAATATTGTAACATCATTTAACCTCCAATCTCCTACTGCACGAGCTGCTTGTGTAATTGCTAACATTTCCGCATGTGCACTAGGATCATTAAGTGTAATTACAGAATTGTGACAACTAGCAACTACTTCATTATTTAAAACAGCAACAGCTCCTATTGGAGTTTCACCTGCTTCCCACGCCAACAACGACTCATTATAAGCCAACGACATATAATATTCATCATTTATTTGCAGTGATGATGGATGTTTTTTTTTAAATGGACAATTCATTACAAGTTTAACACTCAGCAAAAAAACAAATGAAATACAATTTAAATAACTTGACCACTTTTACAATTCAGATAACTAATACAAAAATGGCTGCTGACTCCACATCTCCTAGACGTAAAAACAGACGATTAGCTGTACAAATTTTATATTCACTGGACATAAATCCATGTATAATTCGACAACAGCTTCCAGAATATATCACTGGGTTTATAAAAAATTACGCTGAAGAAAGTTTAGAATTTTATAAATTTGCATATGAACTAAGTATTGGAGCAATTGAAAATCAGGATATTATCGACGTATTAATAGAAAAACACACAACCAATTGGCAAATTTCACGCATCGCAAAAGTAGATCTCGCAATTTTACGTGTCGCCACATACGAAATGCTTTTTAGGAATGACATTCCTCCGATTGTTTCTATGAATGAAGCAATTGAATTAGGGAAAGAATTATCTACTGATGATTCAAACCGATTTCTTAATGGGGTACTTGACAATATAAGAACCGAAATAAATCGTCCATCCCGAACTCCAAACAATACATTTAACCATACATTAACATAATACTTTTTTTAATTCATTCATACTATTTTGAGACAACATACCGAGCGGCGACCGAGCTTCACAAGAAGCGATAATTCCTTGTTGTTGTAGCAAGAATTTTATTGGCAACGGATTAGTTTCAATAAAAAGCTTGTTTACTATAGGGTATAGTTCGCGATATGCTTTCAAGGCATCTTTAAAATTCCCGTTATAGCCATATTCAACAATTTGTACCATTTTTTCAGGATAAATATTAGAAGCAACACTAATAACGCCTTTAGCTCCTAATGACATAAAAGGAATAGTCATTGAATCATTTCCGCTAAGAATTGTAAAATCTTCACCAACGACTTCTCTAATAGCGTCTACTCTAGCACAATTATCAGTAGCTTCCTTGAGAGAACATATATTTTCAAATTTAGAACTTAATATACGAATAGTCTCGACACTTATTTCCACGCCACAACGCGAAGGGACAGAATATAAAATAACAGATTTATTTGTTGCTGTTGCAATTTGCTCAAAATAATCCAATAGTCCTGATTGAGTAGGTTTATTATAATAAGGAGTGACAGCCAGCACTCCGGATATATTGAACTTATCTGCCAAAACAGTTTTACGAACGGCTTCTTTGGTATTATTAGATCCAACACCTACAAATACTTGGATTTTATTGCCGACATACTCCGTGGTATAACGAATAATATCTTGATATTCTTCTGAACTCAAAGTTGGACTTTCACCTGTAGTTCCACATATTACTACTCCTTTGACTCCACTGACAACTTGCGCATCTAATAATTTTTGAAGACATTCATACGACACCTCACCATTTAGGAATGGCGTTACTAGTGCAGTATATACACCATATTCAATCATAAAATTTATACTTGTAGTAAATAATGAATAGTCAAGCTATTTTAATTTATCCAACTCTCTTTTCACCAAATCGTTAGAGTATTCCATAAATTCAAAATTTTGATTATCTCGCATAAGAGCTTTTTTCACCTTATCATTATTGTTTTTTTCCATCTCCGCTATATTAGGAGTTTCTTTATTTAGCATTACCACCAATGAAATATTATCCTGTCCAGACATTATACCTACTTTTTTGTCTTCATTTAAAGAATATAAAACACTCCAAACATTTGGTGGTACAACATTAGAATCATTATGCATAGAAATTTCTTGATATTTTCTGTATTGTAAATTGTTACCATCACATATTTTTATTATTTCTCGTTCATCTTGTGCTTCAGATAATTTTTTTCTTAAATTTTCTACAAATAAACTAAAATTAGCTTGTTTCTTTTGCTCATACACATCTTTTTTTATATACACTTCTGCTTCCTCGAACGATAATTCGCGCGCTGGTTTTCTTCCCTCAACAAATAAAACTACAGCTCCAAAATCAGTCACAAATGGATCAGAATAATACCTAGCTATATCTAGGTCACACATTGTAATAAATGCAGCTTCTGGAACACCAGGTACAACTGGCAACTTGTGCTTTGAATAAAGAGCAATTTTTTCTTTCTTTAAGTCAAATTGACTCAATAAATCTTTAAAACGCTCTGAATTAAATTTAACATCTTCCTTATATACAGTATACGCGAATTCATCAGCATATTTGTTCGCAAGTTTACTTGCTTCTAGTGCAAAATATTTCTTAAGAACTTCTTCCTTAGAATCACTTAGTTTATCAATTTCATTAAATTCATCTTTATTGGACTTAAGAAACTTATCAAGAATATCATCTGTTGGATTTGGAATCATTTTAACATACTTATCCTTATCAAATCGCACCATAGATACTGCTACCATATCTGGCATACTATAACGTCCAGCATGTTGTTCATAAAAAGTATGCAATTCATCATCAGTAAATGATTCATCACACTGATATGAATTAAACGGTAAATCTATCAAAATGATGTTATATTTTGAATAAAACGACTCTAACACCATTTGCTCTTGTCTATCTGCGAAGTACCCATTACCTGTTATTGCACGAGCTAAAACACTAATTCTTTGGTCATCGATAAGAGCTTGTCTGATGTCATCTTGTGAAAATTTATACTGCTCACAAATTTTTAAAAAAGTATTATATTGTTCTTGTTCAAAGTTACCTTTATCACCTAAAAATGATGGAATTGTTTTAATAAATTCCGTTAATGAATCATTATTTACTTCCGGAATCAATAATTTATTCGCTTCAGCTAATAAAGCACATCTTTTCAGTACTGCTGCATCTAATTCTTCTCTTGAAGAAAAATTTTGGCCTAACGCAATGGCGGATATAATAGTCGAATTAATAATCGGTTGAATTTCTTTATGTGACAGCAAATTAACTCCATAAAAATTAACTGATTTTTTCTTACCTACTATCCCAGGCGTGGCTCCAATAGTAAATACAAAAGCGATAATTATTACTGCTAATAATACACTAAACACCCATTTATGATGTTTTTGCAAAACTTGTTGAATAAATGAAATCATACTACTATTTTAAATTAAATTCAATATTCTAAAAGAGGTAGTAAACCAAAATTACTTTTCAACTAATTAATTAATATCAAAATAGATATTGACTTAGATCAAGTTTTACTTCTGTGTTAAGTAAATTACACTTATGATAGCTTTAATAGAAGCGATACATGCTGGATTGTTCGCTCGAAAAAATATCCTCCCCAATATATTAGCTGGAATTGTAGTTGGCATCGTAACTATTCCATTGTCAATAGCATTTGCCATTGCTTCTGGCGTTAAACCTGAAGTAGGAATATATACTTCAATCATCGCTGTACTTTGTGGATCTATATTCGGTGGATCACGTGTACAAATATCAGGCCCAACAGGTGCTTTCATTGGTCTATTACTGCTAATCTCTGAACAATTCGGGTTTGATGGCTTACAAATCGCTACTATTCTTGCAGGAATAATGTTAATACTTTTAGGAGTTACTCATTGTGGGAAAGTAATAAAATTTATACCCGAACAGGTAATTATTGGATTTACTGTTGGGATAGCAATTAACTTATTAATTGGACAATTTCCAAACTTTTGCGGCTTGCATTGTGAAAAATTATCACATCAATTTTTGAAAAAAATTTATCAAATATCACATGCTCTACCAAGTCTAGATATTAAAACTACACTTATATCAAGTATAAGCTTAATTATTTTAATGTTCAACCAAAGAACAATTTTTAGAAAGATTCCTGCATCTATTATGGCACTATTATTTGGAATAATAACACAGACAATATTTCAATTTGATTCTGTAGCGACAATAGGAAGTGCATTTGGTGGTATGCCACAATCCTTACCTCACATTCAATTACCTGCAAATGTAACATTTTCACGAATTTATTCATTGATACCATCTGCTTTTGCAATTGCTATGTTAGGAGCAATAGAATCTTTACTTTCAGCAATTATAGCCGACAGAATTATCGGCACACAACACTCATCAAATCAAGAATTAATCGGACAGGGGATTGCAAATATTGTATGCCCAATATTTGGTGGGATAGCTTCAACTGGCTCAATTGCACGTACAGCGTCAAGTATACGAGCTGGAGGCAATTCTCCACTAACTGGCATTGTAAGCTCAATAACATTATTATGTATTGTTTGTTTTTGTGCACCACTAGCAAATAATATCCCGCTTGCTACACTTGCTGCCATAATTTTCATGGTAGCAATTAACATGATACATCTTAAGACACTAGTATACAATATACTACATTCACCAAGGTTAGATGCTTTTACTTTAATAATAACTTGCGTACTGACCATATTGTACGGTATAGTGCCTGCTGTAAATACCGGCATTGTACTTTCAGCGTTAATATTAATGTATCGTTTAACTGATTCAGCCAACATTCAATATAACAAGGATAATGATTTATTCTCTAATAATGATATTTCCACTTGGTCTAATAATGTTGCAGTATATACAATTTCTGGACCATTATTTTTCGGAATGATTGATAAATTTGAACGAACTTTGGAACAAATTCCACAAAGCTCAAATACATTAATACTTAACATGCAAAATGTTCCATTTATTGACACAGCTGGACTACAAGCCTTAAAAAATTTAATAAAAAAATTTGAAAAAAACAATAAACAAGTCTTCATTGCTGAAGCTTGTCCACAAGTAATACAAAAATTACAACGTGCACAAATTACAGATTCTACTAAAGAAGAAATTAAAAATCTGTCATTCAAGCAAGCAGTAAACATTGCTAAATCTATTAAAAGCAATATTCAATAAAGCATGATTTACTTATTAATATTTTTTATTGGAGCATGTATAGGAAGCTTCTTGGGGGTGTGCATTGACCGCATACCAAAAAACGAATCGATAATATTCAAACGTTCCCACTGTGTATGTGGTAAAATAGTGCCTTTTTATTTAAATGTTCCAATATTATCATGGATTTTACTTAGAGGCAAAGCAAAATGTTGTGCTGCAAAAATTCCTATACGATACTTCATTATAGAAGTTTTAAGTGGCAGTTTATTGGTAGCACTATGGACAGCAAAATATACAACAATTGAAGTTATCATATATAGTATTTTAATTTTTTCTTTACTTGTGGCTTCATTCATTGATTATGATACTCTTTACGTTCCAAATAGTATATCAATACTATTAACAATAAGTGGAATATTTGCATCAATACTCGTTCCACAAATTCACGGCACATATAATATAATGTTGAGCTTACAAAGTTGTTTTCTTGGATTACTTACAGGTAGTGGATTATTATTTTGGATTGGTATTTTTGGAGAATATATCTTTAAAAAAGAAGCTATTGGACTTGGAGATGTTCAATTAATTGGATCAATTGGGACATTTTGTGGATTTAATGGTTGTTTGATCGCTATATTTGGAGGGTCATTAATTGGGACTATAATACTTTTACCTAAGATATTAAAAGAATACTTAAGTAGCAAAAAAGACAAACATCTTATTGTTCCTTTTGTTCCATTTTTAACAATAGGCACAATTATTTTTATACTGCTAAAAAACATAATAAATTTTTACTAACCTAACTAGCAAAAATTAAATCAACACTAAAACTTTCAATATCAGCTTCACTAACAACACTTGAATTGTAGTTCAAATAAACTTTAGCTGGGACATTAAGAAATGTAAAATCGTAACTAATATTTTCCATACCAACTTTTGGCAAAATATTAAAGTCGATAGAACTTGTCTCATCAATTTCATTGAACAAAAATTTAATACCTAAAGTGTCATCATCTAACAAATAAATAGGATCAAAAAACAAGTTACATAAATAAGATGTATTCAATTCT
>CAZALH010000011.1:18155-33128 GCA_964486285.1 uncultured Opitutales bacterium | reverse complement strand
CAGATACTAATTTATTATTTATCGTCACCGTATTAGGCAGCGCCCCAAGATTGGTTAAAGCTGTATCTTTATTTAAAATATCAGCTAAATTGTTCTCAACTTTTAACAGATTTGTAGTATCTATAGATATATCCGTAGCAGTTGCTGAATTAGTTGCTTGTAATATACCGGAAAAATTCAAATTTACACGAGAATCTAAAGATTCTCCATTATTTTGAATAACATGCCCTCCTGTTTCGCCACCTTCGTTAGCTGAAATAATGATTTCATCATCTGAAGAAGAAAGTGTTACATTTCGACCAGCTGATAAACTTTTAAATACCAAATCAACATCACTTTTTCCCTTAAATATTCCTTCACCAGTACCGACATTCGATGCTGTATTTGCCTCGCCTATACTTGACGCAGAATCTACGTATTGTTTAACCGCTGCCTGACTAGGAATTTTTTCATCAGAATCACCTAAATTAATATTAGTATCAATGCTTGATAATTGCACAAATTTTTCATCTATTTCATCAGAAGTATAGTACTTTCCTAGTGGTTCTGGAGGAGTTGTAGTAATACCTCCACCATCCTCTAATACCCGTATTGTACCTGCTCCTATTGTAAGAGTTTTTGGAGATTCATCATGCGTTGAAGCCCAAATAGACATCCAATAAACACCAGGCTGAAGATTAGTTTCAGTCGACAAAAATTCAAATTGTGCATGTTGTTTACTTTCATTTCTCCAGTCATCTATAGTGACAGAAGTATCCAAAGATGTACATTTCTGTGATATTAAAGCTGGAGAACTTGCTTCAGGGGCTTCACCATCATTATTTAGTGAACGTACCTCTAAAGAAATACTAGAAAAATTAGAAACATCAACAATATCGTCTCCAGATACTACACCCAATTCTATTATAAGATCATTTCCACGCCAATATTGTGGAATATCATTATGGAGGACATCAATCGGATTATCAAAAGACGAAACGTCTGCTTGTATTCTTAATCTTGAATTATAAAAAGTTTTCATATTACTCTATAGATGTAGAAAATTGACCACCAAGTATGTGATAAAAGTGCGTAGTAGTATTAACTGTAATTGTACTATAGACACTACTTACGACAGCATTTAATAGATAAAAAGTTTTTTCTGAAGGTTCTTCAATTACTGTTAAAAAGCTTTCCAATTCATATAAATTTGCTGCATGTCCCAAAATAAACTCTTGAGCAGCTTCTATAGAATCATGCTTACGTGTTACTTTAAAATCAAATGTTGTTACTTGATTCCCTCTGTCATAACTTTTAGCATTTATCCCACGTAATGTTTTAACAGTTTGAACATCACGTTCGCTTAAAATACTGATATCATATGGAGATTGATTAACTTCTTCTCCACCTGCCAAAACAACATCCCCAATTAAAATTTTCATAAATCATCCTTTTAATGAACAATGTGTTTCGAAATGCATACTTATTATATTAAGATGTCCATCTTTGCTCAAATCCCAAGGGGTATTTTCAGCTAGCATTAATTTTTCATTCCAATCGTTAATTTGCGGATGCCAAAGATGTAAATGCTCCATAAGTTTCTCAGCTATATACATTGCACTATAAGATGTTTCATTCATTGCTAAATTTTCAATGACCTTGATTTCGCAAGTTATCATCTTAAACACTGGCCCAGGCGCATTTGGAATTATTTCCACTGGTTTAGGTGGTAAAATTGCAATAGATATTCCTAGCCCTTCACTTAATGAATTTTTTACGATTGAATTAAGATCACTCTGTTTGTGATTTAAAATAGTAATTGAACGAAAATCATTAAGTCCACTTAAATATTTTTCCAAGCTGATTTGAAATTTTTCTAAAATTCCCTCGTTAATCATACTAAAACCCTCTTAAATTAATTCCCTTAGCTATGCGTTCACGACACGTAACTACTTCAATACCTTTATTTGGATTAAATCTGTCGAGATTTTCCATACCATCTGGCACTGAAACTGGAATTTCTCCCAATGAAATACGTTTCAAATATTCCCTAGCATCATCTGCTAATCTAATTTGGTCATCTGTTAACTTCAGGGCAGGGATTCTACTTTGTGCACATTCTAATATCAAATAACACGCCGTACTTTTTAAATCTGCTGGAATCTCTAACTTATTTGAACTTAATACATTGCGCACATTACCACTAATTTCTGCACGCACACGCGCAGTAACATCGTTTATAATGTCGTTTAATGGATCTTCTTGCCCAGCTGATAATATACGTTTTCTTAAAATATCTACTTGAGATGAAGCTAAATAATCATACAAATCCGTTACCTTTATTTCTATCCATGATGCCATAAAATACCTATCGTTTGAACAGCCGTTCCAATATAACAACAAATATTAATAGTATATTGTGTGAGAGCTGGAAGGTTGCCTATTGGAACAGCTAAAATCGCTTATATTTATATTATCGATACATTCTTAATTATTAATATTTCAGTAAATTAAGAAAAATTACCAAGCTTTAAGAAGCTTTCACCGCTAGTTTGTGAATACCAGCAGCAGAAGTAATTACTATATTACTATAATGTTCTACAGTAATATCACTAAATTTACTGTGTTCATCAACATAAACACGGAATGTACTTCCTCCATCTATAGGAGTTACAAACCGCTTAATATTAGCAGGTTCATCCTTCATTATTTCATTTTTTGTGAAAAAAACATATATTTCATTTCCAAGGATCGCCGTTTTTGATGAAGCATCTTGATACCGCGCACCCATAACACGTACTTCATCAACAAATAACTTACGCGCTAACTCTTCTAAAGAGAGCCCAGCAGCACGATTAGCTCCAGCATTATTTTGAAAGTCATATGCGTCGCATCTAATATCCCAAGCACCTTCACCAAAAATTATACGATTTGGACGGACACCTGTTGCATTAGTAGCAGCTTCAAGTTCAGTACGAATATCAGCATCTGGATTAGGGTTTCCAGTAGTTTTACTCCATGTATATTCTGCAGAAGATGCATTCCCGCTTAACGCTGAAATAGCACGTCGTAATTCATTTCGATATAGCCTTTGTAGCAATAATTGTACATACCTTTCTCGCCAATCATCACCAGCAACATCATCATGGTCAACGCGAATTGTTAGTCCTTTATTATAAGTTTTAGATGTAACAGATGTTCCTGTAAATTCTACACGCTTAAATGCTGATCCAATTGCTCGAATATCATCGGTTTCCGATAAAAATGGTTCAGAATTATCAGCGACTTTGAATTCAAAACGACGTGCTACTGGAACAACAGGCGCAACAAAATTTAATAATTCTTCAATTTTTTCAGAATCTTTCCATCCTACAGTAAATGCTGTTAGTGGCTCCGAATAATTAGCAGCTGTAAAACGTGCCTCATTAGCAGCACACACTAATCCGCAGTCCTGAAACCCATCGTCTTTTGGTAAAATTTCTACATTACTCATATTATAAAATTCCATTAAATTTAATCATATTTTTATCTTATGCCCTTACTAATTGCACTGGTACGCAGCTTACACATTCCACAATTCCTCCGCTAGTTGCCGTATTAAGAGCCATACCAACTTGTAAATACGTACCACTTTGCGTAGGAAGTTCTTTAACTTTTCCACTATCTGATGTTACCACAATCGCACCTGCAGCAATTTCTCCATCTGCTGTCATTTTCAAAGTATCATTACTACCGAGTAATGCGACATTGACGATATCATCTGCTTCTGCAGCTTCATCAGTAATTACTCCGATCGGGGTATCTGTCGAGTTAGATACTGCAATTTTATTGTTACTTTGCAACTTACCTAATAAATATTTTTGTGTAATTGCACTCGCTGCATGCTTTGTAATATTTCCTGCGTGAGTACCTTCTGCAATATTTGATAATATTAATCTTTTCATAATAACATGTCCCATGTTAGGTTAAATTAATAAATATTATTTAAATAACCTTGGATTTTGCCGTTTAATTACCATCCATGATGTTTGGTAACTGTCTTTTGAAGAAGCCATATGCTCATATACTAGCTTCAAAATCTTATCGCCTCGTGTCAGCTCCACCTGACTACGAATAATCCCATCCGTTAGTGAAGAAGTATGCAATGTAACTGCTGTATCTCTTGTGTTATTTAAGTTCTTATTATCCTGTACGCAATTCTCCAAATTTGAATCTAAATCACCCGCAGTATCATTTTTAACTTCCTCACTATCAACAAATTCTAACAATGCATCATCACTGTTCATTTCATATAATTCACCAGTATGATCAATTGTATTGTTGCACCGTAAATTTGGATGGTTGGTAAGTCCAACTGATATCAATCGTATTGGAGAAAATACCTTATCAGATATTTGTTTCATCATCCATCTTGGAGATAAATATCTTAAAAATTTATTATTAAAAATTTTCTTACCTATTTCTGTCCAACTAGATAGTATCCATAAGGCATTATTTTCTATCTTCATATCTTCGATTCGACCGTAGACAGTTTTATCACGAAATTCGTTATAATCCGGATCATCTGGATGCCCAATATAAATTGGCAAACCAATAAACTTTCTCATAAATTTTCCACGTAGTGATCGAAAATATTCGATCATTGCTTCCGCTGAATTAATATCAACTATTTGTAACCCTTTAGAATGTTGATATTCACCAAATTCAACAAGCTTAATCCATCCTAACTCATTCATGATCAACCCCAGAATTTTTGTTTTTACTTAATAAAATATCTTCCTCTGTAGGCATCGGCAGATTGAAACGTTCACGTATATCCGATAATGCAAGAGGTACACCAATATCATACAAATCACGATACAGTGAAATTTCATCTTTAATGTTTTTCCTAATACTTGGAATTAACCGAATATACGCCTTAATTGGTTCATCTCCAAATAAATGCTTCAATACAAATTTATCAACTTGTGCATTAAGCGTTTCAGAAATCATTGCTGCATCGTCTGCTTCTAAAATAGAAGTTTCATCTGCTTGTAATGAAGCACCAGTACCATTTGAACGCGATAAAGTTGCGAGATCCGAACCACGCCATAAAGCGGCAATCGCGCGATCCATTCGATCAATCAATGCAGGATATGGCAACTGTCCACTCGCAGATAAATCAATGGCTTCAATATCAGTACCACGCGACATTAGGGCATGAAATTCTGCCCCAAAATCTTCAACAGCTTCACGAGCACATTCCCATTGTTGTGAATTTGGAGGTGCATCGGTTACACCTTTCACTCCTGGCATACCATTACGTTCACAGTACACTAACCAATCTCGCAATGGCAAATGTTTAAATAAATATGCAATTGAGCATGCTTCCATTAGTCCATCACCAACTGTTATAAGCCATGCACCTGGTTCAAGTTCAACACCTTCTGTCGATCCCTCGTTTAATAATAGTTTTAACTTGCCATCACGATTCTCAAAAAACCATAACGGAACAAACCGAAAATTAGCAGTAATTTGCATGTCTGTGCTATTTTTACCTTCACTAAGATTAAATATAATTTCGTGGATAGCATACTTTTTCCCAATAGCATCCATCATTTGTCTAACAAGCAAACTAAATCCACCACACTCATTACTATCACATGCATTTGTTGCTGTTAAATTATTGTAAAAATATACCAAAGCTGCTTGCTGTCTTTTTGCAATATCTGTGTCATCAATTGTTAAAACCTCCCAATTTAGTCGCGATATTGATTTTTTACGCTTCATTGCTACACCAAAAATCACGTCATCACGATGTTCTATTGCATCCCATGTAAGTGCTGCAGATCTTAAATAACCCGCAGAAAATTCATCCAACATTGTTGATAGCGAATCTGGTGTTAATGTTTTTATTGGATTAAATCGTGCTCGCAAAGAATGCTTGACCCGAATTTCTGAAATCTGTGAAACTGTTTTCATAGTTTAGAATACTGAAATTTCCTCGTAAGATACCCCCTTTCAATAGTTTCGAAGAAAGGGATGTTATTGCTTTTTATATCTGAATATGCATGTAAAGCTAAGGCCAATGCCCAAAAACGGTCAGCATGACCATTTTTGCCACGATCTGCAGCGAAACGAATATTTCCAGCGAAAGTAGTTTCGCGCTTAATCGCTCGTAAATCTGCACGAATACCGTCATCACTTGGAATTCTTATAGAACAATCTTCAAATGCCGTACGAACAGAATAAGCTAACTGTTCTTTAACAGTATTTGTAAAATTTACTCCTTCGACCCTGTTGTTTCCAAAGCTTTCACACGCCCTTTCATAAAATTGTCTACCTATCCCTGTACAATCTATACAAATTCTACGCAATGATGGTATGCGTTTAAACTCACTCAAAATTTGTTCCTGCCTCGAAAATGTTTCATTTTTTAGACACACTATATATCTCGTGTATAATACATCTTGTTGCTTCTCTAATAGCCACATTACGGTTAAGTCATGCGCTCTACCCACATCTATCCCCAAAAAACAATCACCTGTTATTGAGTGAAACTTACTAGGGATGCATTCCCATACATCGTAAACAGAATATTCACATGAACTAATTAATTCATATGACAAGAATGCTGACCTATCATCACTAGGTTGACACATATATTCCTGTAAAAATGAATCTTCATCTGGACATTCAGATTTTATATAGTCAAAATAATCACCATTTGACATATCTTTTCTAGGGTCATCAAGTGGCAACTTATCCTGTAGTTTTTTTAAAAAACCTTGTTCAAGTGCATCTTCTAATGTCACTTTGTGATGAGAAAAATGTTTAGGATTACCATTTTCTTTGATTTCATTAATTAGCTGATTAAAGAAATTATTTGAGCCGCGGTGTGTAGATAAAATTTCTAATTGTCCACCCCAAGTAATTCCAGGCAGCGAAACAATGAATAATTGTCTCGGTTCTGAATGTAACGCAAATTCATCTAATATACGGGTACCACGCTTCCCAGCTTGTGCATCTGCATTTGAAGATAAAGAATTAATTGATGACCCATTAGCAAATGTTAATGAAAATGAAGATGAACGAGAATTAACATCAATTAAATTAACTTTACTACAAAAAGCAACACCTTGCAAAATATTGGCAATATTTTTACAATCATTAACAAATAATTTTGCTTGTAATTCATCTCGTGAACATACCCATGAGTCTCGTTTATTTTGATTAGCTACATGACAACAGACTAAACGATAAGAAGTTGCTAACGTCATTCCTATTTGACGTGATTTTTCCAGGATCTTCATGCGAGAATTATCACATATCCACTTCTTTTGATATGGAAGAAAAAATGTAGAACGTTGATTCATTATAGCAGTTTTAATTGTTCTTCCGCACGTTTAATTACCTCTTCCGGAGAAATGATAGATTCTTCTTTATCACCATCTTTATTTTGCTTAATACTGTTGTATACTGCAGATAATTTCTGTATTACCCCGCTAATAGTATTCAAATCAGACAATGAAATATCCTCATTGTTGCATAATGTATCAAACAAACGTTCCCAAGCAAATGCTAAAGATGCTACAGCAGCTTCTTCTGCTGATAACCAAATCTTCAAAATTTCTGCCGCACGTTCACGTGATAATTTTATACGTTTAAGATGTTCCTGAAAATCAGACATTAAAAATCCTCCTCCTCGAAATTTTTATCTGGAATAATAGATAATTTAAAACGCGCCCCACTTTCCACATCAAAAATTTTCAAAACTTCTTTATTATTAAGCAGTTCGTCTAATAACTCTAATAAATCTTCTAAAGTATAATCTTCAAAGCTGCACTGAATGCCCTTTAATAAGGTTTCAGTACTTAAAGTAGCTGGCTCAGATGCTAATAATTGATCTATTACGATATTTCTCGTAATATTTTTAATTTGCTCCTGTTTTTGTTTTTTCGACATAGGATTTGTTTTTTAGCAAAATTATAACAAATTTTTTACATATCACAAATATAGAGTTGGATGCATTAGATCAATTTGTGCAACTTGATTGATTTGATAATTTTTTATGTAGTGATTTTTTAATTAAAAAGCGTGTAAATACAGATAAAAATCTATTATAACACTAATTTATTTAACAACAATTTAGACACCTCAAACACTTTCCTTTATCCAACAATTACAACGTTATCTTAAAACTCAAAATTACTGATTTAAAATATAGAAACAATCGAAACAAAGTTTTTTATGAAAGGCAAAAGTTAAAAAAATTTTTTCAGAAAAATTTTTAAAAATTTTCTTTTATTTTATTTAAGGTTTAATAATTGAACAAGAACTTACCTTAAGATGAATGTTATTAAATATATTTCTCTATCTAGCTTGATAGTATTGTGTATCTTAACTTTATTTGCCAAAGACAACCAATCCCCTAAATTACATATATTGTCTGAATGTGGTTACGAATCAGAATATGTACATCGCGGAAGGAAATTAGGGCAATCAATATTTACTACATTTACTGACTTTTCATATCCTACTAAGCATGGTAAATTACATGCAGGGCTACGGTCACGTTCAGAATTAGAGACATCCAAAACATCAGGAGAAACAATAGCTAACTTATTTCATGAACAATTTGAAGCATCCTTTGATGTCTTTGTTCCATATATTGGTTATGAACATAATATTACTGAAAAATTATCTATTTATTGCGGATATTTTCACTTTTATTATCCCAAAATGAACGAATTAAATCATTCATTTTATGAAGCATCTCACCATATGCTAAATATTGGATTAAAAGAAAACGCTAATGAAATCTTTGTAAGTGCTTGGGCAAATGTTATCTTTCGACCAACTATTTGTGTATCCTACAACTTCGATTTCAAAGAATTCGCAACAGTGGGACATTTATTTTTTAAATATGATCTTGATAAAATCGGACTACAACACTCCTATATTTTAGCTGACTCTTATTTAGGATTTGATCATGCTGAAAAACCATATGGTGTAAATTGGACAAATACATTTTGGTACCATAACCCAACTTGGGGAACAATTAATGGCCATAAAGGCTATATATACGGTGGCACAAAATTACATCTAGTGTATGCTCTGAATGAACATGCCAAAATCAAAACAGGCATTAATTTCGAAACAAATGGCAATAACGGATTAAGTTGGACAAATTTTACTGGATGGGCTTCACATAAAGGAGTAAAACAAATGCTTTGGTATTCATTAGCTGCAGAGTGTAGTTTTTGAAAAGCTCTAAAAAGGAATTAAAGATACTGGACTATTTAAAATAAGTCCGGCAAATACATTAATCATACTAAACATTTTAACTATAGACACTAAAATAAACACTCTAAATACTGTAATATTTACTAATATAAGTAGAACAAAAAATCCGTATCTTGATAAACTATAAAAAGTAATATCTGATATATGAAAAACATACTTTAATAAATACGCTCCATCTAATGGAGGGATAGGAAGTAAGTTAAAAGCAAACAATACAAGATTGACCCACATCATCAATCCAAACAAGCGCCCCCAACTTTCTCCAAACACTTTAACAAAACAAATTCCTAATAACGCAGAGATTATAGCTAGAATTAAATTCATCAACGGTCCTGCCAGCGCTACTATAACTTCTCCAAAGTTTTTATTGCAGAAGTAATTCGAGTTAATTGGAACAGGTTTCGCCCAACCAAACATTACAAAACTCGGAAGAAACAATATCATTACCAATGGTAAAATAACCGTACCAATAATATCAATATGTGCTAGAGGGTTTAAAGTTAATCGTCCAAACAACAGCGGTGTTTTATCACCCATCTTATATGCTGCCCACCCATGAGCCCACTCATGTAAACTTAGGCTAATTAGTAGTAGTAAATACAAAATTAATCCATAAATAATATTCATTATCTATCTTATCTATTATAAACTATCTTTAAATTTCTAACGAAAGCGATCATAAAAACCAATCCAAAAAACAGTGAACCCCCTAAAACAATGTTAGGGAAAATTTGAAATACTAAAATATTAAGACATAAAAATAAAAATGTTGAAATAAACAAAGATTTATACGTATTGAATGTCATTTGAAACATCGAAGAAACTATCCTAGTGGATAGTAATTCATTGGTATTTTTAATAAAAAACATAGCATAAACTGAAGTTGGCATACCAACCAAAAACGCAACATCAACTAATAGTATAGTTATTGAACTAAATATCCAAGTAAAACCTAACCCAATTACATAGGCAACAATCATCGGGAAAAATAAAAATACGATCAATAGAGACAAAACATGTAGCCCCTTCAAAAAATTATATTTTAAGTTTTGTCTAGAAAAATCCCATATAGGTAAAATAATGTCAGGTTCATTCTGATTTTCATCAATGACGCGAACCAAATATCCCAATGAAAAAATGTTAACCAAAGGAACAATTGAAATTATTATCCCAATACAAATTTTCATCCAAAAACCAGGTTGTTTAATCAAGCGTGAACTAATTGATTCAAAACTATCCATAATCAGGTATTGAATCTATTAAATAAATATTAATATGCAAATTTAAATTTACAACTAAAGAAAGTTTGACATGAAAAGATTACTATATACAATACATTGTAAAGTATTTTTTCAAAGGGATTGAGTATGAAAAACAACCATGGATTTTCATTAGTCGAAAACTTGTGCATATTAGGAGTAATTTTAATAATTTTCGTAGTTTTCTTTAGAACTTACATAAATAGAAATCATGATATTAAATATCAGAAAGCGCAAGAAGAACTAGCAATATTAAATTGTGCTCTAGAAAATTACAATAAGCTCTGTGGAACATACCCAATGGGGAACTTTGAAACGAACAATCAAAATGCTGTAAATTTATATGCTGCTCTTTCACAAAAATCTCAAAGCTTTTTAAAAAGCCATAAATGGAAATTATCAAATGAAATATTAATTGATCCTTGGGGGAATCCTTATGTTTATAAATACTCTGGTAACCCAGATGATAATTATGTCTTATTTTCCATGGGACCTAATGGATATATAGATAATAAAGAATTAATAGACGATATTTATAGCAGATGAATATGAGTAACAAAAAAATTTCACTAACTTTATTTTTGTTATTAACAGTAAGCGTATTATCTAGCCTATTAACATATAGCTTTTCTTTACACAGAAAAGCAGTACTAATAGCCAAAACAAGGGTACAGTTTTTAGAACTAGAATCCGCACTGACAGCTTATTGTTTAGAATATGGAGAAATGCCATTTTTTCTTGGTTCAGAAGAATTAATATGGTTAAACAGAGAAGGAAATTCTGAATTACTAATAAAAGCACTAACTGGGAAAAATCCAGATGGTACTCAATTATCATCAAAAGATAAAATAGCATTAAATCCACTTAGAAAAAATTTCTATACTTTCGAAAATGAACATTTCTTACATAAGAAGAATGGATCTATAGACCGCTCAGTAATCGTTGACGCATTCAATAACCCTAGAATATGTATCATAGTGGAAAATGTAATGGATAATGATGTCGTTATCCCTAAGTCTTGTTTCCCCGCAGAAGTTCAAAATTATATTCGTGGAGAATCAATTAAGAAAAAAATCGCTATCTTTACAATTTCTCGTGATAAAAAAAATATAATAGGAAACTGGAACGGTAAATAACATGCATTTAAAAGGATTTTCACTCTTGGAGTTAATATTATCATTAGCTATAATATCGATAATTATCCCAACTTTTTCTGCTTTATTTTATATTCAAATCGCGATAGAAAATAGTAATCTTGATGCTTTAAAAGAAAGAGAAATTATCAATGATTTCCTAACATTCATCGATACTCAAGATTATAATAAAATTTTACACTTGATCCACAATAACACACCTTTATATGTTATAAACTCCGAAGACAGCGATATAATATTTCGAAAATTTGTACCATATTATGAATTAAATCAAGATAGTATTAAAAGTGAAAATTACATAATTTATACTAAACTGATTAAGAATTTATTTGACACTGTAACTGGACAAACAGAACCATATATTCCATTAATGTGCACACTATCTAAGCTAGATAGTGCAAATAATATTAATAACACAAATCAATCATTCGTTACAGTAAAAATTTATTAATTTTTATACCTTATTCTCGACTTTTATTAGCAAATAGTATTTTGCTTAATTGAGCATGAATGAATTATCTAAGACTTTTTCACCAAAAGAAATAGAAGATAAATGGTACGGTAAATGGATAAACTGCGGTTGTTTTGATCGACATATTAATAATCCCAAAAAACCATTTTGTGTACTCATGCCACCACCAAATGTAACGGGTGTATTGCACATGGGGCATTTATTAAACAATACAATACAGGACCTTTTAACACGTTATGCACGCCATAATAATTGCTCAGTAGTTTGGATACCAGGAACTGATCACGCTGGTATATCAATGCAAACTCGCGTGGAAAAAGAATTAAATAAAAAAGGAATACTTAAACAAGATATTGGTCGTGAAAAATTTTTGGAGCTCGCAAAAAAATGGCGAGACGAACATGGAGACATTATATTAAAACAATTACGTAAGTTGGGTGTATCATGTGACTGGAAAAACAAAAAACATACTCTTGATGAAGACTATAGTAAGGGTGTAACAACAGCTTTTGTAGAATTATATAATCGCGGATACATATATCGCGGGAAACGTATGGTAAACTGGTGTCCTATTTCTCTCACTGCACTAAGTGATGAAGAAGTAAAAATGGTACCACAAAAAAGTAAACTATATTACATTAAATACTTCTTAGAAGAATCTTCTAGCGAATATATTGAAGTGGCAACTACAAGGCCAGAAACAATCATGGGAGATGTCGCTATCGCAGTCAACCCTACTGATGAGCGATATAAAAATTTAATTGGGAAACATTGCAGATGTCCATTATTTGGGCAGGTTATACCAATAATTGCAGATGACGCAGTTATCAAAGATTTCGGGACTGGTGCACTAAAAATTACTCCTGCTCATGATAAAGTAGATTTTGAAATAGGACAGAGGCATAATTTACCAATTATAAACGTGTTAAACCCAGATGGGTCATTAAACAAAACAGCTCAAGAATTTCAAGGATTAGATCGTTTTGATGCACGTATAAAAATTGCCGAAAAATTAGCTAAAAATAACCTTCTAACAAAAGAAGAAGAGTATCCAAATAATATTGGATTTTCTGAACGTGGCAATGTACCAATTGAGCCAAAATTATCCGAACAATGGTTCTTGCATTACCCTAAAATAAGAGAAGCAAAACTAGCTATTACTGAAGGAATAATAAGATTTTACCCAGAACGATGGGGGAAGACATATATTCATTGGTTAGACAACATACAAGACTGGTGCATTAGTCGACAATTATGGTGGGGACACAGAATTCCTGTCTGGTATAAGAAAAATGCTGATCGCAATGATCCAAAAAACTGGCATGTATCAATCGAAGCCCCCCATGACATAGAAAATTGGGAACAAGAAGAAGACGTTTTAGACACTTGGTTTTCTTCATGGTTATGGCCATTCGGTGTGTTTGGTTGGCCAAATAAGCACACGATGCACGACCTCGGATTTGATTATTTTTTCCCAACTGACACACTTGTCACTGGACCTGATATTATATTTTTTTGGGTAGCCCGCATGATAATAGCTTCTCTAGAGTTAATTGGTAACGAGAAAAAAACTTTAAGTATCGAAGAAATTTACCAGCGCGTTCCATTTCACAATGTATATTTTACAGGAATAATACGTGACTCTCTCGGAAGGAAAATGTCTAAAAGTTTGGGGAATTCTCCCGAACCACTAGACTTAATAGAAAAATATGGTGCTGATGGCCTACGTCTAGGACTATTACTTAGTGCTCCTTATGGGCAGGATGTACTCTTTGATGAAAATCAAATTACTCTTGGAAGAAATTTTTGCAATAAATTATGGAATGCTTGCAGATTCCGTTTAATAAACGGATTAAACTATGATAAATCATCCCTACAGTCAATAATTTCTCATGTTCAACCACTTGAACCAGAAGATCATGCAATATTATTGCAACTTGTAAACCTTAAAGCAAAAATTGACACACATTTTTCAAAACATGAAATAACAAGTGCAGTACAAACCGCTTATAACTTTTTTTGGAATGATTATTGTGATTGGTATGTAGAAGTCTCTAAACAACGTATACAAAATGGGAATAATGATGTTTTATTTATACATGACATTATTTTGCGACAACTTCTACTTATCTTAAACCCATTCATTCCGTTTATCACCGAAGAACTTTGGCATGCTTGTGGATTTGGCAATGATACAGCTTTCATTCAAGATGTTTATTGTGAAACTGCTGAAAATTTATTAAATGAATTCAGTGTTTTAAAACTAAATAAAGTCGAACTAGAAAATATTACAAATGTACGCGAGTTTATAAACATTTGTCGCACAATCATTGCACAACAAAAAACAAAGGAATCTAAAAAGATTAAAATTATAGTGCAACTAAATAAAAATTACAATATTTCCAACTCAATAAATATTATAGGCAGGATGCTAAAAGTCGCATCATTTACGTTTACAGACCACATCTTTAATTTACCAGCAACTGTGACAAAATTTGGCACAATCTATTTAGATCAACAAACTGAAAAATCAACAAATACTACTGAACAAATTTTAGCTGAAATTGAGCAATTAAATAAATTAATTATTCTGAATCAAAAAAAATTAAATAACCCCGAATTTATGCAAAAAGCTCCACAAAATGTCATCGATGGTGCAAAGAAATTATTGCATGAAAATATAGAAAAAAAACAAACTTTAGAAAAACTTTTGTCGCAATTGTAGAAACAATATTTCTTTTTTGACAAATTCTATATAAAACATACACTTGCTCACCTGAGCAATGGATATCAAATCTAAAATAGCTGATCCTTTAGAAGGAAT
>CAZALH010000011.1:0-18055 GCA_964486285.1 uncultured Opitutales bacterium | reverse complement strand
ATTTTTTAGATAAAAAAACCCCAGAAATGGACTTCGTTAGAGATGCATCAAGTGAAATATCAGAAGCAATATTGGATTATATTTTTGATAAAAAAATTTAAATAAGCACTAGCGATAAGTCTGATGTCTTAAAACATTCTAACAATAAAAAAGACATATTCATAGAACTTGCATTTAGTGTAAAATAGCGTTCGTTATTCAGTAATTTTATACTTATCTGAAGTATATCTGTTGATTGTGGAATTCCGAAAAAATTTTCAGACCATTCGATTACGCAACAAAACGGCTCCTCTATAAGATCATCCAACATTAAAAATTCCCAAGAAATATTTTTATCTCGGTAAGCGTCAATATGATAGAGGTTATACTGTGGCCCCGTATAAATATTTAATAAATTAAATGATGGACTTGTTACATTACTAGTTATTCCTAATCCTGAGGCAAAACTACGAACTAACGTTGTTTTCCCTGTACCTAAATCACCATTAAGCAGAATAATTAAATTTTGCCCAGAACATACCTTAGATAAGGCACTTCCAAATCTAATTGTATCATCAATAGATGAACTAATGAATTGATATTGCATTTAGCTTGGTATTGAAAATAATAGTAATAAAATGGAGTTTAAATTAAAAGCCCCATGAACTACAATCGGGACATAAATGTTTCCACTATTTTCATAAATTTCTATCAAAAGAAGGCTTAATACAAATAGCGGCAATAATGAAACCAAATTTACATGCATACCAGCAAATACCATGCTAGCACAAAATGCTGCAAACTTTTTACTAAATGAGCCTTTTAAAATTCTATAAATTCCGGCACGAAATACATATTCTTCAATAAATGGAGCAATGAACACCACTATTACAGAAAATAAAAACTTAAACAACGGACAATCTAATTGGGAAAATAAAACTACTGTACTCTGTTCTTCAAAAGTTATATTAAAGCCACAATTTTTCAATACCCAAAGAACAGCAATCCACAAACACGAAGTAATTAACGTAATAGGGAAAATCCAACCAAACGATACCAAGCTAATTTGAAAAATATTTTTTAAAGGAAGAAAATTATTCTTTACTTTCCAGTGCTTTCTAAGCCAAATGATATACATCAGGGTAATTAATTGCGTCAATAACATTGATGATAGTGCTAAATCAGGTTCTTTTAAATCACAAAAACTCAGTATTCTTTTTAAAAAATAAAAAGTTACTACTGGAGCTATAAAAGTTAACAGAAAAAAAATAGAAAAATTTACTAAAACATTTAATTTAGAAACAAATAAAGCACTAACTTTATCTTCACTTGGCTGATTAGAGCGAAATTTTTGCACAATACACACTATACAAAATAACAAACAAGCACCACAGTAAACAAAAGTGAAATTCATCCTATAAAATCTAAAAAACGTTTCACACGAAATAATACTTCTTGTTTTCCTAATACCCTAAGCATGGCATATAAACTTGGTCCAACATTACATCCAGACACCGCAAATCGCAAACTATGAATATATTCTCCACTTGAAACATTATTACGTTGCGACAAATTTTTCACATAAGATTCCAAGGATTTTTCATTAAATTCAATATCTTGAATGTCATGCAAAAATTCAGACAAGCGCTCATAAGAATTACACTTTTTGCATAACTTTTCCGCTTCTCTTGAATTAAATTCAAAGTCAGAAACAAAAAAATATTTTATAAAATTTGGTAGCTCACTCAGCATCCTCAACTTTTCCTGACAAATTTGCAAAACAGAACGCAAATATTCATTCCCATGATTGTCAAATGGAACATCACTTGCCGTTAATACCTTTTGTGCATAGTTGACAAAATCATCAAAAGGCAATGCTCGAATATATTCCGTATTGAGAAATGACATTTTTTTTTCATCAAAACGAGCATTATTCTTATTAATATTAGGCAAATCAAACAATTCTATTATCTCATTGATTGGCAAAATTTCTCGATCATTTTTTGGAGCCCAACCCAATAAACATAAATAATTTCGCACAGCTTCTGGAATAAAGTATTTAGATTTGTAATCTTCTATTAATGCCCCTGTATCACGTTTACTCATTTTACCTGATCCTTGAGATTTTAAAATCAAGGGAATATGTGCGAACAATGGCTCCGGAGCACTAAAAGCACGAAATAATTCAACGTGTTTACTTGTATTTGATAGATGATCTTCACCACGGATAACATGAGTAATGTGCATCGTAATATCATCTACAACATTGACAAAGTGAAAAACAGGGCTGCCATCAGATCGAAAAATCACAAAATCTTTCTCTTCTTTTCTAACGACATCTCCATGAACAAGATCATGAATCGTTTGCGGACTTCCAGAAATTTTAAAATAAACGGCACCATCTTTATCATATGCACGTCCATTTTTTCGTAAAATTTCTAAATACTGAACATAAATATCTTTTCGTTGACTTTGAAAATATGGACCATAAGAACCTCCAACTTCTGGACCTTCATCCCAATTTAGACCCAACCATCGCAAACCATCGAAGATCACTTTTAAAAATTCCTCAGAATCACGTGCATGATCAGTATCTTCTATCCGCAACACAAAAGTGCCACCAGTATGTCTCGCATATAACCAATTGAATAATGCTGTTCTTGCACTTCCTATATGAAAAAAACCAGTTGGGCTTGGAGCAAATCGAACACGAACACCTGAGTTCATTTTAATCACTTAAAAAATAATTTATTTTTTGCTGTCCGCTAAACGTTTTTCTTTAACTTGCATAGCACTTTTACCGACGCGATTACGCATGTAATACAGTTTGGCACGCATTGGAATACTTTCACGCTCAACTTCAATTTTCGCAATAAATGGAGAATTTACGTTAAAGACACGTTCTACACCTTCGCCAGCAGACACACGACGAACGGTAAATGTTTCATGAATACCTGACCCATGGCGTGCAATAACGATACCAGAAAATAATTGTATTCTCTCTTTTTCACCATCACGTACAATTGTATGTACAACCACACCATCTCCTACCTTAAAAACACGTCTCTCTGGTTTAACTTGCTCTTTGGTAACTAATTCTATAATTTCTTGGCTCATTTTTTTAAATTCTCCTTTTTCAAAAGATCTGGACGTCTCTTCATAGTTCGTTCTAATCGTTTCTCCTTCCTCCAAGCATCTATCAATTGATGATTCCCCGATAACAGAACTTCGGGCACCTTCATATTTAAAAAATTTGCTGGACGAGTATATTGTGGAAACGTCAGCAAACCATCACTAAAACTATCTTGTTCTAAAGATTCTTCACACCCTAGCACACCTGGGATATATCGAGATAAAGCATCAATCAAAATAGCGGAAGCTAAAACACCATTGGTAAGCACGTAGTCTCCTATCGATATCTCTCGATCTACTACAGAATCTCTAATTCTTTGGTCAATTCCTTCGTAATGACCAGATAGTAAGATTAAATGTTTTTCAGTTGCAAGTTCACGAACGATACAATTATTCAATAACTCTCCATCAGGGCATAAATAAACAACCTTAGAATCACTTTTTTTTACGGCATTAATAGCAGCTAATATTGGTTCAGGACGCATAACCATCCCCGCTCCCCCTCCAAAGGGAGAATCATCTGTAATATGATGTTTATCATCTGCCCAATCTCGAATATTGTATAAAGACACACCGATAATTCCAGCCTTTCTAGCACGGCCAATGATGCTCGACGAAATAAAACCATCCAACATTTCAGGGAAGAGAGATAAACAATCAAATTGAATTTTACAAACCATAAAAAAAGTTACGCACTTGCAGCTGCTTTTCTCGCACGTTTAATTAATGATTTTACGGTATCTGTAGGTTGTGCACCAACACTTAACCAATATTCAGCACGATCAATCTTAAGTATTAATTCACTGGCATTGCCCCTTGCTTGAGGGTCATAATTCCCAAGCGCTTCTACATATTTTCCATCGCGGCGGCATGCACTTTCAGCGACAACTATCTTATACACCGGACAATTACGATGTCCTTGTCTTTGTAATCTAATCTTTAACGCCATAATTCATTATTGCTAATTATCATAGAAAAAGTTGAATATAAAACATTGTCAAGAATGTATTCAAAAAATCACAGCAGTAAGTTATTTTACTGACATTTTTAATTTTATATTGAAATATAAAATATTAGCTCGCATTTTATTTATTCTCAATCAACATTGCGATAAAGGAACTGTAATGGATTCAATGTTAAACCTAACACCACGAGCGCAACAAGTATTAATAATAGCTAAGCAAGTTGCAGAACAATTTAAGCAAAATTTTATTTGTACAGAACATATCTTACTAGCTTTACTGAAGCTGCCACAATGTATTGCAGTAACAATATTAAAATCCCTTAACGTTGATATCGCAGAATTAAATCAAGAACTTGAAAATCAAATAACCGCAAACAGTAAACAATCTAATTCAGAACAATCAAATAATCAAACGATTGAATTAACTCCTCGTGTCCAACAGGCATTACTATCATCTGCCAAAGAAGCAAACATTTTACAACATCCGTACATTGGCACTGAACATATTCTCCTAGGATTAATTCGTACAGAAGAAAGTTTTGCTTCTAAAGTATTAAAGAAATATAACGTAACTATCGCGAATTGCAGACAGGCAATCTTGGCTGCACTAGACCCAAATTTCATAGATGATGACGATGATGATGATGATGATGAACCAGTAAATGTAAAAATAAATTCACATCAAACTAATGAAATAAAAACTCCTGCCTTACGTGCTTTTGGACGTGATTTAACTGCTATTGCTCGTGATGGTGGGTTGGATCCAATCATTGGACGAGATAAAGAAATTGAACGAGTAATTCAAATTTTATGCAGAAGAACAAAAAATAATCCAGCATTAGTTGGAGAAGCCGGAGTAGGTAAAACTGCAATAATAGAGGGACTAGCACAATCAATAGCTTCTGGCAATGTTCCATTACCGTTATTAAACAAACGTGTCATTTCTTTAGATATGGCACTTATCTTAGCTGGAACAAAATATCGTGGGCAATTTGAAGAGCGGTTAAAAGCAATAATTGATGATATCGCACGCGCCAAAAATGTAATTTTATTCCTTGATGAATTTCACACCATCGTCGGTGCTGGCTCTTCTGAAGGTTCAATGGATGCGTCAAATATACTAAAACCAGCACTGTCACGTGGAGAAATTCAGTGTATCGGAGCAACAACTCTAGATGAGTATCGTAAATATATTGAACGTGACAGCGCTTTGGAAAGACGATTCCAACCAGTAAAAGTCGACCCTCCAAGCATACAGGAATCAATCGCAATATTAAATGGCATAAAAGAAAATTATGAAAAATATCATAATGTAACTTACACAGATGATGCCATAGAAACAGCGGTTAAATTATCTGCACGATACATACAAGACAGATTTTTACCAGATAAAGCAATAGATTTATTAGATGAAGCTGGTGCACGTACACGCTTACATACTATAGTACGTCCACCAAAAATTCAAAAAATCAGTGATCAAATAAATCATATTTTAAAGGATAAAGAGCAGGCAATTAGTGATCAAAAGTTCGAAGAAGCAGCAAAATTACGAGACAAAGAAAAAGTTTTAACAACTGAACGTGATAATCTTATACAAAAATGGCGTGACACATTGCCAAATAAAACTGCTACTGTTAATGCAACTACTATAAGGGAAGTAATTTCTAATTGGACCGGAATTCCTCTATCAAGTATAGAAAAAAAAGAATCTGAAAGATTATTACATCTTGATGATACATTGCGACAAAATATCATTGGGCAAGATGATGCAGTATATGCAGTTTCACGCGCAATTCGACGAGCACGTGCAGATTTAAAAGATCCTAATAAACCAACTGGTTCATTTATGTTTTTGGGACCAACAGGTGTTGGGAAAACACATCTAGCTAAAGTATTAGCTGAACAATTGTTCGGCAATAAAGAAGCTCTAGTAAAAATCGACATGTCAGAATATATGGAAAAACATACTGTATCACGCATTGTTGGATCTCCTCCAGGTTATATCGGACATGATGAAGGTGGGCAATTAACAGAACTGATTCGGCGCAAACCATATTCTGTAGTATTATTTGATGAAATTGAAAAAGCACACCCAGATGTCATTCAGATCTTACTACAGGTACTAGAAGATGGGTGTTTAACTGATAGTTTAGGGCGTAAAGTAGATTTTAAAAATACTATTCTAATAATGACAAGCAACATAGGCGCTGAAATTATGCAACGCGATATTACATTAGGATTTCACCGCTCAACAGAGAAAAACTTCACAAAAATTAAAGAACAAGTAATCGATGAAGCAAAACATACTTTTAAGCCAGAGTTTATGAATCGCTTAACCGATATCTTAGTTTTTAAACAACTAGGTCATGACTCTTTAAAAAAGATCGTAGAAATTGAATTAAAGAAGGTGTCAACACGAGCATTAGAACACGAAATTACATTAAAATTCTCAGACAAAGCTAAAGAATTTTTAATAAAAAAAGGTTATGACAAAAAATTTGGAGCTAGGCCTTTAAATCGTGCAATTGAAAAATATGTAGAAGATCCATTAGCTGATGATATTCTTCGTGGGGAATTTAATAGCAAATCAAGTATATTAATCACATCCGATGACAAACATCCTGATACGCTACTCTTCAAAGTTAGAAACAATAAACAACAAAATAGTGAGGAAGATAATAACCTTTCAGAGTCAGCACAAGTAAAAGAAAACATCGATCAATCTTCACAAAACGAATTGGAAGCAAAACCTTGAGGCTTATCAATATTCCGAGGGCCACATAAAACTCTTATGAAGGGTTATAATTTCTCCTTGAGTATTTATTACTTCTATCTTCCAAGCATTTACTTTTGCTAAATCAATACATTTTGATGTAATTCCTAAATAAACGTCTGACACAAAATTAGGGCGTTTATTAGGTAATTGAAAAGAATATTTTTCGTAATTTAACGATTTACCTATCATTAGGTAAATGTTAACGGTTAAATCATTAGGTAAATCCACCAAAGGTTTACTAAAATTTACAATAAAATATTCCCCAGTTCGTACATCAGGGTCTGTTCGAACAATACACCTATGACCATAATGTTCATGCCCACCATTAAAGTATTCAGCAATACGCTGAAAATCTTCATGAGAATAATGTTCAACAATTACATTAACAATCTTGATACTATTAGTTGTTTGTTTATGAATTTTATTGTTGTACGGTGAACATTGTAATACACACGGTACAATACAATAAAAAATAAGGGAAAACAACATCCTAAACATACTTCAATAACATTTTAACCAGAAAACTTTTCAAGAATTTTCAATGACCATTTCACGAAAAAAATTTCTTACTGCATTGGCTCCCATGCGAGATATTACTAATCGTCAATTTTGTAACATATTTACAGAGTACGGAGAACCAGATTTTTACATCAGTGAATTCTTGCGAGTACATTCAACTTCTAAAATTGATAATAATATATATGACATTATAAATAATAGGAAAAGTAAACGCCCATTATTCATTCAACTTCTTGGACGTGAGCCCAAAGCATTCGTTAATGTCGCTAAATCACTACAGCAGTATAATATATCTGGTATTGATCTAAACTTTGGATGTCCAATGCCTAAAATATATAAAAAAGGATCAGGTGGAGCATTATTAAATGAACCATATACTATAGAAAAAATTATTTCCTCTTTAAAAGAAAATATTACTTTACCAATTTCATCAAAAATTCGGGTTGGATTTTCAGATGACTCTAATTACAATGTAATACTAAAAATTTTAGATAAATACGAACTAGCTAATGTTACTATACATGCTCGCACTGTTAAAGGACTCTATCGGGAACCAATAAATTATAATTATATTAAACAAGCAAAACAAATATTACACTGTTCCGTACTAGCCAATGGGAATATTGATACTGCAAAACAAGCATATAAAATTTTTTTAGATACAAAGTGTGATGGAGTAATGATAGGTCGCGCAGCAATACGCAATCCATATATCTTTCATCAAATCAATAGCTTAATAGAAAATAAACAATATCCATTGATTAAATTAAAAGACATAGAGCAATATATTTATAAACTAATGAACATAGTTGAATGTTCTATTCCAAATGAGAAGCAACAAATATGCTCCATAAAAAAATATCTTAATTTTATTGGCCAATGTATCGATGATCATGGTGAGTTTCTGTATCATATGCGTAGATCAAATACAAAATCTGAAATGCTAAAAACAATAAACCTTTTTATACACTCAAAAAACCAAGAAATGTTTCACGAAAATCCATATTTTAATGTTTTAGCCAGGCCAAATTGTGAATAATAGTATTACACTTTTTATTGACTTATTAAAATTAGATATTTACCTTTATACTATATAGTGAGATATAAAAGCGTCTTAGTAGGGTTATTTTATACTATAGTAATATCAGGTTTATCGATATTACCTAGTATAGCATATGCTAATGAAGGAGCAATTACAACGGCTGGTGAAAGAGTATTCTCATTTGCAGGATGTGACATCAATAATACAATTTTGACGGGAGCATTAATATCTTTACTCATTATTTTGCTTTCAAAATTTCTTTTACGAGATGGTGTTAGTATGGTTCCATCTCATGGACAAGCGATAATCGAAAGCATAATTACTACATTAAGATCGTTGATTGAACCAATTGTCGGGCAAAAGGTTTTTAAGCATATATTTCCTATACTACTAGGTTATTTTGTTTTCATTTTATTACATAATTGGAGTGGGCTTTTACCAGGCGTAGGGTCAATAGCATGGATAAGTGATGGTGAAGCTAAATTTTTTATTCGACCGACAAATTCTGATCTAAATACAACATTAGCACTAGCTTTATTGTCTTTATTTATATGGGCATATTTCATAATAAAATATGTTGGAATACATGCACTTTATCATGAAGTATTCGGCAATAAAGCCAATAAAAGAGACATGAGTAAACTAATGTATTCATTGCTGTTTTTTATATTTTTTGCAGTAGGGTTTATAGAATGTTTATCTATCTTATTCCGTGTAGTATCATTATCGTTTAGGTTGTACGGTAATGTTTTTGGTGGAGAAAATTTGCTACATCATATGAGTGGTTTTGTTGAAACAATTCATCAGTGTTCAATTGTAAGATATTTAACCTATCTTATTCCTTTACCTTTTTATTTTCTTGAACTTATCATTGGAATAATTCAAGCTTCAGTATTTACTCTACTTGTCTCTGTATACGTTGGACTCGTTAGTAATCAAGAGGAAGAAGAAATTTCAAAAAACATTTAACAAAAAGGAAAATTATATGTTTAATATATTAGCAGAACTCACAGGGAATATTGGAACTGGATTGGTACAAACATTTGGATGTTTCATTTCAGGACTAGGTGTTGCACTTATCGGAACAAAAGCTGTTGAAGCAGTTGGTAGGAACCCTGGTGCATCAGGTAAGGTATTAGTACAATCAATCTTGGGAATGGCATTAGCAGAAGCAATAACCTTTTACGTATTATTCTTAGCATAATATGAATCTAATTTTTGGAATGGAGGCTAGTAATTTGGTCATTCTTTTTGATAAGTTTGGCATTAATGTTCCATTATTGGTTCTCCAAATAATAAATTTTTTGCTAGTGACTTACTTGTTATATCGTTTTGTGTTCAAAAATGTAATCGATATAATAGATAAACGGAATCAACAGATCCAAGATGGGCTAAAATATAGCGAAGAGATGAAAAAAGAGATGGATAATATCGAACAAAAACGTTCCGATCTCATCTCTAAAGCAAATGTAGAAGCAGAAAGCATTGTCCATACTGCACAAAAAGCTGCAGCAGACATTATGCAAAGACAGGAAATTGAAAGCAAAGAATTAGCCCAAAATATCATCTCTAAGGCTAATGTAGACATCGAAAATGAACGAAATATTATGTTTAGTAAGCTAAAAGGTGACCTAAAAGATATTGTTGTACAAACCGTTGAAAAAGTCCTGACACATGAACTGACGGATACCGAAAAGCATGATTATCAGCAAAAGGCAGTTGAAATGTTAATTGAAGCAGTGTAAATATTAATATGAAGATACGTACACATATTCACAAATTTGCAACCCAACTGCTAAAAATATCATATACAGATCATCTTTTAGATGATGATAAGATTTCTGCTGTCTTAAAATCGCTCCCTAGAAGTCAAGAAACACTCATTGTGCTGCAAGAGTATTACAACTTGATCCAATCTGAAAAACTTAAAGAACACCTTTTTATCACTGCTGCAGCACATCTTAGTGATGGACAAATGCAAAAATTAAAATGTCACTTTGAGAAAAAATTTCGTCGTAATTTACGCGTAACTTTTTCATATGATCCCCAATTAATAGCGGGAATAAAAGTACAAATTGGAGACAAGATCTTTGAGCGATCAATACAATCTACATTGTCCCTTATAAAGGATTAATTTTAATCTTTCAACCCTTTCATTTTTTTTACTAATTCTGGTAAGTATTTTCTACAAGCAAGGAACTTAGTAGCTTCATTGTAAGGCATTGCAGGTGAACCACGTAAAAAAGAACCCTCTTTACAACTTGATGCGATACCAGTCTGCCCGGCAATCATCGAACGATCCCCTATTGTTAAATGTCCAGCGATTCCAGACTGTCCACCAACGATTACGTAATTCCCGAGCTTGGAACTTCCTGCAATTCCAACCTGAGAAACTATTAAACAATATTTACCGATATGAACATTGTGCCCTATCTGTACTAAATTATCAATTTTTGTCCCCTTACCTATAATAGTTGAGCTAAATCTCGCGCGATCAATTGTAGTATTAGCCCCAATTTCTACATCATCTTCAATAATAACGTTACCAATTTGTGGAATTTTTTCATGGATCCCATTAACAGTTTCATACCCAAAACCATCTGAGCCAACTACTACTCCAGCATGAATAATAACGTTATCACCAATTTCACAGAAATCCATGATCTTTACCCCGGGATATAATTTTACGTTTTTTCCAATGACAACACCGCTACCTAAGTAACATCCTGCTAAGATGACTGTATTCTGCTTAATTTTTACATCGCCCTCGATAACAACATTTGGACCAATGGTAACGTTATTTTCTATTTCGACTGTTTCAGCAATAATTGCAGATGGGTGAATAGAATGCTGAGATTTATTAGTACGTTTCTTTTCAATATCTTTGCAAAGTAGCCCTAGAGCGTACGATGGGTTATCGTATAATAAAAAGCACTGATTTGCTTTTGGAGATTCAGATTCAGTAAAAGCACCACTTTTTATCAAAACTACAGAAGCGTTTGTTGTATTCAATTTGTTTCGATATTTTGTGTTTCCCAAAAAGCTCAATTCTCCATTTTTCGCAGCTTCTATATCAGAAATTTTAACAATCGTAGCATTTGTATTTCCAATGATTTTTAGCGGAGAAGTGATTTCACATATTTCTTGCAGTGAATATTTAAACTGGAGCATAAAAAAATCCTGCAAACATTATACCTGCAGGACAATATAAAAATTATGCAATGTAAAACAAAAATTACTTCTTGTCATTTAGTCTTGCAATAACTAAATCACTAATGTCAAGCGCATCATTAACATACAAAGTTGAAGTAAACTTATTCAATACAATATCCGCTTTCTTCTCAATAGCAATTGCAGCGACAACTTCTTCTAATGCCTTACTTTGTTCCGCAATTTCATTCTGGCGACGCTCATTAAGCTTCTTATTTAAATCCTGACGAAGCTGTCCAAATTCAATATCTTTTTTACGGACGTCTTCCATTTTAGCAGTTGCATCTTTTTTTAATTTACTACGTGCCGCTTCCGTTAACGCAGTATTTTCTGACTTTGCTTGTAATTCTTTTGCCTCCTCATTCAGCTTAACGATAGATTCATACATCTCTTTTAATTCTTTATCTGCTGCAGCAACTGACTCTCCATAAGCAGACTGAGCGGCTTTAGCTTTTTCAAAATTCTCAAATACTTTCTGGACATCAACAGATAAGATTTTTTGATTGCTGCTAGAAGACCACGCCCACAGTGGAGCTGTCATAACACAACTCGAAAGTAATATACTCGCAAACTTTTTCATATCTTTTTATTTAAAAATTCAACGAGAGAACAATTATGTTCTCCTGAAGAAAAGGCAATAATTTTTTTACAAATCAATCGCAAACTTTTTGGAATTTAAACTTGACCGTTGATAAATTACAAATTATCCTTTTTAAAAGTTAAGCAAATTTTAAGGAGCCATCATAAATGGATAAATTTTCATCAATATTAATGACTTTTGCCAATAAAATAAATTTGGCAGGATTAAAGATCGATCCTTCTGGATATTGTTGTTTAGATGTGGACAATGGAACCCTTATCCATCTAAAATATGAAAATAAAAGAGATGGTATGATATTCATATCAGAAATCGGGGAAGTCCCAGAAATGAATCGCGCATCCGTTATGCGTTACTTGCTTCGCATGAATAATAACGAGGAAGAAACGAAAGGAATGACATTATCATTTAACAGCGAAAGTGGACAGGCGGCTATTGGTTATCAATACCCGTTACGCTTCTTAACAGAAGAAGGATTCGAAGAATTTTTCAAGTTGTTTATAGATGAAGTCAACAAGTGGAAAGCTCGTTTAGATAGCTTCATGCAAGGATCCATTCCAGAAGGTGAAGAAACAACATCAAACAATGATACCATGAATTCAAATACCAGGGATATTCCTCCTCAATTTATAATAGGTGCTTAAAATTAACTTATTTGAACCTAAAGAACACAGAAAGCTACTCTGTGTTCTTTAGCATTTAAAAGCACCTTTAAAAATGTCTTGTTCTGGTGCAATAGAAATATCTCCAACAACATCATCGAAAACAATACCTTCTAATCCACGGGCAATAACAATTGGACAGCTTTCATTTCCCTCTCCCATAAGTAATGGAGTAATGCCTGCTAAACAATCAACAATATTTATTCTAGACATAATTAATTCACGTCCAAATAAATCTTTTTTACCAACTTGATCACTAATTGGGACAAACCCATAGCTTCCTTGTGATATTCCTGTACTTCCTAAACGCATCGGCAAGATATGGCTATCAACAGAAATAATTCCTAAGTTCATGAGACAAAATTTGTTTTTTAAAAAAAAATAAATTTCTTTTAACAAATTACCAATATTTGCAGGCCATAATACGTAATAACCATCACCATTGCTTTCATCAATTCCGCTATTCGGGATCATAGTACATTCCTTAATCGTAACACATGGATCATTTAACTCACCTAAAACAACGTCTGCTTCATTACTAATTAATTCCAATTTACTACATTTGTCCTTTTTTATGCATCTCCCTTGATGTATGGCAAGCACCTTGGAAGAAATCAAAATAATATCTTTATCTTGAATTTTTGGTAAATAATCACAAAAAACCGCCAAAAGATCATCTTTGGGCGGTTGTAAAACACGAGTTTTTACTTTTATAAATTCAACCACAATTAGCTTACTTGAAATACTCTAATAATCCTGATTGGTCAGCCACCATTGCCTTTTTACCTATCGACCAATTAGCTGGACATACTTCACCATGCTGCTCAAAATGTTGTAACGCATCCACCATTCGCAAAACTTCATTAACATTTCGACCAAGCGGCATATTATTTACTGTTAAATGCTGAACAATTCCTGATTTATCAATTAAAAATAAACCGCGATAAGCAACTAATTCTCCTTCTGATTTTAATTCTCCAGTTTCTAAATCTTCTTCATAGCTGCCAGCAAGTACACCATAATTAGTAGCAATTGTTTTACTTACATCTGACACTATGGGGAAAGTTATTCCTTTAATACCACCATTTTCTTTTGGAGTACCAAGCCAAGCAAAATGAGAATATTCTGAATCTGTTGAACAAGCAACTAATTGAACGTTACGTTTCTCAAACTCTCCAATTTGTTCTTGAAACGCATGTAATTCAGTTGGACAAACAAATGTAAAATCTTTAGGATAAAAGAAGAGCACAACATATTTTTTGCCGATATACTGATCCAATGAAAAATCATTCACAATTGTATTCCCATTAATCACTGCTGCCGCTGCAAACTTTGGAGCAGCTTTACCAATTAAAGTTTCCATGTGTAGAGATATGTATATTTAAAATTTATAGTAAAGTAGATTTTTAGCGAAAAAAAGCTTTACTAAAGTTATGGAATTTTGATCCTTGCGAGCGAGAGGAAAAATTTACAGAAAAGAATAATTATGGGAAATTTAAAGAAAAAACGTCGTCTTAAAATGAATAAACATAAAAGAAGTAAGCGTATGAAGCTTAATAGGCATAAGAAACGTTTATGGGGAAATTAAAATATTATCTTATCCTAAGAGTGGTCATATAGAATTTCCGCTCTTATTTTCAGACGTCGCTTCAAATACAGATAAAAACAAATAAAAAAATTGTATTGCAACATTGTTGTTAATGTATGAGAAAGTTTAACCATGTCGGTTAAATTTTCAGTACTCGGCAGTAGTAGCAAAGGAAATTGTTATTTAATACAAACAGAATATACTAACCTTCTTGTGGATGCTGGATTTTCCAGCAAGCGTATAATTGAATTGCTCGCTACAAAAAGTCTTTCTGTCCACGATATTAATGGAGTATTTATCACTCATGAACATAGTGACCATTCAACTGGAATTCGTGGATTGAGTAAATTGAAAGAAATTGAGCTATTCGCTAATCACTTAACAGCAGAAATGATCAATAAAAGAATTAATAAACAAATTAATTGGAATATACTAGTTAATGAGCAACATTTTCAGTTTCGTGATTTAGATGTTGTCGGTTTTTCTTTACCACATGATGCCGCTGATCCTATTGGGTATAAATTTACCCAAAAATCTAATAACAGTTCAACAAAAATTTGTATTGCTACAGACTTAGGGTATATTCCATACAATTTACCTCATTATACCAACGACGCTAATCTTCTTATTCTAGAGTCTAACCATGATTTACATATGTTAGAAATAGATACCAAACGCCCAGTATATATAAAAAATCGTATACGCGGAAAATATGGGCATTTATCTAACAACGCTGCTGCAACGTTTATAACTAATTATAACACAATTCATTGGAAGCATGTATTACTTACTCACTTAAGCCATGACTGTAATAGTGTATATGCAGTACAAAATATACTCAAACAACACAAGCTCCCAGAAATATTTTCAATACAGATAGTAGATCCTAACGTTCAACAATATCAATCAATAACAATTTCTTAAAAATCTAACACTACACTTACCGGGGCATGATCAGACCCTAGAATTTCTTGATGAATATTAGCAGATAATAAATATTTTTCTAATCCAGAACTTAGTAAAATATAATCTATCCTCCAACCAATATTTCTAGCACGTGAATTCACTCGATATGACCACCAGCTGTATTGATTAACAGCATCAGGATATTTAAATCTAAAAGAATCAATGAAACCAACATTTAAAATATTAGAAAAACCATTTCTTTCTTGGTCCGTAAAACCAGCACTAAAATGATTTTGCGAAGGATTAGATAAATCACATTCTTTGTGGGCTACATTAAAATCTCCACATACAATCAGAGGCTTCTTTTTTGCTAAATTTTGTAAATAATCTGCAAACTGTACATCCCAAATTTTTTCCCTAAACGGCAAACGTAATAACTCTGCACCAGAATTAGGAGTATATACAGTAACGACATAAAAAGATCTATAATCCGCTAAGATCACCCTTCCTTCATGCGCTTCGATAGCGTGTTCAATTTCTAAATTAGTATCGACTGTTACTGGCTCTAACCTTGTAAAAATCGCAGTCCCAGAATATCCTTTACGTTGTGCAGGATTATAAAATTTATTGTACCCATCTAATTCAAAATCCGGAATTTTATCTGAAGATGCCTTAATTTCTTGTAAGCATAAAATATCTGGCCGCAACATCTTAATTATATCAATAAATCCTTTTGATAATATTGCACGCAGACCATTAACATTCCAAGAAACAATTTTTATCATAAATTACAGCATAAACAATACCGAACATATTCAAGTAAATAAACGTCGAGTAAAACACTAATTTTAAAATTGAGATTTTGTATTATTTTCACGAAAAATCATTCATTCATTAAATTTTCCTTGAAAATAGAACCAACATGTTTACTAAGACATACACTCTATTATGGGCTCTTAGCTCAGTGGTTAGAGCAGGGGACTCATAATCCCTTGGTCGTAGGTTCGAATCCTACAGGGCCCACCAAATTAATTATATTTTTTATAACTAATCACCAATTTTAAAATTACTGCTACTGCTCACGCTAAAAGATATAGGTAGTATTATTTCACATATGGGGAAAATTACAGAATAAGAGATCAATTCGCTTTAATTCAAAAGTCTCTAATAAATTTTATAATCTATTGACATACTTACAAAACCTAACACAATTTCATTTATAAATGGGAGAAAATATGACAATAGAGAATAATTGGCGCACTGATATTAATGGAAGTAATAACTGGCCAAATGATCCTAATGCATCTCAAATAACGCAAGACACCAGTATCCGGCAAGTAGAAAACGATCAACAGATTCAAGTACATGAAGAAGAAATGTCGAGTGCAAATTTATTTGAAAGGCAATCCAATATCTTAGTTGACAACGACGATGACTTTACAAGCAATAATACTGCAGATTGGTTGTTAAACTTAATAGAAAATGATGCTGACATCATCCTCGATACAACTGAACATAACCTTGAACAAGGAATTGTGTTTGAAGAAAATGATCCAGAAGTTTTACTACAAAACCTTAACAACGATCCAAATATTCAGGATATTGTAACAGCAGCAACTTTTATACAAAATGCACCTGATATTGCAAACACTTCTCAAGTGGCGTTAAAAATTGAAGAAATTTTAATGAACATGCTTGATGCTGAATTCGATATTAATAATTTCGAAAATATTTGTAACCTAATAGACCATCATTCTTGGTTACAACAAAACAATACACTACAAATAAAAATTACAGAAATTTTACAAAAAGTAACAGATTTTGAAGACTTGCATCAAATTTGCAACACACTGAAAAACAATCACTGGGCACAATTAAATGACACTGTAATGTCAAGCATCACATCTAGTTTGCGCAATGCTATAAATAATGCCACCTTTTTGCACGAGATTGAGCAAATTTACAACATAATCAGCGAAAACAAATGGTTACCAGATCATAATAGTTTACTAGCAGATGCTGAAACAAAATTAGATGAAATATCTATTGATGAATTTGATATAATCTTTCAAGAACTGGATAACAGAAATAATGCCACCAATATTAACCATACTAATAATAATGTCTATAATGCAGGTCGTGATCGTCTCCACTCAAGCAGGGAACGATAAACTACCTTGCGCTAACAAAAGTTCGCCATTTTTCTTTTATCTTAGTAAAAAAATTGACATAACATTTTGTAAACATAAACTGTTTAGGTTACTATGACAATTCCTTCAATACAACCCAATAATATAGAATCAACGAGTGTTGATAACACACGACAATTTAAACAAATTAAATCTATACTTACAAAAAATTCTAGTACAAATCATACGATACAAACAAGCAATCAGCCCTTAGGCAATCACGGAGTAACGCATGGCGAAACAAGCAATGTCCCGGAAAATAAAGCTTTAAATGATACCATTAATTCACTCGCGAGGAACCTATCGTCTGGATTAAGTGGTGGAATAAAGGGATTTTTTCAACAACTCATAGCTTGGTTTACCAATCCAGGTGACTGGGAAACTGCTTCACTCATAGCAGCTGTTACTAACCTTTCATCAGAAAAACGCAAAGAAACAGCTAATATTGTAAAAAAACTAACCGAAACCCCGGAAGGAAAACCTATCGCAG
>CAZALH010000010.1:0-36649 GCA_964486285.1 uncultured Opitutales bacterium | reverse complement strand
GCTCCATACATGCAGTATGAACAGCTTCTTCTTTAGACATTCCTTCTTTTTGTCGTGCAATTGCGAAGTCGATCATGAGAATACCATTCTTTTTTACAATTCCCATGAGCATGAATAACCCAATGTATCCATATAGTGATAATTCCATCCTAAATAGTAACAACGTTAACAATCCTCCAACTATAGCAACCGGTAACGCGGACAACACAGTAATTGGGTGTATATAACTTTCATACATTATTCCAAGTATAACGTACATTACGAATACTGCAACAAACAACAAGATCACTAAACTATGAACAGATTCTTGGAAGCTTTTAGCTTCTCCTTCTAAACTTGCCATTATTCCAGTAGAGACTAGTTCATTAGATTTCTGCTCAATGAATTTTACAGCATCCCCGATAGGGTAGCCGTCTTTTAGATCAAAATATATCGTTACTGAAGGGAAGTTATTTGTGTGATTTACAGATAATGGTCCGACTTTTTCTTTATAAGTAGCTACTGATTCAAAAGGCACCATATTTCCATAATCATTCTTAAAATATAGCTTTGATATATCGTCCATCTTTTGACTATTTGTTGGATTAGAAGACACGATGACTTTATATTGACGAGTTTGTTCTTTTATTTGGTAGCAATGGTTTTCAGAATAGGCCTCCTTGAATGTATTTTCTATGTTATATGGTGTAATTCCATATTTGTATGCTTGATTGCGTAAATATTGAATATCTACTTGTGGTGTATTTATATATAAATCTGTCGATATCCTTTCAAACCCTGGATTAGTACGTAGAGCTTCTACTAATTTTGATGCAGTGTCATATAGTTCTTCTCGATTCATGCTTGATAAAATATAAGCATATTTACCTTGAAGATTGCCTATTGCCCCAGTGCTTATTTCCAAGCTTGGGACTGGGCGAATACTAGTAAGTACCCCGGGGATTGTGCTTAAATCTTGTGAAATTTGTGAAGTAACAGTCTGTATAGTTGGACGTTTCTCTTTTGAAAGAAATGCAACAATTAACCCTTGATTATCTGTAATAAATTGCGAGATCCCACTTACGGCCATTGACTTATCAACATATGGATTCCCCCTAACTGTTTTATTCACTAAATTTTGGGAAGCTATTATATTTTCTGGGGATGTCCCTTCTTGGGTAATGAATATACCAGACATGATACCACTATCACCTTCTGGTAAAAATGTTTTTGGTAGTGCAATAAATGTAAAATATGTTCCAATTAAACAGATTATCCAAATTACAACGGAAATTGTTTTATGGTTTAAAAACCAAGTTAATGACTTCCCATAGCTTTTTAAAAATTTTGCTTCTAATTCATGTGAAATTTTTTCCAGCTTTGTTCTGTTATTTTTATCAATTGGTTTTAGCATACGAGCACACATCATAGGGGTTAGCGTAAGTGACACTAGTCCTGATGCGAGAATTGCTACAATGATAGTTACTGAAAATTCCCTAAAAACACGCCCAATTTGTCCGGACATAAATATTAGAGGAATAAATACTGCTGCAAGAGACAACGTCATTGATAATATTGAAAAGCTGATTTCTTTAGCGCCATTTAGAGATGCTGTAAGCGGAGATTCTCCAAAATCTTCCATGCGTCGAATCATGTTTTCTAGGAAGACAATAGCGTCATCAACTAAGAAACCAATAGACAATGTTAGTGCCATTAAGGATAAGTTATCTAGATTAAAATTACATAGTCGCATTACTATGAATGTAAGAAACAGCGATAGCGGCATGGCTACTAATGGTATTATTGTTTCTCGTATTCTACCTAAAAACAAAAATATTACAAATATTACCAATATAAACGCAATTAACAATGTTTCCTGTACGTCGTAAATTGAATTAATTATAACTTCAGACCGATCATACATTTTTATCAATTTAATTGAACCAGGAATTTGATGTTCAAAAATTGGCAATAACTCGTCAATTTCCTTAGATAGTTTAATAGCATTAGCTCCAGCTGCACGTGTAACAGCGATGACAACCTCAGTAGTAAACGCATCGGAATTTCCCTTTATCCAAAGATTACTAGATAAATCTTTAGTTTCTAGCCGTTCTATACAATCGGCGACATCTTTTAAGTAAATGGGTGTTCCATCACGAACTGCGATTACAAGATTTAAGTAATCACTCGGTTTTTTTAATTGTCCCTCTGGTTTTAATGTTAAAGTTTTAGTTTCTCCTCGTAATTTCCCCGTAGATAATGATACTGTTCCTTGTTGTACAGCTTTAGTTACATCGTCAATAGACAACCCTTTATTATAAAGCTTTTCAGTATCAACTTCTATACGTACTGATCGTGGATTGCCATAAACTTGTGCTTCAGAAACACCTTCCAAAATTGTTATCCTTTGAGCAATTTCATCCATTGCATAGTCGTATAACTCTCCACGCGTCAGTGTGTCACTTGTAAGAGATATATAGTATATTGGTTTACTATTTGGGTCTGTTTTTTGGAATGCCGGTTGTGATGGCATCCCTGATGGTAAATTTGAACTCGCACGAGTAAGTGCAGCTTGCACATCGGTAGCAGCTCCATCAATATTTTTAGAAAGTGAAAATTGTAAAGTTAGCAGTGTAGTTCCTTGAGTACTTGTAGAAGTTACCATTTCAAGTCCCTGAATCTTCATTATTTCTTTTTCCAGAGGAGATGCTATATTAGCTGCCATTGTTTCAGGATCCATTCCCGGATAAGTAGCGATAACCTGTATCATCGGATAATCAACATTTGGCAGGTCGCTTACTGGTAACTTTAAGTAACAAAATATTCCTGCTAAAATAGCAGATATTGTTAGTAGAACAGTAAAAACTGGGCGTCTAATAAATGGTTCCGATATGTTCATTCTCTTTTTATTTATTTTGTTGTTGGATTTTTTTCAGCCATATTTTGATCGTTTTGAAGTTGTAATTTGAACTTATTTTCTCTTTGATCTGGTACTTCGACAACTTTCATTCCTGGAGCTAACATTAATTGACCTGTTTGCACTACATTTTCTCCAGAATTTATACCTTCTTTAATTAAAGTGAAATCACCATATTGTTGACCTATTTTAACGATGCGCAAATCAACTGTTTTATCTTCTTTAATGATGAATACATAATGCCCTAACTGTCCAAGACGCACACTTTCTGTTGGAACTAATACTGCACCTTTATTAATTCTTAATAATACCTTTGTATCAACAGTTATTCCTGGCCAAAATTTATGTTCTTTATTGTCTAACACTGCTCGTAATTCGATGGATCCTGAACGTTTATTGATGGAGTTTTCTACAAATTTTAATTTACCCCTAATATTTATTTCTTCTTTAGAAGCTAGAGAAACAATTACATCAAGCCCGTCAGGTGATTCGAGAAAACTTTTATATAATTGCGGGAAAATATTTTCTGAAACTGGGAAATCAACATAAAGATGGTCAACATCCTGAATATTCACGAGTACAGTTGATCCAAAACTTGTTTGAGAAAGAACATTTCCGACATCAACTAAATATTTGCCAACAATTCCATCTATGGGAGAAGTTATAAAACAATTAGCGAAATCATATCTTGCTTGCTTTATATTAGCTTTAGCTGCTTCTATTGCAGCTTTGTCTTGTAGTACTTGAGCTTCTAAAGCTTCATATTCTTGTTTTGATATATACTTTTGGGGTAATAAAGATTTTGAACGTTCTAATTGTGCGGAATCAACTGTAAATTGAGCTTCGGCTTGAACAAGTTTTGCTTGTGCTTGGTCCAGTATTGCTTCATATTTTGTTGGATCTATTACATATAGAAGATCACCTTTCTTTACATAAGCTCCTTGTTCAAAATGCGCGCTTTGTAATGTTCCGTAAACCTGAGGGATTATATCGACTGAAGAATATGATCGGCAGCACCCTATTGTGTCTATATATTCCGGAACATCTTGAGAGATAGCTTTGGCAGATACTACCGGTATGGCAGGACGTTCCGATGACACTGTAGTTTCTTTTTGGCATCCAGCATTGATTGTCAAAACGCTAATTAGTAAATATTTTAAAAATTTTTTATACATAGTGTTATTATGATTATTATTTATTTATCAGTTCGTTACCAATAATCCCTCCAGTAGAGTAGGCTAAATTAGATATTGCTGTTAACAAATTATACTCGGAATTAACTAATTGCAACCTTGCATTGGCTAAACTTGATTGTGTCGTTAATAAATCTGTAAATTTACATAAGCCATTGTTGTAAGAAATTAACATTGATTGAAAAGACTCTTGGGAGGATTCTAAAACTTTTCTTGCGCTTTCTAATTGTTTGATTGCTGATTTGAAGGCAAAATAACATGTCCAAACTTCAGACTGTGCTTGAAGCTTTGCCTGTTCAAATTCTGCTTGGGCAATTTTCGTATTTTCTTTAGCTTCAACTATGTCGTAAATATTTTTAAATCCATCGAATATTTTCCATTCCAGCCCAGCAAATACATTAAAATTGTTATGTGTTCCACTTATATGCTCATACTTTTTTTTGCTGCCGCTTCCTCCTAATACAAATTCAGGCAGTAAGTTAGTTTTTGTGCTCTTGGTCAGCTTTTTACTGGAAATTACTTGTGAATAAGCAGCACGAATATCAGGGCGAGTTTTTATAACTTCACTGATTAAGTCATCAACAGACAAACTGATTTCCTGCAGGTCACTTTGTAAGACAGGGTGTAATATTTTAATGCTTTCAGAAACTGTAATTCCCATAGTTTTTGCTAATATGGCTCGTGCAGATTCAACATTAGCATATGTGCATTCTAACTCAAATTCTGCTTGTGTTTTATTAGCTTTAGCTTGTAAATATTCTTGTAAATTTGCGAGTCCCGATTTGTATCGGGAATACGTTGATTCGTATGCTCCATTAGCATCCTCTAGGTTTTTTTCTTTTGCTGTGATTGTTTGTTCTGCTAAACTAAGCCCTAAGTAAGCACATTCAATATCATGCACAACGCTTTGCAACGTTCTGTCGTATTGATAATTAGCGGAGTATAATGCATATTTTGCAGCTTCCGCGCTTAATTTTGTCCCTCCAAATTTAAATAAGGAATAATGCAGTTCTATGCTTGGATAAATGGAATTTCCAAGTGTTTTTTGCACTGATTTTTGGACAGCTGTTGTTGCTTCTGTCCTTTCTGCCGTTCCATTAATTATTACTGTTGGATAGTAAGCACTTTTAATTTGCTGTAATCTCGCTCTTTCTGCGCGAGCAAAATGCCATGCTCGTTTAACAGAAGGATTATTTTTACATGCTATGTCTATTGACATGGAAAGATCTAATTTCGCCTGTCCTATTAGTTGCTCTGAATCAGATTTTTTTTGGCATAAATTTCTATTTGTATTTATCGTTTGGTAATAATTATTTACATCTTGTTTTGCAGTGTTGTAAACTTTATGATTTTTATGAATGCCACATCCGGTAGATAGTAATATACATATCGATACTAAAATTAGTCTATGGAAATTCATAATATTTAAATAATGTGTGTATGGATTTTTTTTGTTTGCAAGTAATTTTTAAATAAAAATATTTTTTTATTTTTTGACTAATATGTCAAATTTTAGTAAATTTTTTTACTAAAACTAAATTAACAAAGGTATATAATGGGTAATATTATAGTCGGTCAAATTTCCCCAATTAATAGTAAAAATAGTGGACAAACAAATAGTCCTATTTTAGCAAGTCAGAATAAAAATTCTATTGGTGTAAATCAAACTTCTCAAGTATCAAATGGAGGGGGGCTAATGGATAGAAGTGTTTTTAATTTACATCCAGGTATTAGTATACTCTTTTCAAGTAAAAATAAGTGTAGAAGTTGTTTGTCTGAATTTGCTGCTCAATATTTAAATTTCAAAAAGAATTTTGCGAACTATGATCAAGAATATAAAAATCTTATTGATGGTCAAGGTTCTACTAAGTTTAGTAACGATTTTAATGCATTTATAAGTACTTACCTTGCAAGGGACTTAGCATTTAACAATTCAAAAAAAGATAATGCCGCTAAAATAGACCTAACAATAATAAATTCTTTCCCTGCAAAGTTAGTAGAATTTTTTTGTCTTCAAAATAAAAATTTGGAAGATTTTCTATCTAATTTAGCAGTAAATCACGCTAGGAAAAATATTATAGATATTGTGAATCAGGAAGATAATGTGATTAATCAAGCTAAAAGTACTCACTATTTACTGCGTGAGTTGTCAGAAAATTTAATGAACAATACTAGAGATGAAAAAATGTCTAAACTTTTAGAGGGAAGATGCCGTGTTCATCTTGATGAAGGAGTGTTAATAAAAAACCCTCAAAAACGTATAGCATATTTTCTAAATTTATGTGAATTGGATAAAGATTTGTTTGTTAAATTAGATTCTCTTTCAAGAGATAGAAGAAATTTCGATCCTAAAAAAGCTGATTTAGCGATAAAAGAGTTAATTGACAATTTTTCTGATAAGTATGTTTCTACAATAGAAGGATTTTCAAAAGAAGATGCACGAGAGGTCTTAGAAATATTAAGGTATGTCCGTATCCGTAATTTTTAAATTGAAGATAAATTTTTAGTGAGAAACAATTTTTTGGGGGAAAGTATATTACATAAGTTTTTGATTTGTTTTATATTGAAATTGTTTCTCGCAAATATATTGCGGTCTTTTTTAATAGTTTGTTACATGTGTTTTCCTTCTATAATATTGGGCATCGCGCTTGTATTGTTTAGTAATATCATGAGCTATGTTTAGCATTTCTAATGTAAGAGTGTATTTAGTGGGAATACCTTGGACGATATATTCCTGAGATTGCCTATTGATATACGTTTGTTTGTGAGGTTCTATATTTATTTCTCTGATAACAAATGGTACTTCCGATTCACGTAAATTGTTTAAATATTTTCTGAATGTTTCTGTAAAAGTTTCGAATGTTATTTGATAGGTATTTGTTGATAAAATTGATGATGCAATAGAATTGTTATCTATTAAAAACGTATCACCATTGCGGTATGTTATTGCACTGTCCTTAATTCCACGCTTTATAGAATCTATTTTAAGGTATGTTGTACGTGCTTCAAAAAGGCAATTTAAGAACAAACTAATTTGTTCTTTTTGAAGATGAATGTCATCGATTTCACTTTCAAGCGGCTGTTCCTTCTTGTTTAAATATTCTTTGAAACTAAATGAATACTCTTCTTCGTAATTTATTCCCAATGAATTACATAATTCGCGGTTTTGAGTGACGAAGTTTGAAATTTCAAAAAATAGTGCAATATTATTGCCAGGAGCATTTAATTTATTAAATTCGTGCTCTCTTTGAACAACATTACACCATGTGTCTGAAATAAATTGGCGATATTTTTTTATTATAGAATTTGTTTTCTGTTCAATTGCTAAATGAGATGTAGGTAGGCTTTTGCTTTTTTCTTCCAGTATTCGTGACGATTCTTGTATAGTAGCTGATAAAATAGAATTTTTTTTGTAAACTTTTAAATATCTGTTGAGCAATATTACTTCACTGAATAATAAAAGAATAAATGCTATAAAAAATACTTTATGACGTTTAAAAAACAAGTTCTTCATTTTACAAAAATCTTAGAATTATTATTTAGCTCTATATCGAATGAAAAAGAACGTACAGAGTCTTTGGTTTCAGAAATTACAACGTTGTTTATTTTAGATATCATGTTACATGTTTTAATTGAATTTAAAAATGTCTCAATATCGTTAACTCCCTGTGCATTTGCTTCATCAATGAACGTTTTCACAATTATATGAATAATGTTTGGTTTATCAGAATCTTTCCAGTGAAAAGAATCTATCCATGAGCATTTTAATTGATTGATTGATTGCTGTAGGCAATTAAAAATTTCCAACCAACTATCTTGAGAATAAAGCATGTTTTTGATATAGATAATTGATTCGCGAAGGCGTTGTTCAGATTCAATAGTTTCTTTATATTTTTGTGAGTCGATGATCGATTCTCGCAACTTGGCCTCTAATGCTAATTTTTGTGACTCTAAAAAAGTAACTTTTTGTTTGTTTAATTTTAGTCCTAACATTGTAACTAAAATTACAATTATCATCGCAGCCATATATGTTGGATGGCGCTGTTGAAAATATATTTGTTTTTTAAAAATATCAGAAAATAAATTTAAAACAGGAGAATCGTTACGTGATAGTATTTCAATGGCTCCTAAGTAAGTTAATATGTTTTCTGATAATGTATTGCGTTTTTCATCGCTTAAAGATTTATGGAATAATTTTTGTGGAGCATAACTAGATGCTTGTTCAACTTCTACATTTTGATTAAATTCTTGAATAGTATCTGAAAATTCTTGTATATGTACTACGCTACCGCATAATATCATTTTGCTGGTTTGTGTTTGATTAAACGTTCTACAAAAAAACAACTCGGAACGCTTAAGTTCTTGTTGGATTTTTTGCGCGAATTGGCGGATATAATATTTTATAAATGATGATGCAGATTTGTCGTTTAGAAGTTTTATTTGACTATCTTTAACTTTTCTAGCGTCTTGAAGAGAGATTTTTTGCGAAACTGCAATTTGTTTATCTATCCAATCATCAGCTATAGGTATCATCCTAATGTATTGTGCTTTTTTGTTACTAATATAAAGGAGAGTATTTGATGTTCCTATTTGAGCTAAGATGCAATTTTCGTCTGCATGTGTTTGTTTGGGCAAAGATGCTTGAAGCAATAAAATTTCTGGGCATAGATAAGAAAAATTTAGGTTATTTCTTAATAATGCATCTAAAAAATGTTCAGTAAACCCTCGCTGCATTGCAATGATAAACACGTCATTTGTGTTTTTATTAAACCTGTAGGGTTCCCATATCCATTCTTCTGGTTCACCTGGAAAATTTTGTTTAAATTCAAAACTTAATGCTTCTTTAGTTTTATTTTTGTCAACCTCAGGAAGGGTAATATATTTTGTGAAAATATTCCAATTCGGTGGAATAACTATCGATACTTGTTCTTTCAATTTTTTTGGTACTTGGGATAAGGTTATTGATAGTGCCTTTAACCAAGCTTTTTCATCTGTGTTATGAGTTGAGATATAAAATGATTCTACATTGGTGAATACTCCATGGTTACTAATTGTAACAAATGTAACGTGATTAGTTCCACATCGCATTATAACGTTGTCTTTCATTGAACTCATATATTTTGTAAAAAAAGAATGTTTTATCAAGCTCTCTTTTAGACAATCTAAATAGATTTTGTAAAATAAAAAATTCTCGCTTATTTGAAAATGTTGTCTTTATATGAGTACTATGTGTAGTAAAGAAAAGCGTACTGCCATTATCCCTCGACGTGATCAAAATTACGCGGAATGGTATCAACAAGTCATAAAAGCTGCTGATTTAGCAGAAAATAGTGTAGTTCGCGGATGTATGGTTATGAAACCGTTGGGGTATTCGTTATGGGAAAATATTCAAAAAATTTTCGATAGAAAAATTAAGCAAATTGGTTATAGTAATGCTTATTTCCCATTATTTATTCCGTTGAGGTTTTTTGAAAAAGAGGCGGAGCATGTTGATGGTTTTGCGAAAGAATGTGCAGTTGTTACACATTCTAAATTGCAAGTAGATGAGGGTGGTAATTTAGTTCCTTCGTCGAAATTAGAAGAACCATTAATCGTTCGGCCAACATCAGAAATTATTATCGGGGAATCGTTTTCGAAATGGGTCAAATCTTATCGTGATTTACCTCTAAAAATCAATCAGTGGGCCAATGTTGTTCGTTGGGAGATGCGTATACGTATGTTTTTGCGCACGAGTGAATTTTTGTGGCAAGAAGGGCATTCTGTGCATGAATCTGCCGAACAAGCAATTGAGGAAACATTAAAAACTCTTGAAGTGTATCGAAGGTTTGTCGAAGAGTATATGGCGATACCAGTGATCTGTGGAAAGAAATCAGAAAATGAAAAATTTCCAGGAGCGGTTGATACTTATTCTATTGAAGCAATGATGCAAGATAAGAAAGCTCTTCAAGCCGGGACTTCTCATTTTTTAGGTCAAAATTTTGCAAGGTCTTCAAATATCAAATTTATTAGTAGAGATGGCGTTGAAGAATATGGCTGGACAACTTCTTGGGGCATGTCTACACGGTTAATAGGAGGACTAATTATGACACATTCAGATGACAATGGGCTAGTTATACCTCCCAAAATATCTTCAAGACATGTCGTAATTTTACCTATATTTAATGATTTAAATAAGTCAGCAGTATTAGAATATTGTGATTCAATATCATTTTCTTTAAAAGGGCTATATTTTAATAATGAAACAATTTCTGCCGAAGTCGACTTACGTGATTTGCGGGGTGGAGAAAAATATTGGAGCTGGGTAAAGAAAGGAGTCCCTTTAATTATAGAAATTGGTATGCGAGATATTGAAAAAAACAATATATGTTTTACAAGGAGAGATGATTTAAATTTACTTAAAACGTATATTGATAAGCAGGAATTTATTGATGGGTGTAGTCAATTATTAACCGACATTCAAAATAATTTGTTTAAGCGAGCGCAAGATTATAGGGATAACAATACATTTGATATAGATTCTGAAAAAGAATTTTACGATTTCTTTGAAAATGATGGAGTAGGATTCGTTCGTACATACTGGACAGGTGATACTGAAATAGAACAGTCTATAAAGAAAGATTTAGGGGTAACATTGCGTTGTATACCTTTAAATCAACACAATGATGTTGGGACATGCCCATTTACTAGAAAACTTAGCAAACAACGTGTAATTTGGTCAAGGAGTTATTAGAACTATGAATATTGGATTAATGTTTCCTGGACAAGGAGCTCAATATGTTGGTATGGGGAAAAGTTTGTACGATGGTAATCGCGCAGCTGCTATGATTTATAATCAGGCAAGAAACATTATTGGAGATGATTTCTTAAATATTGGTTTTTATGGTCCAGAAATACAATTAACTACTACAGCTTGTTGTCAATCGATGTTATTTACCCATAGTTGTGCTGCTGTAGAGACTTTAAAAACATTGTATCCAGAAAAACAGTGGGATGTCGCTTGGGGATTAAGTTTAGGAGAATTAAGTGCATTATATGCCTCAAACGTATTTAACTTTGAGACAGGTTTGAAAGTTGTACATAAAAGAGGAATTTTAATGCAAGAAGCATGCGAACGTACTAAAGGATCAATGGTAAGTTTACTTGGTGGTATATTTGATGATGTCACAGAATTATGTGATCAAGCAAATGTAGAAATCGCTAATATAAACTGTCCTGGGCAAATAGTAATATCAGGTGAATGTCAAAATATTAAACATGCGATAGAGATTGCTAACAAGATGACTTTTAAAAAGGTTATTCCTTTAAAGGTCGCAGGTGCTTACCATAGCAGGTTAATGGAATATGCTCGTGAAGAGTTTAAAAAGTTTTTACAAGATGTGGAATTCCTCGAACCTAAGGTAGCTGTAATCTCTAATGTTACTGCAGATTTTGTGAAAACTGCAGATGCAATAAAAAGTTTATTAGTAAAACAAATAACTTCTCCCGTACTTTTTAATAAATGTTGTGAGCGTGCAATTAGATTTGGAGTGAATCAAATATATGAATGTGGTGCTGGTAAAGTGTTGAGTGGTCTTATGAAACGTATAGATTCCGATATCAATGTTAAATCTTTAGATAAATTATCAGATTTTAATTTATGAAAATATTAGTTTGTGGTTCTAGTGGGCGCATGGGCATGTTGGTTATAAAATGTGCTTCGGAATATAATTGTGAAGTGATTATTACAATTAATCGTGATACTAAATTGCCGTTTGAGTTTTCTCAAACTCCTGATATTTGCATAGATTTTAGTGCTCCAGAAGCTTTACTTAATCTGTGTAATTATGCTCGTAAAAATAATATTCCAATTTTGTCAGGCACCACAGGATTGAACGAGGAACAATATGATCATTTAAAAGAGTTTTCGAAAAAAATTCCAATCTTGCATGCATCAAATTTTTCTATCGGAGTTTTCTTGCTAAAAAAACTTGTGAAAATTGCTACTGAAAGTTTACCAAAAGACTTTGATATAGAGATTATAGAACGTCATCATTCTAAGAAAAAGGATGCTCCAAGTGGAACAGCAATATCTCTTTTAGAGGCAGTAAAATCAGTAAAACCATGTAATGCTCTATTTGGTAGATGTGGTAAAGGAGAGAGAATTGAGGGAGACATTTGTTTACATTCTGTTCGTGGTGGGGATATTGTTGGGGAACATGAGGTGATGTTTGCTGGAAATGGTGAACGATTAGAACTTATTCATCGAGCGACAAATAGAGAGATTTTTGCACGTGGGGCACTATATGCAGCAAAATATTTTATAAACATTCATAAGCCTGGATTATATGAATTATCAGATATTTTATAGATACTTTGTATTATTTTTGTGCTTATTTATTTGTGGTTGTAAAAGTATTAATCGTACTAATCCTCATTCATGTAAAATATATCTGGAATCGGAAAGCATAAATGAATATTCTCTAGTTAAGACTTTGCCTGTTAGCGGGTTAAGTATAAATGTAATGTCCGTTCCAGTGTTGGATGAACATGACATTAAACATGCTTCTATAGTGCAAAAAGAATTTGGATCCATATTAAATTTATATCTTACAGACCATGCTACTTATGAAATGTATAATTTGTTTTTTGAAGCAAATGACAGACGATTAATTTTAGAATATGATGGAATTGTTATTGGTTTTTCTATTGTGTCCAATATCTTCCCTAGTGAACTTGCTTTTATTCCAGAAGTTTCTAATGTTTTTTGTAAAAAAATCTGTGAAAACTTAAATTCTTTTAAGAAATAATGCAGTTCGACATAGTTCAGTGGTTATGGAATAATAAATCTATAAAATTTTCTTCAGAAGAAGAAGCATTTATGTTTTTAAAAAAATATGGTGAGCAAAGCGGTATTTTTAATGAGTTATGTATAGATGGAGTATATTTTTTAGAAAATTCATATGATTTATCTGTATTGAATATTATTGGGATTAATTATGCTAAGAAACATTTGCTATTATTATTTAATAATAAAGATGTAGGGTTTTGTGCCGCAATGGTTAATCCTTTTGATGTAGCAGCTATAGATCATTTACATTTAAAATATGGGAAAAATATTTCAATTTTTTTAGCAAAGAAAAAAGATATTGAAAAAGCATTAAAGTTAAAACCTGAAAATATAGATGAAGAACTGTCTTCGATTTCAGTGGTACAAGATAAATTTGAAAATAAAACAGGAATTGATAGTTTATTTACTCATATACTGAAAGAGGCACTAGATTTACGTGTTTCTGACTTACATTTTGAAAACAATATACACGGTATGCGTATCCGTGGAAGGATTGATGGAGATCTAATTACACTAAGGGAAATAGACCTTCATTTAGCACGTGCTATGATAGTAAATATAAAATTATCTGCTAAATTGAAAATTGATGACACTCGTTTCCCACAGGATGGCCGTATAAAAATTTTGCTCAATGATCGAAACTATGATATTAGGGTATCACTTATTCCTACTATATATGGTGAAAATATTGTTTTAAGAATATTTAACAATTCTGAGACCGATTTTTCGTTGGAAACGATCGGGTTGGACGACAGATGCTTGCGATGTCTAAAATCCTTGTCAGAATTTGAAAATGGGTTAATTGTGGTAGCTGGTTCTACAGGAAGTGGTAAAACAACAACTTTATATTCTTTATTAAAAAATTTATCTTCTCCGCAAAAAAAGATGGTTACAGTAGAAGATCCAATTGAGTATCAGTTAGAACATGTTAATCAAGTTGCTGTAAATGAAGAAATTGGATTAACTTTTAGTAAAATTATACGTTTTTTACTTAGACAATCCCCAAATGTTATCTTTATAGGAGAAATTCGAGACACTAATACAGCACAAGTTACCATTCAAGCAGCATTAACAGGACATTTGGTGTTATCTAGTATACATGCTGGTTCTGCAGAGGAAGCTATAACTAGATTAAAGGACTTAGGGGTGTCAAATTACCTTGTAAATTCATGTCTGCGTGCCGTCATTTTTCAGCAATTAGTAAAATTAAAATGTGAAATTTGTCATAACAACTCAAAAGAAAAAGTGTTATGTAAACAGTGTTTAGGGCGTGGTTATTTTGGGCGTACAGGGATATTTGAAATTTTGCTAAACAAAGATATATCAGAAAATTTATTAGAATCTTGCTTTGAAGATTTTGGTTTTTTCTGTAAGTTGCAAGATTCCATTAGTGCCTTGTCAAAGCAAGACGTATTGTTTAGTTTTAATGAAATTTCGTCAAAAGAATCGATTTTCTAGCATTAAACATAATGTGTGATAAATAGGTAAATGAAGTTCTTGTATCTTAAAAGTTTCTATTTCTGGTGCTTGAATACAGACATTACATTTTTCTTTTAAAGTTCCTCCAGTTTCTCCAGTTAATCCAATAACTTTTATTCCTTTTGCTTGTGCAACAGAAGCAGCTAAGTTAACATTTTTAGAGTTACCTGATGTAGAAATTGCTAGTAACACATCTTCTTCTTGTCCTAATCCGTAAACTAGTTGTGCGAAATTATAATATGGGTTGCAATCATTACAATAGGCAGTATTAATTCCCACCATATCTGGTAAAGAAATAGCTGGGAGTGCCCCTTGTAGGTTGTTTGCGATTTCATCACCTACTTTATTTCGAAATTCAATTGGAATTAAACGCTTTTTTTTGAAGCTTTTTAATAATTCTCCGGCAATATGACTACAATCTGATGCACTCCCACCATTACCACATAGCAATAACTTTTTTCCATTACGAAAAGCCATTTCTATAATATCGCAAGCACGTGAAATGTCGTTGCTGCAGATATTTAATTGTGGGTACTTTTTTAAAAATTCATGAAAAAAATCTATCATTATAGATGGGATTTTCTATTTTTACATCAAATTTTGCAATAAATTTTATTTTTATTGAAAAAAAATATTTATGATTTAGATAAGAATTTAAGTGAAAGTGATTAATTCAAAATCATTTTGGGAATGTGTATTGAAATTATTACTAATAAGTTTCTTAATATCGAACTTACTGCATGCTGCACAAGACATAAAACCGATTGCACCAGCGCGTAGTATATATTTCCCAATGTTTGATGAAAATGGTCGTAAAATTTATGAAATATTCGGTGATTCAGGAACATTTTTACAAAATGATCATTTGATTGTTTGTAATATAGTTTTAAACTGTTTTTCATCCAGTGGATATAAATTTTTAGGAATGAGTAGTAGTAGCGCGAATGTTTTTCAGAGTAAAAATATAGTACGCGGTGATGGCCCTGTATTTATTGATGGAGAAAAGTTTACTGCTATTGCTACTAAGTGGGAATTTTTTTGTAATGAAAAAAAGTTTGTTGCTAATAAAAATGTAAAAGTAATTTTTTCAGAAAACTCCTTAGGATTTTTAGAAAAGTGAAAATGTTTTTTACAATTTTATTAATACTTTCGTTAACAACGACACGAGCGCTATCTGATAGTAATAATACAATAATTACTAGTCAAAAGGTGGAAATTAATAATGACGAAGAGCATATTTTATTTTTATTTAAAAAAGATGTGTGTATAAAGAATAATAATTTTGAACTGTTTAGCGATATCTTAGAAGTTTTTTGCCAAAAGGTTGATGGTGTATTTAATATTGATTTTTATCATCCAGTGATTGATAAAATATATGCTAGTGGAAATGTGAAATTTTTTTATTATGACCGTAGTGGACGAGCAGATGAAATTATTGTTGTCCCTAAAGAAGAAATTATGTATTTAGTTGGGAATGCAGAAATTACAAATAAAGATGGCTGTGTCTGTGGAGATCGGTTATTTCTCGATAGGAATTCCAAATCGTTAAAAATAAACTCTAAAGGACGTTCTATGCTTTCTATTCCAGATAAAGATGCACCTTTAGACTTTTTACTAAAAAAATCAAAACATTTAAAATTTGATAGTGATCAAAAGTAGCAGTATGATTTTAGAAGCTAAAGATTTAGTTAAATGTTATGGTGACAGAACAGTTGTAAATGGCATTGATATTTCAATTTCTAGTGGAGAAATTGTCGGTTTATTGGGACCAAATGGAGCGGGTAAGACAACTTCATTTTATATGGTCATAGGTTTAATAGAGGCAACTTCTGGAAATATTTTACTTGATGACAAAGATATTACAAATTACCCACTATACAAACGTGCAAGATTGGGTATTGGATATCTTCCACAAGAAGATTCTATTTTTAGAAAATTAACAGTATTCGATAATTTGCTAGCTGTAATTGAACATTTAAATTTATCTAAAGAGGAACAACAGGTTCGTGTAGTAGCAGCATTAGAAGAATTTCATATATCTCATATTGCTAAACAAAAAGCTTATACTTTAAGTGGTGGAGAAAAACGTAGATTAGAAATAGCTCGTACATTGTTATTACAGCCAAAATTTTTACTGATGGATGAGCCGTTTAGCGGAGTAGATCCTATTAGTGTTAGTGATTTGCAAAAAATAATAATTTCATTGAAACGAAAAGGTATTGGGGTTTTGATAACAGATCACAATGTTAGAGAAACATTAAGTATTGTAGACCGTGCATATTTGATTTATGCCGGTAGAGTGTTATGTAGCGGTGATCGGAATACTCTTTTAAGTGATGAAGCTAGTAGAAAATTTTATTTGGGTAGTGATTTTAAGTTTTAGTGTTGTTGTTTTTTTTACATAAAAAGATTTTAGCAAGATGATAGTAGATTTTATATTTTTTTTAGTTTTTATTGTATTAGGGTATTGTATTGGTTCCATTTCTTTCGCAAGAATTGTAAGTACATATTATGGCGTTGATATAACCAAGGTGGGAAGCAAAAATCCAGGAGCGACAAATGTTAATCGCACTTTAGGGCGTAAAGCAGGAATATTAGTTTTTTTTGGTGATTTTTTTAAATCTTTTGTCATTGTTTTAATTGCATTGCACTTCAAATTTTTATCTAAAAATTCAAGTGAAAGTTTAGCGATATTTACGTTGTTGGCAGCTATTTGTGGACATAGTTTCCCAGTATTTTTTAAATTTAAAGGAGGAAAAGGAATTTCTGTTACAATGGGAGGATTGGCTGTACTAATGCCAAATTCTCTTTTAATAGGTATGTTAGTGTGGTTTGTAATTTTTCATGCCACGAGATTTGTATCCTTAGCTTCATTGTTTTTTGCATTTAGTTTACCAATAACAAGTTTCGCTTTTGGGTGTTCAGAGATTAAGATTTTATTCTCAGTATTTATAGCATTAATGATATTTTGGCGTCATAAAGATAATATTTGTCGATTGTATCATGGTTCAGAGTATAAATTTGTAAAAAAACACTAATTATGGTACGAATTGTTCAAAAATATGGTGGAACTTCTGTAGCTTCTATCGATCATATAAAATCAATTGCAGAACGTATAAAATTTGCCTCTCAACAAGGGAATGAATTAATAGTCGTAGTGTCAGCACGTGCTGGTGTAACAAATGAATTGTTAAGAAAGGCTTATTCTATTTCTACGTTTCCTGTATCTTCAGAGTTGGATGCATTACTATATACTGGTGAACTAGAAACTATCGCATTATTATCTCTTACATTGAACAATCTTGGAATAAATGCAGTTTCTCGCAATGCCTATCAAGCAGGAATTATTACCTGTTCATCATTCGGTAATGCAAAAATAAAAAATATTATTGGAGGGGATATTGAGGAATGTTTATCTCAAAGTAAAGTTGTTATAGTTGCTGGATTTCAAGGAATTGATGAACATTTACGCCCCACAACATTAGGTCGTGGTGGATCAGATTTAACAGCAATTGCGTTTGCTAAACGTTTTGATGCTGATAGGTGTGAGATCTATACAGATGTTGATGGGGTATTTACGGCAGATCCAAGAATTGTAAAAAAACCATTTTTTATATCAGAAATTTCTCACGATGCTCTACTAAGGTTAACATTTTTTGATAATAAAGTAATGCAGGATCGATCTGTAGCTTTAGCAAAAAAGCTTGGAATAAATTTTAAGATTTCTTCTTCATTTAACAAATCAGATAGTAAAGGAACAGTAGTAACATCCGACCAACAGTGTAATGAAACCTGTGTTATTGGTTTGACTTATAAGAAAGGTTTATCGTTGTTTTGTGGGGTTTCACAGGACGATATCTTTAATGACATCTTGCAGTTTTTCAGAGAGAAGAGAATTGATTTAAGTTTTATTAAACATGGCAAATTGCCAACTAATGATAGATTTATAGATGAGGTGTGCATTGAAAGTAATGTTTTTGATCGTATAGAAAAATATTTTTTATCTATCTATTCCAATGCATATAAAGATGTAAATTGCATACATAATCTTGATAGAGTTGATATTGTTGGGGTTAATCTTGAGTACAGTTCTTGGTTAACTGAATCTTTGAAATGCACTTACAGGAATTTGGTTTTCCGATCAGAATATGGTAAAAATGGCCTGTCTTTTCTTGTAAAGAGTGAAAATTTTAACGATTTCTTTAATCAACTGCACAATATTATTTTTCAATAAATTCGTTTAAAAGTTTTCCAGAAGAAATCATATTGCTTTTCCCTGAAATGTGTGATGACTCATAATCATTTAGTAAAATTAATTTATTTTTAGCACGCGTACAGGCGACAAATAACATTCGTATTTCATTATCGATGTTCTCTGTTGTATCTTGCTGATTATAAATAAGCTTATGTTCTCTGTACAAAAAAGGTAATATTACTATTGGCCATTCTAGACCTTTACTTTTGTGAAAAGTAAGTAATTGAATAGCATCAGGATCCGTTTTTGTTTCAGGTAGTGGATTTCTGTATGCCTCTATTAACTTTTTTTCTAGGATGTCATATCCTAGACAATGGGAATCAATGAAATAAGAAATATCTAATATTGTATCATATTGCCTAGTAATTTCATAATCAGAGTATATTTCTAAGGAATTTAATCGGCAAATTAGGTCAAATGATTCAATTATTTTGCGTATTAAGTTTGGAATAAATAATAAATTAATTTGATCTCTTATTGTATTTAATTGCGAAATTATATCTAAACAAGAATTCTTTTGATTATTAATTATACATGAGATAATTTCATCTGATGAAATTCCAAAAATTTCTCGTAAAATTCCAACAAGTTCATGTTTATCAATAGGGTAGAGGATGTAATGCAAAATTGCTGCAGTCCATTTTATAAGTGATGGTTTATTTTCTAAGCTTTCATTTGTACATAATTGTAGTTTTGGGACATTTGGATATTTTTTTAACTTATTAACAATTTCTATTAACCAAGATTTACGCGGTGTAAGTATAGCAACATTAGAATATTTTTTAATATTTACATCAGGTATTAAATTAGAACATAAAATAGTATTTAATGCTTCAATATTGTCATTAGTTTCTATTTCGCTAACTTCTCCAATTTCTGCATCTTCACGGGCTTTCATTAAGTTTTGAAAAGAAAATGAGTGTGTAAATAATTGATTAAAATGTTTATTAACGAAACTTACTATTTTTTTGCTACATCGCATAGTAATATTAAAGTTAAGTGGCTTTACGAGATTTAATTCCGATAGTTTTTGGTGTATGAATGTATAAAATTTTATATCTGCTCGATTAGAATATATTGTTTGCTTAGGGTCTCCAACCATGGAAAATGAAAAATCAACAGCATTATTACCATCGGAGTTATTTAATATCTGGTCGTAACAGTTTTCATTGGCTAAATTCAATAAAATCTTAAATTGACTTGGGTCAGTATCTTGAGCTTCGTCAAGTATAATCTGATAATGGGGAATATTTTTTTTTCTATAAGTTTTATCACTTAACAACTTGAGTGTTAGATCAATTAGATCATCATATGTTAATGTATTATTAGTGATCCTAAAATTTTGGTACTGTTTGATATAGTTACTAACTAAATATTGATGCGAATTTTGTAACCACCCTAAAAGATTAGGAGCATTTTCACTTAGAAATTTGGAAAATGTTCTATTATCTGTTTGTGGCCATTGAGGGAATGGTGCATTTCGTGCGTTTTGAGACCAAATTAATATGTTTTTTTGAAAATTGGAAATAGTATTTTCTCGTGTGGATGGTTTGTAATTTAAGATATTCAATGCTTCATTTTCTGGAAATGGAGTCGGCAATGTTGCATTCTGAGTTATATTTTTATTTAAACGAACATCATGTAGTATTTTTTCGATAGAAAAAAGTGAAAAAAATCCACTATTGGATTCATTATTAATTTCTAGTGTTTCAATAAAATTTTGCCATAATTCATCGTCATTTTCTATTATTTCGAAATCATTTTTTATTCCCCAATAAAAATGATGATCACGCAACAATCTAGCACATAAACTGTGAATAGTGCCAAAAAAAATTTTGTTAACTTTTTCAAGGGATGAGCTTGATGTTAAATTTTGCTTAATTTTTGAAACAATATTCTCAGTAACCCGAAATTTTATTTCGTTAGCGGCTTTTTCAGTATATGTAACTGCTAAAAAATTTTGTAAGCTATTTGGATCAAGATTATTACATATAATGTTTGATATTCTATTAGTAATGGCTGTAGTTTTTCCGGTACCTGGAGAAGCAATAACAGAAAAATTACTTTTTAAATCGTTACTAAAACTATTTTGTGATTGCTGATCATCTAACATTTTATAAAAAATAACTATTAATTACGCTTATTGAATATAGTGCTGCAATTTCAGAACGAAGTATATTAGTGCCAAGCTTGCATCCAATAAAATTTTGACTTTTTAAGTACATTATTTCTTTTTCTGAAAAATCTCCTTCAGGTCCGATAGCTATAACAATATTTTTAGGAGTCTTATGTAAATTTAAGCACTTTATTAGTGGAATAGAATCATTGGCAATGTATCCAAATAATGATAAAACGTCGCCAGTTTCCAATGGAATATCTTGTAATTTATGGACACAGTTTACTGTTGGTAAGAAAGGATTACGTGATTGTTTGCAAGATTCAATTGTTAGTCTTTTCCAATGTTCAGCCTTAGTTTTGAATTTTTGTAATATTTTAGACTCAGAATGTTCTGCTTGAAATATCCAAAAATTTTTTACTCCAAGTGCGGTAGCTTCTTTAATTAGAAAATCTGTGTTATTATTTGTCAAACTAGCTTGTATTAATGTTACAGTTGGTGAACTGAAGGAATATTTTATTGTGTCGTTAATTTTTATTTGCACGGCTTTTTTATTTGCAGCAAGAATTTCACCTTTCCCAATTAATCCATTTCCATTTAAAACTTCTATCTTATTACCTGAATTTGCACGTAAAACAGATATCATATGTTTACTTTCAGCTTCATTAAGAGTAACGTTTTTTTGTCCATTAAAATTTTTACAAAAAGTTCGAAGCATAAAATATTTATAATTGCACTTTCTATATAAAATATTTGTGTGGCAATATACAAGACTTCTATCTACTATATTATGGCAAATTTAAATGATGAAATTGAGAAAGTTTTTTCTGAGGAAAGTTTACAAGGGAAATTACTCTTTTTTTTCAAAAAACATAGAAGATACATCTATGCTTTTTTGGGGGTTGTAATTTTAGTTTTATTAGTAGTGGCTTGTGGAACAATTTTCTCCGAAAAACGTAGCTTAAATATAAAACGTGAATATTTGGCTTTAACTACAACAAATTCTAAGTTGGCTTTTGTTAAAAAATATAGAGCTCACGAGCTTTGTGGATTGGTTTTATTAAACTTGGGAGACGATGCTTTTGAAGATAAAGACTTTAAAACCGCACTTTTGTATTATGAACTTGCAATAAAAGCATTGAAGCATAACGAATTGTCTGTTCGTGCTGAAATTTCAGTAGCAAATTCAAAATACAAATTAGGCGATGGAAAATCTTATGAGGCAATTTTAGACAAGATATTGCACAATTCCAAATATAATATATGTTTTCGAGCCAAAGCATTGTACGGGCTTTTGAGCCATTTTAAATCTCAAGGAAATGACATGGCAATTGCAGAATTGATGCACTTTGCTGATGGCATAAATTTTTCTGAAAATTGGTGGCAACTATTGAGTAGTATTTCCAAATAAAATCAAATCTTGTTTTTGTTATTTATTTTCCTTGACATCTGTACACTTAATGAAAATTAGGTTAATTGTAAACTAAATAAGAAAATGGAAAAAATATCAAAAATAAAAAGTAAAATGAATTTTCGAATAAAATGCGAACATAATAAAAGGGTGTATTATTCGAATATTGGTAAGCTAAATTTTAAAAATGAAGATTCACTGCTAAAAAATATAGGAGATACATGTTTACTTAAAGTTGAAGCATCATTTGATGCTATATCGTCTCTTATTTCAGAGAGAGCTGCATTAGTGGAGATTTAGTAGTTTCGGTATTTAATGGTATATATGTCAGGAAAATTTTTATCATTGATACGAATAATTACCTGATGTAAGTGTTCTATATTTGTTGGCCTTATATTAAAATTTACCTTTATTTTTTCTTTCGTTGGTAAAGTTAATGTATTGATTTTTTCAAGGTCAGCAATGTTATTAGTTTTTGTGATGATTTGAGTTACAAATGATAAAATTTTGTCTGTACAGTTATTCTGAGTATAAATTTGTTGGTTACATTTTAACCCATTAAATACACTGTAAGTTAGTATGTAAGTATTTAAAGCAAATATTGCTGCTGTTATTAGTATTTCTGCTAATGTAAAACTAGGTTTACTGTTTGATTTTTTGAACATAGAGAGATAATGGGTTGATTGAATATTTTTCATGTCCAATTTGAGTGATGTATTCCTTACTGAACCCTGAAGGAAATATTTTAATTTCTTCGAGTTTAGTATTTTTTGTATCGTAAATTATAATTTGAAATGGATATTTTTCTTTTGCTAGTGCATTACCATACTTATCAAAAATTGATAAATAATTATTTTCACATTGTTTCAAAAAAATAGTTTCATTTCTATTAATTGATAACTGTCGGCACTTGGTTAGTATGTAGTATAATTGTTTTTCAGGTTGATTGTCTTTTAATTTTACTTTAAAATTTGAAATTGAGAAACAATATAACAATGTAACTAGACTTAATGTGATCAGTAATTCAATTATTGAAAATGCGTTAAGAAGAAATTTTTTCACCAATTACCTATTTTATTTTTGCTGTTTGGAGCACCTTCTGACCAAATATCATATTTATTTTTATTATGTATACCAGGATTCATATAATGATAGTCTTGCCCCCATGGATCTTTAGGAATGGATTCTATATACGGTCCATGCCAATTACGTTCTTTCCCTACTGGAGCAGTTATTAGTGATTGAAGCCCTTCATTAGTACTTGGATATTCTCCCATATTTATTTTATATGCCATAAGTGGAACTTTTATACTTTCATTAACAAACAAACTAGCAATTTGTTGTTTGCTGCTACTGAAAATAGTGTCTAAGTTAGATACTACTATCCCAGTAATTCCAGCAATTATAGCTAATACTATCAAAATTTCTACAAGTGAAAACCCCTTCGTCTTGTTCACGCAAATATACTACTTGCCCTTATTATTTTAACAATGTTATTTTTCATTTTCATGAGTACAAATTTTTCTTTACGAAAGAACATATATCTTTTTGATACGTATTATTTTTAATAATAGATATGGTATTGAATAAATTAAATTGGTGTATTGCTAAACTCGGAGATGATTATAATTGGTGGGTTAATGAAGTGAGTGATGATATTCATTGGGATGCTGACGGGCTTGGTATTTTAGACCCAAATCAAGTGGAACATATGGTTGATTTATTAATTCAGATGAAGCCATATGGTTTGCGTGATGATATTATTGAGAGTGCATTTTTAAAATATTCTATAGATAAAGAATTACCTAAAAATATGGTAAGATTAGTTTCTTCCTCTGAAGATTTAATGATGACGAAAGAAAAAATTTTTGCATTACCGAATATAATTGATGAATCTGATGGTCCGTATGTGGATTTTCTTGATCATATTATAGCAGTAAGGGTAAAAATGCTTAATGCTAATTTAGATTTTCAGCGTGCAATGGGGCCAGAAGAAATAGAGGAAGCTATTCGTGAAGAGCAACAAAGCGAATTTGTTAGCGGGAAAAGTATGCACGTTTTTAATGAAATTGTATCAATTTTAGATTATGTTCCACTAGGCTATTCTTTAGAATCGGATGATGAGTGTGAAGAAACAGAAGATGATATTGATTTATCTGATTTTAACGATGAAACAAAGGATGATCCTTCTGTAGAAAATATTGAAGAAGAGAATTGGGAAGAATAAAAATTGCAAAAAAAAGCTTGACTTGCAGATTTGTTGATCTAGCCATTGATTTGTTAGGTTAATAAAGGGATATATGATAAATAAAGCTTGTGTAAATGAAAATTCTTTTTCAAGGCCTGTTGGAAATGAACAGCAAGTAACACAAAACGTAAAACAGCTAAATGAGCAACAGCGTTTGAACCATATGGAAGTTAACGTAAGATCTAACACGCTATTAACTCATCACTGTGAAAAAGGAACTGTAACAGAAGATTTACTAACTTCATCTACTGCGCTTCAGTCGAAAGATAATTTTGTTAGAGAGTCTCTTAATAAAAAAAGTATTGCCTTTAAACGTAAAGGTATGAAAAGACGTAAATGTGTCAGAAGATATCATAGAATAGTTTCTAGAAAGAAAACAACAAACATTAAAACAAATAAATTAACTGTAAATTCAGATGAGCCGCTAAAACAAATCACAGATAGTACAAACGTAGTCTTTTGTAAAAAAGTTGGGATTTATGCAAAAAAAGGTTTCAATGTTTTGTCTGAAATTGTGCATAAGGTTAGCACGTTTTTAATTAAAATAGTCAATTCTCAGTTTTTCTCTTTGTTCATGATGGAATTATTTAAGTTAATGGCTTTTATAAGTGATGTTACGAGTGAAGTAGCGAAAAAAATTGCCAAGTGTATTGCGGAATCAACTAAAAAGTTATTAAGACTTCTTGCTCAAATTTGGGAATCAGTCAAAAGTGAAATTATATTATTAGAAAGCTTAGTTTTGGAAAATTTACAAAAAATTAAGTCCAGTGTTAAGAAGATTTTTATATCACTTCTGCCTTCTATACATATTAAAATTAATTCAGCAATGACTCTTATTAAAGAACATATCTGGTCAATTGTTGGAATTTTGAACGTTACAATGCTTCTTGGTCAGACAATATTTGCCTTACGAAAAGATGCTAATGTGTAACTTTTTTGTACTGAGAAAGAATTTTACTTTCCCAGTACTATTTCTACTTTTGTTTTATCAGAGCGTCAATAGTTTTTTGGATTTTTAATAACTGAGATAAAGTGCGATTTTTTAAGATTTCGCATAACATATCATAAAAATCTTCAGAATTATAATTTGCTGTTTGCATTAAATATAGCAAAATACCTTCCCGTGGAATTTGATACGTTTTTCTACGTTCAGCTCCTTTAGGAGCTCGTCCTGAGAGGATATGTCCAAATATTTTTTGATTGTCAAACGCATCTCGTACATATTGATCAGATTTCCCTATGATGTAAGCCACCTCTTTAGGGGAAAACCATTGTTTGTTTGGTGGTAACAAAAATTCGAAATGTTCGCAATGTAAGTTGTTAATCATTATATCCTTTTGTTTATTTGTTTATTTTTGCTCTGATAAAATATTTTGATAAAGAAATGCTAGCTACAATTAGTTGATATATAAAGTACTTATTTAAGCTACAAAAATAGTCTATGTTAATTTATATTTTTTTTACTAGTATATTTTTTGTTCGTGAAAAATTTTTGTGAATTTATTAACAGTTAAACTTAGTTAATATTAAAAATATTTTCAATGAAAAGGTTGGTTTTAGGTAAGTATCTTGGTTGTTGTGATGGCGTAATGCGTTCAATTAAATTACTTTATCGTGCTATTAATAATGCCAAAGGAAAAGTTTACACTAATGGTCCAATTGTACATAATGCTAAGATATTAGAAAAATTTTCAAAACTAGGAGTGTCAATTTTAGATGATAAAAGTGATATTTCTGAAGCAGATTGTATAATCGTCAGGGCCCATGGGATTACTAGCCAGAGAAAGAATCTTTTAAAATCTTTTAATTGTTCTTTAATAGATGCCACTTGTCCAAAAATTTTAAGGATTATTGGCTTAGTAAAAAAATACTGTAAACAAGGATATTTTATAATACTTTTAGGGGACCCTAATCACCCAGAAATTATAGGAATAAGAAGTTATATTGATGAAAATAAAGTCTATGTAGTTTCCTGCCTTGGTGATATAAAAAAAATGTCAAATTTATCTCAACCTGCATTATTAGTTGCTCAAACAACTTTCAATATTAAAAATTTTAATGATATATATGATTATATAAAAACACATTATCCTAATATACATGTTATTAACACAATTTGTGATGCCACGCAAGAGAGGCAATCGGAAGTTAAATTATTAATTCAAGATAAACGATGTGATTTAATAGTAATCGTTGGGAGTAATTTTTCTAAAAATGTGAATGAACTTCTGCGAACAGCAAAGGAAAATAACTGCGAGGCTATTATAGCTGACAGAAAAGAAAATTTAGATAAAGATAAAATCAATAAAGCCCATATCGTTGGATTGATTTCCGGGGCTTCTACTGAAGAAAGTATAGCAAGAGAAATTATAGATGAGCTATTAACCTTGGTTTCGGAATAATGTTTGAAATGCTTGAGAGGCCTTATCGCCAACTTTAGATGAAATATCCATTAGTATAGACATCTGCATAACTTTGTACTGCATTTCAAATAATACAGCGGTTGTAGGATTTTTTTCTTTGGAGAATTTTTCAACATACACTTGTAATTCTTCAAGACTATCTCTGACACCTTTAGCTGCATTGAATGCTTTTTGAGTTAGAGTTTCCTGACTGGACTCAATAGCATGCTTTTCAAAAGACTCTCGGAATAATTGTACTGCTTCGGTGTTCGCGTGTAAATTTTGTATAATAGCTGTATACATATCCTGAAAATTCCCAGGAGCAACAGCATTTTGTTGAGATAAATTTTTCACAATCTCTTCTTGTACTTGTGCAACTGATACTAAACTGTCCATTGTATTTTATTTGCTACTATTAATTTCAGATAATATATTTTGAGCTATTTTTATTGCAGATTCATCTTCTGAATTAGAAAGAATGTCTTCCATTATTGCCAAACTTTCTTTTTTTGCTCCACAATAGAAATAAACTACACCTATAAAACATTTTGTTAAACTGTTGTTTGGGTTTAAAGGAAACGCTTTTTCAGACAACAACTTAGATGCAGATATGAAATCACCAAAATTCATTTTCGATATAGCTAATCCAATTACAGGAAGTTCGCTTTCAGGACGTGCAGCACATATTCCATTAAAAATATCTTCTGCTGCAGTTTGTAATCCGCGCCCAATAGCAACATAGCCAATTTCCATTAAATCTTTTACAATGTCTGTCGAAATCTCTGGAAACGTTACATCGTTAGCTACATCGTTCATAAATTCCTTCTTTATCTAATATTTTGTGTCGTTGATTTCAATCCGTCACCAATAGCACGAACAATACCAGTTGATGTAGAAACGATTGTTCCCCAAGTTTGCACCCTAGCTTGAATACTTAATAATTGACCTTGGTCTATTTCTTGAGATGTATCACTGTTATTGCTACCTGTTATGCCACTTATATCATCCATTAATGTTTGTTCATAATCCGCTATGTAGCTTGCTAAAGCCATATATAAATTTTCAATAGAAACGTGACCATTTCCAACAGCGGTATTACTCATAAAATCCTCCTTTTTTAAATTTAAACTTTTTAAATACTATAAAACAGAAAGAAATTTTTCAATAAAAAAATGGTTTTTTTGTAAAATTTTTTTATCTCTTACTAAGATATGACTAATTTCTTAAAAAAATATAAAACAAGATTTAATGATAAATATTTGGTCTATAATTTTTCTTCTAAATATACTTTAAGTACCGATACTAGTCACATTAATTATCCTCTGTCTGCGAAAAAAGGAGAGTTTTTTATAAAAAATTATACGGAACATAGGGATGTTGATGTTCTATTTGTTCTAGATATTAGTTCATCTCAATTAATAGGAAGTAAGGAATCTAAATTTACGAAGATGTGTAGTTTAGTTGAAAAAATTTGTGATATAGCGAATAAAGCAGGAGATAGAGTAGGGATAATGACATTTGATGCAAAAGTAATAAATTATTTCCCGGTAAATTACAGTAATTTACCTTTAAATAGGTTAAGCCTGGATAAAAATTTTGATAAAGCTGAAAAATGTACCGATCCAATTGCGACTTTAACATGTTTAAGGAAAATTTTAAAAAAACGCACAGTGTTATTTTGGGTCAGCGATTTTATATATCCTGATAAGATACGAGTTAGTATGATGGAAAACATGAAGCAGTTAAGTAAAAAACATGATTTAATTTGTATACAACTTACTGATTTCTTAGATATCAATTTCCCAAATATCGGTAAAGTGTATTTAGAAGGTGCTGAATCTGGAGAAATTATTATGTGTAATACGTCGAAAAAAATATTTAAAGAAAAGCTTATTTTGGCGTCAAATAAGTGGTGTGCACGTTTGAATAATGATATGAAGAAGCTTAAAATAAAATTTATTCAAGGTACTACAAGTAGTAGCATAGAAAAAATATTAAAAAAATGCTTTGATAAACGACTTGCATAACTACGAGAGCATGATAATGTGAGAAATGTTATGATTATTAAGCCAAAAAGTCGCGGTTTTATATGTTTAACTGCTCATCCAACTGGGTGTAAACATAATGTTAAAGAAGAAATTGATTATGTACGTGCCGCTGGATTAATAGATGGTGGACCAAAGAATGTTTTAATTATCGGTGCTTCAACAGGATATGGTTTGGCTAGTAGAGTGGTGTCAGCTTTTGGAAGCAAAGCGAATACTGTTGGGGTATTTTTTGAGCGACAAGCATCAGATGGAAAACCTGCTTCTGCTGGATGGTATAATTCAGTAGCCTTTAAATATTATGCAGAATCGGCAGGGTTAATTGCAGAAAATGTTAATGGAGACGCATTTTCGAATGAAATTAAAGATAAGACGTTGGAAGTTATTAAAAATAAATTAGGATCAGTTGATTGTGTTGTGTATAGTTTGGCTGCTCCGCGAAGAAATGATCCATTAACTGGAGAAACTTATCGGTCGTGTTTAAAACCAATAGGAGAAAATTTTTCAAGTAAAACAGTAAATGTAGATACTGGCGAAATTTATGATATTGATTTAACTCCCGCTACAGCTGATGAAATTACTGGAACAATAAAAGTAATGGGCGGAGAAGATTGGGAATTATGGATACAAGCTTTATTAGATGAAGGTCTTTTATCAAGTGGAGCCAAAACAGTGGCTTATTCCTACTTAGGGCCTAAAATAACACAACCAATTTACTCTAATGGAACTATTGGAAAAGCGAAAGAAGATTTAACTAGAGCAGTGTTATCGATTAATGAAATGTTACGGTCTATAAATGGACGAGCAGTTATTTCAGTGAATAAAGCTGTAGTTACACAAGCTAGTTCAGCGATACCTGTTGTTCCATTATATATTTCTCTATTATTTAAAGTAATGAAAGAAAAAAATCTTCATGAAGGTTGTATTGAGCAAATGTATAGGTTGTTTAAAAATCATTTATATGGGTCTGATCAATCAATTGATGAGGAAGGGCGTATAAGGCTTGACAATTTTGAAATGCAAGCAGATGTACAATCTGCTGTTACGGAATTATGGCCTAAAATAAATTCACAAAATATCTTTCAACTTTCAGATCTTGATGGATATCGTAAGGAATTTTTTAAACTGTTTGGGTTCGGTATCGACGGTATAGATTACGATTTAGATGTTGTTCCTTGAATATTAAAAAAGTTGGAATAAAGTAAGTAGATAAAATTTACTTTATCCAGCTGATTAACCACTGCGTTGGTGTTATTTCTGGCTTATCAAAAACAATTTCTTTTAACTTATTAGCATTAACTTCAGCTTCCTTTCTAATATTACTATTTTGTATACATTTATTAATATATTGAGCAATAATTTTAGGAGATATATTGTTTTGTATATATTCTGGCCAAGCTGTATTATTAAGTAATATATTTGCCATGCCCAGACGTTTTAAATGTAAATAATATTTTCCAATCAAGAAAGTTAGTAGTCTACTTTTATATATTATGACCCCTGGAATCCCGGCCAAACAGCATTTTAAAGACATAGTTCCTGAGCTCATAATAGTACTACATGCTTCAACTTTCTTACCGTTAAATATGAAACTAACTTTGCCTTTTAATTCTGGAAAGTTTTTACGTAAGATGCGTCTTAAAGCAAATAATGCTTTTTTGTCACTATACATGACAGTGGCCATTTTCCTAGTTTCTATTTTCGAAAATTCTGAAAAACATTTCAACATTTCTGGAAAAATCTTTTTTATTGTAGGAACGCGACTCCCTGGTAATAATAGTACAGGTGCATCGATAGAATATGATACGTAATCTGAAATATTTATTTCAGAAAATGGGTGCCCAACAAACTTTACGTCAAGTGACGTATCAGTATAATATTTTTTTTCAAAATTAAATAGAACAGCTAAACTATCAACGTATTTTTCTAACAAAAATTTACGTTTTTCTTTCCATGCCCATATTTGAGGAGATATGTAATAAATTACTTTTATTGGTCCACCTGCTTTGTTTGATAATTTTTTTTTAAAAAGGATTTCGGCGATTTTTAAATTTAATCCAGGATAATCAACTAAACATACAACTTTTGGACGATGTTTTGATATCCAACTGATTATCATGTTGAATATTTTTTTAAATGAAAAATATTTTAAAATTACCTCTGATAACCCAACAGTAGAAAATTTTGTCATGTTAAACAGTAGACGTACCCCAGATGCAGAGAGAGCCTCTCCACCAAAAGCGCAAATATTTAAATCAGGATAAACGGTTTTTAATTCTTGCACATATTTCGCTATATGTTGATCACCTGAATGTTCACCAGTAATGATTAATAAATCTATTTTTCTTGGGGAAAATTTTGTACTCACAACTGATCTTTAGCATAAATATTTATTATATTTGTCAATGATTGATCCTTTTTGTAGAGAAAATTCTAATAAGTTTTTATAAATTTTGTGTTTTTATTATGTCACACGGAATTTTTATTGACTTTAAAAGTTCGATACATTCATATGTTCCTTCCAATTTACTAATTGGGGCCGTAGCTTAGTTGGTAGAGCGTATCGTTCGCAATGATAAGGTCGTCGGTTCGATCCCGATCGGCTCCACCAAGTTGTAATCTATTTATCCAAGCGATATTGCTGACAAATTACTGTAAACATGGCAGGACTTTTAAGAACTAACATTGCCCCAAGGATGCCCCAAAAATGTAACGATAAAAAATGTACTCAATTTATTACCATTGGTATTATTTATTATGCTTAGTATTTCTCGTAAAAGTCATTGCGGCTATTGTATGAATGGTTAGAATAAGAGAATGCTGTGGAGATTGGGACTATCGATAATATTAGTAATAATACTGAATGGATGTAGTAAGAGCGTAGACTATGAGCTTCCGGGTGTACAGTATCGGTTGCTTGAGCGTCGTAAGGTAGTGAGTGCAGCGATTGAGAATAGTTTACAGATACTGTTATATGCTGGACTTGTACGTTCTGACGAGCCTGAGATAAGGGAAGAGGCATTAAGTAGCTGTTTAGACATAATTGGTTGGCCGGATGATATAGAAAGGGGGTATGCCGGTACAATGAGACGTGAAGAAATATCAACGCTAAAAGAAAGCAGCAATAAGTTGCTTAACGAGCGTGAGGAACTGAACAGAAAGATCAAGCATACACAGAGTTTATTAGTTAATGGGTATGAGAAGTATGGTCGATCACATGAGATTTTAAATTGGCTAAAAAGATTAACCTTAGGGATGGGTGTTTTGTTTGTGTTATTGTTATTTATTAGAAAACTCTTTTAAGAATGGGGAAAGATATGGGTGATTTAGGGAACAAAGGAACGAACAAATTATCTGGTTTAGAAATACTTTTTCGCCATCACCGCCAGAATTGTGAGCATGATTTTGAATATTTTGCGAAGAGTGAATTAATGATTGATCTGAAGGGAGGCGGTCTTCCACAAGCATTTTTATTAAACCGTGCACAGAAGTATGTTTTGTGGCGTTTACTTGAGCAGCAGGACAAATTGGGTTTTATCCGAGCGAATATCTTAAAGGGTCGGCAACAGGGGATGAGTACATTGGTTGCCGGGTTAATTTTTTGGAAATGTAGCATGAACCCGTGTATGAATGCGACATTAGTATCGAAGGACTTCAAAGCAACGAAATCATTATTTGATAAGATCAAACGCTTTGCATATACTCGTCCGATCGATCAAAACATACAAGTGTCGACCTGCAATCAGGATGAATTGCGGTTAAGCAACGATAGTTTAATCCGGTGTAGTACAGCGCGAGCAGACCAAGTATCTCGTGGAAGTACAAATCAATTATTGTTTCTTTCTGAAGCACCATATTGGGAGAATGGAAGTGCACGGTCACGGCGTTATTTGGATAACTATGAAGATATTCGGCCATATTTAGTTGATGATTTGATCGACCTTGAGGATAAATATTTAAAAAATATGCACTCATCTGCTGGGATGATTGAATGTTTCGGTGATGAGGATGCTGAGCGCTATATTGATATAATTGTGTCTGATTATCGAACAAATGTTGAACGTATTGCCAATAGCGGGAAGGATGCAGAAACAATTACCAAGGAAACCGCAAATCTTAAGCGGAAAACAAAGAATGGATTACGTGCATTAGAAGCGGCGATTAATCATGTGAAGGGGTATGGTAGTGTATCATGGAATGAGTTGGGGAATGATAGTATATCTGGTCCGAGTGGCTGGTATAATGTCTAACTGGAACATCGCCAGATACTTATCGGGCTGTATATTTTCGCAGTTTCAGAACCAAGCAAATGTTGCGCTACACCTGAACGGGTGGCATACTTTCGGGCAAGCATTATCAAATTTTGCGAAATTATTGTATAATCAATCATATCGTGATGAATTACGCACCTTAATCGGTGATTTTGGGGTTGCGAGTGATTTATTTATGAAATCCGTACGCGCGCAGCAATTAGTGGGTATTTCCGAACAAGCGGGTTTTCGGTACTACCGAACGGGCAACCGCAAAACTAGCAGAAGTTGCGCTACGTATCAGTCAGACTGGGAAGCTGGATGCTTGGACACAAGCAAATGCTAGTTATATGACCGGGTGTGAGCTCGCTCGGACGGCGGATAATGTACTAAATGGCAAGAAGTTATCCTCTTTCCAGGTGCGGTTTTTAAATGACAGCAAACTGAGCAGTACAGAAATCAAAACAATCGGTAAACAGGTTAAGAAATATGGCGAAAAAGACAATGGTATTATTCGTCTTAATCTTGGTGCTTGGGATGATCAATCAGCGGCTGATCAGGTACGTCGAGTATTATATGAGCATGGTATTGGAGGGACGATGGTGCCGGGGGCCGATCTCCCACCATTATTTCGCTCGCCACTCGGAAAATTATTGCTACAGTTCCAATCATTCGCTACCGCAACATTCAATAGAATGCTCATGTACAGTTTAGAGAATGGTGGTGAACAAGCAGCTACTACGATTGCACAATGTTTAATCTTAGACACTTTTGGCAAGATTTGCAAAAGTATCGGAAAATTTGGCGGGAATATTGGTGCTGATCCGGTGACCGGAAAACTACGCGCATTTGATCCCTTTGATGTGACCATGCGAGCAATGGAAGATAGTATAACCAGTAGCGATTGGACGAGCTGGGCGATGGACCCATTAGGGATCATGCAAGCGATCACTCATCCACACTTACCAAGTAATCAATTTGGTGGAGTCAGTGCGGGATTAGTGCGTGATATTGGTAGTGGTACACGTTATATGAGCGCGGTATTGAGCAACGGACAGGCGAATGCGGCTGATGAGCGCGCAGCTTGGAGATTATTACCCTTCCAGAACTGGTATGTTATTCGTTCCGGTATTGCAGGCTGGAGAAAGTTGAGAAAATTTTTAAAAGTAGGAGAACAGAAAAATGAGTGAACATATTGCCCCGAGTACACGCTTGATAAGCTATAACGCCGATGGGGAGGCACTAGAATTCTTCTTTCCTTTTATAGTGTGGGACAAAAACGGGATAGATGTTTTTATTAATGATGTTTTACAAGAAAAAGACACGTATGAATTACGTGGGCTCGGTGAATTTGCCGGTGGGAGTGTGATATTCAAGACCGCTCCGGAAAAAGACGGGGTGGTTTCTATAGCTGGCAACACCACACGCGAACGTGCGGTTGATTATAATCAATATGTTTCATTAACTGCCAGTAGCATGAATCTCGATGCGAACTACCAGGAAGCACAAATCCAGGAGAATACTACATCGATTAAGCGTGCATTATTGGCCGCGGTGAGTGATGGTGTACCGGATAGTTCATTAATGTTGCCTAGCTTAGAAGATCGAAAGAATTCATATCTCGGATTTGATGAAGAAGGTGCCCCGATTGCACTGGGGAGTGCTAGTAATGTTGTTTCTGGTCTACAGGGGACAGGAAGCACCCCGCATGGGGTGATGATCTGGTCAGATGCTAGTGGGTTACAATCAGCGGACTCGAAGCGTGTATTTGGTGAGCCTAATGGGGCCGCTACTCTGGACAGTACAGGCGTAGTCCCTGATGCACAACTCCCAGAACGTGGACATGCCATAACCTCGGATGGTAAAGCGCGGGAATACCGGAAAATACTCAACCTATCTGATGAATTTGTGGTCTCCAATGATGATACTTCAACGAATGTTCGTCTTGGGTTAGTTATTAATACGCTTGGTACCGGGATGCCAACCGTCAAGAACTACGATGGACATGGGGTGTTTAATACACATTCCCTACTTGCTGGCCCAAATGTTGGGATCAAGGAGCAGGAGGATGGTACGCTGGTGATCAGTGCAGCTGCTTCAACAGAAAAACGATATGTTTATACATTTACTGCTGACACCTGGACCGATGATTTGCAGATCATTATTCCCCCGGAATTACATGGCCTAGGTGAACAGGGCGATCTGTTGGCCGCGGTACGTGATGATGCCGGGAATCAAGTATTTTGTGATGTTAATGTATCTTCACTTGGCGTGGTAACGATCACCACAGATGTACGATTTGGCGGGTCATTAATCATTTATGGTGCAGTTACTTGGAATGAGGTACTACTTGTTAATCCAATGGTATCATCGGGGGACATAATAATTGGTGGTTCCAATGGTCAGCCAGTACGCTTACCAATCGGAGAATATGAGCAAGTGATATGCGTGCAGAATGATGGTATGCCTGGTTATCGCACCCTTGGAACGGCGGCATGGAAAGACATCAACCAACCAAGTGGGCTGCCTGTTTTGGATGATAATAATGAACTACCGGTGGAGTTCTTGCCATACTCAACAATGACATACAAGGGTACTTTTGGCAGTGCGGCTTCTAGTACTGGTGGGGATCTGCCTGCATCAGATGTTCTTGATGGTGATGTATATTGTGAATATTTCTCGAGTGTCGCAGAAATAAGCTTCAATATTGGGGATCAAGCATTATTTGATGGTACTAATTGGGTAAAAATCTCTTCTAGTGGGATGATTAACCCGATGATCACACAGGGAGACATTATTATTGGTGGCGTAAATGGTGCTCCTGAACGGTTAGCTTGTCCGATTAGTGAGGGACAATATTCATTATGTTCAACTATCACATCGAGCGGGACAGCTATTACTTGGCAGCAAGCAAAGTAGTGCATATATTATTTCTGAGTGGCATAGTACGAGTGATGAGGGGTATTATAGGGTATGGAATAATGGCTGGCTTGAACAGGGTGGAAAGATGCAGGTTGGGGCATCTAGTACGGGAGACTGGCAAAACCTATACTTAGCGTTTAAAGATGCCAATTATGTGATTTTATTAACTAATTTAAACAGCGAAACATCAGCGGTAGCCAATGTTCTCGAGCGGCAAGCAGGAATGGTGCGTGTTAATGGGCATGGTCAAGGTGGGGCGCATTTTATACCAATCAAGAGGTCTGTTGGTTCGCAAGTGGATGGAGCGAGTAGGAAAAAATATAAAAGGATAACAGATATGGGAACGAAGTTTAAAACAAGTATAGAATTAAGCGCGAGTGGAGCACCAGAATCACCAGAACACGGAAATATTAAATTATATGCCGATCTGGAGAATGAGTTAAATATTATTTCATCAGATGACAGAATTCGGACACTTTTAGATGACAGTATCCTCCCGCTTAAGCCCGAACATGGCGGGACCGGAGCGACTACACTAGAACAAACATGTACCAATCTTGGGGCGCTGCCTAATACGGTGACGATAAATAATAAATTAGTATCTG
>CAZALH010000009.1:0-36793 GCA_964486285.1 uncultured Opitutales bacterium | reverse complement strand
GACGGAAAAGTTATTGAGTTTGAAGTAAAAGTTGGAGATCGTGTATTAATCAATAAGTACGGTGGTACAGAGTTTAAGCAAGGAGATGAAACTTTTGTAATATTCCGTCAAAGTGATATTCTAGCAATTATAAATGAATAAATTTTAAAAAGGGAAATTATTATGGCTAAACAATTATTGTTTAATGAACAGGCACGTAAAAGTATATTATCAGGCGTTACTCAGCTTTCCGACGCTGTCAAGGTGACTCTTGGGCCTAAGGGACGTAATGTTGTGATTGATAAAAAGTTTGGTACCCCTCTTATCACAAAAGATGGTGTTACTGTAGCTAAAGAAGTGGAGTTAAAGGATCCATTTGAAAATATGGGAGCACAAATGGTGAAAGAAGTCGCTTCTAAGACATCTGATAGTGCCGGTGACGGTACAACAACGGCAACGATACTAGCTGAAGCAATCTTCAGAGAAGGTTTGAAAAATGTTGCTGCGGGCGCAAATCCAATATTTATTAAGCGTGGAATCGATAAAGCAGTATCTGTTGCCATTGAAGAATTGCAAAAAAATTCTAAAAAAGTTGAAGGTGATGAAATTCGTCAAGTTGCTACTGTCTCTGCCAATTGGGATAATGAAATTGGAGAAATGATCGCTGAAGCAATGAAGCGTGTCGGTAAAGATGGAACAATTACCGTTGAAGAAGCGAAGACTATCGAAACATCATTAGATGTAGTTGAAGGTATGCAGTTCGACAAAGGGTATTTAAGTCCATATTTTGTTAATAATTCAGACAGCATGGAATGTGTTTTGCAAAATGCTTATGTATTAATTTTTGAAAAAAAGATTTCTAGTTTAAATGATCTTTTACCTACATTACAAGCAGTTGCACAAAGCGGAAAGCCTCTGATGATTATTGCTGAAGATGTTGAAGGTGAAGCGCTTGCTACATTAGTTGTCAACAAAATAAGGGGAACGTTGAATGTTTGTGCTGTTAAAGCTCCTGGTTTTGGGGACCGACGTAAAGCAATGCTTGAAGATATCGCTATACTAACTGGTGGTAAATTTATATCGGAAGACCTGGGAATTAAGCTTGAAAATATTTCTTTGTCTGATTTAGGTCAAGCGAAGCGCATAACGGTTGATAAAGATAATACAACGATTGTTGAAGGTAATGGTAGTAAAGATGATATTGCTGCACGTATTAAATTGATTCGTAAGCAAATCGAAGATACTACTTCTGACTATGACCGTGAAAAATTACAGGAACGTTTAGCAAAGCTCGCTGGTGGAGTAGCCGTTATTAGTATTGGTGCTGCTACTGAGCCAGAAATGAAGGAAAAGAAGGACCGCGTCGATGACGCTTTGCATGCTACACGTGCGGCAGTGGAAGAAGGTATTTCTACTGGTGGAAGTGTTGCATTATTGCGTACCAGTAAAGCAATCGAATCTCTAAAATTAGAAGGAGATGAAGCGATTGGGGTAGACATTGTACGTCGTGCAATAGAAGCTCCATTACGTCAACTTTGCGAAAATGCTGGTGTTGAAGGTGCTTTGGTTGTTCAAGAGGTGTTACGTGGTTCTGGGGCATTTGGATATAATGTTGCTACAGATAAATTCGAAGATTTAATGAAGGCTGGTGTAATTGATCCAACTAAAGTTACACGTTCGGCTTTACAAAATGCTGCTTCTGTAGCTGGGTTGCTTCTCACAACAGAATGCATGATCACCGATGTGCCAGAAGAAAAGTGTGAATGCAAGCATCCTGGTATGGGCGGTATGGATGGCATGATGTAATATGTCTATTTATAAATAACTTCCAGAAATATGAGCGTTCTAAGATATTTTAGAGCGCTTTTTTATTTGTGAAGTTATTATGGATAAAGTTATTATAGATATAATAATTAGCAGTGAGGAAAGTGTTGGCACTGGATATATGTCAATGAGAAGCATTTTCATACCTATAAATATTAAAATTAATGCTATGCCATACTTTAAATATGCAAATTGTGTAGATATTCTGTGAAGAATAAAAAATAATGAACGCAATCCAATAACTGCAAAGATATTTGAAGAAAATATAATTAATTTATTTTGTGTGATTGAAAATATTGCTGGAATTGAATCTATTGCAAAAATAAAATCGCATATTTCTATAGCGAAAATAGCTACCATTGTCCTTGTAAAAAAAATCTTTCCATTATGTTTTAATACTAAACTTTCAGTGTCTGCATCAGGTTTTATTGGCAGTATTTTTTTCAAAAATGATAATAAATTTTCATAAAAGCAGGTTTTATTGTTAGTTAATTTTTTTAACAGAGCATTTAACATTTTAATACCTGTATAAGCTAGTATTAGCCCAAAGACATAAAATAACCAGTGAAATAGCATGATTAGTTTAATGCCGATCAATACGAAAATAAAACGCATAATGATAGCGCCAATTATCCCAAAAGTTAGCGCCTTTTGTTGCGAATGTTCTTTTATATCAAAAAAAGAAAAGATAGTTATAAAAATAAATAAATTATCAATGGACAGAGAATATTCTATTAAATATCCAGTTAAAAATTCATAAGCTTCTTGTATTCCTAAATTACAATATACAATAACCCCAAATATTAACGCTAATGAAATCCACATTAGTGAAATACAAAATAGTTTTTTATTTGATATTTTGTGATGATGATATTTACTTAAGATTGTTAAGTCTAGTATGAGTGCACTTGTAATAAGTATCCAAAATATAGTCCACATTTAAAAAATAATGTATAGTAAATTTGTTTTTTTTCAATAAAAATGCTATTTTTATTTAAATTTAGGTAAGTTTTGTTTGTTCTAAATGACAGTAGTTGATGAAATCTTCTTCTGTCCAGATCGTAATTCCCAGTTGTTGTGCTTTTAATAATTTAGAGCCGGGATTATCTCCAATAATTATAATATTTGTTTTTTTTGATACACTTTCTGCAATATTGCCCCCTAGTGATTCTATAATTTCTTTGGCTTGTGTGCGTGTAAAGTTTTTTAATGTGCCAGTTAATACGAAAGTTTTGTTGCTTAAAATTTTTGTATTTTCTTTATTTTTAACAAGATAAGTGTGTAAATTTAATCCAGCATCTTCTAATTGTTTTATTAAAATTATATTTTCTGAATTTTTGAAAAATGAATGGATGGATTCTGCTGTTTTGTCTCCGATTCCAGGAATACAAACTAGTTCTTCGAAAGTTGCAGTCGATAATTTAATAATTGATTTAAATAAATCAGCTAAGATTTTGGCAGTTTGTTCACCAACGCCCAATATTCCTAACCCGTTTATAAGCCGCCAGATAGGAGATTTTTTGCTTTCGTCAATATTGCTTAATATTTTTAATGCTGATTTTTGTCCAAGTTTTGGAAGTGAAGTTAGGTCGTTGTATGTTAATTTATATATATCAGCAATGTTGCAAATTGTGCCATTTTCAATTAATTGTTGTATTATAGCTTCTCCAAGGGTATTAATATTCATCGCTTCTTTAGATACGAAGTACATGATTTTACTTTTAATCTGTTCAGGGCAACGGGGATTTATACATCTCCAGGCAATTTCAGAATCAATGTGAACTAGTGTTTGCTTACATGATGGACATAAATTGGGGAAATGAAATGGTTGGTTATTGTCACTCCGTTTGCTTTTATCTACAGAAACTATTGCTGGGATGATTTCACCGGCTTTTTCTAAAAAAACGTAGTCTCCAATTCGTACATCTTTTTTCGTAATTTCATTAGCGTTGTGCAATGTTGCTCGAGATACTATGCTACCATCAATTTCTACAGGAGATAAAATTGCTACTGGAGTAACAATACCGGTACGGCCTACTTGTAAAATAATATCTTGTAATTTTGTTGAAACGCGTGTTGGGGTAAATTTGTAAGCAATAGACCATCGTGGGGCTTTCGCTGTAGAACCTAATAATTTGTGAAGATTAAGTTCGTTGATTTTTAAAACTGCTCCATCAGTCCAGTATTTTAACTTTTTTTTTGCAGTGCTTAGTTGCAAGATGTAATCCCATGCTTTGTCGATATCTTTGGCAAACCAGTAGTATTCTTGCGAGGGAAATTGCCAAGTGTGTAATTGCTCTAAGACCTCCATTTGTGTAACAAAACGATCATCAGATGAATATCCAATAGCGTAAAAAATTGCTTGTAAATTCCTTTTTTTTACTTCACTGATTTCTAAAGATTTTACTGTGCCAGCTGTTAAATTGCGAGGATTAGCATATTCTTCTAATCCGTTAATATGTCGGTAATTGTTCTCAGATTCAAATGTTTGTTCGTCGATGAATACTTCTCCGCGGATTTCAATTGAATCTGGGCAGTTTGAAAGTTCGGTAGGCAGTTGATTAATTGTTAAAATATTATTGGTTACGTCATCCCCAATGATTCCATCTCCACGGGTTAAAGCATATTTCAGTGATCCATGTTCGTATATTAAATTGATAGCGATACCATCAATTTTGGGTTCTACAACATAACTAAAATTTTTATTATCAAGCTGCTTACTTATTCTTGTGTCGAATGCTATTAATTCTTCGTATGAATAAGTATTTGCTAAGCTCTGCATGGGAGTTATGTGTTTGCGCTTTTTGAAGTTACTTGATAAATCATTTCCTATTTTATCTTCCTCTGTATCAATCCCGACATTTTTTAAAACTTGTTTAAGTCTAATGAGTTCTGATTTTAAGCAGTCGTATTCAAAATCAGAAATTTGTGGATTATTTTCACGATAATACAAACGATCATGCATATCTACATCCACTTTCAACTTACGAAAAGCTTTAATTGTTTTATTGATGAATTCTGGGTTATGTTTTGTATCCACGATATTTTTTTATCTAAATCAAATTGTCGTCTTGTTTTTTCCAAGATTAAAGTTAGTTTTACTGTCAAGTAAAGTCGAGATTATGAAGTTTTCTATAGAAAAAAGTGCATTTGTGGATGGTTTACAGCAGGGAATTAATGTCGTTGCTTCGAAAGTAATGTTGCCGATTTTGAATAATGTTTTGATTGAGGCATCTGATGGCAGAATTACATTTACAACATCTAGTCTGGATTTAGGAATCCGTTGTCAAGTAAAGGCTGATATTAAAATTCCAGGCAAGATTACACTTCCTGCAAGAAAATTAGCTACAATTATTCGAGCAATGCCAGCATCTGTTATAGATTTCGAAGTTCAGGATTCTCGCGTTCATTTATCATCTGGTAATTCTCATTTTGAAATAACTGGGTTGCCAGCTGACGATTTTCCTGTGTTATCTGGAAATGCTCAAAGTGAAGAACATTCAATCCCACAAGATGAGTTTTTGAGGCTACTAAAGAATGTTTCTTATGCTCAATCTCATGATGGTAATCGGTATATTTTGAATGGAGTATATTTTAGTTTGGCAGATGGTATGTTAACAGTTGTTGCAACTGATGGTCGCCGGTTAAGCATGGTAACTAGAGAGATGAATAGCGATAGTTCTTTGGTAAACGTCATTGTTCCGTCGAAAACAATAGCAGAAATAGAAAGGTTACTAGGGCAAGGAGAGGTTGTAAAATTTTCACTTGAGGAAAGTCAGGTAATATTTTCAATCGGAGTAAAGGAAACTAATACTCCAGGGTTAATTGGAGACATCAGTATAGTGTCAAAAGTGATTGACGGCAATTATCCAAATTTTAAGCAAGTGATCCCGCAAGTAACTGAGAATCGTGTGAAGTTAGACAGACAGCTTTTATTAGAAAGTATTCAACGAGTAGCATTAGTAGCAAGTGAGAATAAAAATTCTGTAAAATTACATTTTTCATCAAATACTTTAGAAATTTCCGCTGCAAGTGCGGAGTATGGTCAATCTCATGAGAAAATTGCAATTGTGTATGATGGACAAGAAGTAGAAATTGCTTTTAACCCAAATTTTTTATGTGATCCATTAAAGGCATTAGTGCAAGATGAAGTATATTTTGAGTTTAAGGACGAACTAAGCCCTGGTGTTTTTAAAACATTAGATAGCTTTTTGTGTGTAGTTATGCCGTTAAGAATTGGGTAATAAGTTATGTGGATTTGGTTATATAGGATATTATTTTTGCCGATTTTTATACTGTTGATGCCGTATTATGGTTATCGTATGTGGAAGCGCGGTGGATATATGATAGATTTTAAATATCGGCTTGGGTGGCTTCCAATTATACCAAAAGGAAAGAAGACTAGAATATGGTTGCAAGCAGTAAGTGTTGGGGAAGTTAAGGCAATAGAAAAATTAATTGATTGTTTTGGACAAGATGGGCATTTTGAAATTTTTTTAACTACAACATCAAGTACGGGATATTTTTTAGCTAAGCAATTGTATGGAAAGAAAGTCACATTTGTTGGTTTATTTCCATGGGATTTTTGGTTGTTTAGTTTTTTAGCTTGGGAACGTATTCAACCAGATGTTGTTTTATTGATGGAAGGAGAGTTATGGCCTGAGCATCTGCAGCAAGCAAAAAATCGTAATGTTCCAGTATTTTTGGTAAATGCTCGTTTATCAGATCGAACGTATAATTTTTATCTGAAAAATCCAGGTATTGCGAAGTGGGTTTTTAGTATGTTGAAAAAAATTTGTGCATGCAGTGAAACAAATAATCGGCGGTTTTTAGATATCGGTATTGGTCGTGAAAAGCTGCAACTTACTGGAAATTTAAAATTTGATATAGATGTACCTAATATAACTGAAGAGGAATTAATAAACTTAAAAACAGAATTGGGATTTCCTGTTGATGCTAACATAATATTAGGGTCATCAACATGGCCGGGTGAAGAAAGTGTGTTAATTCAATGTTTGCGAACAATACGTCGATCTTCAGCTGAGAAGTGGCATTTATTGTTAGTTCCTAGGCATGCAGAAAGAAGACATGAAATATTAAGTATTTTAAAAAGCAGTGAATTTAGTTGGCATCAGCGTTCATTAGGTAGAGCAAAAAATATAGTTGATATTTGTTTTGTTGATACTACTGGAGAGTTGTCGCATTTAACGAGTGTGGCAAATATTGTTTTTATAGGTAAAAGCCTACTAAAAAATAGAGGAGGGCAGTCACCATTAGATGCTGCAGCTCATGGAATCCCGATGGTATATGGTCCATATATGAGCAATTTTGTGTCAATTTGTCAATCGATTGAAGCATTAGGTGGGGCAATTAAAGTTGTAGACGATGTTCAAGCGATTCAATCTATTGCTACCTTAGCTAGTGACCAACAGAAAAGGATGCAATTAGAAAAAGTTTTAAAGCTTTGGTATAAAAGTAATTGTGGAGCTTCTGAGTTGACCTATAAAATTATTGCTGAGGACATCGCAGATGATAAATTTTGACAAAATTATCAGCAAGCAAAATCCAAAGGTGAAGTTTGTAGTAAAATTGCGAGATAGGTCGAAACGTAAACGATTTAAGATGTTTATTGTTGAGGGATTTCGTGAATTAACTAGAGCATTAAATAATAATATTGTGTGTGAATTTTTGTTCTTTTGTCCTAAATTTTTTAGGGATCATAATTTTATTACTCTAGTGTATGAAGTATATAAGGCTAATGTTCCAGTATTTGAAGTAACTCCGGAAATTTTTAAAAAAATTAGTGTAAGGGATGGTTGTGATGGTATTTTAGGTGTTTGTCGAACTTGGGAAACGGATATTAATGATATTGTTTTAAGTGATAATCCTCTGATTTTAGTAGTTGATGGCATTGAGAAATCAGGTAACTTAGGGGCACTTATTAGGTCAGCGGAATCTGTTAATGTCGATGCTATGATTATCTGTAATCCTGTTACAGATATTTTTAATCATAATGTTGTAAGGACGTCGCAAGGAGCCTTATTTTCTTTGCCGGTTATTTTAGCAGAAGAATGTATTGTTCGTAATTTTTTAATAGAGAAAAGGATGCAAATGTTGGCAACAACCCCTTCCACTTCAACATGTTATTGGAATGTTGATATGCGAAATCCATTAGCTATTGTTGTTGGATCGGAACACAATGGTTTATCTGATTTTTGGTTAAAAGACGATTGTGTCGTTAATGTAAGTATCCCTCAGTTTGGACATTCGGATTCTTTAAATGTTAATGACGCAGCAGTAGTTGTAATGTATGAAGCTATGAGGCAACGTTACCAAAATAAAATATAAAGCAAGATGTATGAATATTGAGAAAGTGTTAACTAATAAAATTATTTCCGTAGTAGACAGTATTAAAGATACAGATTATCGTCCTGATTGGGATGATTATTTTATGGCAACTACGTTGTTAATTTCATCGCGTTCAAATTGTGGACGTTTACATGTTGGATGTGTTTTAGTATCTAATGGGGAGTGTAAGCATCGTGTAATTGCTGCAGGGTATAATGGTTTTGTAGCTGGAGCTCCGCATATTTCTCGTATTAGAGATAATCACGAACAAGCAACTATTCATGCGGAGCAAAATGCTATTACTGATGCTGCTAAACGAGGTGTGAGTATTTTGAAAACAACAGCTTATGTTACACATTATCCTTGTTTGCAATGTGCTAAGTTGCTCGCTTCAGCAGGGATACAATCGATAAAATATCACTATGATTATAACAATGATCCGCTAGTAGCGGAATTACTTTTTGAATGGAATGTTCCAATTATTCAGCTTTAGATTTAAGAATTGTTAGCTCCTTTTAAAGAAAAGAAAACGATTTCTCCCGAATTGGTCTTTAATCGATTTTGAATGTTGAAACCATTGAGACGCAATATTTAGTAATTCGTCATGCTGCGTATCACCAGTTTCTAAAACTAATACACCTTTTTCTTTTAAGAATTCATGAGAATTTTTTATAATTTGTATTAAATCTGATTTGCCATCATTGTCAGCGACTAGTGCAATTTTGGGTTCAAAGTTTTTTATTTCTGGTTGAGTATTTTCCCATTCTGTATGTGTTAAATATGGAGGATTAGATACAATTAAATTAAACGTATCGTTAATATTTGAATACCAATCAGATCGAAGAAAAGTTATATTGCTAATGTTATTTTTAATCGCATTTTTTTTTGCCAAAGATAGTGCATCTGTACTGATGTCCGTCGCTGTTACATGTGATTTAGGAAAACTTTTAGCAAGAGATAATGCAATCGCTCCAGTGCCAGTTCCTAAGTCTAATATTTTAATATTATTGTATTTTTGTTTATTAAAAAAATATATAAGTAATTCTACTAAAAATTCTGTTTCTGGCCTTGGGATCAGTGCTCTTCTATCGACGAATAACGACAATTCATGAAATGGCCATTCTCCTATTATGTATTGCAAGGGTTCGTTGTGCGCACGACGGGTAAGTAACGTACGTATTGTTGCTAATTGTTCGTCAGTTAAATTATAGTTGTAGCGTAAATATAAATCGATGCGCTTACAATTTAATGCATTTGCAAATAATATTTCAGCATTGAAAAGGGCATTTGATATCCCTTTTTGTTTTAAGAAATTTTCAGATTTCTTTAATGTACTTATTAATGTTGGCATTAGGAGGATTTTGATTTTTTATTGCATGCAATATGATGAAAGATTCCGTAGAATACATAGCTAAGAAAAATTATAGCTAATGCAAGCCCTTCGATCAAAGATATTAGTGCAATAATTGCTATGCCACTTATAAATGTTTTTAATTTGGTTTGTGTGTCCCAGTCAACTTTTTTGAAGCTTGGGTATCGAATATTACTTATCATTAACCATGCTATTAAAAGCATTAATGGTGGCAATATTAATGCCAGTGAGCGCAAATCATACCGATTAAGCACAAGTACGAGTGAAACGATTACTCCTGCAGCAGCTGGAACAGGCAACCCTAAAAAATCGTAATTATTTCTATCTTGTTCCGATTTTGGGAGTAGTGGATGCGTAATAACGTTAAAGCGTGCTAATCGTACACCTGCACATAGAAGATATATGAATCCAATTATCCATCCTACTTGTCTAAAGAATGGAAATTGTTCAGTTGGGGATAATATCATGAAAAACACCATTAAAGCAGGAGCAACACCAAATGAAACTGCATCAGCAATAGAATCAAATTCTTTTCCGAATAGTGATTCTTTGCCTCCTAACCTTGCAACACGACCATCAAGAGAATCACAAATGCCAGATAACAATACAAACCAAACAGCCTGTGTATAAAAATCTGCTGCCATAATATCTGATGATGTGCAATATCTAGCTTGTATGCACCTAATTATTGCTAAAAATCCGAAAAATAGGTTTGCCGCTGTAAAAAAACTTGGCAATAAATATATCCTGCTAGCGTCTTCTACATTAATTTCTTTGTTGTTCATTTTTTTTAAGCTAACAAAGATTTTGATGAGGGCAATAGTGTAATTTTTTTTAAAAAATAGATTCTACATATTTTTTGATCGAAAATTCTTCTAGATCTTCTGTAGTTTCACCTGTACCGAGAAATACTATGGGAATAGCGAGTTCGCGGTATATACTTACTATTATTCCCCCGCGACTACTGCCATCAAGTTTAGTTATGATTATTCCATTAAGCCCAATTTCATTGTTAAAACTTTTAGCGACCTCTAGCGAATTCATGCCAATATTTCCATCCAATACTAACCAATTGTGAATGTTAATGTTTTCGTCAAACTTTCTTAGAATTTTGGTGATTTTTTTTAGCTCATTCATAAGATTAGTTTTAGTATGTAATCTGCCAGCTGTATCCACGATTAAAAAATCTTTTTTCTTGGCGCGTGCAGATTGATAAGCATCGTAAGCTATTGCAGCAGCATCACCGCCATTTTGTCCACTTACGATGTCTACTTTTAGGCGATTTGCCCAGATTTTTATTTGTTCGTTGGCTGCTGCTCTAAAAGTATCGCATGCAGCAAGTATTGTGGAACAATTCTTATTTATATAGTATTGAGCTAATTTTGCAGCAGTTGTGGTTTTCCCTGATCCATTTATTCCAATCAAACATATTACTTGGACGGAATCGTTTTTTTGTGGAATATTTGCTTCAGAACCTTGAAGTTTTTCTATTATTATTTGTTTTGTTAAATTTAGTGCTTCTTTTGCAGATAAATGTTTATTTTTTTTATAAGTATTTTTAATATTAGTAATTATTTCCTGTGTAACTGATGTACCAAAATCAGCAGAATATAAAGCATTTTCTATACTATTTATAGTCACATCATCTAATTTATTTGATGAGAATACCGTACTTAAATTTTTAAATAACCCTTTGGTAGTTTGAGATGTTGTTTCAGAAAATTTTTTAAAAAACTTAAACATAAAATTCTTTTAAATGAAACTAACACAGAAAGAAATAAAATTTTTAGTTTAAGATTTTTGCAACAATACATTGGCGATAACTGCTATTGCTTGCTTTGCACCAATTATGCCCATTTTTTCATTTGTTTTAGCTTTTATTCCTATTTGATTAGGAGATATTTGTAAAATATTAGCTAGTGAATTTTTTATTTTACCATAAAATGGAAAAAGTTTTGGTTCTTCTGTTATAATTACTAGATCAACATTTGATATTTTAAAACCGTATTCATACATTTTTGATCTGGCAAATAATAAAATATGTTTTGAATTTAAATTGTGTGTATCTTTTTGATTGTCAGGGAAATATGTGCCAATATCCGGCATGGACAGTGCACCTAATATTGCATCACTTAATGCATGTATAACAACGTCGGCGTCAGAATGTCCTGCTAATCCGGTTGGATGTTCAATTTTTATACCGCCTAAAATTAATGGGCGTTTAGGAACCAACTTATGGATATCATATCCTGTACCTATTCTAAGTTCCATATTTTTTAATTAGCTATCAATTATAAAGCTTTACAGGTGGTGGCGAGACCCAGAATCGAACTGGGGACACAAGGATTTTCAGTCCTCTGCTCTACCAACTGAGCTATCTCGCCGTTAAAAGGACAATACTTATATTGAAATCCAAACTATTGTGCTGCCTCTTAAAAAAGAGAATAACAACAATATTTAAACTGTGGCTCATTAAGAGAACAAATTTTCACGAGTCAATACTTTAGATTAAGAAAATTTTCGAGTGGTTTTACGATAACGATTTTAAATTTTGTTACATTGCAGAGTAATTCTCTAAGTAAATTATCGTTAAATTTTTGGTGTTAAATTTAGAGTTTTTCAATTTTAATTTGCAAAAATTTCGGGGGAAGTTTACAATTTCGGCAGATTCGTTTGTTTGGGAGGATGCAATAATATGAATGGAGTTGGAGAAAATATAACACCAGAATCGGCTAAAGCTTTAGCTACAGCATATAAAAGAGCAATTACGCAAAAAAAAGATGGATATGACCAAATTGGATTTTCCCAAACTCTTTTTAAAGGTACTTCCCTTGAAGGGCGGTCAACAGAAGTCATGGAGGCATTTGATCCATTTAAAACTGCAAGTATTACTGTTGGTCGTGATTTTTCAGATGCTATGGCAAAAGTCTTAGTGGGTGAAGGACACTCGGAAGATTTTTATCAAAAGTTTTATCAAGAGTTTTATCAAAAGTTCCGTAAAGCGATGAATACTGAAGAATATATTGCAACTGAGACAAATGAAGGGAAAAATATTAAAGTAGGTGTAAGAGAAACATTAGGAGAAAACCCAAAATTAAAAGAAATAGAACAAAATTCAATTAAGCAAATTGTTAATTGTTATAATCCATCTATTAACAGAGATAAATGTTTTTCAATTAAAGACTCTGATAATTTTGCTAGTAAAGGTAGCATTCCTTTCGATCTTGATTTTGTTAAGGCCTGTCAAACAAGAGCGGAAAAGAATGGCGACATAGTAATTATGTGTGGCGTAAATGTTGATTCATTGGGGGAGAAAGGAGTTTTGGAACATCCTGACAAATATGCTCCCAAACCAATGAGCTGTCACGCTAAAAGTAGTTATTTTGGTTTTACTAAGGGGTTAGTACCTTCAAATCCAGAATTTTCTAGACGAAATATTGCTACAGATGAGAATGCTCGAGATGCTGCTGAAAAAGACGTTGAGCATTCTAAAGAGAATGGCGGTGCAGAATATTATTTAAAACTCACTATAGAGGGCAAAGAACATTATATTTATCAAGGTAAATTTAAAATTGGTAATGAAGAATATCGTTATCAAGTTGCTTTAAAAGATGAAATAAAAGATGAAAGTGCTATTGAAAAAGCGGCTTTAGAAGCAGTTAAGAGCAATATAAGTCAGAAGAATTCAACTCTTTTGAAGTGTGCAAAAGATTCAGACGGTGACTCAAAGGGTTGGACAGAAATTAAGGATTTAAGTATTTTTCATGAAAATATTGCGTTTAGTTCTTTTATTGCAGAAGCAACAAAGGTTCTTGGGCCTACTAAAGCTGAAGATGCTGATAAAGCAAGTGGTGTCACAAATGATAAGATCCAAGGAGGAGCTCAGCAAGAAAGGTATTATGTGTCTGATTATGACGTGTTTAGTATTGTACATAATGGTCCTGTTGAGGGTGCAGCAACAGTTAAAGCAATACTACCAAAAGAGCATAATAATGAATATGAATATCTTGGAAAATTTGGTGGTGAAGTTGCAGATAAAAGAGATATTCTAACGATTGATGCGATTAATGCGCAGTTATTGGGCTATGGTAGTGAGGACAGTGAAAGTGTGGAAAAATATAGAAAAGATTTGTCAAATCACTATGATATTGTTCGAACATTTCAGCCGATACAACATGCAGCTGCAGCTGCGTTGCAATTTAATAATCCTGCTGCGAGTCCTTCATACCCGTTATATGCTATTGAGAAAGAAAACGTTGTTAAAATTGGAAGCGATATAGAATTTGCAGCATATCTGTACAATTTAGAAAATCCACAAAACAGTGGTGGAATGAAGCAAACTTGTATTATCAATAGTGTTTTGTCAGATAGGTTAGTGGATACATTAATAACGACAAATGATTGGATAAAAGTGCTGTCATAATTATGTTTAAAATGCTTTGATAAAAATGGTTTGATAGAAGTAGATATGAAGATTTGACATTTAAGAAAAAATTGTAATTTCTTATGTTAAGATTAGGATTTAAAAATAAGGAAAGAGGAATATGGACGGTATAAATAATGTACAAAGATCTCCAGAAAAAATGTATATCGAACATATACAAGGAAATTCATCAGAGAAAGATATAAATGATCAAGTTAAAATAAAGAATGACTTGGAGGTACCGATGCATGTTGAAGCTACAGAAACTTCAGAAGTAGATTTGGATAAAAGAAGTATTGTAGAAAAATCTATTATACCTGCAAGTATTATAAATCAGCAATTTGAGGAGTATTCAGAAAAAAGGTTAGAGAGTATTTTATCACCCATTGCTGCAAAGGCAACAAAAGCGGAAGAATTTAATGAAGAATCATACAAAGCGGCACTTGAAATTTTTTATGGCAAAGGTAAAAGTTATAGCATTGCTCAACATTTTATTAACGAAATACCTTCCTATGGAGTAAAAGCACTAGTTCGTGATATTGCTTATATTATAGATAATTTTCCTAAAGATTCTCCGTATCTTGATTCGCTTTTTTTTTAGTAAAATGTTTGTTCCACCGTTAGACTATAGAATTGATCCGGCTTTAAAAGATTTTAAAGCTCTTTCTTGCTATATTATTGGTAGATTTATTTTAAATATAAATGGTCATGAACCATTATCATGTCCTAAAGACCAACAAGAAGATTTTTTTAGGCTAATTTATAACAAATCTAATAATCCTTATGTAGATGTTGAAATACGTAGTATATTACGTGAATTAGCGATACAAGGGATTATGCACTGTGAAATGCCACCGTTAAGACGTGCTGATATAATGAGGTCCCTTTTTAGAGAACATATCCTAGTGCCTCAGCAAAGTGATCCAGTAAAGCAAACGATACTTAGTACTTTTGCCGTTATTGGCGAGAAATATCGTCCAGTATTTGGTGATGAGGCACTTGTGCCGTATGCACGTGAATTGCTAGTAAGCTCTCTTAGAGGTATTCGCAATTCAGAACCTTTAATGGCTCATTGGAATACTTTAATTAAAGATCTTATAAAATTAATAAGATCAGGTGCAGTAAATAAAGATTCTCGAGAGGGGATCAATAAATGTGTTCAGCATCTACTCGCTGATGAAGAATACCCTGCTGATGTGCAGGAGTCTCTTCATATTTTAGATCAATTATGTAAAGAGTAACTGTTATCTTTATTTTTGGTGAATAGTTTCTATACGGAAATAATATATTTCCACTAGAGCTACCTTTGTTTGCTGAATGTTCGCCATAGGCTTGCTTTTAACACAAACAACACCAATAAATATAACTATATTAATACTAACATAATATCTATTATCTTTGTGGTAGCATATTGTAATTTAAATGTGCCTTTTATTATTAAGTAACTGTTACTGAATTTGTGTTTTATATTGCATCAGTAACAGTTATTGCTTTAATCTGTGCTATCTTGTTTTTGCTTTGTGTTGTCCACTTGGTTGCTTAGTTATATTTTCAATTATAATTCCACGCTTGTTAAGTTCTGTTATTACAGTATTTCTAGTTTTATCATCTAATTTTAAGGACTTCCAAACTGCAGTCCTAATATCATCACCAGGTGTTGCTTCAATAGTTTCAACAATGCCTTCAACTTTCCCTTCAGCTTTTGCTTTGTTAATTTTTTTATCTATTGGTAGAGTTCCAAACATGCACTCTAACTCCTCTTTTGTCCATGAAACGGTTTCCATATTCTCCTTATTAACCTTTGTTAAATTCATTATTTCAATAAATGTTTTTTCTGTTTTTTCAGTAAAGTTTTTTAAAAATTCCTTTAAAAGGTCTGGGTTAAATAAATGCCCATGGGATATAAGTGTACACATAGTTCCAACTATCCGGCGGACATTTTCATCAGTACTAGCACATAATTTTTTAAATTTCTCTCTTAAACCGTTAGCTTTTTCCAAAGTAAAATTTTCCTTTTTTCTATTGGGCATTGAACCTATGCTAATGATAGCTACAGCTTCACCACTATTAGGAGCTTTTTTACAATAAGTTATTCCATTATTCCAAGTTTTAGTAGCGATTTGATTATATCCTTCATATACGATACCGCAATGGAACCTTGATGGATTGATCTTGTTCTGTTTATCATTAGAACCTTGAACTTTACCTTTATTAGCCCAATCTTGAAATTTACTACCATATATATAATTTAACAGTCGAGCTGGCATATCATCATCAGTATTTAATACATCGTGTTTATTTTTCTGTTGCATATCGGCAATAATAATCATCCCGCGTCGATTTATATCATCAATAGCGTCTATAGCATCTTTCTTGGTCGTATCATTAATATTAAGATTCTCTTTTGTAGACGGTGATAATGCAATTCTTGAGTCGCACGCTAAAGTACGTGTACTACTTAATGCTGTATCCAATTTTTCACATGTGCGACTGTTTATAGACTGTTCTAAGTTTTTAACGTTAGGGAATACTAATGCTGTATGTGTTATGGATAATAATCTCAATATGTCCTGATCATTGCTTGTATGAATTCTTCTCCAAATATTGTCCTTCCTCATACTCATGTAGGCGATCTTGCCTTTCTCAGCTGACTCTAATAATTCGCATAATTGGTTAGGATCTAAATTTGCTAACTGGTTATTTGGATTGCTATATTGTGTACGTGTAGCTTCCATTTTACATTATTCTTTTGATTATAAACTTTTAAATCGGCCACATTAGTTATAGCTAGCTTTATATATTTTTGTGTTATTTATTGTTGTTTTAATTTATTTGTCAATACTTGTTTTTAACAAAAAAAGATATGTGTTTAAGTTTTTTTTGGTATGTAATTAAAGGGATATTAACCTTAAATAGTAAAATTAGGTTTAAAATTTCAATAAACTTACTTCAAAAAATTTTTTATTTGTTGTTTAGAATCGTTTCTTTGTCCAATTTTATTGGAATCCCGTTTTATTTTGCAGTTTTTTTACTGAATTGTGGCAGCTGCATTAAGAATAATTATAGTTAAGTACTGACGTGGTTTAATATTGATTATTAGTTAATAATGCAATACAATTATTGTATTGATGTTTTTAAGAAAAAGCAAACCGGATTTATCAAAATATTTGTCATTAGTATCTAATTTGTATGAAAATATTGTTGATGTTAATACTTTATGCCAAAGTGAGACACAATTATTTAAAGTGTTGGTTAAAATTAGTAAATTAATTAAAGATAATTACCATCGTTTTAATAATAATGAATTAAGAGGGGTTCATGATACACTATCAACGTTATGTAGTACGCCTCGTATTAAAGTTAATGATAAATGTTACGCTTTAAGTGATTTTGATTCTGTTAGTAGTCTAGTAAGATCAAAAACGGATAAAATAGTTGGTTTTGAATTTTTGCGTGGTTTACAGCAGAGTATCAATATTACTATTTTAACGGAACATATTTTAATGCTGATTGATGCTATATGTTTAAAAAATCTTAAATCACTAAAATTAAAGTTCTTAGCGAAGGGTAACTCTAATAAGGTATTTTGTGCATATGATGGTGCTGATAGAATTGCTGTTCGTTATGACAAATTTTATGGAAGATATTTTGATCCGATATCTGGGTGGCATTCTGAAAAAATACAATTTGTTAGCATTGGTAGTCGTACCGGAAGTTACAGACGGACTTTAGCTGTTCAAGCAGTGCAAAAGTTGATGCTAAAACTTGGTGCTCCAGAAGTAATGTTACCAATGATCCCTGCAATAATTACTAATAAGTCGAATTTAGTGGTTTGGTCAATGCCTAGATTGAGAAAAGGTCATTTAAAAATGACTGCTGAAAATATTAGACGCTTAACTTGGTTACAATTACAAGATTGTTGACTTGGGGTAGCAGATAGGCATAATTATAATATTTTGTATGATCATTTGGGGTGTCCATGGGGAATTGACCATGATTTTTGTTTCCCGACGAATAATCGAAAATTAGCTAGCGATATTCCTAATACGCTTATAGATTTAGAAGATGGGTTTGTGACGAAATTTTATGAAGAACACAATTATGTTTTTTGCAATATGTTAGCTAAGTTGTTGCATTCAGTAGACTGTATTACGTATACAAATTATTGCTTCCCTCCGTTTATAGATGTAGATATGTGTGATGCTTTTATCAAAATTGACATTAAAAAGTTAGAAGAAATTTATTGTACTTGTAAATTAACCGAATCTGAAATAGTACCTGCATTAAAGAGGTTGCTTATATTGCAAGAACGCATTATGTCTTTGCCTCAAGAAAAGATTTTAGATCCCCGAACAGGGTGGGAAAATTTAAGTACGCTTTCTAAGGAGGAATTATATCATTTAGGTATGTCTACGTTTAATAGCTACGCAGTTCATTTAAAATATAATTGGTATTGATCTATAAGTTTTAGTTTTTGCAGAGATTTAATATATTTTTGTTTGCCTTTTGTTTTTTAATTAAATTAGCTAGTTATATTTAATTCCCTCAATGCACTCTGAAAATACGATGATAAGGGAGCTGAAACTGTGGTTGGTTGTTTTGTAATTGGATGATTAAATTGTAGGGTTTGAGCATGCAAAAGAGGATATTCAAAATAAATTTGATCATCAAAATTGCGGTTGTAACCGTAAGTAAGGTCACCTAAAATAGGGTGCCCAATGCTTGATAAATGTACTCGAATTTGATGAGTGCGCCCAGTATGAATATTTATTTTTAAAAGGGAAAATTTTTGTTTAAACACCTTTGAGACCGTCCAGTCAGTAAGCGCTGATCGACCATCGGAGCGTATGCACATCTTTGTTTTGATTGTTTTGTGGCGACCGATTGGCTTATTAATTGTGCCACTAAATATATCAAAACTTCCACATACGATCGCTAAATATTGTTTATGAATTTTATGTTCCGCAAATAATTGTATTAAGTGTAAATAAGCTTCATCAGTTTTAGCAAATATTATGGCGCCAGTGGTGTCTTTATCTAATCTATGCACTACTCCTGGTCGAATAGTTCCACCAAGTTTACTTAAGTTACAATGTGCTAGAACCCCTTCAACGAGTGTCGGTGAAATTGTTCCATTTCCAGCATGTACAACTATTCCCATTGGTTTATTGATTACAATAATATGTTCATCTTCATATAAAATTTCCAATGGAATATGATGGGGAATGGCAGTGATTTCAGGGCAGTATATCTTGTCAAATTCTAAAATATCACCATTTTTAAGTAAATATTTTGGTTTTATTACTTCACCATTGCATAGGATTTGATTATTATCGAACGTTTTTTTAATCTGCATTCTGCTAATGTTTAAGTACTGAGAAGCTAAAAACTTATCGGCGCGAATGGGTGTGTTTATATCTGCAATGACTATCTTGGTCATAGATTTTGTTAAAAACATTTGTGATGAAGCACTACTCCATGGCGTACATTTGCAAGTGATATTGTAATATATTGGCGAGATGTTAATTGTAACATTATTAAAACAATAGCTAAAGCAATATCAAATATATCACTTTTCCCGGATGGAATTCCAAAATTTATTCGCTCAGAAATGTTCATGTTTTGTATCTTTTGATAAAGTTCATATATTTCTCTATAAGATAGTTTATTGTCTTTATTTTTACCTAAGATTTTTTTTGCAATCAATAAAGAACCTCCTGTGCATATTAGCGGATATTCTATTAGATTAAAATTAGTATATATTTCTTTTATATTCTCTAAACAAAAATCTTGAATGTTTGCAAAACTGTTTAACAAATAATTACGTTGGAGGTGTTGTTTTATGTTGATCGTTCCAATATTTTTACTTGATGAGTAAATTAATAAATTCTTATCAAGGATATTAAATTCTACACTTCCACCACCAATATCAAATGAAAAAAATGAATGAACATTTTCCAGTTGTTGTATAGCATGAGCAATTAGCGTTGCTTCTTGTATGCCTGTAAGTACATGTATCGGCAAATTCAGTGTTTGTTTCGTGCTAATAATAAAAGAATCAGCGTTTACCGCTGAGCGCATAGCACACGTCGCAATGCAAATGTTTTTAATTGCGTTATTTTTCTTTCCGATTGTCAGTAGTTTTTGTAAAATTTCAAGTGCATTTTTTTGAATTTGTGATGTTATGTATGAGTCTTGATTTAATAGTCTAATGTCGTTAGTTGTAAATATTTTTTCATGGTAACTGTTATTGGATATTTGCTCATATATTGAAGCTTTAATTGAACTTGATCCAATATCTATAACGTTATACATCCTCGGGTTTTAGTCTTTTTAGTTTAAAACTAAGTTTTTTTATGAAAGTATTTTGTAGTAATGAGAAAATTCGTTGCAATATATTTTGCTTGCAATTATTCCATGGAGTATATGCGCGATATTTAAAATATTCGTTGTCATATAACCGCTGTTTTTTGACCGTAAATTTTTCCAATAAAATTGGATATGAAGACTGTTTCAATTTTGAGTCCCAAGGTTTTGATTCAGCAGAAAAGTGGATTATTTTTGGTAGTTTTTGATCTTTATTAAAACTAGGGTTAGTTATTAATGAAAAGACTTGAAAATTCCATGTAATAGGTAGGTGTAAAAAGTTTCCATTTGTGATAATATTTAATGCATCTTGATCTGGGAATGATAATAGTGGATGCATATCGGAACTTAATAGATCGATACATTGTTGTTCAAGTTTTTCTTCTCGCATCTTATCTAAATTAAGCAACAATGCTCCACTATTAAAATATCCAAGATTTACTGGTAGGTTTAATTTTTTTGACTGCTGTTCAGCTATTGTGGGCATTAATTCATATTCATCTACTGCACCTAAAAGATAGTTGGAAATGTCAATTTCAAATAACTCAGTTATGTCAGATGTAACTACTGTATCAGAATCAAGGTATATTCCTTTGCTGTAATCTTTTAATAGGGACGGGATTTTAAGACGATAAAAAATCGAATGTCCCCATGCTGGCTTTACAAAAAATCTACTAAATTCGTTATTATTAGGATCAATATCTATAAATGTTAACAGTGATTGTTTTAATTGAGAGGTTTTTAGTAGATTATTTTTATTTTCTTCAGAAAGTGAATCTGAAATGATAAAGAAATGAATTAAATATTTATCGGATGAATTTTTTAGCAGAGAAGCTATATTAGTTGCACAGTGTGGAGCAAAATTATTATTTATATTGTATACAATGGGTAATTCTTTCATACTTGTTGCTACAAGTTTAGTTTTTTGGATCAAAATTTCAATTTTTATTACCAAGTTAATTATATTTTATAATTTTTTTAGTTGATTTTCATAGTATTTGATCTATTGGTAACCAGTATTTTCGAAGAATAGAGCATTAATATCGCCATGAAACAATTAAAATTATCCGTAGAGAAAAGAACTAAGACTGGTCGTCAATATATTCGTAAATTACGTTGTGCTGGGCGTATTCCAGCAGTTGTATATGGCAAATCTGGAACACAATCACTTTCATTAGATGAAAAGGATTTTAGGTCATTGTTGCGCGAAAAAGGGCAGTCAGCTTCATTAATTAGTATAGAATTTCCAGAAAACAAGGAAGAATCTATCTTATCTACTATCGCTGATATGCAGCGTGATCCAATTACAGATCGTTTCTTACATGTAGATTTTCATGAGGTATCGAGGACAGAAAAGATGACGACGGCTGTACCTGTGGAATTTATTGGAGAATCAGTAGGAGTACGTGATTTTGGTGGTGTGTTGGATATTGCGAAACATGAATTAATTATAAGATGTTTGCCAGCAGATCTTCCGGAAAGTATTAAAGTCGATATTAGTAAGCTGCAAGTAGGTGATATCATACACGTTGAAAATTTACCGCATTTAGATGGTGTAGAATTTGTAGATAACGTTAATGTAGCAGTTGTTTCATGTAAGAACGTTGAGGAAGATACTAAAGAAAATAGTGGTGCTGAATTGGGAACAGAGGAGGTTGCAGCAACATCTAATGTCTCCACGGAAAATTCAACAGACTAAGTTTTGACTCAGCGTAAATGAGCGTGAGAATTGTTGTAGGATTGGGCAACCCGGGGGAAGAATATATAGGAACAAGACATAATACCGGTAGGCATTTGATTGAATGTTTTTGTGCATTTCATAAGGGTACTTGGCAAAAAGAGAAAAAATTACAGTCTGATATTTGCAAATTAACCGATACTCGTGGGGATGTTTTTTTTGTTAAACCTAACGTTTTCATGAATGACAGTGGTAGTCCTCTAAAAAAAGTCTGCCAATTTTATAAAGTTTCTATAGATTCAGTAGTGGTTGTCTACGATGATATTGCATTTAAAGTTGGTGATTTCCGCATTACTTATCGCAGTGGAACCGGTGGCCATAACGGAGTCGCAGATATTTTAGAAAAGAATGGGCCAGGTTTTGTTCGATTTCGTATTGGCATTGGTGCAAAAAATCATCCTGATATGACGCTTAGAGATCATGTTTTAGGGCACTTTTCGCGATCCGAAAATGAAATCATTGAGAAAATGTTGCCTGAATTTTTTAATAGTTTACAGCTACTGCTTGACAAAGATAAATAATATTTCTTTGATTCTATCAATCGATAAGATAAATTATGGAAAATAAGAGGAATTATAAGGCAAGCTTTATACTGGATTTGCGTGGATATGGTGAGCCAATAGAAACAATTTTTGATAAATTGAAGAGTGTAATTTCCGGCCTTGGAGGGGAAATAACTGACTTTATTAGCCTTGGACAAAAAGATTTTAAATATGCAGTTGACAAAAAATACACCAGCGGGATGTATATCCAAGTACTATTTTCTGCATTGGTGAGTGTTCCAAAAGCAATCAAAGAGAAACTTAGACTAGACAAAACTATAAATCGTATTTTTATTGAGGTTTGTTAAAGTTTAAAATATTAAGTATGCCTTCATTTAATAAAGTTATTCTTTTAGGAAATTTAACCCGTGATCCTGAAATACGGGTTACTCCTTCAGGTGCTTCGATATGTAAATTCGGGATAGCTGCTAGCAGAAGTTCTCGATCGACGGATGGTAATGTTCGAGAAGAGACTTTGTTTATTGATATTGATGCTTTCGGGAAACAAGCAGAGCTGATTGGTAAACATATGACTAAAGGAAGAGCTATCTTAATTGAAGGACGATTAAGATTAGATCAGTGGGAATCTGCTAGCGGTGAAAAACGGAATAAAGTAGTTGTAGTTCTTGAAAGTTTTCAATTTATTGGTTCTCGTATGGATAGCGATCCTAATATAGCCGCTTGCGGCAGCGGTGAGGTTGGAGAGGTTCATTTTGCTGAAGATTTATCAGAAAAGAAAAGTAATGTTCATTCACCAGTGGCAGAATTTACGGACATTGATGAGGATATACCATTTTAATATGTGAGATTTTTATTATGGCAACAACAGAGGTTTTATTGTTAAAATATTTAGAAAATTTAGGTAGCGAAGGTGATACTGTTAAAGTGAAATCTGGTTATGCACGTAACTTTTTATTACCAAGAAAGTTAGCGATAGTCATGTCACGTGCAGGTGCTAAACAAATAGAAGCACTTAAACGTGCACGTGCAATACGGGAGCAACGGGAGTTAGAAGAAGCGAATCAACTAGTTGATAAATTATCAAAAATTTCAGTCGTTATTGCCGTTAAAACTGGAGAAAATGGCAAGATGTTTGGTGCTGTTACTCCATCTGATATTTGTGCAAAAATGGCAGATGGTGGTATTGAAATTACAAGAAAACAGATTGCTGCACATTCAATCAAAGAGTTAGGGCGGCATATAGTAAAGATAAAGCTGCATAAAGATGTTGAGTTTGATTTACCTGTAGAAGTGGTGTCGGAAAATCCTATTAATTGACATGTGATCTCGTATGGTCGTTACACGGACCAAAAACAGGAACAATAGTATTACTGAATCTGAAAAAAGTAAATTATTTGAGCGTGCGCGGCCTCATAGTGTAGATTTTGAACAGGCGTTATTAGCATGTTGTATTTTAGAAGGTGGACAAGATACTGTTCCAGTCTGCATGCAGGGCAAGATAACTGTAGATTCGTTTTATGTCCCAGCGCATAAAGTAATCTGGCAGGCAATTGTTGATTTATTTTCAGAAAATATTCCAGTTAATGAACTGATTTTAAGTGATAAATTAGACAGTCGACATCAACTTGAAGGGATTGGAGGGGTGGGATACATTAATCGTGTGTGTGATCGCATTGATACTCCTGCACATATTGTTCATTACATAAAGCGTGTTCGTGATTTAGAACTCGTTAGGCGTGTAATTGATGTATCGATGAAGAATATTTCACGGGCATATAGTGATAATGAAGACCTTGATAGTTTCATAGAGCAAGCAGAGAACGATATTTTTGCTATTAGTGATGATCGGTTAAGTGATGCTGCTGTGCGTATTAATAAACCTCTTGATGCAGCGGTCAATACCTTACAGATGATGCTCCAAAGAAAAGGTGATATCGTTGGAATTCCTTCTGGATTTACAGACCTAGATAAGATGCTTTTTGGGTTTCGGGAAGGAGATATGATTGTCATCGCAGCACGCCCATCAATGGGGAAAACTAGTTTAGCAATGAATATTGCTGAGAACGTCGTATTACCTAATAAGAAAGATCGCAATGCATCAGGTACATTATTTTTTAGTTTAGAAATGAGTGCTGAGCAATTAGCGATGCGTCTATTGTGTGGTCGTGCGGGAGTAAATATGACCAAATTACGTGAGGGATTTATTTCTAAAAAGGCCAGTGAAGCGTTAATACATGCCGCTAATGAGTTAAAAGACGCACCGTTATGGATAGATGAATCAACGAACTTAAATATTTTAGAAATGCGCGCAAAAGCTCGTCGTTTGCAAAGTAAGGAAGCGGTTAAGTTAGTGATTATTGATTATTTGCAATTGATTAATGGAGATAATAGGTTGCCACGAGAGCAGCAAATTGCAGAGATTTCAAGAGGAATAAAAGCAATGGCTAAAGAATTGCATGTCCCTGTTATTGTTTTGAGCCAGCTTAATCGTGAATCAGAAAAAGAGCGTAGACAGCCGCGACTATCGGATTTGAGGGAGTCTGGTGCTATTGAGCAGGATGCAGATGTTGTTATGCTTTTATCTAAGCAGCAGTTATCATCTAATGGTGATGAATCACAGGAGCAACAGCAGCATTTTTCATCAGATGTTGTACCTCGTGAACTAATTATTGCTAAGCAAAGAAATGGGCCAGTTGGGGTAGTTCCGTTAACATTTATAAAGAATCTTACAAGATTTGAAAATTATATCGACTTAGAAACATATGAATAGTAAAGGATACTAAAGTGTACATGAAAAAATATTTTATCGCTCTTTTATCGTTTGTTTTTGCGACGACGAATGTATTTGGGAATGATTTGGATGATGGCAAGTTGCCGTATGAAGTTCCAGTTGTGTCGAATATTAAGTACATATATGAAGGTGGTAATCTGAGAATAAATCAAGAAGCGATTGAATCCCATGTGCAGTTAGAAAAAGGAAAAGAATTTAAGCAATATCTCGCTGATTCTTCTATTAAGTCGCTATATAATACTGGATTATTTGATTATGTCCGAGTTCGGCTAGACCAAGTGTCAGATGGTAAATATGACGTTACTTTTATTCTTACCCAGAAATTAAGTGTCAAAAATTTAAATATTTCCGGAAATAAAAAAGTTAAAAGTAAAGTTATTCGTCGTGAAATTACTACATCTAGCGGAGGGGTGTATTCTGAAAATGTATTACATATGGATGTGCAAAAGCTTGGAGAGTTGTACCAAAAAAAAGGATTTCCATATGCTAAAATTAGTTACTCTGTTGAGGAGCTAGAAGATGGATCAGGTATCAATGTTAACCTTGTTATTGATGAAGGTCCCAAAATGCACGTCGGAAAAATAAAATTCAAAGGAATTGATGATATTAAATCCAAAAAACTAAAAAAAGTAATACAAACAAAAACCTGGACACTGTTGTCTTGGTTAAATGGGACTGGAACATTTAATAAAGATATTTTAAATGATGATATTAATCGCTTAAAAGTTTTTATTAAAGATCATGGCTATTTGGACGTTGCGATAGATGAAAAGGATGTTGAATTTTCGACATCTAAACATTCCATAAATCTGACGTTTAATATCAGCAAAGGGAAATTGTATAATTTCGGAGAAATTAACATAACTGGTAATGAAATTTATCCAGCAGATAGATTGTTTCGATTAGTAAAAATAAATAATGGGGAAAGATTTTCACCAACAAAAATTAATAATGCATGTGAGAACATACGTGATTTTTATGGCCAAGCAGGATATTTAGATACAGAGGTACATGTTGATCGTATTCCAAATGTTAATACAGGAAACATTGATGTAATTTTTCGCATAACAGAGAAGGAAAAATGTTATTTACACTCAATAAACATTAAAGGAAATTCTAAAACAAAAAATAACGTCATTCTGCGTGAATTATCTTTAGCACCAGGAGATATATTCGATACAGTTAGCATGAAAAACAGTCAAATGAGATTGCAAAATACTCGATTTTTTCAAGCTGTTGATCTCTCTCCATCTGATACCGATATCCCGAATGAAAAAAATTTGCGCGTTGAAGTAAAAGAAGCAAACACTGGAAAATTTTCAGTTGGGGGAGGAGTAAGCTCAGGTAGTGAAGTCGTTGGATTTATAGAATTTAGTCAGACGAATTTTGATTGGCATGGAGGAAAATCAAAATTTCAGGGGGGAGGTCAAAAGTTCCGTACACGCTTTCAAGTTGGTAGGCGTTCAAATTCATTTGATATAAATTTTGAAGAGCCTTGGTGGTATGATCGAGAGTTAGCATTAGGGGTGAACTTATTTCGTTCGCAACAGGAGTACAAAAAACATAATAATAATAATTACGATGGGAGTAATTATGATGAAGTACGTACAGGAGGGGAGATATATTTAAGAAAGCGGTTATTTGGTTTATGGGTTGGTACTGTTACGTATCATGCTGAAGATGTAAATATTTATCACATGGAAGCAAATGCTCCAAAATCTTTTAGAGATGAAGTTGGGCATAGATTTATATCTAAAGGTATGTTTTTACTTGAACGCGACACTAGAGATAATCTTTTATACCCGACGTGTGGATCAGTGATCAGTATTGCTACTGATGTTGCTGGTGGGCCATTTTTCGGAGAAACAAAGTATATAAAATTAAATGCCCTTGGTGCGAAATTTATACCGACATTCGAACCGTTTGATCAAAACATTATGTTTATGGGAAAGATTGGAACGATGTGTTCGTATGGACATGATAATGTTCCATTTTTTGATAAATTTTTCTTAGGTGGATCTAATTATATGAAAGGGTTTAAAACTCATGATGTTGGGCCTTCTGAAAATGGAACAGGAATTGGTGGGCAAACATACGCTTATGGTACTGCAGAGTATACGTTTAGGATTGCAGATCCGTTTAGGTTGTATTTTTTTAGTGAAGTTGGGTTTGTTAATGAATCACATTGGAATTTTAATACCAAGCGTTATTGTACAGATGCTGGTTTTGGTATGAAAATTTTTATAATGGGAGCTCCTTTGCGTTTAGATTTTGGGTTCCCTATACATGGACAGGAAAATAATAAGCATGGAATGAGGTTTAATTATTCATTCGGTATGGCATTCTAAGGCACCATGAGAGTTTTATTTCTATAAGAAATATTTGTTTTTTTATTTGAATAAAATTTAGCTGTGATTGATTTAGAAAAATCTTAGTGAAGACTACGCAGAATACACTAAGATTTTACTATTAAAATTTGTTTTAGGTAATTTTTTTATTAAAATTTTGATCAAATAGTGGTCATTATAGCACTATTATTTCTTCTTGTTATTTGGAGTCCATTTTTCAATGTTTTCAATTACCCATTGCTCTTTTATATTATCGACATTATTTTCAACTATTTCGCCGATTTTTTTAGACAATAATGATTGTGCTAGCGGAGTTTTATAGGAAATAATATTGTGATCAGGGTCGCTGTCCCATGCTCCAAGAATAGTAATTGTGGAATGTTCTTCTCCTAATACTTGTTTTATAGATACTACTGTGCCAATTGATACACAAGATGTATCAATATTATCTAGATCGATCACCTGCGCGATTTGTAATTCACTCTCAAGTTGAGCTTTTCTAGCAAGTAATGTTTCTTGATCTTGTCTAGCCATTTTATATTCTGAGTTTTCGCTAAGGTCACCATGTTCCCTGGCTGTAGCAATTGCTGCTTTATTAGCAGGAATTTTTTCTTTAATTAAAATTTCGTACTCTTTTTTCTTGTTGTCTAAACTTTCTTTTGAGACTTTTAACGTTAGTTCGGTTGAAGTCTTGTTTTTTGTTGAAGAAGTTATTAAATTTTGTACACTTGGGAACAATGCAATAAACCGTGCTAATAACGACTTTTTTGACAGTGAATCAAATCCCTGATTTACCATTAAAGTTTGCGCTAAATCTAATGCTTCTTCTTCTGTAACATTGGTTAATAAATCATTGATTAATGATCGATCTTCACACATCAACTCTGCTAAGTAAATTTTGCGTGATTTACTATTACCTGACAAAAATTCGTTGTCTATTGCCCATAATATTGCTCGAAGTAATTCAGGTTGCATGAGGTTATTAGATATTACTCCTTCAAATTTTTTGGAATGACGATTTTTTATTATCCATTGTAAAATTGGTGTTTTCAAATTTTTTTCTTTTAGCCACTTTACTAGTTGTTGATTAACAGTATCTTCACGCCCATTTTCACAAAGATATGATATACAATCGCTTACAAATTTATCACTACCGTTCTTAAGAAGATTTAAAAAATGTTTTTCCCATTCATCCGGAAATGTACGAGTTATGATATTAAAAAATTGTTCATGATAAACATTAGGTAATTCTTGTGCAATTTTTACTAGATTGGCACACTCATGAATTATTGTTTCTATTTTAGGTTCCAAAGAATCGATACTGCGATCGATTAATTTAGCAAGTTTATTACGTATTAAGCATGCACGAAACTTATTGCTAATATTTAAACGCAGGAATTCTGGAGAAGCATATGTAGATAGTATGTCAATTATGCGATTAACTGTTTCTTTCATTAGATCACTTTCAGTAACAATTTCAGAAATTTCCTCAGCAATTGATAACCTATCTACAGCATTATGAGTGTTTTCAAATTTATCTATTATTTGCTCCTCAATTGATATCGGATTTTCGCGTAGTTTTAAATATGTAACATTGCCTTCTTCAAGCATTAATTGAGAATCTTTGGCAATTAATTTTTTAGTAACATTCCACCAACGTTTGAAATTGTTTTTTTCAACGATATCACTAAATGTCCGCTCAATGTCTCCTAAGCTTGCTCGTTTATTTGGTGTAGATTCTATATATTCTTTTAGTAAAGAAATTGAGGACTTTTTCAGTTTTTGTCGAATATCTTCAGGGTTATTATAGAATTGTACTAAAAGATCATTATTGTTTAATATTTCCAATTTTTTTGCACAAAACAAAGGGTCCATTTCTTGCCCACGTTTTGCTGGAAAATCGATAATTAACTTTTTAGTTTCAGGATTATATCCTTTAATCTTCCCGAGTCCCCAGTTTTGATGCATACAATAAGCACCTTCTACCATGCTTTGTAACTTGTGTCTAATACGTTCATTGCGGCCATCACTACCTATTAAACTATCAATTAATGAACTATCCATATTCAAATATCTTTTGTTTAAAAAACGACAACATTATATGATCGTATCGATAGTTTACGCATGCTGATAGTACCCTTGTCAAGCTTTTTGTAGTGAATTTTCTAATTGAAGATATGAATGCTGAGCTTATCATGATTTTTGTGTTTATGTATTTTAAAGGAAATAATGCAGTACGAAGTTTTTCTCTTCTAGAGCTAGTATTAGCCCTCAGTTTAAGCAGTATTATTGTAGTCGCAATTATGACGTTAATTGCCTCTTTTTCACACATTTATTTATCTTCAAGTACTTCTGATATAGAAAAAATAAATAAAATTTGTTACGAAAAATTTATTCAATTATCTCTTAATGAATATGTTCATTCTGGTGTTTTTAATGAAGAGGTGGATGAATCTCTTTTAAAAGGAGGTATTTTTTGGCAAACTAAAAACGTATATGCATTTGTTGATAATATAACGAGTGAAAAGTTTATAGTTGGACTTGTCTATTGTGACAATTGTTTTCAATTTTTATGGAAACCTGCTGGTAAAGATGAATTCACTAATTCTGAATTTTATACATTTAATTTATTCAATCATGTTAAATCTGTGCATTTACTGCGATATGATTTAGAGCGAGATATATGGACAAAGGAAGAATTTGATCATGAGACAGTTCGTTATTTTTTGCATAAAGAGGATATTTGTTACTTAGTAGTAAAGACCGCAGATGATAATTTTTATTTCCAGTTATTTTAAGTAAATTATTAGTTTTATTTTTTCACTTGCATTTTAAAAAAATCTATGATTAATCGTCACTAAATGATAGAAGATTTACAAGAAAAGAGGAGTTCTCGTTCCCCTCTAGATTTAGCATGGACTGATGTTGAAGAACTATCGAATTATGTAACAAGTAACGGTAAAATATTATCTCGTAAATTGACTCGATTATCAGCTATTCAGCAAAGACATATCACTCGTATGATAAAACGTGCGAGAAATATGCTATTAATGAAGTAATAATGAATGAAGAGATTAGGGACGCTGTACAAGCATTGTTAAATGATGCTGTTGTTGTTTTGCCGACGGAAACAGTTTATGGACTAGCTGCTGCAATTTCATCGGAAAGTGCGGTCCGTAGTGTGTTTGAAATTAAGGGGCGTCCTTTATTAGATCCTCTCATCGTTCATGTGTTGGATGATTCTTGGATTGAAAGATGTGCTGATTGTGATGGTTTGGAAGCAAAAGTGAAGTCATTAACTGAAGCTTTTTGGCCAGGTCCATTGACAATAGTTTTGCCTAAGCGTCCTGAAGTGTCAAAGTTAATTACGGGAGGTTTGGATACCATAGCATTGCGCAGTCCAGCTCATGATATTTTTCGCGAAGTTTTACGAGAAGTTGATATCCCATTAGCCGCACCAAGTGCTAATCCATTCGGATATTTAAGTCCGACAACGTTTCAGCATGTACAAGAAACATTAGGAAGCAAAGTAAAGGTTATCATTGATGGTGGGAAGTGCACTGTTGGCCTTGAGTCAACTATTTTAAATATAACTGATAATGTACCATGTATTTTACGTCCTGGTGCAATTTCAGCCAATGAGATAGCCAATGTATTGGATACTGTTGTATTGGATTATAACCCAACCAGAAACAATATATCTGTTCCAGGTCAATCATTACAACACTATTCACCACATACAAAATTATGTTTGTTTGGTGCTACTGAAAGCTTGTTTACTGTAATTGATAATAATACTGAAAACCGTGCTGCTTTTGTATGCTTAAAACGTCCAGAAAGTATTCCCAACAACGATGTTTTTTGGTTGAGTGAAGATGGGGATTATAAGGCCATTGCGAATTCACTTTTCGATATTTTACAAACTCTTGATCACTCTAACTACGATGTTATATATTGTCAACGTGTGGAAAATATTGGAATCGGGATTGCGATAAATGACCGTTTATCACGTGCAGCAGCGAAATTTAATAATTAGTAAAAAACTTTCCTTATATTTATAAGAAATAGCCGTTTTTTTATTAGACGGCTATTCAAATTTTTCATGAAATTTGTCCAATATCTTGTAACAGTTTTTTGAATTCAGGGTGTTTTTCAATTTGAAAAGGTTTCCCTCCTTTTATTCGATTAAAATCTATACAAGATAACTGATTATTATTATCTTCATCTTCGCCAATTACCCCAGATTTACCAGCAATATATGACTGTACTGCTAAAACTGCACATCGTTTAATTAAGTCTAAATCATGAGAATTGGCCTTAGAAGATCGTGCAAAATACCCGCTTTTTTGCACTAATACTTTTTCTGCTCCAATTTTTTCAGCGAATTTAGAACCAAACCATTTTCCAGGGTTTATAGAGTCTAGTTTAATATGGCCGAATGCGTCCCTTGAAACTTCTTGTCCACTAGCCTCAAGTGAAGTGACAATTTCATCAACACACGCTCCCTCACTGATAAATAAATTAACATTTCCTATGTCGCTCATAATTTTTTTTAAGCGATTGGCCTCATATTCAATATCTATTTTTAATTCTGGGAGATATATGCCATGTATATCAAATTTTTCTTTAATTAATCCAATATTTGGTAAAAATTTCTTTTTAGATAAAAGTTGACGATAATATATTGCCGCTTGTGCAGTAAGCCATCCACAATTACGTCCCATAATTTCATGAATGATTAACATATTTGGATTAGCAGTATTTTCGGCAACAACATGTTCAAAAAAATGTGACGATTCTTCAGCTGCAGTCCATGCTCCTAAGCTTTGAGTAATTGGATAAACATCATTATCTACAGTCTTTGGAAGGCCAATTACTTGCAAGTTGTAATTATGCTTTTTCAAAAAATTTGCTAGATCCGCTGCAGTGGTATTGGTATCATCTCCGCCTATCGTGTGTAAAACGTTTATTTTATCTTTCATTAATTGTTCTGCAGCAACATGTAATGGATCTTCTCCTACATGTATTACACCTTTTTTTATACAATCATTAACGTTTGTTAGTTTTATTCGACTATTTCCAATTGGGCTGCCACCAAAGTTGTGCAATTCAGAAATGTTTTTTATATCCTGTTCAGTTAAAGTTACAGAATCACCAAGTAGTAAACCTTTATATCCGTGCTTATAACATATAATTTTGGCATCTGGTAAATATTTTGAGTATTCTTCTACTAAGAATGCTATAGCAGAAGATAAACATGGAGCGAGTCCACCTGCGGTAAGAATTGCAATATTTTTCATATATTTTTTTAAATTATAAAAATTTTACTTACATAATCCAGCACGATTTGATGGATAGAAAATTAATATTGGGCGTCCGATGATCTCTTTTTTTGGAACAAATCCCCAAAATCTACTGTCTCCGCTATCAGGAGAATTATCTCCAAGTACAAAATAAGAATCCTTTGGTACGTAAACAGTGCTTTCGTTATTTAAATATCCTGCTTCACTATAACCAGGGTAATTATTCATTTTATTATTTTCGTAATAAAATATATCAGACCCTGTAACGAGGTGTGTATTTCTGTATAATATGCCATTTCTTAGTTGTATACTATCATTTTGTTTTCCTACGAGTCGTTTGATAAAGTAATATGGTTCGCCAGGTATATTTTTTATTTTTTCTGTACGAAATACCACTGCTTCGCCAATTTTAGGTGCTCGGAAATGATAAGAAAATTTATCGACAAATAAAACGTCACCAGAAATAATATCAAAATCTATTAAACTTTCTCCACATTTTACAGAATATCCTGGTTTATAAAGTAATGTATTTTTGTTTAATTTGAAGTTTTCAGGATGTGCGTTATATAACTCTTGCCATGATGCTGCTCCTTTCCCAAACTTTTGTAAAAAAGCAGAGTCGATTGAATAAGAAATGGGCATTGTAATTTCTTGGACATTATTTCCAATTTTTATTTTATACATCCGTTCTGTTATTGGAAATAATCCAAAAATTTTACGAGTTCTTTGTAGATCAAATTTTATTAAACCTGTTGCTGTTTGTTGAAGTGGAGAAACAAATAATGGGATTTCTAAATTACCAGAGTAATTAGACTGTATGCTAAAAGAAGTTGTCCCATGAAATATTTTTTTGTACCACTTTTTTATACAATTTTGTTCGCAATGATTATGCTGAAGTTTTGTTGTTACTCCAGAGTATGTGGGATACATTGAATTTGTAGGGATTTGAAACGTCTGAATAAAAAATGTTCGTATCGCTATCGCAATTAGTGAAGCGACTAATAACACTTCACAATTATCATTTAACATTTTTACTGGAAAAATATCACCACCATTTTGATGTAATAATTTATCTAATTGATCAGTAACGTGTTGTATATTGTTGTAGTTTTTTTGTTTTATAGATAGAATTAAGTTAGTGCGTAATGAGCTAATATTAAAAAAGGTCTGGGTAGACATTAAATGTTTTCTATATTGTAACACTTTCTTACTGTACGTAATTAAATGTTTAGCAATTTTTAAATCACGTTTACTAATGTGATATTGATCTAGTATCTGCATCAGAATTTATTAGAAGTTTAGCAAAAATCTGGTCAACAGAAAATGGACAATCTATTGATAAAATTTTTGTTTTTATTTTTTCACCTGATGATATAGATATATGTTTTTTGGCAATACTTAACCTTTGGGCTATTAAGGAAATCAATGCCCGATTCGCTTTTGAATCAGTAGCAGGCTCTTTTATTTTAATTTTCAGTGTATTATTTTCGATTAATCCAACAACCTCACTTTTGGATGCATTTGGAATAACTTTTACAAATATACGTACCACTAATAACTTTTATAGTTGAATTAGGGGAAATGAATAATGATTACATATCGACGTATTTTTTGACGTTTTCTGGCCCAACTATTCTAGTAGCGATTTCTTTACCATGTAGTTGTTTTAATCCATCAAACCTGCATGTTACAGCTCGCTTAAATGCTTCCTCTTCTCCGTATTTATTCACAGAAAATGATGTGCATTTTTGTACACCAGGGGCAGGACGCCAAGTAACAGAATAAAATGCTAATTCTGCTCCGTTTTTCCCGATCTTATGTAAACGTGAAATACCAATGACTCCTGTAGAATTCCTTACATCTTTGTAAACAATCTTTTTTGCTCGTGGGCGTGCTGGAATTGATTTTAAGCGATCGGTCAATTCTTTATAAAAATTTTGAGCCTGCCGTAACGCTTCTTCTGCGGATTTCAACTTGCGATCACTAAATAGCTTAGAGTAACGTTTACCATTTTTGTAACCGCGCACAAGCCAACCACGAGTAGTCTTAGAGTCAATGCGGCTTATACCTTTGTAGTGTTTTTTGTATAAGTCACTATTTTTATTAAGATTATCACTCGCACTTTCGCTATTTGTATGTATGTTTACTGTCATAAATTACTACTAACTTACAGTAGAAACTTTTTTTCGTCAGTCAACAAAACATTTGATAAAATTTATAATTTGTTGATCATTACTATATAATTTGCAATTTTACTTATTGTTTTTTATTTTTTCTGAAATGTTTAGCGCTATTTCCAGGGCTTGAGCACCGAGTTGTGCATTTACTTTAGGTGTGTAATGTTGTTTTATGCAAGATAAAAATGACATTAATTCTATCTTTAATGGTTCTTCTTTTTCGATAGGAATTTCTATTTTGTGGATTGATCGGTCCTCTTTTTTCAACATGTGACCTGTTTGATTCATAAAATCCAAAGAAATGTATGAATTTTTATCAAATACTCGAATTTCTCGAACTTTTTTCTCGCTAATTCTACTAGCACTAATATCGGCAATGCAGTTATTTTTAAAATATAATCGAGCATTCGCAATGTCTTCAGTATCGGACAAAACATTCATACCAATTGCTTCTATGTGTTCTACCTCAGATTTTATAATCTGTATCATTAGACCAATGTCGTGTATCATGAGATCAAGTACTACACTTACTTCAGTTCCTCGTTTTGTAAATGGTGCCAGTCGTTGAGTGGAGATAAATTTTGGTTCACAAATATTGCTTTCTAAAAATCTTGACACTGGATTATAATGTTCAATGTGCCCAACTTGTAATATTATATCACGTTTTGCGGATTCTGAAATTATCATTTGGGATTCTTGCAAAGAGTAACACATTGGTTTTTCTATTAACAGATGTTTATTCCTTTTTATTAATGGGAGTGCAATTTGAGCATGTTTATCAGTTGGAGTAGCGATGCTTACACAGTCACATTTGTTTGCTACTTCATCAAGCGTCTTAAGTACTTCACAATTATAAAGTTGCGCAATTTCTGCAGCTCTTTCAATGTTTTCATCCAACACTCCGACTAATTTAGCACCATTAATTTGAGAGTATAAACGTGCATGATGTTGCCCTAAGAATCCAACTCCAACTACGCCACATTTAATTTCATTACTCATTTTGTTTATAAATATCATCTCTGTCTTAATAGACAAGTTAAGTTTATATAGATTAGAAAATTTTATATAAAATTGAGTGTCAATTAATGCTTGACTATTTTTTTTATAAAAATGTTGTTATATTAACTACTATATGCGGGCATAGTTTAGAGGTAAAACCCATGCCTTCCAAGCATGTGTCGTCGGTTCGATTCCGTCTGCCCGCACCATAGCGGAAATAGAGTAACCCTGGATGTTTAAGCGATATCCGAAAGAGAGAAGTTTTATTCTGAAGAGATTTTTTGCTAAAACTGTTATCTGAAATTCTTCAAAATCTAAAACCAAGTACAAACAATAAAAATGCAACTGATTTTTAGGTAAGCTACAAATGGATTTGTATACTAAAATTATCTTTTTGAAGAATATAGATATTATATGGCTAGATAATATAGTGTTTATTACGAGTATACATTGAATAAGTTTTGAGATGATCAGCGGTAATTATTGTTTAGTAAATCGATGTAGTTTTATGGAACTTTTATATTTTATATTTCATAACTTCAACATGGAAATAAGAGGAGGTTTAATTTTGAAATTATTTTCACAAGTATTAGGAAAATGCTTTTTATATTAAGTTCTTAGA
>CAZALH010000008.1:16758-42903 GCA_964486285.1 uncultured Opitutales bacterium | reverse complement strand
TTTCACTAATCATGATCGCGTAGAAATTTTACTTGACAAATTCTTTGATGCAATCTTCGATAATAAAGAAGAATTCTATTCTGAATTAGTGAAACAATTGCCTGGTGATGAAAATTTACAGAAAGTTGCGGGAATTATTATACAAAAAGATCCACGAGGACTGAGTGGGGCGATTGCAGCAAGATGCAATGAATTGCACAATGATCCACAAGAGTTAAATCAATTAATTGAATCTCATTATAAAATTGTAGATAAAAAATTTTCAGGGTTTAAAAAGGCAGTTGATGATATTAAAAATGGTACTGTACCAAATAAAAAAGATTTACAACCTATAATAGCAGCTCAGAATAAAGGTTACATAACTGAAAAACAATTCAATGAAATTAACAATAAACTAATTTCCAATATAGAATACACGGTATTAACTACAAATGAACAAGATAAACTCAATAGCATTTTTAAAGATTTTAAAGGTACAAACCCAGGTGATAATTCACTCGATTACTTTTGGAGCAGTTTAAATGGCTTTCTTCAAGAAAGTCAATTGTCTGAAAATGATTTACCTATGCCAATAATATCGGAAAATGATCTTAGGCAATTTACTACATTTTATCATGAAGCACTAAATGAATTCAAAAAAAACGAGGAAGGGTCTGTCGAATGGGGAGATGTTTTTGAGAAACTCCAAGCGAAGATCTTAGAAGATGATAGTCTTTGTGAATGTTTTTCGAAACAAAAAAGTGCAAATGTAGCAGCATGTTTGAGCATAATGACGTTATCATATGCAATAGATGATATACAAACAATGATTGCATTTGATGATTTAGCGGATGTTGGTGCCAAAATTTGGGATACCAAACATAAAAATGATAATATCGAGCAACCAAATGACGTAAACAATGTACCTGAAGGAAATGTAAATTAATACAAGGATACACACAAAAACTTCCACTAAAAGAGAGAAATAAGGGTTAGATGGGAAAATCTTTAAAGGCTTAAGGGCAGGAAGTACTTTGGCTCTAACCCCGAAGGCCGAAATAAAAGTTTCAAATGAAGAAGTAATATTTACATCACAAGAAAAAGTGGCAGAAGAACTTGTTTCTAAAGTAAAAAATGGGAAATTCGAAAATTCTAATTTTTGGAAAGATTTTAATCCATGGCTAGAAATGATTGAAGTAAGCCCTTATTCTGAAGAACGCTATACAAATGGAGAGATGTTGTTTGATGAATTGATAAATGAGCTTATGGAGCATTTTATAGAAAATCTCGGCGATAAAAAGCAAGAATTTTATACTGAACCATTGAAACACTTACCTGACAGTCAAGAATTAAAAGGATTTAATGATAAATTAGCAAAGTTAGACCCAGAAGCATTTTATGCTGAATTAACAAAGTAATTACCTGAGAATAAAATTTTACACGAATTTAAAGAACACTTAGATAAAGTAAATGAAGAAGCAGAACAAAAGAAGGAATCTTATTATAATGAATTACTAGAGGAAGTCCTACAGCTTCCATTTGTAGATCCATTTAGACAACTTTGAGCTTAGATGATTTTTGTTTTACCAAGTCACTACAAAACTATTTGTTTGCTCACTCCAAGGTAATCTTTATGCAATGTCTGGTAAGCTTTTATCCCACACAAAATCACAAGAAATTTCGGGAAAAATTATCAAGTTCAAATTAACTCATTTTATAAAAGACTTGCACAAAAGGAGTTTTTTTTGAAAAAAGATACAGGTGAGTGAACTTTCTAAAATAAGAAATTTTTGCATCATTGCGCATGTTGATCATGGTAAAACTACATTATCAGATCGTTTACTTGAACGCACAAAAACAATTGAAATGCGCAATATGCAAGATCAATTACTGGATTCCATGGATATCGAACGTGAACGTGGAATTACTATTAAAAGTCATCCAGTTTCCATGCACTATAACCACCCTACCCTCGGTGAATTCTTGCTCAATCTAAATGACACACCTGGTCACGTAGATTTTTCATATGAAGTATCACGTAGTTTAGTCGCTTGTGAAGGGGCATTATTATTGATTGATGCTTCTCAAGGAGTTGAAGCCCAAACGGTTGCAAATGCTACATTAGCTATTGAGCAAGGATTAACTATTATTCCTGTCTTAAACAAAATTGATCTTCCAGGTGCCGATATCGATAGAACATTAAGACAAATAGAAGATGTTTTAGCAATACCACGTGAAGAAGCTATTATGGCAAGTGCTAAATCAGGACTTGGGATTGACGATATCTTAGAAGCTATCATAACACGCATTCCTGCACCAAAACATCAAGAAATTTCACAAACTCGTGCACTTATTTTTGATTCCATTTTTGACACCTATAAAGGAGTAATTTGTTATGTACGTTTATTTTCTGGCGCATTGAAATCAGGAGATGAAGTTTTGTTAATGCAGACTAATCAAACAACTACAATAAAGGAAGTAGGATATTTCTCTCCTAAGATGAAAGTATTAGATGACTTAACTAATGGGAAAATAGGGTACATAGTAACAAATATTAAAAATGTATCAGAAATAAAAATTGGCGATACTGTAACTAATGCCCTAAATCCAGCTAAAGAAATTTTACCAGGTTACAAAGAAGTCAAACCAATGGTATTTTGCGGGATTTATCCAATAGATACTTCTGACCTGGAAAAACTAAAGATTAGTTTGGGCAAATTAAAACTAAATGATGCTTCTCTTGTTTATCAATCAGAATCATCAGCAGCTTTAGGGTTTGGATTTCGTTGCGGATTTCTCGGACTGTTACACATGGATATTATTCAAGAACGTATTCGACGAGAATATGGATTAGATATAATATCCACATACCCAAGTGTAATATACAAAATTAAATTAACCAATGGAGAAAGTATCGACATTGACAATCCTTTACATTTACCAGAAACTTCTTCAATCAAAGAAATTTACGAACCAGTAATTACGTCAAAAATACACATTCCTAATGATTCAATTGGAGATATTTTAAATTTAATAAGTGATCGCCGTGGTATTTGTATAAATACAGAAACACTAGACACTTCACATGTTATTTTAACGTGCGAACTTCCAATGAATGAAATTTTAATAGATTTTAATGATAAATTAAAAAGCATAACCCGTGGATACGGATCTATGGATTATTCAGTCGGAGGTTACAAAGCTGCCGATTTAGTAAGATTGGATATTCTTGTTAACGGAGAATCAGTTGATGCATTTTCATGTATTGTGCATCGATCTAAGGCGATATCTCGCGGTCGTGAAATTTGTGAAAAATTAAAAAATCTATTACCGAAACAATTGTTTAAGGTCGCTATTCAAGCAGCGATAGGTAGCAATGTTGTTGCTCGTGAAACTTTAGGCGCTCTAAGAAAAGATGTAACTGCAAAATGCTATGGTGGAGACATAACACGCAAAAGAAAGTTACTTGATAAACAAAAAGAAGGGAAAAAACGCATGAAACAAATTGGGAAAGTTGCAGTACCTCAAGACGCTTTTCTAAAAATTTTAAAAACCTCAGAATAATATTTTTTATTTTTTTCTTGATTTTTAAAAAAAATCTCCACATGCAATCATCATACAACTCACCTAATTAATAACATGAATACTTTAAATTTATTTAATACAGAAAATTGGAAATCCTTATCTCAGAAACCTCTATTATATGTAGGTTTTCATGAAAAAAATGGCACTAATTATGTAGTTGTTACTACACAAAAACAACTAATGTTAGTTCAAGAATTTGATAAAATTCACCAAAGTCGTAGTGCTGCTATAAAAAGTTTACAAAGCTTTACTAATGGAGTACCAGTAATTTTTAACCAACTAAAAACAAAATCATTTTGGGATTCTTTTCAATCTACTTAAGATTTTTTAAAAGAATAAAAGCTTGCCGTCTTTACATAAAAAAAGCATGTATTTTTATGTATGCTGAAAAATTTACATGCTTATTGGCGAATAAATTATGTAGAAGCTAAAAAGAGTGATACAGACGATCCGTTTTCCAAAGTTTTTTCACAAGATAACGACAGAGAAAATTTAATTTTACTAAGATCCGTTCATTCTTTTGCAGTTTTAAATAAATATCCATACAACGCAGGGCATATACTTGTTCTTCCAAATCGCCCTGTTTCTGATCTTAGTCAACTTTCAGACCAGGAAAAAATTGACTTTTTTAATGTTGTAATAAAAATGGAAGAAGTTTTAAAAAAAGCACTTAATCCTGATGGATTTAATATCGGAATCAATATTGGTTCTGCTGCAGGTGCTGGAATCCCTAAGCACTTACATTGTCATGTTGTTCCTCGTTGGAATGGTGACACAAACTTTATGCCGATTATTGGAGATACTAAAGTACTTTCGCAGTCACAAGAAAAAATGTTTGATAGACTAAAGTCATTTTTATAAAGAAAAGCTTTACAACTGAAAACTGGGAATGAACTTAAGAAGAAAGCAAAAAGTAGTACGCTGTACAAGTAACGGATATTGGTTAGTTCCTCAAGTGAATCAAGAATCAATATTTAGTAAACAAAGCTTTATATCTACATTAGGAGTACTACTAATTTCGCTGATAATATCCACAATTAGCTTTTTAGGTGGAGGATATACAAACATTACATTTATTCCTGGTAATGTATCAAAAAGTAAAATCGTCACTCAAATTCCTTTTGAGTACGAAAGTAAAGCCAAAACCGATCGGTTACATGAACAAAAAAAGCAACAAGCATGCAATGTATATGAAATCGACGATAAAAAATACGACAATTTTATACAAGCATTTAAGTTATTAGATGAAAAGATGGATTCATTTTCTTATGAAAATATTTTAAATGAAAAAGGTAGAAGTGAAATAAAGGAATTTACATTAGAATTTAATGCTTCGACACCAATAAAAATTGAATGGCAAGATATAGCGCTACTTGTTAGTTCATTGGGTCAAATCGAACGCACACAAATTTTTCAAGAATGTGTTTCTTTATTGCGTGAAATTGCACGTGATGGAGTTTTTTATAATGACTCTTCTCTAAATGATCCATTTTCTTTGTACAATTTTCGAATCAAAGGGCGCCGGCAACAACGTGTGCGAACACAAGAAGGAGCATTACACTACGCTCGTATGCATTTATTATCTATGGACTTAGATAAAGATATCGTATCTATTTTATTTAAAATCTTAAAACAGGGAATTCGTCCGAATTTAGTATACGACGCAGAAGAAAGTAAAATTGACATGCATTTAATTATGCGGTCTGTAAAACCAGTAATTGTACATTACACCACTGGAGATACAATCATTGATCAAAATGTCGAAATTGACCAAGAGTTATATGAAGCACTTACTGCTTATCAAAAAGCTTTAGATGAATCGAATGCCAATAAATATAGCTTAAGTGATGCATTTCTTACAAAAACATTTCTAACTTGTACTTTAATGATTCTTATGTCATTAGGAGTTAAATTTTCAGGACAAGATAAAAAATTAATCAAAAAAAAGCTTATAATTTTATTTTCATTAGTAATTATTCAATTATCTTTCCTTAAACTATTTGTTTGTTTTACTGCATTAGAAATTTTCCCCAAAAATTTATTACTGATTCATGCATTGTATTGCAGTGTTCCATTTTTATTTGCACCAGCTTTAACTACTTTACTACTAGGCCCTAAAGAGGGAATTTTTTCATCAATTATAGTAAGCGTTATTTATACATTAATGCTATCTCGTCCAATCGATTTTTGTTTAGTTGTAATGTTAACCTGTTTTTCGTTGGTAAAATTTTTAGCAAACGTAAAATTAAAATCTAAAATTTTTGTCTGCACATTTTATTCTGGAATAGTTTTTGGACTATCAATAGTAATTCACGGCTTCTTAACCCAAACCGACTCAAAAATTATTTTATGTCAAAGTTTATCAGCATTTTTAATGGCTTTTATCTCTTCTATCTTAATAGTGGTCCTACTACCATTATTAGAACATTTGTTTGCAGTATATACTGATATAAGTTTACTAAAATTGACGGATTATGCAAACCCCCTGCTTAAACAGCTACAACTTTTAGCTCCTGGAACATATCAACATAGTTTAATGGTTTCTAATCTTTCTGAACAAGTCGCAGGAAGTATTGGAGCCAACAAAGTTGTTTGTAAAGCAGCTGCATTATTTCACGACATTGGCAAAATTACTAAACCAGAATATTTTATAGAAAACCAAAGTAACCATATAAATTTACATGACCAACAAACCCCATATATTAGTTCACTAATTATAAGAAATCATGTGAAAGAAGGAGTTTCACTTGCAGAATCTGCTAAATTGCCAGAAGTTGTACTAGATGCTATTCGAGAACATCATGGCACTACAGTTACTCAGTATTTTTACAATAAAGCTCGCATTGATATCTTAAATGAGATTGACACAAGCAATATGTCTCAAAAAGAAATTGATCGTTATATACATGAAAAATTAGATGAAAGTAGTTTCCGATATGATGGTCCGAGACCACATACAAAGGAAAGTGCTATTATTATGCTTTCGGATTCTATAGAAGCAGCCAGTAGAAGCTTGAAAAAAATAACTCATCAAAATATTGAAAATTTAATTGAAAATATTTTTGCCAATAAAATAGCAGATCATCAGTTAGATGAATGCCCTATTACCCTTGATGAGCTACGGAATTTAAAAAAAGCATTTTCGTTTATACTTTTAAGTATGCTTCATTCCCGGATAAGTTATAACAGCAGTAATGATTTTGAAACCACAAAAACTTAGAAAAGTTGAAATTAACAGTACGGTAAATGGGTTAAAATTTTCTGAAAAGAAAGTGCGAAATATTTTCAGACTACTAGATTTTTCAAAAAAGTATCACTTAAAAAAAGGTGTACTTTCTGTATGCTTTTTGAATGTTGAAGATATGTGTAATATTCACAAAAGATTTTTATCAGACTCTACCCTAACTGATGTTATTACTTTTCCAGGGAGTGAAGAATTTAATTTTGCTGGTGAAATATGTATATCTCCTGATTATGCATTTCAAGCTTCTAAAATATATAACACTACCTTTTCAAAAGAATTAACTTTATACCTTATACATGGGTATCTACACCTAGTAGGGTTAAATGATATTGAACAGTGTGATATAATTAAAATGAGAGAAGGAGAAAACGATTGCATGAATTACTTAGAATCATTAAATGCGATACCAATATTTGACTTATCTTAAAATTTCACTCTTAATAATTTTTACAATTCAAATTCAATATTAAAAATAAGTTTTATGTCAGATAACACCCCTAAGATAACACCTATGATGCAACAATACTTCGAGGTAAAAAAAACACTTGGAGAAAAAACGCTTTTATTTTATCGCTTAGGAGATTTTTATGAACTTTTTAACGAAGATGCTGAAATTGGATCACAGATTTTAGGAATAACGTTAACGCATCGTGGTGAAGCTCCTATGGCCGGTATACCATATCATGCTGCAGAGTCATATATCAATAAATTATTAAAAGCAGGATTCAAAATAGCAATATGTGATCAAATTGAAATACCTAAACCAGGGAAACTTGTAAAACGTGCAATTAGTAGAATATTAACTCCTGGAACTGTTATATCTGATCAACAAATTGATGCCAAACATAATAGTTATTTATTATCACTTCATTTATCTAAAAATGGCCTAGCAGCAGCATGGTTTGAAGTGTCTACCGGAGAATTTCAAGTTTCCTTTTCAAGAGATCCACAAAAATTATTACCTGTACTTCATGCTCTACAAGCTGCTGAAATTATCATTTCAGAAAATGAACAATATTCTTGGGATTTAATTGCCACCAATTACAAGGAATCTTTAGTCAGTTTAATAAATAAATCATCATTATCTACCTTACCCGAATTTCGATTCGATTTAAGGTCATGTCATGAATTATTATGTGCATCATTAGGAGTATACAATTTAAATGGATTTGGAATTACTGATGATCTAAAATATAGTATTGGTCCAGCTGGTGCATTACTACATTATGTATCGGAGAATTTACGTAACGAAAATCAAGAGTTATCAACTATAAAAGTCTATTCATTAAATGATACGATGATTTTAGACAACGTAACTATAAAAAGTCTAGAGCTTTTTCAATCTTCACATTTTACACGTACCGGGTCATTGATTGACGCTGTAGATCGCACAGTAACAGCAGCAGGGTCTAGATTGTTAGAACAATATTTTTTGTCTCCATTATTAAATATATTAGAAATAAAAAAGCGCCAAGAGTGTGTTCGAGGATTTTTTCAAAATTTACTAATTTGTGCAAAACTATCTTCATTATTGAAAAAAACTTATGATCTAACGCGTATAATTACCCGTTTAAAAAACCGTCTAAAAAACCCTCGTGAATTAGGAGCAATAAAAATTACATTGGCAGTTCTGGAACCAATCAAACAATTATTAAATGAAATTGAGTGTAAAGAAATTCAAGAAATTAATAATAGTATCATAACATTTCAGGAATTAAAATTTCTTTTATCCAGAGCATTAAAGGATGAACTTCCAATTGATTTATCAGAAGGCAACTATATAAAAGATGGATATAATCAAGAATTAGACAAACTGCGAAATTTACATACCAATTGCAAAGATTGGATAACAAAACTTGAGCAACAAGAGCAATTAAAAACTGGTATTAAAAATCTCAGAATTAAGTTTAATGGAACATTTGGTTATTACATAGAAGTTACAAAATCGAACCTCAACTTAGTACCTGCCCACTATATTCGCCGCCAAACAACAGTTAACTCAGAACGTTATATCACGGATGATTTAAAACAAAAAGAAGATGAAATCTTAAATGCTCAGCAAAACGCGATTGAATTGGAAGCTCAGATATTTGATAAGATATTAACAGAAACATTAAAATATACAAAACAGTTGCAAAGCACAGCAGAATCACTTGCTAAAATTGATGTATATTGCGGATGGGCTTCGATAGCTAACGATTATAACTACTGTTGCCCAGAAATTTCTAATAATTTTTTACTGGAAATAAAAAATGGTCGTCATCCTGTGGTAGAACAAAATTTACAATCATCAAATGGGATATGTAAATTTGTACCAAACGATACTATTTTAGATGATTCATCACATCAAATCAACATCATAACCGGTCCTAATATGGCTGGTAAATCGACATACATAAGGCAAGTTGCATTAATCGTTTTTTTGGCACACACAGGATGTTGGGTGCCGGCAAGTTCTTGTCGAATTGGGCTCGTCGACCGTATTTTTGCAAGGGTTGGCACAGGAGATGATTTGTCAAATGGAAATTCAACATTTATGGTGGAGATGTCGGAAACTGCCAACATCTTGAATAATATGTCTAACCGCAGTTTAGTCATATTAGATGAAATTGGGCGTGGCACAAGTACATACGACGGATTAAGCATCGCTTGGTCTGTTATAGAATACATCGAGCAGTATAGCACTCGTACTTTATTCGCTACACATTACCACGAACTTACAAAATTATCTGAACGATCTAATAAAATAAAAAATTACCAGATGTTAGTTAAAGAATGGAAAGATGAAATCATCTTCTTAAGAGAAGTTGTCCCTGGTTCAGCTGACAGATCATACGGAATTCATGTTGCTAAATTAGCGGGACTACCGAAATCAATTATTACACGATCCAAGGAAATTCTTACTGAATTAGAAAATGAAGGGAATAATTTAAAACGCACAATCAACAAAAAGCGTGGAAATTTTCCGGATTATCAAATTGAATTATTGATTTAATATATCTTTTTTTTAAACTACTGAACAATTATGAACAAATTTCTTGAAGAATTTAAAAATAGTAAATGTTCAGCATTACTTACTCACACTTGCAAAACAATAAAAAAGGAAGATTTACACTTGCCAGGACCAGATTTCTTAGATAGGATATTTATTAATTCTAACCGTTCTAATAATGTATTAAACAATTTACAAAGAATAAGATCAACTGGGCGCTTAGCAAATACGGGCTATCTTTCAATTTTGCCAGTGGATCAAGGAATAGAACATTCTGCGGGTGCAAGTTTCGCACCAAATCCGCAATATTTTGACCCAGAAAATATTGTAAAGCTAGCGATCGAGGGTGGGTGTAATGCTGTAGCCTCGACACTTGGCGTTCTTGGAATAGTCTCGCGGAAATATGCTCATAAAATTCCTTTTGTAGTAAAATTAAACCATAATGAACTCTTAACCTATCCGAATAAATTTGATCAAATTTATTTTGCTAGTGTTGAACAAGCATACGATATGGGAGCAGCCGCTGTTGGAGCTACGATTTACTTCGGATCAGAAGAATCATCTCGTCAAATTCAGGAAACAACAGAAGCATTTCAGTACGCTCACGAGTTAGGTATGGCGACTATATTGTGGTGTTATTTAAGAAATCCAGGCTTTAAAACTGATAAAGATTATCATACTAGCGCTGATTTAACTGGCCAAGCAAATCATATAGGAGTTACCATTGAAGCAGATATTATCAAACAAAAATTACCTACAAACAATGGCGGTTTTAAATCATTAAAATTTGGCAAAACACATGACAAGGTGTATACAGAATTAACATCTGAAAATCCAATTGATCTTACTAGATACCAACTCGCTAATTGCTATATGGGACGCGCAGGACTGATTAATTCTGGTGGAGCATCAGGAGAAAATGACTTTCATGAAGCGATAGAAACTGCAGTAATCAACAAACGTGCAGGAGGTTCCGGTTTAATTTGCGGAAGAAAAGCATTTCAACGCCCAATGAAAGAAGGCATTGAACTATTAAATGCTATTCAAGATGTGTATTTAGACGATACAATAACTATTGCTTAATACACAATTACAACTTTAAAAGTACACGCGCAATTTACTTAAATTAGCGCGTTTTCTATTATTCTGGCATAAGGACCAGTACACTTGTTGATGGCAGATATAAATCTATTGACCATGGTCTATGGTGAAAAGGAATATTTTCTGCAATGACAGAACCACAATTTCCGCGGTTACTTCCACCGTAAAAATTCGAATCTGTATTCAAAACTTCTTTCCATTTTCCAGGTAATGGTGATCCAATGCGATAATTTATTCTATCAACTGGAGTAAAATTGCAAACAACGATACATTTTTCTTTATCTTTGTTACCTAACCGTACAAAGCTTACAACGGAATTATCACAGTCGTTACAGCAAATCCACTCAAATCCACACGGATAAGAATCATTTTCTCCTAAAAATTTGAATTCTCTATAAAAATTATTTAAGTCACATATTAAATTTTGCACCCCAACATGATCTTCATATTTTAACAAATGCCAATCCAAGCTTTCACTATAATTCCATTCACTTGTTTGACCAAATTCAGATCCCATAAATAATGTCTTCTTTCCTGGCCAAAACCACATATAAGCATACAATGAGCACAATTCTCTTAGCTTATCATGAACAGATATCCCAGGAATTTTATAAGCCAAGGACGATTTACCATGGACTACTTCATCATGAGATAATGCACATATAAAATTTTCCGAGTATTGGTATAACATGCCAAATGTTAATTGATTATGATGAAACTTACGATAAATAGGATCCTTAGAGATATAAAATAATACATCATGCATCCATCCCATATTCCATTTAAAATCAAATCTCATACCATTATCTTTGACTGCACGAGTTATCCCACCAAAAGAAGTTGATTCTTCAGCAATGGTAATAAATCCTTTAAAAGAATCATGCAATACTTCATTCAATTCTCTTAAAAATTCTATCGCTTCAATATTTTCTTTTCCTCCATATTTATTAGGTATCCACTGACCTTCTTTACGTGAATAATCACGATACAACATCGAACTAACTGCATCAACTCGTATTCCATCAATATGAAATCTTTCTGCCCAACTATATGCACTAGAGATTAAAAAATTACGAACCTCGTTACGACCATAATTAAAAATTAATGTTCCCCATTCTGCATGGTACCCAATTTTTGGGTCTTCATGTTCATATAATTTAGTGCCATCAAAATCTTCTAAGGCAAAGGCATCTTTCGGGAAATGTGCAGGTACCCAATCAATAATAACACCAATATTGTTTTGATGTAATTTATCAACAAAGTACATAAAATCTGATGGAGTGCCATATCTGTGAGTCGGGGCAAAAAAACCAGTGACTTGATATCCCCAAGATCCTAAAAATGGATGTTCAGTTGGCGGCAAAAGTTCAACATGTGAAAATCCCAACTTCAATAAATATTGAACTAATTCATCTGCCAATTCACGATATGTTAATGGACGATTATTTTCCTCTGGAACCCTTCTCCATGAATCCAAATGTAATTCATAAATTGAAATAGTTTCTTTTTGTGGGACAAAATTACTACGTTTTAAAATCCATTCATGATCATGCCAACAATAGTGATTTATATCAAATATCTTAGAAGAATTATTTGGTGCTCCTTCAAAATGCACTGCATATGGATCAGATTTTAAAGTAATATTTCCTCGTGCATTTAAAATTTGAAACTTATAGTTCGTAAGCTCTTGTATTTCAGGTATAAATATTTCCCAAATCCCTGAATTTCCTAACAAACGCATTTGGTGATAACGCCCATCCCATTGGTTAAAATCCCCCACAACTGAAACTGCTCTAGCATTAGGTGCCCAAACTCCAAATAAATACCCCTTAATTTTATTACATACTTGTGGATTTGCTCCAAGTTTTTTATAAATTTCATAATTTTTACCGATAGCAAATAAACTACGATCATAATCGGTAATAAAAGGATCAAAAGAATATGGATCCCAAAGTTCTACACTTTGCTCATCGTATGTTATTTTTTGTAACTTATAGTTAAAAGCATTTTTCCCAGGAAAAAATCTTTCAAAAAAACCGCTTTTATCAATCTTATATAGTGAAAATTTATTCCCAGAATCTAAGTCTATAACATTACATTCCTTAGCATCACATAAATAAGTTCTAACAACAACCCCAGCGTTAGTATTATTTTTAACAACATTATGCATCCCTAGCATATTATGAGGACATGCATTATGAGCATTTAAAAAACTATCTAATTCATCTTGCGAAATTATCACTCTAGCAAGTTTACTTCATCTTCTACATCAGTCAAACTAGAATATTTAAAATCATCTCCTTGCGATGAAATTTCGGATTCAACAGTAACAGGAACAATACAATCACTAAACCCTGGAGCACTGATAAATAAGGACCCTTTACCAGGGACACCCCCTTCTACAACAACTTTAGCAGAACGCATACTAGGCCGAATTGACACATCATGCATAATGATACTATCTGGAATATCTGTAGTAATGTCTAGAGGTAAACCAACTTCTGGGGCATCAATATCGATACTTATTGATAATATTTGACGTTCTCCAGAAATAATATTTAATTTCCCTGGAACGGCCTTGATATCTAGTGTATCAACATAAAATTCACCTAACCCGATATCCCCGTTTTCGCTGTCTAAAATAACCTTATACGCTCGACCACCTTCAATCAATGGAATAACAAATCTCAATACATTTGGAGAAATGAATGTTGTATCACACAAATAGTCCCCTATTTTTACAGTATCTCCGTCCACAAAACCACGCCCTAATAGTGATATTTTACTATATGGACGCCCGCGATTACATTCAAATCCTATAGCATAGCGATTAATAATATTTAACTTAAACGTTTTCGATTTTACTTGTTTCTTTTTCTTTCCTATTTGATAACTCACTTCATAGTAGTAACTTGCATTATGTTTGTTTTCATCTTCAATTTTGTAATCAAAATAAAAATCAAAGTTATTCGATTTCGTCATATTATATGGAATACCATCTATCACAACACGTGATTCATAACTCTCAGATAAAATGTTAACATTTGTTTTTTGCACATTCATCGCAATCTTATACGAATTTGATGGATTTTGAGGAACTCTTCTAGGAGTTTGATTCTTAATAGAAGAATAGCATCCAGTTAATAAAAGTGAAAAACATAAAAGAAATATCCGTAATTGATCTTTGAAATTCATAAAGATATTTCTATAGATACAAAATAAAAATTGGCATGCAAGCAAAAGGTTTATTAAAACGAAAATTTTTAGGAATATATGTACACATTCCTTTTTGTGCTCATCGATGTGCCTACTGTTCTTTTTATCAAGAAAGACCAAATAAACAATCATTAAATTCCTATACCGAAACGCTAATTGAAGACATAAAACTACAAGGGGTCACACTTGATGCAGATACGATATATTGGGGAGGAGGTACACCTACAATACTTTCAGTGGACAATATTCTAAATATTGGTTCAAATATTAAATTCAGTAAAGATTTATTAGAGTGGTCTGTGGAATGTTCACCAGGCACAGTTACAACACCAAAATTGCAAGCATTAAAAACAATAGGTGTAACACGTATAACTATGGGGGTACAAAGTTTTAATGAAAAAATTATGAAATTTTTAGGGCGCAGACAAAATAAGACATTAATTTTTAATGCTTATGACAAAATTCGAGCGTGTGGATTTGATAATGTTGGTATAGACTTAATATTTGCTATTCCTGGACAAACCATCAATGAATGGAAACAAGATTTAAAAATTGCGACTGAACTTTCCCCGGAACATATTTCAACATACAATTTAACTTATGAGGGAAATTCTAAACTTAATCAAATGTGGAAAACAAACCAGTTAAAATTAAGCCCAAATTATGAAAATTCTGAAATAAAATTTTTTATAGAAACAGATAAATTTTTGCAAAACCACGGTTACATTCATTATGAAATTTCCAACTTTTGCAAACCTATGCACGAAAGCATACATAATGTTCATACTTGGGAAATGTATAACTGGATCGGATACGGTCCATCAGCTAGTTCGCAATTTATGAACCAGAGATTTACTAATATTCCATCTATAAAATTATGGCATGAAGGCATAAAAAATAACAAACATAATAGATATGATTACTACGACTTAAACGAAGAAATTTTAATACAAGATTCCCTAATATTCGGTTTACGAATGATAAAAGGAGTAGATTTTAATCTGATAAAATCGCGATTTCCATCATTTAATAAGAGTAAATATCTGAACTTTTTTGAAACACTTCAAAATGAAAAATTAGCAATTTTAACAGAAAACAATATTAAACTTACCTTAAAAGGATTACTTGTTGCAGATTTAATCGGGAAAGAAATCTTACAAATATAAAAAGATTTCATCTTAAGCAAAACATAGTAGAAAATAAACTAAAGAGCTATCGAAACATTGATAGCTCTTTTTGTTGTAATTATTTTTTAATTTGAAGATATTATTCAGCTGATTCTATATCTTCATTATTAGAATCTTCAACTGAAACTTCTTCAATATTTCCCACATTTAAATTATCAAACATACTGCTTAAACTGACTAAATCATCAGTGCTTTTAATCTTATCAAATGCCTTAAGTTCAGCTTCAAATGCAGATTCATCGTAATTAGCAGCCTTTATTGATAATCCAATTCGACGTTCATCTTTATCTACCCTAATAACACTAGCAGATACCTCATCACCAACTTTAATAACATCTTTAATTTTATTTACATGATCTTCACTAATTTGACTAATATGAACTAAGCCTTCAATATCATCTTCAAGTTTAACAAATGCTCCATAAGAAGTAATTTTTGTAACTGTACCAACAACTTTAGTTCCAATTTTATACTTCTTTTGAATGTCTGACCAAGGATCTTCAGTTAATTGTTTTATTCCTAAAGCAATTCTTTGTTGCTCGCTATCTATATTTAACACAATAGCATCAATCTCATCTCCCTTCTTTAAAAATTCATTAGGATTATTGATAACTTTTGTCCAACTCATATCACTTACGTGGACCATACCATCAATACCATCTTCTAGCTCAACAAATGCACCATATGTTGTCATATTACGGACTTTTCCACGAACATGAGCACCAATTGGATAATTACGACTCACCATATTCCATGGATTTTCTTCAAGCTGCTTTATACTGAGTGCAATCTTTTGATCTTCTTTAGAAATACCAACAACAACCGCTTCTATTTCATCACCTATGCGCACCATTTCACTTGGCTTGTTTATACGTTTTGTCCACGACATTTCAGTAACGTGAATCAAACCTTCTACACCACTCTCTAACTCTACAAATGCACCGTAAGCGACCATATTTACTACCCGTCCCTTAACATGTGCTCCAATTGGATACCTACGTTCAATATTGTCCCATGGATTTTGTATCGTCTGCTTTAATCCCAAAGCTACACGTTCTTTATCAAAATCTATACCAATAATCATTACATCTATTTCTTGTCCTAAATGAACAACTTCACTAGGGTGACTGACTCTTCCCCAGCTTAAATCAGTAATGTGCAACAACCCATCTAAACCATCAAGATCAATAAATACACCATAATCAGTAATATTCTTTACAACACCCTTCTTAATATCTCCTATTTTAATTTCACTAAGTAAAGCTTTTCTTTTTTCCTCGCGTTCTTCTTCTATCAATTCTCTACGAGATACAACGATATTCTTTCTTTCTTTATTAATTTTGACAATCTTAAAATCAAATGTTTGACCAATATACTGCTCGAGATTTATTGGAGCTTGGGTATCGATTTGAGATGCTGGTAAAAAAGCATCAACCCCAATATTTACAACCAATCCCCCCTTTACTTTGTTTTTTACACGTCCTGGTAAAATTGAGCCTTCTTCGCAATTTTCAATAATAAGCTCCCAATTTTTCTTTTGAAGCGCCTTATCATGAGAAATTACTGGATTACCGTATTTATCTTCTAAGCTTTCAACATAGACATCAATTTCTGACCCAATTTCTAGGCTAGAAATGTCATCAAATTCATATGTGGGCACCGAGCCTTCAGATTTTCCTCCGATATCGACAATAACTTCATTATTTCGAATTTCAGTAACAATACCAACAACTACTGAATCAGGTTTTAACGCTTCAACTGGATGAGAAGCTAACAATTCTTCTATAACTGTAGAGACCATATATTTTTTATTTTCTTCCTTGTCGGAAGGGTTAAGGATTAATTTCGTACTAAAACGCCATGTAATAGCACTATAAGTGAAGTTCACCATGTATCCAAAATTTTTAACTTCAAGCTAAAAATAAATAAAAAATAAATAAGTTGATAAAATACTATTTTACAGTAAATGCTTAAAATCATGTTAATTGGCGGGTTTCAAAAGATTTCTCTCATCGATTATCCTGGTAAAATAAGTTGTATTATTTTCACTCAAGGTTGTAATTTTAGATGCCCATTTTGTCATAATGCTTCTCTCGTGGTTCCTACACAATTTCAATCAACTATTTTAGAAGAAGAAATTTTTTCATTTCTCAATTCTCGTTCACATTTAATCGACGGAATAGTAATAAGTGGCGGAGAACCAACTTTACATACAGATCTTAAAGAATTTATAGAAAAGATAAAAAACTTACATTTCAGCGTAAAATTAGATACAAATGGAACAAATCCAGAAGTCGTAATAAGTTTACTCAAGGAAAATTTATTAGACTTTATTGCAATGGATGTTAAACATGACTGGGAGAAATATCAAGAAGCATCTGGAACTTATCCTAACATTTCCAAAATTAAAGAGTCTGTCGATGTGATCATGAAATCTAATATAGATTATGAATTTCGTACAACTGTTGTGCCAGGAATACATAACGATACAGATATAATAAATATTTCAAAAAATTTACAGGGAGCTAAAAAGTTTGTTATACAACAATTCGTTCCAGACCACGCACTAGATTCTAATTTAAGGCAGCAAAAATTATCATCAATTTTTGACAAGGAAAATATAGAACAATTAAATCATATCAAGAATGAATGTTTAAAGTATGTGCAAATATTTGAGACCAGATCAGCTAACTAAACAAATTCTTTATTTCTCGTATCACTTTGTAATAGACACCTAATTTTTCACTTAAATCCCCCTCAAAATATTCATTTTTTTCTACAAACTCGCCAAGTTGATAAATTTCTTTTACAGTGCTAATAATAAAATCTGGTGCTTTCTTATCTTCAAGTTTTGAAACAACTTCGCTTAAAGTTACTTTCATACCGTCTTCCCCGCGTGGAAAATTCATCGCTTCTTTGATAGCATATTTGGAAAATTCAAAAAAATTCATGTAATCTCCAAAAATACTTGCTCTTTCCATATTGATCATAGCTTTCCCTAGTTTATTATCAGAACGCTTGCTTAATGGAACTTTCTTCGATAGATATCGAGTATGAAAAAATTTTATGAACACACCCAAAATAACAGATAAAAATATCCAAATTAGAAGTTTTGCACTCATCATTATTTTGTACGCCTAGTTGATATTATTGTTTCTAACGCCAATAATGAAAAAACACTTAATAGTAAGTTTGTACTTAAAACATGAAAATATATCCCATAAAGTTCAATGAAAAAAGCAACAATTAATAATATATCTTTGATAAACCGTAAATATTGATTACAATTTACACATAAGTCTCTGATATGTTTATCAGAAAATATTTTTTTGATTAAAACTCTTTTTCGAATTTCTCCCACAACTTGAAAAAATAAAACCAATACCGAAGCTATCACCACTGTGTACAATAATTTCATGGTAATGTCCTCCAGAACGTATTTTTAAGAAAAATTTCAGTAAAAATAAAAAAAGTTACAACGATATTTAGCGTAATAGACAAACCACTATTTGGTGCACTAATAACAATTATGAGCAATAACAACTCTAAAATACGAAATAAAAAAAATCGATCAAAGTACTTGTATCTACTTTTAGGATTCGCTTGCTGCATAAACTGTACATTAGGAATAATGATAGTCGCTGGTTTGCTTCTTTTCTTAATTATCCAAATTAATGGTACAACAAGCAATAAAAGGAAAGCATTTAAATTTTCAATTTGCATATTACTTTTTCCTTTTAATTCTATTAATTTTTAAAATCACTTGACAGGTCTTTTTGTATAGCCCACGTTGCTGAACAACACTCAAAGTTTTTTTTGAAAATTCTACTTTTTCGGTTATTGACAATATTTCAGTGATCATACTCAAAGTTTTCCAGTCATTAGAAGCATCTTTGTTCAGTGCATTTATAATTTCATTGTTTGTCATTTCCAACTTGATGTATCGGAAATTTTTTATCAAAAATTTTTTTAATACATTTGATATAATAACTGCAAAACTTTCATAAGATTCAATACCAATATCTTTTTTGGCAATCTTTAAATCCAGTAAAATTTTTTTAAACGGGCTAATTATATTTTCATTCTTTTTAAATGTCTTTGATCTTCGAAAGAATTTAAAAACAATCAGGAGTAATACAAATAAAGGAACTACAACTACCAAACTATACATAACAAATACAAAGTATCACATTTATAAGAAAAAACATTTTTTAAACTTGCAAATTTAAAAATCAAATACTATACTTGCCTTCACAAAAAATTTTATACCTTCAATGAAAACGAAAAAACTTTTACTTAGCTTAGTATTACTTTTCAACATATGCATATCAAAAGCATATGCTTTTCCCAAAAATCAACAAGGAAATTTTGCACTAATACAAAGAACCGATGAAAATGTCACTGTTATAAATCAAACATTTTCAGAGATCGTACCTGATATACATTATCTAATATACAGGAGTTATAAATCAACAAAACGAGATAACGATAAAAAATATATCAATAATCAAATGCTTGAACGGGATGAAGATGTTACAATATTCAGCAACGGGCACCATTGGCACTGTCTAAAAAATTTCCAGGGCGAACAAGGAAACTTTGTATCTACTAATATTGGTTGGAGGATCTTTAAGTGGACGATTCAATTATTTACAGGCGGAGATTTGCCTCGAGAAATTGACTACCCAGGATTCGTTGCTTATAGCATCGATGCCGATCCGACTAATTCCATAATATGGGTTGCTATTATTTTACGAGGTTCTCAAGGTGAAGACTTTCAACCTGCAAATGGAATGTTTGGTGCGAGCTGGTTAACGAATTATAGCGCCGGAGCAGCATCTTTGCAAAAAGATTTTTACCCTTTTGCTGGGTATACACATTCAGGGTATTTAAATAAAATTTTAGCATGCGAAATTTCGATGAAAAATTCGATAAATGTTGCTTTAACTGAAATAGGACAAAAAAATTTTCATAAAGTAAGATTCATTATTACTGGCCATTCTCAAGGCGGTGGATTAGCACAAATCGCCTTACCTAAAATAATATCATCATATGGTTACATTTATAGCGGTGAAAATGTTTTCAATAACGTCATTACTCCAAGATTTTTTGGATACTTTATGTCCACTCCAAAAGTTTTGTCTGGCAAAGATACAGCTAATGAATACATTAAATACGTCGGAGAAGATAATATCATACGCCACCAAGCGTATGGAGATATCGTCCCAATGTTATGTTTGCCGGGATATTTTTCGGTTGGACATTTAGCAATTGACACATTTTACGACACAATTTGCCGCGCTATTCGATCAGAAACTGCATACTGTAACAGATATATGTTATTTTGGGCAATAAAAGATTTATTTGACCCTTCTAATTTTATTATCGATGAACAAAAAAACACTTGGATATCTGGTGCGGACCCAAATTTCGAGATTAATTGGACGGAACTATGTAAGGTTGTATGCTCTCAAAACATACTTAAGACTTTATCTAAAGAAACCTTGTTTAAATCATTCTTAAAAAGTGCATTTAGGCAAGCTCATCCAGTTAGGATGTTTGAAGATGCAAAAGAATTACCTGATGTTTCAAATCAATTTTTATTCGGATTACTTAAAGAAAAATATGACTTACTGTATGTTGAGAAAATCTTAAGATATTTCGCATTTTTCGAAAATATTAAACTAGAAGAAAAGAAAAAAGAATACGTCTTTCAGGTTGGAGACACATTTGAATATTATTTCGGGAATAAAGAAAGAAGTGGATTAGTAAACTCTGTAGAAAATTTTACTACATTAAATGCGGCAAGTAAAACTTTAAACAGTCTTCATGGTTTTGAAAAATTTACCAATAAAGATTTAGATAGAATCGTTCCAAAAGACGGAATTATTTGCGATGACAGTATCTCACCTGCCGGAGACACATCAGTTATTGCTTACTTACATTATGGCTCGGCATCCAATTATTATAAATCTAAATTTTTTGACAGCAATATACCTAGCAAAAATTTAAACTTAGCATTGAGAAATGGTACAGAATTAATGCGTACAAAAGATAACAAAAAAGAAAAATGTGTATTTTGGTATGAAGAAAAACTACCTAAAATATTAACACAATTGATGAATGTTCAGTAGAAACTCTAGTTTTTGAAAGACTCCAGTGCAATCATAATTTGAAAGGCGTTCGTAGCAGCGCCCTTTCTTATTTGATCACCACATACCCACAAACTAGCACCATTAGATAAAAATGTATCATTCCTTAACCGTCCAACCCCACATTTATCGCATTGATTATACTCTACAGCACAAGGAAAATCTACCCCATCATAAAAATCTAAATAATCAACATTACTTAAAACTTCTTTGGCTAATTTCAGATCAAATGTCTTTTCAAAAGAGGCAAAAATCGACATAGAATGTGCTCGCAGTACAGGAACCCTTACGCACATAGCAGAAACCTTCAAGTTTTTAATGTTCAATATCTTACGAGATTCGTAGCACATTTTATTTTCTTCAACAGAATATCCAGTTCCATCAATTTCCCCTATTCTAGGAACTGCGTTATAGGCGATTTGTTTCCCAAAAATTTTGTTAGATAACTCGTGATTTCCTTCCTCTAAATCCTCTTTTAACGCTAAAATCCCATTTTTACCAACACCAGAAACAGCTTGGTATGTAGAAACACAAAATCCATTAAGCTGAAACAACTTATGCAGTGGATAAAGAGCCATCAAAGCAATAATTGTAGAACAATTGGGATTAGCAATTATACCGCAATTTTTCTTTAAATCTTGTGAATTAATTTCTGGAACAACTAATGGAACTTCAGGAGATAATCGATACACTGAACTGTTATCAATACAAATAACTCCTTGTTGACTAAAAAGAGGGATAAAATCTTTACTTATATTATTATCAGCGCAAAAAAATACATAATCTAATCCATCTGCAGAATTCTTATCCAATTTACTAACAGTCGACTGCGTACCACGTATATTCTTTTTAATTCCTTCTGAATGTTCTGAAGCAAATAACCTACACTCTTTGATTTCAATGAAAGAATTATTAATAATTGATATTAATTCTTCTCCAACTAACCCTGTAGCTCCAACAATACCAATACTAATTCCAGACATATTTATTGTTTTCTCGAATTATTAACAACAATTTGATTATTTTTAATTCTCTTATCAAAAGCAAAATATTGGACATCACATTTCCTTACATGATGAACATTTACATCTTTAACCCAAGATTGAGTCTTATCAATTAAACAAGCATCATCCGTTAATTCTAATATTTTTTTATCTAATTCATAGATTTTTGATTGATAAGATGCACATGATTTTTCTAAGCACCCTATTGTATATCCATATTGCATTATATGTTGTTTAGAACGAATTAAAGAAATAGATAAACTAAAAGCTACAAAACTTAAAATAACTAATACCAAACACAAATAAACAACTATTTTACTATTTTTTTTCTTATTCACTATATCATTTTCTCCAGTATTCTTAGCTTTGCTGAGCGACTTCTCGGGTTTAATTTTATTTCCTCATCCGTTGGAACAATTGGTTTAGAATTAATAATTCTAGCTAATTTTCTTTTATTTTGCGAAGGTTCAAAATCATTCCTGTTAATAGCTACACCAGCCATTTTTTTAAAAAATTGTTTAATAATCCTATCTTCTAGAGAGTGAAATGAAATTACTACTAATCGTCCACCGATTTTTAATTTGTTAAACAATTCCGGTAAAGCTTTGATTAAAGCTTCTAATTCTCCATTAATAGCTATTCTTATTCCTTGAAATATTTTTGTAGCTGGATGAATTTTTTGATTTTTTTCTTTAGGTAAAGATTGTTTAATTAACTCAGCGAATAAATCCGCATATAATAAATTATCTGTTCCACGATTATTTAATATCGTCTTTACTACTTTCCTCCAGTGTTTTTCCTCTCCAAAATCTCTGATTGCTTGTATCAACTGATCTTCTGCTGCAACATTTAAAAAGTCAGAAGCAGTCATAGCATCTGATGTATTCATTCTCATATCTAATCGTGTATGATACTTAAACGAAAAGCCACGAACTGCATCATCTAATTGATAACTTGAAACTCCAAGATCTAACAAAATTCCATCCAGTGGCGGTAAACATAAAGTACTTATATCGGCAAAATTCATAGTATAAAAAAAGAATCTCTGCAAAAACTCTTGTTTTAATTTCTCTGCGCGATTCAGTGCATCAAGATCTCGATCAATAGCATATACAATATTATTTTTATTATGATTTAATAAAAATGAAGTATGTCCACCACCACCAAAAGTGCAGTCTAAAAATTTTCCATGAGTTTCTTGTACACAGATGGCAGCAAGTACTTCTTTATATAGTACAGGTATATGAACAAATGTTGAGTTCAAGTCTGTCATAGGCCAAGTTTCGTTAAAATCTTATTTATTTCGAGTTGATCACTATCTCCTAAATTTAAATACTCTGAATATTTATCTGTATTCCAAATGCTAAATGTTGCAAAATTTCCAACAAGGACTGCATCTTTCTGTAACCTAGCATGTGACATAAGTAATTTATTAATCTGTACCCTACCCTGAGTATCACATGTCAACTGATCAGCTTTTGAAAATAATCGCGTTAATATTCTCTGACCGACTTCATCTCCTAGACTTACTTCGGAAATTTTCTCATTTAATTTTTCTACCATTTTAGGTGGATAAATTGTAATACACCCTATTGGATTAGGTATTGCAATGTAAATACTATCGGAATCGACACCAAATCTCCATTTAGCTGGCAAAGCAATACGACATTTACTGTCTATACTGCGCATATGTTCACCAACATAAATGTTAATATTTCCGCTCATTCACACAAAAATTCTACAATTCTCAACAATATTCCCCATAATTCACCATTTGTCAAGAAACAATCCAAACTTTTTTTTGTAAACAAAAGTCAGCATTTTTTTTACATTTACTTTTTAGAACGATGGAATAAATAGGTAAGTATTTATCTCTAAAATAGATCATGAATTAAGAAAGACCATCGATTATATCACATTAATGGGAAACCTAAAACTAGCCACGCAAACAAGAGGTCCCCCAAAAAATAAAAATTGCTATTTCCAGCAAAAAACTATTGACATTACCTTATTGAATTTCATGAATTCAAATATGTGCGGGGTAGTAGTTCAGTTGGTTTAGAATGCCAGCCTGTCACGTTGGAGATCGCGGGTTCGAGTCCCGTCTATCCCGCCAGTAAGAAATTTTGAGAAAAATTTTAGCTTTTGTTTATCAATTTTTTTTGAATGTAATAATTCAAAATTCAAGCAGTATCTTTATTTTTAATTGATTTCATTCTTTTCACACAAACACTCTTAGTTAGCGATTAATATCGCCATACAAAATACAATAAAAGGTACTTATTTTTCATAAAATTTGCTACAAAAGACAAAAGTTTTGGTGATATAAAATTAATCTTTTATCGATTTTATAAAACGTAAATTGCTTTTTCAGAATTTTTCTAAGTTATTAAATATTTTCTTGTCGATCCACTTTCACCATTGAACTTCTTCGAAATACTATACTAATTCCCAACAATTTTTTATAAAACATATTTATAATTAACAAGAACTTGACTAAAGTATTATTTTTTATACTTCAAAGGTTATGTCAAAATGCTCCCCTAAAGATACTATAAAGATAGCAAAAGATTTCGGCATAGAGTATCTTGTTATACCACAAGATAGATTAATGAAATCTTCATTTCACAAATCTAAAGGCCGCACTACAGCTTTGTTTTTAAAAACTATATCATCTATTGTAAGCCGTACAGATCAAATAAATAATAATATATCACATTCTAAGTTGAAAAACTTGCCTCTTTCAGATTATAAAATAAAAAAAATTATTCCCACAGAGGAAACAGTATCCAATCCAAAATTTAACATAAAAAGAGATCACACTAAAAATAAAAAATCAAACAATTGCAAAAAAAATAGCAAAACGGAAACCAAAAGTACAAACAATAGACAATTACCTAAAGAACCTAAAGGAGATTTGCCTTTTATTTTAGAATTAACAAATGCGTCCCATTCTTTAAAAGCAAAATGCAAACATCAAATAGAGGTACAACAATATAATAGTAACCCAATTATTTGGGCTCGTATATTACAATATGCTTATGAGTTTCATACAAAAAATGATGTATATAAAAACCTTATAGAAAAAACTTATTGTACTGCTCTTTGCTTTTGGGAAACAAATTCAGGGAAACTAGCTAGTAACTTTGTTCTAAACAAAGACTTTCTTTCAAAAGGAATACCTAGTAGCGAAACTTTACCTATATGTTGTACTGGAATTTTCCTTGGGGGAATAGTTAAGTCTTATGAAATAATAATACAATACATTAGTCAAAATCTTTCCAAGGCAAATTTAAAGCAAGTTTTTCAAAAGAAGTTCGAGGAAGCAACAAAGGAATTAAAACAAAGATACAACAATTTTTTTTCATGCGATATAGATAGTTTATACAAAAAAATAAAGTCTTTTATCCGTAAAGAAAAACCAGAAAATAAATCTGGTTGCAGACCTAATGATTTTAATTCTAACGTTGCAATAAAAAAAGCTTTTGAATATGTAGAACAATTTGAATTATTACAATCATTTATTGTCAGCAGTGTAGCAACGAAAGAAAATGTAAAAAAACTTTTAAGTAAAACTGTAAAGGAATTATATATGAATAACACAATTAATAAATGTGATATAAATTCGGAAGAAACTGAACGCTTATGGTATGCACAACAAGTTGAACGAGCACAACAACGAGCA
>CAZALH010000008.1:0-16658 GCA_964486285.1 uncultured Opitutales bacterium | reverse complement strand
AGAAACTGAACGCTTATGGTATGCACAACAAGTTGAACGAGCACAACAACGAGCAGAAATAGCGAAGCTCACTCTTAAAGTAAGTTCTGCTTTGTACGAAGCTTCAGATAACAAAATTGAAATAAATCAATTCTCTCAAATCATAAACCCTGACCAATTATTACGAGGGAAAAATTTATCAAAACGAAAAACTGAAATACTAACTTATTTAAATCAAAATTTAAATAATCGTAAGGTAATAGAAAAAGGAAATTTTCTATGTTTAGAAAGAGCATAACAGCATTTTTATGCAAAATGTAGGTTATTACTTATTTTTATTGAATTTGTTAGATAAAAAATTGTTAAAAACAAAATTGTTTAACATTAAAATTATCTATCAAATTTAATATCTTTTTGGATAAAGGTATTTTTGTAAATTTCAAAATATTGTATTTAACGTAAAAAAAACCAACAAGCAATAGTTGTAACTTATTCACGGGAAGATTAGGGAATGTTTTATGTATAGATTTCATGTAAATAGATCTTACATAGAGTAAGTTTTATATATTATAGTTATGGCGAGAGTCTTTTAACTTAAAAAATATATAAAATTGTACATTAATTCAATTTTTTATTAGATTTCAATACAATCCATAAAAAAGGGATTATCATTGAATTAACTAATTCAATACAACAAACTTGTTCTGGATAACATGCTTAAGATTAATAAGCTGAAATAAAATTGTCTTTAACATTAAAAATATCAAAAATCTTTTCATTTTAAATATTGCAAAAAACCGTGTTAAAAGAACACATAATCAACTTTAATCCAATTTAAAGTCTCACAAGAAAAATTAATTAAGCTTTTGTAAAAAACATAATCAATATCTATTAAAACACATTACAATAATGGCGGAGAAGGAGGGATTTGAACCCCCGGTACCGCTTTGCAGTACTTTCGATTTCGAGTCGAATGCATTCGTCCACTCTGCCACTTCTCCTTTCAGTTGGCAATTTGTATAAAAATTTCCCTATTTCAAGAAATTTATTATTTTCTCAATAAAGCATTGCCTAATAATCTGAAATTTTTATTGTTAAAATTAATCTAATAGAAGGAGGTTAAGTAAAAATGAGTAACAGAGAAGTATCTATATCAGGAGTACATGTTGATTTAACCGATTCATTAAAATCAATAGTCAATAATAAGACTCAGAAACTATTTAACCATAACGGGAAAATTATTCGAATAAATGTTAATCTGGAATATAATTCAAATAAATCTAAAAGTAGTGAATTTATAGCCCATGGAGAAGTAGAAATTGGTGGCCCGAATTTAATAGCACGTGCTGCAAGTGATGATTTGTATAAATCAATTGATTTAATGATAGAAAAATTAGATAGACAACTAATTGACAAAACCAAATTAGAAAACGGACGTAATAAATCTGTAGATCAACGTATAGATGTAGCTTCTACTGTTTTAGAGTAAAATTTTTACATATAAATATTCAAAGACGTGTTAAATTTTTAACACGTCTTTTTTTTTGAATAAAAATTACTAAAAAAAATTTTGACAATATTCTTAATAATTACATCACACGTCATTATCGATGATCGATATTAAAATCGAAAATTTAGTAAAAACCTTCGGTAATGTTACGGCATTAAACAATATAAATTTAACTATTCACAAGGGAGATCTGTTTTTTTTGCTCGGCCCAAGTGGCTGTGGGAAAACAACATTATTACGATCTATTGCTGGTTTTTATACTCCTGATAGCGGTAAAATATTATTTGCTGGACGTAACGTCATTAAATTACCTCCTCATAAACGTCAAGCGGGAATGGTTTTCCAAAGCTATGCACTATGGCCGCATATGACAGTTGCACAAAATGTAGCATTTGGGCTTGAACAAAAAAAAATCTCAAAAGCTAAAATAAAAAACATCGTAATGGAAATGCTATCTAAAGTGCGCCTGGAAAATTATGCTGACCGTAAGCCAAACGAGTTATCAGGAGGGCAACAGCAAAGAGTTGCATTAGCCAGAGCCTTAGTCGTTAAACCTCGCTGCTTGTTATTGGACGAACCATTGTCAAACTTAGATGCACAATTGCGAAATGCCATGCGTTGCGAAATTAGATCAATATGTAAAGAACACAAATTAACAACTGTTTACGTTACACATGATCAAAAAGAAGCATTATCCATTGCCGATAAAATCGCAGTATTTTCTCGTGGAAGTATAGAACAAATCGGATCAGCTATTGAACTTTACAGACGTCCGAAGACTAAATTTGTTGCTCAATTTATTGGTGATACTAATATCATAGAAGGAGTCGTAACTTGCGTAGGAGCTGGAGAAGCAATAGTTCGTACAAAAATAGGCAACTTTCGCGGTATAATTTCTGCAAAGATTTCTGATGTTTGCCCTGGTAAAAAAGTCTTTTTATCCATTCGCCCAGAATGTTTAAAATTAAGTAGTTTACCCAAAAATGAAAATTGTATTAATGGAACAATAGGAAACATTACTTATTTCGGGGAAGTCGCACATTACGATTTTGAAAAAAATGGTGTAACAATTAGGATATCAGAACTCAATCCTTCCAGTTTTGAACGCTTACAACAAATCTCTGAAATTTATGCATACGTATCAAGCAATGACGTAGTAATACTTAGCAAATAAAAATGACAAACTCAAAAATTCATAAGTTCTTTATTTTAAGTATATTAATTATAATAATTACCACACCATTTATTTTACGCGAAAAAGGAGAGAGTGTATTTTTAAACAATGATATTGATACATTAGTTATCCTTACCCCACATAATGAATCTTTGCGATATGAATACACAACTGGATTTAAAAAATGGTATAAATCAAAAACAGGCAAAGAGATAAATATTGACTGGCGTTACCAAGGTGGCGGACAAGAAACAGCAAAATATATAGAATCTATGTTTTCTAATAATTTTAGGGATTATTGGACACATACTTTAAAAAAGCCTTGGTCAAATGATCATGCCATTGCATTTGCCAATCGAAATATCAACCAACTCGATCAATCAGAGTGTTTGTTAAATGATATAACAAAAGAGTTTGTTAATTCTAACATTGGTTGTGGTATTGACTTATTATTTGGTGGAGGATTCTATGAATTTATTATCCAAAGCGATAAGGGGAATATTGTCCCGTGTAGTATTTTACAAGAACACCCCGAAATGTTTTCAGATGACACGATTCCAGAAATTTTCGCTGGTTGCAGATTATGGGATGCTCAAGGAAGATGGTTCGGCGCTTCTTTATCAGCATTTGGAATAATTTATAATAAAGACGCTCTTATGTCTGATGGTATTACACATCCACCAATAGTATGGTCTGACCTTGCCACCTCAGAATATTTTCGAAAATTAGCAGTAGTCGACCCTACGAAAAGTAGCTCTATACTCAAAGCATTTAGTATGTTAATACAACAACAAATGCAAATTGCTTACAATGATATGTGTTCTCAAAAGCATGTAAAAACTTTAAGCAAAGAGGATGAAATTCAGGCTGTATCTGATGGCTGGTTAGAAGGATTGAAAATAATTCAAAAGATCGCTGCCAATGGACGATATTTCACTGAATCAGCAACTAAACCAATCATTGATGTAGCTTCTGGAAATTGTTTAGCTGGGATTGCAGTAGACTTTTATGGATTTGCAGAAATAAAACATCTTGAAGAACGTAGTGGAAGTAAACGATTTAAAATAATTTTCCCTGGTACGGGAGATAATAACCAAAATGAACATGATGACAGTAATCGATTTAAATTTATTTTCCCTCAAGGAGGTGGTGCTCCATCACCCGACCCTATTGCTGTATTTAGGGGAGCTAAAAGGCCAGATTTAGCTAAAATATTTATTGAATATATATTATCCGATGGGCAGAAATTGTTAGACTTTAAAGTAAACACTCCTGGCGGCCCTGTAAGAACAACAATGAGACGTACTCCAATTTTAAAAACTATATATAATAAAGAATTTGAGCAGTATCGTGTAGATCCTACCATAAATCCTTACAAGTCTGCTGCTACATTTGTATCTCATGATGAATGGACAAATCCAGTGTTTGCTATCTCAGGAACACTGATAAAGCTTGCCTTTATAGAAAATAATATCGAGCTTGTCAGTACTTGGGAAGCTATATTAAACGCGAAGAAAGAAGGTCGTATAAAAGATGCTGAAATTGCCGAAAACATTATGACAGATTTATCACAATTGGACTACTTAACAGTAATAAACACGCTAGTCCCTGCATTTTCTACAAAAGACGTCACTAATATATTACACATACAAAATAAATTAAGTAATTATTTTAGACAAAGATATATTTTAGCAAAATCTATTGCTGAAGGAAGTGCTTGTATAGCAAAATGAAAATGTTTTGGTATTGCTAAAATTTTTCAATTATTCAACCTATAGCGCATGTTGGATTTAAAATTTCTCAGAGAAAATATTGACTTCGTCAAATCAGCAATATCTAAGAAAAAATTCTCAGTAGACATTGATGAATTTATTAAAGTAGACACTAAACGGCGAGCAATAATATCTGAATACGAATACTTGCGGTCAGAACAAAAATCTAAAAATGATGCCATATCATCCCTCGATAAAAGTTCTAAAGAATTTCAATTAGAGGTTTCTAAATTAAAAGAATTGTCCAACAAGATAAAAAACTTAGAAAACGAAGTAAAAGAGATTAATGTTATCTGGAATGAACTCTATTTAAGTATTCCGAACTTACCACACGAGTCAGTTCCATTGGGGAAAAATGACAAAGACAACGTAGAAATATATAAAAGTGATAACTTTGATAAAATATCTTCATTTGCCATTCCTCATTATGATATTCCTTGGTTTAATAGAGCTATTGATTTTTCCCGTGGTGCAAAAGTCACTGGTACAGGATTTCCATTTTACATTGGAGATATGTCCAGGTTAATCCGAGCATTAATAATGTTTTTTTTAGATGAAGCTAGAAATAATGGTTATATAGAATTTTCCACACCAATCTTAGTAAATGCCGCTAGTGCAACTGCAACTGGTCAATTACCTGATAAAGAATCACAAATGTACCATGACTCTCAAGATGATTTTTACTGTATACCAACAGCAGAAGTACCAGTGACGAATTTTTTTCGCGATGAAATAATCGAAGAAAAAGATCTGCCTATATATAGATGTGCCTATACACCATGTTTTCGCCGCGAAGCTGGTAGTTGGGGGAAAGATGTTCGAGGATTAAATCGATTACATCAGTTTGATAAAGTAGAGTTAGTTAAGTGGGTACATCCTGATTCTTCATTTGAAGAATTAGAAAAATTACGAAATAACGCTGAAATCATCTTACAAAAATTAGAAATTCCATATCGTGTATTGTTAATTTGTACGGGAGATATCGGATTTCCACACTCTAAGCAGTATGATTTAGAAGTATGGGCTGGCGGTCAAAAGCGATGGTTAGAAGTATCTAGTTGTAGTAATTTTACCGACTTTCAGGCACGTAGAGGGAATATAAAATTTAGGAAACCAGATGGGAAAACACAATTTGTTCACACACTAAATGGTTCTGGGTTAGCCATACCACGTGTGCTAGCAGCAATTTTAGAAAATAATTTATCAGCTGATAATCGAGTAAAAATTCCAGAAATATTAATTCCATATACGAATGGTTTAGAATATTTGGAATACTGATAGATATGAAACAATTCGCTCGTCTTCTGAATTTAAAATTAGAGGGAAAAAAATGTTTTACTCTGCTGTCGAATGAGGGGAGGAAAGGATTTTTAAGAGGAAATATTATAGGTAAAAATTTTGATATTTTTTTTACTACATCTTCTAAGTGTCAAAAAAGATTAGTTGCCCAAGTGATTCTAAAAACTCCAAACAATGTACACTTTATAGCCACTAAAAAACGCTTAGGATATTCGTTACTAAAAGTATTAGGGAAAAAAATTATCTTATCTCATGATCCTATTTTAGACAGAAAAATTGCTTTTCAATCTAATGACTTTAAATTTGCTGAATACGTATTTCAATACGAAGAAATTTGTGAAAAATTTGATGCCTTATTTTCACATAAGTTCACTGATGGTATACTAGAACTAGGGACATCTAGCATTTTTTACTATGAAAATATTGCGTTTCTAAACAAAAATCGACGTGAACGTTTCCTTATTGCTATTAATCTTATTTGTGATTTATTTGACGTATTGTATTTCTACAATAAACAAAGAGCATGATAGAACATTGTATTCTAATATTCTTAATACTAATCTTGGCAGGTCTATATGTTAGGTATTCAAACTTAAAAGCAAATTTCATTAAATCTGAAATCCTCTTAAAGAACGAAAAAGAAAAACAAGAATTGTCCGAACAAGCTTTTAAAGAAAAAATTACACTTTTAGAATCAGCAGAAGAACGTTTACGCGAAAATTTTAATAATTTATCAGCTAATGCATTAAAAAATAACAATGAATCATTTATTCTACTTGCGAAAAATGCATTTTCTACAATAACAAAAGAAGCAGAGTCTGAATTTAATACAGTCACAAAGCCCATTCATGAAACATTGAAAAATTTCAACGAAAAAATCGAAAAAATTGAGCATCAACGATTAACATCTTATGCTGAATTAAGTGAACAATTAAAGTTAATTAACCAGATAAATACAGCATTAAAAACAGAAACTGCAGACTTAGTTAATGCACTCAGGAAACCTGAAGTACGTGGGAGGTGGGGTGAAATACAACTTAAGCGTACCGTAGAATTATCTGGTATGACAGAACATGTCGATTTTGATGAACAAAAAAATGTTATATCGGGTGATGGACAGAATCTCCGACCAGATATGATTATCCATCTCCCGAATAATCGAACAATTATCGTAGACTCCAAAGCACCTTTATTATTTTATTTAGATGCTTTACAAAGTAATAACGAACAAGAACGTTCTAAAATATTAAAACTTTACGCAACAAATATTCGCAAACACATAGAGCGATTGGGTGCTAAAAATTACTGGGAACAATTTCAATCGTCACCAGAATTTGTAGTATTATTTCTTCCGGGGGAAAATTTCTTCAGTGATGCACTCAAAGAAGATCCAAATTTAATTGAATTTGGAGTATCAAACCGTGTAATTCCAGCAACTCCTACAACATTAATTGCTTTATTAAAAGCTGTAGCATATGGATGGAAACAAGATGATATCGCCGATGAAGCCAAAAATATCGCCAAAATTGGCCATGAACTCTATAAACGCATGAAGATATTTTTAGATCATCTAGAAAAAGTTGGGAAATCTTTATCAACTAGTGTAAGGGCATATAATGACGCTTGCGCATCATTTGAAACACGTTTACTGCCACAAGCCAGAAAGCTCGAAAAAATTGAAGCATCATTATCACCAATTAACAACCTATATTTTGTCGATACTCAACCAAAACAAATTTATACCACTCAAACTAATCTAGATTAAAATATTTTTTTAATATCTTACGGGCAACTGGAGCTGCTTGTGAACCTCCGTGATAGTTAAGCCCATCGCGGTCTTCACGAATCATTACAGTAACTGCAATTTCAGGATCCTCAACTGGAGCAAAACAGGTAAACCATGCAATATTTCTTTTTTTACCATTTTCCTTAAACTGTGCAGATCCTGTTTTGCCTGCAATTTCAATGCCATCTATTTTAGCACGTTTACCAGTATAAAATTTCACACAATCTGTCATTGCATCTATAATATATTGATGGATTTCCTTTGGAAGATAGCCTGAATCTTTTTTATTAAAATTTCTATCAGATTTAAATATCATTGGTTTAGTTGCTAATCTATTTTTAGCTAATGAAGCAGTAAAGCTGCAAATATTCAATGGTGTAGTTAACACATATCCCTGACCAATGGACAAATTTAAAGTGTCTCCCTTACACCATCCTGCAAGATTATTTTGCTTCTTCCAGTCTGCATCTGGAATAATCATCCCATTGCTTTCAAATGGAAGCTCTATCATAGTTTTATGATTAAGTCCGTAGCGTTTAGCTTCTTCAGAAATACGTTGTCCACCAATTTTAGATGCTCTATCAAATATGTAAACATTACAACTCTTACCTAAAGCTAAATGTAAATCGATTTCTTCACCATGAGGATGGTTATTACACCTCAATTTTCGTCTACCGTTAAAGTACAGTCCTGTACATATTATTTTTTCATTAGGATCAAATTCTGGAGACTTAAGAAATGCTACAGCAGATAATACCTTAAAAACCGATCCTGGTGGGAAAACGCATTGTATTGCTTGATTTAACCATGCAGAACGATTACTAATTTCGTTAAAAATTGGTTGCGATATTGTTGGATACAATAAATTTGGATCATAATTTGGAGAACTGGCCATTAATAAAACTTCTCCCGTTCTCGTATCCATGGCGACTGCTGCACCAGTATACCCCTTTAATGCATCTTCTGCAACAGATTGAAGATTTTTGTCGATCGATAAAGTTATATTTTCACCATTCTTGGTTCCTATTTTCTTTTCTAAATTACGTTTTTCACCAGAGGGAGAAACTACCCACATTTCCACCCCATTTTCCCCTTTTAAGATATCATTAGCTGATTTTTCTACTCCGCTTTTACCGTTTTGCTGCCTAATGCTAAATGTTTGAATATGATCATCATATTGAAGTTTACTATCTTCCAAAACAGTATATCCTAGTACATGACAAGCTAACCTACCATTTGGGTAATAACGTGTTGAGCTTGCTCGAATATTTATAGGAGAATTAACAGGTAAATAATTAATTAATTTATCATATTCTTCCAACGTTAACTCATTAATTAATACAAATGGCAATAGAGATCTCTGATTCAAATGTCTATTAATTACCTGACCAGATAAAAATAATTTTCGATTTAATAATTCCCCAATAGGTTTTAAAATATCATTAACAACGTCTTCCCGAACTTTTGCATATAATAAGCTTCTATTAAATGATTCATTTCGTTTAACATAAAACTTAACACGCTTTAAATACTCTTCACGAAATTTCGCTTTTAAATCTGATAAATATAATTCTAACAAAAAAATTGGTCGATTATCAACCAATAGTTCTCCATTTCTATCATAAATCTTCCCTCTAACTGCTGGCATAACAATACGCCGTGTCGATTGTTGACGCTCTTTTTGCAAAAAATGTTTATGTTGTATAATCTGCCGATAAAATGCCCCTAAAATTAAATACAAAAATACAAGAACAACAATAAGTTGAATAGCCCCTACCCTAATCGTACTCTTTTTATAAAGTTTGATAAGGTCCATGTATTTTTAATTTATTGTATAGACATTTTAAGAATAAATGACTTAAAAAACTCATATCCTTTGTTTAGCATATTAATTGATATACTTTCATTTGCATCATGTATACGATCTTCGCTTGAAGAAAAACCAATCAATATCGAATCTAATGATAATATATCTTTTAATAACCTTACTAAGGCGATAGTTCCTCCATCACGTAAGAACAGCGGCTCCTTTCCAAAAACATTGTTAATTTCACTTTTAGCGATATCAATTGCATACCCGATAGCTGTACTAGAATCAAAACAATCCTTATTATCTAATAAATTATACGGATTAGAAGCTGTTTCAAAATTTAAAAAGAGTTTAACATTTTTATCTATTCGTTCACTGATGGCTTTTTCTAAAACCGACTTAATTTTATTTGCACTTTGATTGTTAACCAATCGACAAGTTACTTTAACAGAAGCTTCATGAGGAATAATAGTTTTTAACCCATTTCCTTGATATCCACCAGTTATACCATTTAATTCTAATGTTGGATAAAAACGCATACTATTTATCGCGGAAAATTGATCATTATCATTAGAAAGTTTTTTAGCACCTAATGTAGGCAATAGTTCTAAATCAGTAAACGGTAATTTCCGAATTTGAGATTGCTCAAAGTCTGATGCTTTAACAACATCATCATAAAACCCGTCAATATTCACTAGTCCTTCAGATGTATAAAAACTGTTACAAAGTTTTATTAATTCTCGTATCGGATTAATTATAGTACCTCCGTAACCAGAATGTAAATCACACTCTGCTGAACACAGTTTTAATTCAAACCCAACTAATCCACGTAATCCAGTAGTTATTACAATATTTTCATCGTCTATACTCCAAGTATCAGCAATAATTGCAAAATCAGCATGCAATTCATCACGATAATCGCGTAAAAACTTTACCATACTTGGGCTACCAATTTCTTCTTCACCATCAAGGACTACAATAATGTTTAAAGGAAAATCCGAACTTTCTGACATAATGTCATGTAGAGCTGCAAGAAATGTGGCATTCCCGCCCTTATTATCTGAAGCTCCACGAGCATATAGGCGTCCATTATGTTCCGTTAGAACAAATGGATCTGTGTTCCAATTTTTTTCTTCCGCAGGTTGGACATCATAATGTCCGTAAAAGAGTATTGTTTTTCGATCATTTTTATGTACATTTTTAGCCAATAGAATGTTGTGTTTCTCCGTTGTAATTTCCTGAACATTTAGTCCACTTTCATGTAAAAAGTTTCCCAAAAATTCTCTAGTAAGTTTCATTTCATGAAGATAACAATCCTCACATGATACACTTTTAAACTTAACATACTGGGCTAAAAATGATTGAATATTCATACCTTCATCAAATCTGAAATTTTTGCACTAAGTGCTTTATCTATATCAGCCACTGCAGAGTCGGTCAATTTTTGTACATCTTTTTCCGCTTTTTTCAGCTCATCTTCTGTAATTTGACTTGCCTTTTGAGCTTTTTTTAAAGCATCAAGCATATCTCTACGCACACCACGGACATTAATTTTTCCATCTTCTGCCATAGTATTTGCAACTTTGGACAATTCTTGTCGCCGTTCTCTACTCATTTCTGGAACATTACATCGAATAACCATGCCATCTACAACAGGATTTAAACCAGTATTTGATGCAATAATTCCCTTTTCGATTGGTTTCAGGCTAGATTTATCCCATGGTTGAATTTGTATTGTACGTGTATCTGGTGTAGTGATTGCAGCTATATCGCGAATTCTCATTTGCGAACCATATAATTCAACTAATACACCTTCAACCATACTTGTCGACGCTTTTCCAGTATGCAAGGAATTAAATTCCTTTAATGTACGTTCAACGGCCTTAGACATTAATTTTTTTGTCTCGCTCAATGTATCATTTATATTTATCATATCTTGCACAAATCAAAAATTACAAACTAAACTTCCAACTCCTTCATGAGTCAAAGCTAACTCAATATTAGACATATCATTCTTTAATACTTTTATGACTAAGATTGGAATATCATTATCCATACACAATGTAAATGCTGTTGCATCCATAACGTTCAAGTGTTTATTTATGACATCTGCAAAAGAAATTCTATCAAACTTCTTAGCTTCTGGATATTTTTCTGGGTCTTTATCATATATTCCATCAACCCTAGTTGCTTTTAATACAACATCTGCATGAAGTTCACTCGCTCTTAATGCAGCTGCACTGTCTGTTGAAAAAAATGCACTACCTGTTCCCCCTGCTAATAATAATACCTTACCTTTGGCTAAACCGTCCAAAGCTTCCCTGATCGTATATTTTTCACATACATCTGGCATATTTAAAGAAGAATAAAGAGTAACAGGAATATTTAATTTATCTAAACAATCTTTAACCGCCAGACAATTAATGACCGTTGCTAACATTCCCATATAATCCCCTGTTACGCGATCATATTTGTCTAATTGTGTAGCTTGTAATCCACGAAAAATATTGCCACCACCAAGAACAACACCAATTTCTATTCCATTTTTATGTAAGTTAGAAATCGTTTCACAAAGTTTCTTAACAATTTTGTAATCTATTACTCCTTTTTGATCAGATATTTTTAAAACTTCTCCGCTGAATTTTAAAATAACCCTTTTATACTGCATATAGTTATCTGCAAGATGCATAAAATATACAAACAGTCAACTAGGAATAAAAACTTCTTGATTTTATCTACAAATTCTAGACGAAAATAATTCGTGATATTATCTAATGCAAAAATTAATCTTTCTTTAGCGGTTATAAATCAACACGTTGGTAAATATCACAAATTATTATCTATTGTACTACCTATCAATATTTACGACATTATTACGATTATTGAGACTGATAAATGGTCTTTTGATTGTAATGACAAAAAATTATTAAAAGACAATATAATATATAAAGTAATTTCTCATTTATCTTCAATAACTGACAAAAAATATCACATAGATTTACAAAAAAATATACCAATCATGTCAGGATTTGGTGGTGGCAGCAGCAATGCGGTGGCAGTATTGCAAGAAATTTATAAGAAAAATTCTATAAAAATCGATACCAATGAACTTTGTAAAATTGCTAAAACCTTTGGTTCTGACTGCTCATTTTTTGTACACAATACGCCATCTATCATTTCCGGAACTGGTGATATCGTTTATCCGTTGAACAAAAAAACTATTAAAAATTTGCAACAATACCATTTAATAGTATTCAAACCACCATTTAGTTTGAAAACTGAAGCAGTATATCATAAATTATCAACAAAATATTCCAATCTATATTTTTCTATATCCCAAGCTAAAGATCTTACTCAAAGACTAATTCAGTCTATAGATAACTTCGACGAAGATTTACCAATATTTAATACATTTTCTTCGATCGTATTTTCTGAGTATAAAGCACTAATGATTTTAAAAGAAAAGTTAGAATCTTTCGATATACAAATTATGCTTACTGGAAGTGGGAGTGGATGTTTTTGCATCGCGAAAAACAGAAGCAAAATAAAACATGCTGAAGAAATTATTAGATCTTTTTTTAAAGAAGAAATATTTCTACAACATGTAAAAGTTATTTGAAATTCCTTATTTCCCCGTTCTGTTTTTTGGGTTTTGCTTTTGTTGTGCCTTTTGTCGCTTAAAATCTTTAAGTCGCATCTTGCTCATATCTTCAAGACTCATATCTCGATATTGCTTCAATGGATATTTTTCAGCACTACGACGATCTTCATTGTTCACAAAAGTAAAATTTCTTTCACGTATGTTCCCTCTTCACTTAGGTAACGATTGCCTAAAGGGCTCAGAAAATCGTTTAACACCTGGCAATGGATCATCCTCACTTAAAATGACACCTGATTTTGCTGGAGCTTTATTTAAAGATGTATTTGCTATTTGTGCATTAATAACTCCATATATTTCTTCAAAGCATTGCTTATAAAATTCTCCACTGTCAGGATTTTTTTTACAAAGCAGCTCCTGTTGTTCTTGTAAATCATCTATAACTGCGTTAAAAAAAGCTCTTTTGAAGTTATTAAACATTTGATTAAAATCTTTATTTTCTAATCCTATTTCTTTTCCTGCCGAAAGAAGTATACGAAACTTTTCTACAACATCACTATCACTTTTAATACTCTTTAGATTTCTTTTCGGTTCACAATAATCTTGTTCTTGGACTCCAAGATTTAATTGGAGAGATACATTTCTACCATAATGATAGTTTGCAGTTTTTTCCCATAAGGGTTTATGCTTATAAGTATTATTAATAGTTGTTTTTAGCGTACGCATGTAATCATTAACGTATTTTCGCTTTAATTTTTCTAAAAATATTACGGCAGGTGGTTTTGCTGTTACAAATTTACCTTTTTTTTGGGGGGGGAAAATTTTTGTTTTCCCTTTAAAAGGATCAATATTTTTATTTCGGTTTAAACGGTAAAAATTTGTCATCCCCCACAAATTTGAACCATAAGCATCACCATAAGAATAATATGTTTCTTGATTATCCTTTAAATTCTTAGGTAATCTTGCCAAAACTTTCTTTTGCCTAATTAATTGATTTGATTTTAATTTAGCTTTAAGTTCTTCAACTTCTTTGGTAAGTTCTTCTATTTTTTCTTCCAAGGAATTTTTTTGGTTTGTTATGTTATCACACTCTTTTTCTCTAATATTTAATTGTTCTTGCAAGGAACTGCGTTCATTATACAACCGTGTAACATCATTAAATGCTTCTTTTATCAAATCCTGTAAGGGTTCTTGTGAAATATTACTCTCTAAAAGAGAGCTTGGATTTTTCATTAATCCAAGCAACTCTTTCATTTTAGTTTCTGCTTTTTCAATTAAAGCATCTTGTTCAGAGATTATTGATGTCGCTGCTTTAATATCGCTTTCTAAAGTATCTTTATATTTATTTAATTCTTCAACTCGAAGTTTATGTTTATTCGCTATTTCAATACATTGATTATAACGATCCGATAAATACTTATATTGAGTTCCTAGTTCATTACAGTTACTAACTAAAATTTCAACCTCTGATTCTACTTGCCCCATTTGTTTTTCAAGGCTAATAACGCGTCCTGACAAACTACTTTCCTTTAAATCAGAATCATATTTTTTTTCTAAAGTGTTTTCCGAAGAAAATATGATTTTACTGACATCACTGACAGATGCCGCATCACCACATCCGTCATTATTCTCAACTCTAAAACTCATATCAATATATTATTTTAATATTATTCTTTTGGTTGGCGATTTTGCAAAAATTGTCTAAAATTGTTACTTATACTCATATCTAACGTATCATAACTAGGTTTTTCTGGTACTGACTTGTTATTGAAACTGAAATCTTTTACTTTTTCATTCGCTGCTTTCACCATTTCGCGCATTTGTGCATTTTTTTCATTCAAATTAGCCAAGGTGTCTTTTAAACTTTCTTTCTTAGCCCTATGTTTATCAAGTTTTTTATTTAAACCATCAATTGTTTCATTCTTTTCTTTAATCCCTTCTTCAAGAGAAGCTATAGTTTTCTCATGACCTTGAATCTTTATTAGTTGTTCACTGATTTGATCATTCAAATTTTTTACTTTGGTTTTGACACTTTCTGCCAGTTTACTTATATCACTCTCTTCACCTTCAATCCCAGCCTCTTTTATCGCAGTTGTTATTGTTTTCAATTTTTCTTCCAATTCTTGATTTTGTTGCTTTAAATCTTCATTTTCTTTCTTGCTATTTTCTAATGTCTCATTTGTTTCTTTCAAACTTTCTTCAAGTTTTCCTTTTGCAGTATTAAGCTCTTCTATTTTAGCTTGGGCTTGATCAAGTTGTTCCTTAGTGCTATTGAGTTCTTGATTTTTTTCTTCTAATGTTTTATTCTTTTCGCTAAGTTCATTTTGAAGTTGATTCCTTTCTTCAGTTAAGGTTTTAATTTGCTGCTGATTTTCTTCGCCTTTTTCTGTTAACTGCTTAATTTGTGCGTCTAAGTTTTGAATTTTTTCTGTAAGCTCTGAAGATTTTTGAGTTAAGGAGTTAATCTCATTAACCTTATTTGCCAATTCCTCATCAAGTTCTCCTATCAATCTTCGAGCTAATTCTACATCTTCTTCAAGTTTAGACTTTGCTTCCGTTAACTTCTTAACTTGATTTTCGTGAATTGATATTATTAACTGTTGCTTGTCAAATCTATTTGAAAGGTCCATATACTCTTCCTGAATTTTACCTAGATCACTACTTATATCAGCAATATTCTTACTAAGAATATTAGTATTTTTAACATAGTTTTTAATTTGATCTTGCAATTTCTTATTTTCTTGCTTCTGCTCATTAATCTGTTTTTCCTGTTCCGCAATCTGTTGCTGTTGCTCTGCAATCGTTGATTCATCCTGATCTTGAATAAGTTTATTAAGCAAGTCACTAACATTTCCTCCAGTACCTATACCTCCTTTTCCACTAAGCTCTTGCACAGGAGTATTTTCAGAAACTTTGTGATCATCAAGTTTTTTATCGTTAAGTAGACTCTGATTAGTGCTAGGATCACTACTATTAGCTTGTGTAATATTTTCTTCTTCTGGATTATAAGAATCACTATTTACTTGATTTATTTTTTGCGAATCCCTTACTGCTTCCATACTCATAATATTCTCCCTATTTTTTTATTAAAAATTTTATTATTAAGACACAAATTTTCCTTAAAATTATTATTTTGTTTCTACTTGTGCTGAACTCTCAGGTAACCCCCCACCTTGATTATTCTTTTTAATAGCTTCTTCTAATATATTCAGAGCTTCAGCATATTTTTTTACACTCTCCCAATTTATCAAAAATCCTTCCAAAAGATCCACTTGATTGACAACTTCATCCTGATCATTACTCTTCTCCAAGTACAGTTCCTTACCAACCTTGTAAAATTTCAAAATTTCATTCAAATGATCAGATCTGAAATCATATTTTTGCCCATCTACCTTCGGAAGCACTCTAAAAAAGCCGGATACAGAACTAATTTCTTTAGAAAAAAGATTTTTGCCTTGACTTTTACGCAAATTTTCAACTTCCTCCAACAAGCTTCCAAATTTTGTATTTAAAGACAAACAATATTTAATGCATCCCTTGCTTTCTTTGTTTACTGTGTTAGGTTCATAGCCTTCAAAATACCCAATCATCTTTGAAATCCTATCAAAATATTCTTCAGACTTCCCAGCACTTAGGCATGTAACAAACTTATCTGTTTTAGGCTTAAGATAGACCTTCATATCGCCCGTAGGTTTACCATCTTCACCTATTATCGCTTCTACACTAGTAG
>CAZALH010000007.1:0-49340 GCA_964486285.1 uncultured Opitutales bacterium | reverse complement strand
CAAACAGGAGAAGGAAATAAAAAATTCTAGCATTTTAAAAAAAGCTTCTGGCATAATTGGGGAAGAGTCCCTCGATTATGCTTGAAGTTTTTATTATAATTGTGGGTTTTTGTAATTTTTTGAAATAGTCATTTTTAATAGAACTATTGTATGTTTTCTTATGGATTAAATGCATTTAGTTACATATAGTATAACTATGTAACAATGAATATTGTTTCAGAATTCATTTAAAGCGAAATGTCGTTTTTTAATTGTAATATTTTGTGCGTTGCAATTTATAAAATTTTTTAGTTGAGGTTGAAATATTAAGGGTTTTGTATGTAACAATTTATTGTCCCCTTCCAACTAAGAAATCACTCCTATGAGAAGGATGTTCATTGTATAGTTTTGGGTAACTCGTTTTTTGTGGAATTTTTCGTCACAGACAATTTTTAAGTACGGTTTATGTTGAATAGTTCAAATCAAGAAAAATTGTATTTTCTTGTATTGCACTTAATTATGAAATAAATACCTTACTAGTGTAAGTGTCAGATATAATATTATGATTGACAGCATAAAAGTTCGTGGGGCTAAAGTTCATAATTTAAAAAATATTAATGTAGATGTCCCATTAAATAAAATCGTTGGAATTGCTGGTGTGTCTGGCTCAGGGAAATCTTCGTTAGCATTAGGGGTATTATACGCTGAAGGATCAAGACGCTATTTGGAATCTCTTTCCACTTATACTCGTAGGCGCATGACACAAGCAGAGAAAGCGCAGGTAGATGATGTATTATATATTCCAGCAGCACTAGCCTTGCGACAACGTTATGCGGTGCCAGGAATCCGCAGCACATTTGGCACAGGAACAGAGCTCTTAAACAGTCTTAGGTTGATGTATTCGCGATTAGCTCATCATCGTTGCCCAAATGGACATTATCTTGGACCGTCATTTTCTGTGGCGGCTGAACAACGATTAAAATGTCAAATATGTGGTGCTGAATTTTATGCACCATCAGCAGAAGAATTAGCATTCAATAGCCAGGGTGCATGTAAGACATGTAATGGCACAGGAATAGTAAATATAGTTGATAAATCTACTCTTGTTCCTGATGAATCGCTTTCTATTGATGAAGGCGCGGTATTGCCATGGAATGCATTAATGTGGTCATTAATGGTTGATGTTTGTCGTGCTATGGGTGTGCGCACTGATATTCCGTTTCAGGAATTAACAGATAAAGAAAAAGATATAGTTTATAATGGTCCAGCAGAAAAGAAGCATATTTTTTATAAGTCGAAAAATTCTAATCAAGCTGGTGAACTAGATTTCACTTATTATAACGCTACATATACGGTAGAAAATGCGCTGTCGAAAGTAAAAGATGAACAAGGCATGAAGCGCGTAGAAAAATTTTTAAAACAAGAAATGTGTCATGATTGTCATGGCAGTCGCTTGTCAGAAGCAGCTAGAGCACCGAGGTTACGTGGTATTTCACTTGATCAAGCTTGTGAAATGCCTCTTACGGATCTTATTCATTGGGTAAATGCAGTGCCGGAAACGTTAAAAGACACAATGCGTCCGATGGCAGAAAGTATATGTGATGCATTTAAAGATACTGCTAAAAGATTACTTGATTTAGGGCTTGGATATTTAGCACTTAACCGTGCAGCATCGACATTGTCAACTGGGGAGAGGCAAAGGATGCAATTAGCACGTGCTGTGCGTAATAGAACAACAGGTGTTTTATATGTTTTAGATGAACCATCTATTGGATTACATCCTTCTAACATAGTTGGTCTAAGTGGGGTTATGCATGATTTAGTAGCTGATGGTAATTCTGTTGTAGTTGTCGATCATGATATACAATTACTTTCAGAGGTTGACTGGATGATTGAAATGGGACCACAAGCAGGAGTAAATGGAGGAAAAGTTATTGTTGAGGGTACGATCGGGGACATCAAAAACGACCCCAAGTCGATGATTGGACCATTTTTTTCAAAAAATCCAGAAAATATAGTGAGAAATCGTTCAAATATAAGTCGAATGTTTGATTATGGAACAATTTACTTATCAACGACAAATATTCATACTGTTAAGCCACTAGAAGTAAAAATCCCTAAAGGGCGACTCACTGTTATTACTGGGGTATCAGGATCAGGTAAAACAACTCTTATATTGGAGAGCTTAGTTCCGGCGATAGAAGCTATATTAGCTAATAAAAAATTTCCCAAACACGTTATTTCTGCTGAAGCAAATGGTATTGAGCGGATTAAACTAATTGACGCAACTCCAATTGGTATCAATGTACGCTCTACTGTAGCGACATATGCGAATGTACATGATGAGCTGCGTAAAATTTTTACAAAGACTGCTGTTGCAAAGAGCCTTGGATATAAATCTGGTGATTTTTCTTATAATACTGGTAAGTTACGTTGTCCTATATGTGATGGTACTGGTGTTATAAATCTTGATGTACAATTTTTGCCGGATGTAGAAATTCCTTGTCCAGAATGCCGTGGTTCAAGGTATAGTAAGCGAGCTGGTGACATAAAATATGTTAATAAATCTGGCGTATCTTATTCTTTACCAGAGTTAATGGATATGGATATTGATTCTGCGTTACATATTTGTGAAGAATTTAGAGTCATTTATCAACGTTTAAAAGTTTTAAAAGACTTAGGGCTTGGATATTTAACGTTAAGTGAAGAGACTCCGAGTTTATCTGGTGGAGAAGCGCAGCGTTTGAAATTAGCGAGTGAAATGGGAAAAGTTCAGCATAGTTCCATTTTTGTATTTGATGAGCCGACGATTGGGTTGCACCCATTAGATGTTCAAACTTTACTAAGAATTTTTCAAACACTTATTGCAAGTGGGGCGACTGTTATTGTAATTGAGCATGACTTAGATGTTATTCGAAATGCTGATTATATCATTGATATGGGGCCTGGTGGTGGAAAAGATGGCGGAACAATTGTAGCTACTGGTACACCTGAAGAAGTTGCTGCTAATCCGGCAAGTATTACTGGGAAATTTATATGAAATGTTAAAGTCACTTTAGTTAAAAAGTTCCAAGAAAAATTTTTATATTATATTTGTATCGTGCTAAGGATGCAAATGGCTGAAAAATAATTTTGTTTGAGTTTTTTTTAAGTATTTTTAATTTAAGTTTTTTTACTTGCCGTATTTGCCTTTATTGGTCGGGATGACTGGATTCGAACCAGCGACTTCTACGTCCCGAACGTAGCGCTCTACCAGGCTAAGCTACATCCCGATTGAGTGAAATCGGTATCATTTAGAAAAATAATTGCAAGCTATATCTGGACATCACTAAATAAGTGCGATTGTATGCATTTTCATGCAATGTAACAAATGATAAAAAGAAACATGCTATTTCACCAAATAACGCTTGTATAAGTTATTTTTTGCCTTATTTGTTACAAAACAATGCAAGAAAGTAACAATATTTTGCAGCGACTAAATTCATCGAATAATGAAAAAGATCTCTCCTTAAGACCAGGTAATTTTTTAGATTTTGTTGGCCAAAAAAAAACGATCGAACGGTTGAAAATAATGACCAGTGCTGCTAGACAGCGTGGAGATGCACTAAGCCATATATTATTTAGTGGTCCCCCGGGTGTCGGGAAAACAACATTAGCCATGATACTTGGGCATGAAATGAAAACAAATGTTAAAATCACATCTGCTCCTGTCATTGAAAAACCTGGTGATCTCGCTGGAATGTTAACAGGATTGGAGCATGCCGATATTTTATTTATCGATGAAATTCATAGGTTGCCGCGCGTAATTGAAGAATATTTGTATTCCGCAATGGAGGATTTTCGTATCGATATTATGATTGACCAAGGGCCAAATGCGAGAAGTGTAAGTTTATCAATCCCACAATTTACACTTGTTGGTGCTACTACACGTACAGGGCTTTTAAGTGCACCATTGAGAAGTCGATTTACTTTGCAGTCACGGTTAGATTATTATACAGTTGATGACTTATGTGCAATTATTAAACGCAGCGCAAAACTGTTTAATATTCAAGTTCAAGATGATTGTGCAGTAGAAATTGCTAGTCGTTCACGTGGTACGCCAAGGATAGCAAATAATCTTTTACGCTTTGTGCGAGATTTCGCTCAGCAAAAATCAGTAAATGTTATTGACTGTAATGTTGCTTATTCTGCACTGGAATTATTAGAGATTGATAAAGATGGATTAGATGATTTGGATAAGAAAATTCTCAGCACGATGGCGGAATTTTATCACGGTGGACCAGTAGGGTTGGGTACGGTCGCAATTGCTGTTGGTGAAGAAGTACAAACTTTAGAAGAAGTCCATGAACCATATTTAATTCAAGAAGGTTATTTGCAGCGTACTCAGCAAGGACGAGTATTGACAAGTAAAGGATGGCAAAAAGTAGGGATTAAAGATGCACAAAATGAAAATTTATTTTAAATAAAAAAATAATTAACACCACCCTATAAAAATCCCAATGATGGGAGATTTGAACCTCCCATTTATAATTTATTCGATTTCAATCTTCCGAACATTATCTTTTTCAGTGCAGCATTTCGCTACAGTAATGTATAAAATGCCTTGATCAAGCTTAGCTTTTATATCATTTAACTGAGCATCAGCTAATCTAATACTTCTGCTCATAGAACTTGTACATCTTTCGCGATGAATATATCCATTAGATGATGTATTACATTGTGTTTTATGATTTACACTAATTCGTAATGTTTGTTTATTAATATCAATGTTGATATCTTCCTTTTTTACCCCAGGAAGTTCAGCTTCAATGACATATGCGTTGTCCGTTTCCTTTACATCGATTTTAAATGTTGTAGTTTTTGGATCAAAATGTAAGTTCCATTTAGGTGCAAAAAAATCTTCTATAAAATCTCCGAAATCATTGAAAACATCTTGTGGATTTAAGAATCTATTAGATTTTTCATTAAACGGTATTAATTCTCTCATAATAAACCTCCTATTTACGAAGAATATTAAACAAAATTTCTTCTCTTAGAAAAAAGTATTAGTCGTTACTTTTGTCAATATAAATGTATCATTTAATGTTTATTTTTACCTATAAATAAATCGATATATGGCTTGAAAAGTATTATTACTTCATTTGTATCCAACACTATGCAATCGATTACAGGTTTCGCTTATATATTAGCTTCCGTGATGTTTATTTTGGGATTAAAAATGTTAGGAAAGTCACAAACTGCCAGAAATGGAAATATTTTATCAGCTTGTGGAATGTTATTAGCAGTTATAGTGACATTACTAGATAAACAGATTATTTCTTATAAATTAATTGTAGTAGGTATCGGTATTGGTGCATTGATTGGATATTTATTGTCCCACCGAGTAAAGATGACAGCTATGCCGGAAATGGTCGCATTATTAAATGGATTAGGAGGATTAGCTAGTTTGTTAGTTGGTGTTGCGGAATATTATATAATTTACCAAATAAATTGGAACAAATATTTACTTAAGCATCCCGATGTTTCTGTATATTTAGTTGTTTTATCAATTTTTGCAGCGATTATAATAGGAGGTATTACTTTTTCAGGTAGTATTATAGCATATTTAAAACTTGGGAAGAAGATACCATCACGTGGAATGTCATTTAAATTTCAAAATATTTTCAATGTTAGCATTTGTTTTGTTATTATTTTTTCAGTATTACTTAATATTTTATTGATGGATAGTAAATTGCCGTTGTGCATTGTGATATGCGTGACCTTATTATCGCTTATTTTAGGAGTTACAATAACGCTGCCTATTGGTGGTGGTGATATGCCGGTAGTTATTTCATTATTAAACAGTTTATCTGGTTTAGCTGCTTCGGCTGCAGGATTCATTGTTATGAACTCTGTATTAATTGTTGCAGGATGTTTGGTTGGTGCTAGTGGAATAATTTTAACAATCATAATGTGTAAGTCGATGAATCGATCGCTAATAAGCGTATTGTTTAAGAAATTTGGTAACGATAAACAAAGCTATAATGGTATGCAATATCGCAAACCAGTAGCAATTTCAGTAGAAGATGCATATTTTATTTTAGAAAGTGCAAGGAGTATAGTGTTCATCCCAGGATATGGTATGGCAATTGCACAAGCACAATATGCAGTTAAAGAATTAAGTCAAATTTTAGAAGATAATGGTGCTGATGTACAATTTGCTATTCATCCCGTTGCTGGAAGAATGCCAGGACATATGAATGTGTTATTAGCTGAAGCAAATATTGAGTATGATAAACTTATCGATATTGATACGATTAATAGAAATATTTCTACTGTTGATGTCGCTGTTGTTATTGGTGCAAATGATGTGGTAAATCCTGCAGCTGTTAATGAAAAAGGTTCTCCAATATATGGTATGCCAATAATTAATGCTCATCTTGCGAAAAATGTACTCGTTCTTAAGCGTGGTAATGGGACGGGGTTTTCTGGATTAGAAAATCAATTATTTAGTCTGCCTAATACTAGAGTTTTATTTGGAGATGCTAAACAAACATTAAATGCGCTTGTATCTGCTTTTAAAGAATAAAGTATGTCCGATTTTACAACTGAAGAAAAATTATCTGGTTCACTAGAAAGGATCATATATCGTAATGCTTCTAATGGATATTCTATCGCAGAATTGAAATTAGATAATGATACAAGTATAATAATTTGTGGCCTGATGCCGAACACACAGTGTGGAGAAGTTATAGAAGTAGAAGGTAATTGGACGAATCATGAAAAGCACGGTAAACAGTTCAATTTTACTAAAATTGAATCAAAGTTACCATCAGATATTAAAGGGATTCGACGTTATTTAGGTAGTGGCTTAATAGAAGGTATTGGTAAAATATATGCCAAGAAAATAGTAGATCATTTTGGTAAAGATACGTTTAGTGTTTTATCTACGGAGTCAGCACGTCTACTAGAGGTAGAGGGTATTGGTAAGCAGCGTGCTGCAAAGATAAAGTCAGCGTGGGATCAACAATTTACAATAAGAGATATAATGATTTTTTTGCAAACATATGAGGTCTCCAATAGTATATGTTTGCGTTTATATGATATGTATGGTGAACGAGCCAGAGAAATATTAGAAACAGATCCTTATCGAGTATCTAAAGAAGTCCCTGGTATTGGGTTTAAGACCGCTGATAAAATTGCGAAAAATATTGGAATTCCAGAAACGCATTTCTCCAGAATAGAAGCTGGAATATTATACATATTTGGAGAATTTGAAAGCTCTGGCAATACATGTATTCAGCGAGACAAATTAGTTCGTAGTGTCCAAATTTTATTAAAGATTACTACTGAACGAATTGAGGAACGTATTACTAAGATGATAACGTGCAATCAGATTTTTGAAATTGACACTAATATCTTGCAATTATCATCACTGTATAATGCTGAGTATAATATTGCACATTCGCTGATTCGTATATCTCGAGAATCGCAGTGTAATATTCCAAAATTAGATATTGAAGCTGCTATACAGTGGGCCCAGAGTAGGGAAGGGTTCGTTTTTGCTAATGAACAGGTAGAGGCATTGCGTTTTGCTCTTAGTAATAAATTGAATATTATTACTGGTGGGCCTGGTACGGGGAAAACTACTATTTTGCGTGCCTTAGTCTCTATTTTAAGTGCTAAACGTACAAAAATTGCGCTATGTGCCCCTACTGGACGTGCTTCACAAAGATTGTTTGAAACAACAGGGGTAGAAGCAAAAACTATACATCGCTTGTTACAATATGTACCAAACGAAAAGAGGTTTAATTATTCTGCAGATAATCAATTAGACATTGACTATTTAATAATAGATGAATCTAGTATGTTGGATACATTCCTTGCATCTTCATTGATGCAAGCTGTAGCAAGTTACACAGCTGTGATGTTTGTTGGGGATATTGATCAACTGCCATCGGTTGGCCCAGGTAATGTATTAAATGATATGATTACTTCTGGAAAGTTTTCAGTTTCGAGATTAAATAAAATTTTTCGTCAAGAAGGTTGCAGTGATATCGTAAAAGTTGCTCATGCCATCAGAAATAATAGTACAGTATATCCATACAAATATTTCGATAATTTATCGCAAATAGATCCGAAGCAAGATATTCATTTTATTACATCTAATAGTCCACAAGATTGCGTTGATAAAGTAGTGGAATTATGTAAAAATTTTCTTCCAGGTTGGTATAATATAGATCCTATAAATGATAGTCAGATTTTAATTCCTATGCATAAAGGAGTTGCTGGAACAGAGAACTTAAATAAAATCTTACAAGATACATTCATTGATCGTTCCTATTCTGTAGATTGGTGCCAATTTCGAGTAGGAGATAAAGTATTACAGGTTAGAAATAACTATGATAAGGGGATATTTAACGGTGATTTAGGGCGTGTAATAAATATTGATCCAATTGAACATACTATATCTGTGCAATTTAACCACGAATTAGTATCATTATCTCGTTCTGAAATTAATGATTTAGCTCTAGCTTATGCTATTAGTATTCATAAGTCTCAAGGTAGTGAATTCCCAGTTGTTATAATTCCTTTACTTAAACAACATTACATTATGCTACAACGTAACCTTATTTATACTGCTATTACTCGTGGGAAAAATAAGGTGTTTATAATTGGTGACATTGATGCTTATAATATCTCAGTTCGTAATGAACATGCTGAATGCAGATTAACAGGCCTACTAAATGTCATACGTCAATTATCAAATATCTAATTTCATACGTAAAGTATCAAAAAAAGAATTTTGATTTAAGTTGATAAGTTGTAACGTATTTTTGCTGATGTTTATAGTTATTTCATCAGATTTTTCAACGAAATTGCTATCACAGTATACTGCTAATTGATCGTTGTTACTGCTGCGAATGGATAATTGTGTGTCTGTTGAAAAAATTAATGAACTCCTTAAGCCGGAATGAGGGCATATTGGAGTGGAGATTATAGCATCTAATGTTGGACTCATTATTGGTCCACCAGCAGATAAATTATATGCAGTTGATCCTGTACTGGAAGATATAATCATACCATCTGCTACATACCTAGTAATTTCTTGATTATTAATATATAATGTGAATTTTGCAGTTCGTGAACACACTATGTTACGTACGACTATTTCATTAAGCCCTATTACTATTTTGTTTTTAATATTTGCTTCAAGTAATTTCCTTTTAGAAATTAAAAAATTGCCACTTTGGACATCATTAATTGCCTTAATAGCATGTATTGTATCAGTTGCGGTAAGAAAACCAAGCGATCCATGATTAATTGCTAATACTGGTATGGAATGTTTAGCAAGTATTGAGGCTATTCCTAGTAATGTACCATCTCCACCAAGTGTTATACATAAGTCGTAATTTTTTAGCTCAGATGATTCTATTGGATAATTTTGAAAAATTGTATACTCTATATTATATATATCTTTTATCTGTTTAGAAAACTTTTCAGAAAAAGGTAACGCCCCTTGCTTCAATTTATTAACTACAACTGCAATTTTATGAAACATTGTTTACTACCAAAAAAATAAATAGCTGTTGGTTAGTCAGTTCGTTTATGTTTGGCGATTATAGTGTTAAAACCTAGCTAGTGTACATTGGTCTCCACATTTTGGACATTTAATAGATTTCGCTTTTTCAGCACTTGATACAAACTTATTACATGTTTTACACCAAAAAGCATGTTGAAAGCGTGACTGTATTACTTCACAGTTTTCTCCAATAAACGTAAAAAACAAATATGTACTAACAAAAATTGTAATAAAAAAAGCAATAAATGTATAAAAATTCATGTCACATATCTATTGCTTAAAACAGTTTTTATTAACTTTCTGATTCGGCAGAGCTTACAGAATGGACTTCTTCACTAGGCTTTTCGTCAGAAACAACTTGTGGTTTTGTTTCCTTAATTTGTTTTTTACTTCTACGACCTTTACGAGATTTTGAATAACCTTTATCGTCAGCATACACTAACTCAATAATCGCCATTTTAGCCGCATCTCCAATGCGTGGAACGAGTTTATATATACGAGTATATCCACCATTGCGTTTTATAAATTCAGATGACTTTACATCAAATAATTCTTTTACCGCCTCTTCATTTCGTATGCGAGAGATAGCCAAACGACGATAATGTAACTTAACTGCAGCATCGGTAGATTTATAAGCCTTTACTGACAATGTTATAATTTTTTCTGCAAATGGACGTAATGCTTTAGCTTTAGTTAATGTAGTATTAATTCTTCCATGCTTAAATAAAGCGGAGGCCAAATTAGCCATTAAAGCTTCGCGATGTTCCTTTTTACATCCTAAAGAATATCGATGTTTACCGTGACGCATGTATTCCTTCCTTAAAAATTTTCTACAATATTAAGATTTATCTAATAATCTCATGTCAATCTTCATTCCAAGAGACAACCCAAGTTCTTCAAGTTTTTCTTTTATTTCATTGAGCGATTTTTTCCCAAAATTTCGATAGCGCAACATATCATTTTCTGTCTTTAGTGCTAATTCACCGACAGTCATGATGTTTGCATTATTCAAGCAATTGGCTGCACGAACAGAGAGCTCAATTTCATTTACACTCATATTTAACAGCTTGCGTAAACGATTTTGTTCATCATTTACTTCTTGGGTAGTAGTATCAAATTCTATTTCCTCCGTGGAAGCTAAATCAAATATAGCAATGTGATGCTTTAATACAGCAGCAGCTTCTTTTAGAGCATCAGATGGTGTAATTCTTCCATCTGTCCAAATTTCTAATGCTAACTTATCAAAATCTGTCATTTGTCCAACACGTGTATCGTATACAGAATATTTGGCTAATTTCACTGGACTAAACATTGCATCGATTGGTAATAGCCCAATTTTTGATTTATTAGGATGTTCACTTCCTAAAACATACCCACGCCCTACTTGCAATTCCATACGTGCAACAAATCGCTGTTTAGTATCTAAAGTACATATTACTTGATTAGGGTTTAGGAGAGTAAATTCATTATCACTGGTGATATCACTACCTAGCACTTTCCCTTCTTTTGTGACATCTATGTTTAGTATTATATTGTTACGTTCTTCAACTTTAAAGAGGAGCTTTTTTATGTTTAAAATGATTTCCGTAACATCCTCAACTATGCCAGGAATACTTTGAAATTCGTGATATACTCCGTCAATTTCTACTGAAACAATAGCTGCTCCTTCGATAGAACTTAACAGTATGCGCCTTAAAGCATTTCCTATACTATGAGCAAACCCTGCTTCGAAAGGTTCCGCTAGAAACATTGCATACGTATCTGTTGCTGTTTGGTCGACTTTTGTTAATCTGGTTGGTAGTTCAAACTTACCTAATCGTTTCACCATAAAACTCTTTTCCTTTAAAATACTATCGGCTGTAAAATTCTACAATTAATTGTTCATTAATATCCTTTGTGATTTCTTCACGTTCAGGATGTCTATTGACGGTTCCTTTCATTAATGTTGAATTAAAATCTAACCATACTGGGACATTTCTGAAGCGCGTCATTTCGATATTATTAACTGCTAGTTGACGTGAATGAGCCTTATTGGATACTTCTATTATATCTCCTGCTGAACATTCATAGCTTGGAATATTCACTTTTTTACCATTGACTAGAATATGTCCATGAGTTACAAATTGTCTAGCAGCAGCTCGACTCTTGGCTAACCCGAGACTATAAACAACATTATCTAACCTCATCTCGAGTATTCGTAAAAACAATTCTCCAGTGACTCCCTTTTTATTTTTGGCCTTTGTAAAAGCTAAACGAAATTGTTTTTCAGACATCCCGTACATGAAACGAGCTTTTTGCTTTTCGATTAACCCTGCAGAGTATTCTGATATTTTTCGATGTAGTCTTGGGCCGTGCATACCAGGTATGTATGGCTTACGTTCTTCTGCATTACCAGGGGTAAAAATTGCTTGTGCAAAACGTCTATTAATTCTTGCTCTTGGACCGATATAACGTGACATAACGAAATTCCTTTAATTTATGATATAATTTTACACACGACGAGCTTTCTTTGGGCGACATCCATTGTGAGGTACGGCTGTAACATCTGTAATTTCATCAATTATTATACCGAGTGACTGTACAGCTCTAATAGCAGAGTCACGTCCGATGCCTGGCCCCTTCACAAAAATTTTTACTTCTTTTAAACCATGCGACATTGCCACTCGTCCAGCATCTTGTACAACTACTTGGGCAGCATATGCAGTGGATTTACGTGATCCTCGGAAATTGCATTTTCCTGCATTTGACCAGGAGATGACGTTCCCATTCATATCAGAAAAAGTAACATGAGTGTTGTTAAATGTTGCAAGTATTGTACATTTCCCACTTGTAACATTTTTACTGTTTTTTGCTTTTCGGATTTTTATTTCTGCTTTATCATCCCCAAATAAAGCATCTAGACTGTCAGAGGGTTTAAGATCTTTATTAGCGACTTCTTCTTCTGTACTAACAGCCACTCCTGTAGTTTCTTTTATGTTTGATGAATCACTCATTTGTTCCTTAAATTTTAGTATTTGTTACATTAATCCTTTTTTGATATAATTCCTACTGTTTTTCTTGCTCCTTTTCGAGTACGGGCATTTGTTGATGTTCTTTGACCACGTACTGGTAGTCCGCGGTAATGTCGCATACCTCTATAACTTTTTATTGCTTGTAATCGCTTTAAATTAGCCATTACTTCACGTCGCAAATCACCTTCAATTTTCCATCCTTCATTATTAATAACAGAAGTTATCTTATTGATATGCTCTTCATTTAATTCATTTGAGCGCATATCAGGATTTAGTCCAGCTTTAACTGTTATAATTTGCGCACGCTTTAACCCTATGCCCTGAATGTATCGTAAGGCATACGTGATCTTCTTATTATCTGGAATGTCAACTCCTAAAATACGAGGCATATTCTTCCTAAATTATTAAATGTTTTTATGTCAAACCTTCTCAAAAATCATTTTTTCACTAAAGTCAAGATTTCTGGCGAACTATTTGTTACTAAAATTGTATGTTCACAATGAGCAGCTAACGAACCATCACGTGTTTTTACAGTCCATCCATCGTCGCAAACATAAATATTTGGCTTCCCCAATGTAATCATTGGTTCAATTGCTAGCGTCATTCCTGGTTTTAATAATGGTCCAGTATGTGCTCGTCCATAATTTGGGATTGATGGTGGTTCATGCATTTCCCGACCAATACCGTGACCAACAAATTCTTTGATAACCCCAAAATTATGATCAAGAACAAAACTTTCTATCGCATGTGAAATATCTCCAATTCTATTACCTGGCAATGCTTTACTAATGCCAATTAACAGGGCATCTTCAGCGACTTTAGAAAATTTGTCTGCGATAGGATCTACTGTCCCTACACGCACAATACGAGTATTATCTCCTGCAAATCCGTCATAATATAGTGCGAGATCAATGCTTAAAACATCACCATCCTTGAGGATGACATTTTTAGATGGTACACCATGAACAAGTTCATCATTGACGGAGATACATGAATACGCTGGATATTTACATTTTGTTCCTGGATATCCAAATGCGGAACTAGTTGCACCAAATTCTTGCATTTGATCACGCCCAAAATCATCGAGTTCTTGTGTTGAAATTCCAGGTTTAACAAAATTTACCATTCTATCAAGAACTTCCGCCGCTACGCGACATGCAGCACGCATCTTTTCGATTTCTTCAGGAGTTTTTATGTGAATTGTTTGACTCATTATTTGTGCAAAACCCAGAATAGTAGATAAATGGTAAATATGGCAACAGATGTATATAAAATTATACGAATATATTTGGAGTATTTTATGTCTATTTGACTATTGTTTTCGATATCGCTCCTAGCGTGAGATTTACTTTTCTTTAAAAAACCATCATAATTTTTTTGTAATAAATATCCTTCAGCTTGTTTAATTGTTTCCAACATAACCCCGACTGCAATAAGTGTTCCTGTCCCACCAAAAAATAAAGCGATAGAATATGGTATTCCACAGATGAAACAAACGAAATCGGGGAGTAGGGCAATTAAAGTTAAAAATAATGCTCCAGCTAGAGTCAATCTTGTCATTACAAAATCGATGAATTTTGCGGTGTCATTACCTGGACGTACACCAGGAACATATCCTCCATTTTTTTTTAACTCATCGGCTATTTGTGTAGGACGAAACATCATCGATACCCAAAAATAACTGAAACATAGAATTAATAAACCATAGATGCAATAATAAGTAACTGATCCATGCATAAGTGCCCTGGACAGTGATTGAAAGAAATTAATTCCAGTTGATGCTCCAATATACGCAAAGATTTGCTGAGGAAATAATAATATTGCGCTAGCAAATATAACGGGCATAACACCAGAATAATTAATTTTTAGTGGTAAATAAGAAGATTGACCACTGTACATTTTTCGACCAACTATGCGTTTAACATATTGTACTGGTATGCGTCGATCACCTTGTGTGACAGCTATCATTAATGCTACAACACAAAATAGCAGAGTTAGCATAAGTAGCCCATGCCATAGGCTTAACGAATTATTTGCTATATCTGTTGGTGATTTTAATAAAATAATTGCTTGAGACAATGCGCTAGGCATACTGGATAGTATCCCTGCTGCAATCAACAATGATATTCCGTTTCCAATTCCATATTGAGTTATTTGGTCACCTAACCACATTAATACCATTGTTCCTGTGGTTAATATTATTGTAGATAAAATAAAGAAATGAGTTTTGTTTATTATTACCAGATTTCCATACTGTGACTGATCAAATCCGTAGAATAATTTTTCTGGGTAATTAGTCAGTGCTGTTACAAGTAAGAAACCTTGTATTAAACATATTAAAATAGTAGTATAGCGTGTGTATTGAGCGATTTTTTGACGTCCAGATTCTCCTTCTTGACTTATTCTAGCTAATGATGGGTTAACTGCTGCTAGTAACTGCAAAATAATTGATGCACTGATGTACGGCATGATTCCAAGCCCGAAAATGGCCCCTTTCATCAGGGCGCCGCCTGTAAACATATTAAACATTCCAAGTAGCCCATTACCATTTGCTGCTTTAGAAAGCATAAACTCGTTTAATGGTGTTGTATCTAATCCTGGCAACGGAATATTTGCTCCGATACGTGCAACAAATAATAAAGCAAGCGTCAGAAGGATTCTTTGACGCAGCTCTTTTACTTTTAAACAATTTACAAATGTAGTTAACATTACGTTTGATTAATCCCCTTCTATTTTAACAGCTAGTTCAATTGCGTTCCCTCCAGATTTTTCTATTGCTTCACGTGCACTAGCTGAGAATTTATCTGCAATAACATTAACTGGTTCTTTAAATTTATAGCTGCCCAATATTTTAACTAAACAACGTTCTGAACGAATTAACCCGTGTTCAAAGAAAAATTTTTTATCTAACGTACCCGAAGTTATGTCTTTAATATCTGAAAGATTTATTACAGAATATTCCGTTCTAAAAGCGAAATTTGAAAATCCTCTTATCGGGAAATGACGGTAAAATGGTATACCACTACAGCATGGTGCTGGAGAATACCCTGACCTTGCTTTACCTCCCTTGTGGCCACGACCAGCTGTCTTTCCGTTCCCGCTGCCAACTCCTTTCCCGCGACGCTTAGATGATTTAGAATAAGCACGTAATTTAGGTAAATTATTGAGATTCATTTCTTAAATGTATTAATTGTTATTAATTTAATTCATCACCACGTGATAATCGTGATTCTTTTACTTGTTCATACATTCGCATTTGACGTAGTGCATTAATAGTTGCTCGTACTACAGAAAAAGGATTCTTTGATCCTAGGGATTTTGTTAAAACATCCTTAATTCCTAATGTTTCTAATACTGCACGAACTCCACCGCCAGCGATAACACCGGTTCCTGGGCTAGCAGGTTTAAGCAATACACGTCCTCCATCAGATACTCCAATTGCCATATGAGGGACAGTGTTTTCCTTAATATTGAAAGACATCATATTCTTTTTAGCACGTTCAGTTCCTTTTTTTATAGCATCAGGAACTTCTTTTGCTTTTCCATACCCGATTCCGATTCTTCCTGCTTGATTCCCTACAACAACTAACGCAGAAAACCCAAAACGACGCCCACCTTTTACAACCTTAGCACACCTATTAATGTGAACCACTTTTTCTTGAAGGGTTGTTTCTTTATCATTTTTTATCACGACGCGTTCCTTGCGTTTCTTATTCCCTTCAGGTTTATCAAATTTTTTTGAATCACTCATAAAAAAAGATCACTTATTAAAATTCTAGTCCGCTTGCTCGTACTGCATCTGCAAATGCTTTAACGCAGCCATGGTATCTGCGTCCTCCACGATCAAAAACGACAGATTTTATACCTGCTGACGCAGCCTTATCTCCAAATAATTTTCCTAATTCACTTGCTCCTGCGCTGTTAGCTATTAACTTTTTTTCACGACAAACCTTATCTAAGGTTGAAAGAAAAACAATGGTTCGACGACTATCATCATCAACACACTGAGCATATATATGCTTTGCTGAAAAATGAACAGACAAACGTAATCTATCTGGAGTGCCATGTATTCCTTTACGCACTCTAGCTTTTCTTTTTTCTCGCAACTTTATTTTTTGTTTTAATTGCATATTGTTTTTTAATTTAAAAATTAATTACCCTTAAGCAGTTTTCTTTCCTTCTTTTCTCCGTACAAATTCACCAATAATGTGAACTCCTTTACCTTTATATGGTTCAATAGGGTAATAAGATTTTATATTGGCGGCAACCTGCCCTACAACTTGTTTGTCTACCCCCGAAACTGATAGCTTTGTACCAGTTTGATCAACTTCAACTTTCACTCCTTTAGGAAGTTTATAAAGAATCTCATGTGAGAACCCAAGATCTAGATCTAACACTTCTCCCTTGAGAGTAGCTTTGAACCCGACCCCATTAATTTCCAGCTCTTTTTTATATCCTGCAGTTACTCCAGCAACCATGGATGCTATGATTGACCTAACAGTACCATGCATCATTAAAGAATGTTCATTATTTATATCAGCTGGAGAAACTAAAACCTCTTCACCGTTGCTTTTAATAAAAACAGAATCATCAAATGTCTTTTCATTCTTCCCAATTGGCCCTTCCACCGTAACAACAGGCCCATTTATAGAAACTTTCACATTTGCCGGGATTCTTATCGGTAATTTTCCTATTCTACTCATAATCAACCATTAATTACCAAACGTAACATAAAATTTCACCACCTACGCCAGATTTTGCAGCTTTAAAACCTGACATAACACCACGAGAAGTAGACATTATAACTACACCTATGCCGCTCAAAACACTAGGAATATCTTTAGCTTTGCAATATTTGCGACATCCTGGAGTGCTAACGCTACGTATTTCGTTAATCGCGGGAATCGTATTAACATATTTCAAATTGATTTTTAAATCGAACCTATTGTTTTTGGCGTCAACTTTTTCAAAACTACTAATTAGGCCATTTTCTTGTAACACTTGAGCAATACCCTCTAAAAGTCGAGACCAGCGAAAAGTGCAAGTATATTTATTGGCTGCGCTACTATTCCTTATGTGTGTAATAAAATCACTTACAATATCCATAACTTCTCTCCGTTTTATTTTTTACCATGATGATTTTGTTACGCCAGGAATTTCTCCAAAAGCTATCATTTCACGCAACTGTATCCTGGACAATCCAAACCAGCGATGATATCCACGTGAACGCCCAGTAATTGCGCAACGATTACGTACTCTAATCGGTGAAGAATTTCTTGGGAGTTTTGCTAGTTTTTTTTGAGCATCCCAATATTGTTCATCTGTTAGTGTAGTATCAAGTAGTTGCTTCTTTAGAGCCTTTCTTTGAACTTCATATTTAGCTACTAAAGCTGCTCTCTTTTTGTTTCTAGCTATTGATGATTTTTTAGCCATACAAATTGTCCTATCTTATATATCTTGCTCCCTTATTGTTGTTTTCTCCTAAACGGCATACCAAATTTTGATAGTAGGATATGACCTTCTTTGTCAGTTTTTGCAGTTGTCACAAAAGTTATATCCATTCCTATGACTTTTTTATCACGATCAATCGTAATTTCTGGGAAGATAGTGTAATCATTAATTCCAATGGTATAGTTTCCTCTTCCGTCAAACTTATTAGAAATGCCACGAAAATCACGTATTTTCGGTAGCGCTATAGAAATAAATTTTAACAAAAACTCATACATATTGCGTCCACGTAACGTAACTTTTGCACCTACTGGCATCCCCTGACGTAGCTTAAAATTTGATATACTTTTTTTCGCTTTTGTTAATACAGCCTTTTGTCCAGCGATTAAAGAAATTTCATTTTGCACTTCCTGTGCTTGTGTCTTGTCGCTATCGGAACTTATAGCGGAATTGATAACTATTTTTTCTATCTTAGGAACACAAAAAACATTTTTATATCCTAACTCTTTAATGAGGCTAGGAATAATTTGCTCTTTATATAAACTTTTCAAAAATGGTTCATTCATATTTTTTATTTCGCTGGAATAGGTTAAAGTTACCTACATCACTGCCTTCCTTAAAAAAGATTTTTCGTTTTATGAAGTCAAGACGTTTTTATTTATTTAATTGATGTTTTGCATCATACTTTGACTTTAACATTACATTAGAATAATGTATCGGTTGTTCCATTTCAATGATCGCACCTTCTGGATGTTGTTGGGATTTCTTTATATGTTTCTTAGCAAGCGCTACACCTTCTACAACAACTTTAGATTTATCGCGTAGAACACGCAATATTTTCCCGGATTTTCCTTTGTGGTCTCCATTTAACACTATGACATCATCATTTCTTTTTAGTTTCATTTTCATTAAATGACCTCCGGTGCTAATGATAAAATTTTTGTAAAATTTTTTTGTTTTAGTTCACGTGCAATTGGACCAAAAATACGAGTACCGCGCGGATTTTTTTTATCATCTATGATCACGCAAGCATTAGAATCAAAACGTAAATAACTACCGTCAGAACGACGAATAGGATATTTACTTCTTACTATAACGGCTTGTACAACACTTCCTTTCTTGATTGTTGCTTCGGGAGTACTTTTCCTTACGCTGCAGACAATGATATCACCAACTGTAGCTGTTCTTTTTATTTGCCCGAGCCTTCTGATCATTTTTACTTGTTTAGCTCCTGTATTATCTGCTACTTGTAATATACTTTCTTGTTGTAACATTCTTAAATCTCCATTTTACTGCGTTACTTTAGTATAGAATATTCTATTCATTAATACCTTGAGCTGTATTTATAATTTTATTCAATCTCCAGCGCTTTAATTTACTTAGTGGACGAGTTTCCATAACTTCTACAGTGTCGCCAATTTGACATTTGTTATCGGCATCATGAACGTGAATGACAGTTTTACGTTTAATCTCTTTCTTATATAAAGCATGTGGAATTTTATATGAGTAAGATACTTTTACTGTTTTATTACCCGAACGACTGATAACTTTTCCAGTTAAAACTTTTCTACTATTTCTTTCTACCATACTTACCTTGCATATATGCTATTGTTGTCGAACTGAATTTTTCGCTGTAAGGATACGTGCTATATTTTTTCGGATCTCTGAAAACTTGTGATGCTGCGTTACTTGACTAACGTTCTTTTTTAAGTTTAACATTTCTAATTCATTGCGCAACTCACGTTCCTTGCTTTCAAGTTCCGATATTGACATCTCTTTAAATTCATTATTTTTCATCGTAATATTTAATAAGTGTTTTGTTCTTCGCGACTTATAAATCTGCAATGTACAGGAATCTTTCCATCAGCAAGACGCATAGCCTCTCTGGCAATTGTCAATGAGACACCAGATATTTCAAATAAAATATTTCCTGGTTTTACTTGTGCTACCCAATACTCTACAGGACCTTTCCCTTTCCCCATACGAGTTTCAGCTGGTTTTTTAGTTATTGGTTTATTAGGGAATACACGCATCCACATTTTACCTTTACGCTTAAGATGACGATTAATAGCGACACGTGCAGCTTCTAATTGAGAAGATGACATTTTGCCACGTTCAAGTGCTTGAATAGCAAAATCACCGAAAGCGATCGAGTCGCCACCTTTGGCATTACCACGATTCCTTCCCTTTTGTACCTTCCTATATTTCGTTTTTGATGGTAATAAACCGCTCATTTTGATACCTTGAACAAATTATTATTTTTCTGGTTGCTTATTGCAAATCCAGCACTTTATTCCAATTTTCCCATACACTGTATTTGCTTCTGAAAATCCGTAATCAACATTGGCACGTAAAGTGTGTAAAGGAATACTTCCTGCTCGTTGTTCTTCACTGCGGGCAATTTCAGCACCACCTAACCGTCCAGAACACCTTACTCGTACTCCATTTGCTCCGAAACTCATGGTAGTATGTATCGCTTTTTTTAACACGCGTCTAAATGGCACTCTATGTTCGATTTGAGCAGCAATACTATCAGAAACAAGTTGAGCATTAAGGTCAGGCTTTTTTACTTCTTGAACGTCAACAAGCACATCACGCCCTGTTAAAGTATTTAACATATCTGTTAGACGTTCCAATTCTTTACCTTTTACACCTATAACTACTCCCGGACGTGGAGTGTGCAACTTTACTCTTATCTTATCCCCTGAACGTTCAATATCAATACTCGCTATTGAAGCATATTTCAATTTTTCTTTTATAAATTTACGAATCTTGAAATCTTCACTTATAAACTTTGGGAAATCTTTTTTATTTGCAAACCAATGAGATTTCCAGTCTCTTCTAATAGGTAGCCTAAAAGCGATAGGATTGACTTTTTGTCCCATAATAATTACCTTCCAATCTGAGCTTGTTTTAATATAACTTTGACATGACTCGTTCTTTTTCTAATAGGATGGGCAGATCCACGAGCAGCTGGAGTATATCGTCTAAAAGCAGGTCCTTCCTCGACAATAACGTTATCAACCAATAAATCATTTGATAGTAAATTATTGTTATTTTCTGCGTTAGCAACTGCACTGGACATCGTTTTATATATCAGACGTGCTGATTTACGTGGAGAAAATTTTAGAAATGATAACGCATCTTGCACCTTGCGCCCGCGTAAAACACGTGCTATGTCTCGCACTTTTTTTGCGGACATACGCGCATATTTCAACTTTGCTTCTACTTCCATATATAAATCTACCTTATTTAAGCCTTTTTAGTATGAGGATTATGACCTTTGAAGGTTCGCGTATGAGAAAACTCACCAAGCTTATGTCCGACCATGTTTTCAGTGACATAAATGTCAATAAACTTTCTGCCATTGTGCACTAAAAAAGTTAATCCCACAAAATCTGGTGTAATAGTTGATCTTCGTGACCATGTTTTTATTGGTTTAGTTGATTTATTTTTCTGTGTTTCAAGAACCTTTTCCAACAAGCAAACATCAACAAAATATCCTTTCTTTTTAGAACGTGTCATATATTAAATCCTATTGCTGCTACTACTCTCTTGTCTCATTTTTCTACCATTTCTACGTATAAGAATCATTTTATTTGAGGTCTTAGATCTTCTTCTTGTTGGTTTACCCTTAGCTAATTGTCCCCATGGCGATACAGGATGACCGCCACCTGAAGTTTTTCCTTCACCACCACCCATTGGGTGATCAACTGGGTTCATAGCTACACCACGTACACGTGGGCGACGTCCAAGCCAACGATTGCGACCAGCTTTCCCTAAAGAAATTTTACCATGTTCATCATTTCCAATAACCCCGATAGTTGCTCGACAATCAACGTGTAGGCAACGAATTTCCCCACTAGGCATTTTTAATGTAGCTGTTTCATTTTCAATAGCTACCAATTGCGCACTTGTTCCAGCAGCACGCACAAGTTTTGCTCCGCTTCCAGGCTCAATTTCTATGGAATGAACAAACACACCTTGTGGAATGTACCTCAATGGCATAGATACTCCATCTGAAAAATCATCTGTTTTTTCATTATAATTATATACTATGCTTCCTACCTGCATTGATTTTGTAGCCAAGACGTATCTTTTTTCTCCGTCTTTGTAAGCCAACAATGCGATATTGGCAGATCTTTTAGGATCATATTCAATTGACTGCACAGTAGCCGGTATGTCAAATTTTTCTCTTCTGAAATCTATTATACGTAATTGTTGCTTATGTCCGCCACCGCGTCTCCTTACGGTTACCCTGCCGTAACAATTTCTTCCACTGCTTCTACGCGCTGCTACAATCAGTTGTTTGTTTGGTGTGTTTTGAGAGACCTGATTTTTTATTCTTGTCAAGAATCTCTGTCCTGGAGTTAAAGGCCTGGATTTTATTATTGTCATCTTACAAAATTCCCAATTTTTTATATTACCTCAATTTTATCTCCCTGCTTTAGAGATACTATAGCTTTTTTAAATGATTGTATCCGGCCAGGTTTCGCACCGCGTATACGAGCACGTTTTGATTTGCTACTTGTTCTTAATACATTCACGGAAATCACCTTAACCTTGAACAAATTTTCAACTGCTTTAGCAATACTTTGCTTAGTAGCACATTTGCATACTTTGAACGTATATTTATTAAAATCAGCAGATAAGTAATTCGACTTTTCGGTTAACAACAATTCTTTCAATATTCCAAAATTATCCATATTATTACTCCTTTACGCTTAACCCGGCACGATTTAATAGAATGTGTAAGGCTTTTTCGGATACTATAATATTTTTATGACGTATAATATCGTAAGCATTGACCGATTGAGCATCTATCATGAAGACATTTGGTATATTTCTTGTAGAAAGTATAAAATTTTCTGAAAATACGTCTGAAATCAATAGAACATTTCCATTCGGAGCAACATTACTGATCTTTTTGGCAATTTCTCGGGTTTTTGGAACATCTGCACAAAATTCAGAAATAACTGTTAAATCCTGAGTTACAATCTTTTCAGATATAACCTTTGCCAATGCCGCTATTTTTAATTTCTTATTAATTTTTTGAGAATAATCTCTTGGTTTTGGACCAAAAACGACAGCACCACCTGACCAAATAGGACTGCGTTTTGACCCATGACGAGCCATTCCTGTTCCTTTTTGTCTGTATGGCTTCTTACCAGTGCCATTCACTGCACCATAATCTTTAGTGCAGGCATCACCTTGCCTTAAATTAGCCGCGAAGGAAACCAAGTACTGGCGTAGCGCAACATTATTCTTGTCAGGGTCAATTAACGTTATTCCAGGAAAATTCTTCCCATCTAAAGCGGACCAATTTTTGTCGTAAAATTTTAATTTCATTTATTTCCTCCGCTTGTTACTTTTGATTTTATTGCACGCCTTACCATAATAAGGGAGTTTTTAGCACCTGGAACACTTCCCTTTATTAACATAAGACTATTGTCGTTATCGATGGAGACAACAGAAAGATTTTGAATTGTACATCTGTCGCAACCGAAATGACCAGGCATCTTTCGTCCTTTAAATACGTGTCCTACCCACTGGCGCTGTCCGTATGATCCGCCGCGACGATGGAACATAGAACCATGAGCTGCTGGACCGCCATGGAATCCATGCCGTTTCATAACACCTGAAAATCCACGTCCTTTGGTTTGTCCAATAACATCGATTATATCACCTTTATTAAATTCACTGAGAGGTGATATTTCACCAAGTGCATATTGCTCCACGGACTCTACTCGTAATTCATGGAATTCAACTGGGGTGAAATTTTTAAATTCTTTGTTTTGGCCAACTTCAGCTTTAGTAGAATGCTTTATTTTCTTTTCTCCAAAGCCAAACTGAACAGCAGTATAGCCGTCTGATTCAATAGTTTTCAGCTTGGATATTACACATTTTTCAGCTTTAATTACCGTTACAGGAATTAAATTGGATTCATCGTCATAAACCTGAGTCATTCCAATTTTTTTTCCTACTAATAAAATATTTCTTTTCTTTTCCATACTAAGCGGCAGGGAAATATCCTGCTTTAGACACATCAACAGCTATAAAAATCGGTATTTTAAAACGCAAGCACAAAATTTATATCGTTAGTAAATCAATTTTTACATCAACTCCTGCTGGTAAATTTAATTTTTTTAGAGCATCAGCAGTATCTACTGTTGGTTCAAAAATATCTACCAGGCGACCATGAGTCCTGATTTCAAAATGATCAGATGATTTTTTATCAACATGTGGCGAACGGTTGACACAAAACTTACGAATATGCATAGGTAAAGGAACAGGACCTGATACTCTAGCACCTGAGCGTTTTGCAGTATCTACAATGTCAATACTTGCCTGATCTATGAGGCGATAATCAAAACTTTGAAGCTTTATCCTTATTTTTTGTTTTAAACCTGTGCTTGTTTTTTTATGTACTGCCATTTTATTTTCCTTTATCTTTTATTAGGAGAATTTTCTATGATTTTTGTTAGCAATCCTGCTGGAACTTGTTCAAAGTGAGAAGGCTCCATTGTATATGTTGCACGACCTTTGGACAGAGAACGAACATCAGTAGCATATCCAAACATCATTTCTAGAGGAACGAAGGCCGTGATTGTTGTTATTCCATGTTTTGAATCTATTCCTTGAATTTGTCCACGTCGACGGTTTAAATCTCCGACAATATCTCCTTGATATTCATCAGGAGTTGACACATCTACTTTCATGATAGGTTCAAGCAAAATCGGGTTTGCTTTTTTCATTGCTTCTTTAAAACCGAAAATACCTGCCATCTTGAACGCTAATTCCGATGAATCAACCTCATGAAAGCTTCCATCGACTATTCGAGCTACAAAATCAATCACTGGATATCCAGCAATAACACCAGTCATAGCACCTTCCATAATACCATCTTGAGTTGGCTTGATAAATTCCTTAGGGATTACACCACCAACAATTTCGTTGATAATTTCTATACCTTTGCCTCTTTCTGCTGGTTCAATCTTAATCACAGCATGACCATACTGTCCATGCCCGCCAGTTTGTCTGATAAATTTTCCTTCACCAGTAGCTGCTGCAGAAATTGTTTCCTTATACGCTATTTGTGGACGGCCAGCATCCGCTTCAACATTAAATTCTCGAAATAATCTATCTCTTATGATATCTAAGTGAAGTTCACCCATTCCTGCGATTATCGTTTGTCCAGTCTCTTGATTTGTTGTTACGATAAATGTAGGATCTTCTTCAGCTAGTCTCTGTAACCCAATTGAAAGTTTTGCTTGATCTGCTTTCGATTTCGGCTCAATTGACATACTTATGACAGGCTCTGGGAATGTTGGTGGTTCCAAAATTAGATTTAAGTCCTCATCGCATAATGTATCACCGGTAACAACACCTTTAATCCCGACAAGAGCACATATATCACCTGAATATGCAACATCTATGTCTTCACGGGCATCAGCCTTCATAATTACCAATCGACTGATACGTTCATTTTTTCTTGTACGAGGGTTATAAACAGTACTGCCTTTTTTTAACTGGCCGGCGTATACGCGACAAAATACTAATTTCCCAACGTAAGGGTCCGTCATTAGTTTAAATGCTAATGCCGCCACTTTACCATTATCATCTACTGGTATTGACGATTCTTCATTGTCGTCCTTAAATGCACGAGTTGGTGGAAGATCAAGAGGGCTTGGTAGGTAATCAACGATTGCGTCAAGTAGCATTTGAACGCCTTTATTTTTAAATGAACTACCTGGAATAACACCAACGAATTTCATAGCGACCGTTGCTTTACGTATTCCAAGTTTTAATTCTTCTGATGTAATTTCTTCGCCACTTAAATATTTTTCTGCTATCTCATCGTCGAAATCTGCAATTGATTCAATCAATTGTTCATGATATTTTTTTGCATCTTCAAGCATATCCGTTGGAATATCAACAGTATCGTACTGAACTCCATTGACAGAATTTTCCCGATATATATAAGCTTGCATGGTTACTAAATCAACTAACCCGCTAAAATTTTCACCGGCGCCAATATTTAAAAATAATGGATGGGCATTCCCTTTTAGTTTTTCTCTGATATCATTGACCGCGCTTAAAAAATCTGCCCCCATGCGATCCATTTTATTGATGAATGCGATACGTGGTACATTATATTTATCCATTTGTCTCCACACTGTTTCTGATTGTGGTTGAACACCAGCAACGCCACAAAAAACAGCAACTGCACCATCCAATACACGCAACGAGCGTTCTACTTCAGCAGTGAAATCGACGTGTCCTGGAGTATCTATTATATTAATTCTATGCTTAATATCTGAAAATGGACCAGACTTAGTACTCCAAGAGCATGAAATTGCAGCTGAGGTAATAGTTATTCCTCGTTCTCTTTCTTGCTCCATCCAGTCGGTAACAGCAGTTCCGTCATGAACTTCGCCCATTTTATGAACGACGCCAGTATAGAATAGAATGCGTTCTGTAGTTGTTGTTTTACCGGCATCAATATGGGCTGCTATACCGATGTTACGAGTAAATTCTAATGGAGTCCCTCTTGATTTAGAATTTGCTGGCGATAATTTTGTATGTGTAGACATTCTTTAACCTTAAATTGCTTAATTTATTACCAACGTAAATGTGCAAATGCGCGATTTGCTTGCGCCATACGATGTACTTCATCTTTCTTTTTAACTACAGAACCAGTATTGTTATAAGCATCAACAATTTCTTGAGCCAATGCTTCTTTCATTGGTATTCCCTTACGAGAAGAAGCTAATTCTATCATCCAGCGGAAAACAAGTGCATGTTGCCGTTCATATGGAACTTCGACTGGAACTTGATAAGTAGCACCACCAATACGTTTACTTTTTACTTCCACTTTAGGACGAGCATTTTCTAATGCACCTAATAAAAGATCTACAGGGTCTCCTTTCCCTAATTTTTCACTGACCCGTTCTATAGCTCCATATACGATAGAACGTGCTAACGACTTTTTCCCACGTTCCATTACCATATTGATTAATTGTCCAATCAACGCACTACCATAACGTGGATCTTTTAAAACTATTCGTTTTACTGCTCTTCTACGACGAGACATTTCTTACTTCTCCTAAAATTTTTACTCTATTTTTGCTTTGGACGTTTTACTCCATACTTTGAACGACTTCTGCGACGTTTATCTACACCAGAACAATCAAGTGCACCACGTACGACGTGATATCTTACACCAGGTAGGTCCTTTACACGTCCACCACGCACTAAAACTACACTATGCTCCTGTAATTTGTGCCCTTCATCTGGAATGTAGGCTATAACTTCTGAACCATTTGTTAAACGTACCTTGGTGACCTTACGCACAGCTGAATTTGGTTTTTTTGGTGTACGGGTCATGACTTGTATACATGTTCCTCGTTTAAATGGATTTCTATCCAATGCTGGAGCTTTTGATTTAAACGTTTTATTAACACGTGGTTGTTTTATCAATTGATTAATTGTTGGCATGTATTTCCCTATAAAATTGAGGTTTTCAGAGTAGAATTAAAACTACAAAACAATGCAAGAATTTTTTTATATAAATATATGAAGCATTTACACAATAATCTCCTCCATATTTGATTGTGTGCTTATATTAACTGATTGTTCATTTATTTGCTCAGAAGATTCCATGTCATTATCTGTAGCGTTTACTAATGTATTTATTTTTAATGACCGATACATTGGTAGCCCTGTTCCTGCAGGAATTAAATGACCAATGATGACATTTTCTTTGAAACCTTTAAGGTGATCTGTTTTCGATAGAGTTGCTGCTTCCGTAAGCACTCGTGTTGTTTCTTGGAATGATGCTGCAGCAATGAAACTTTCAGTTTCAATAGATGCTTTTGTAATACCAAGCAATATCGGTTCTGCAATTGATGGTTCACCACCAGCTTCAATTATTTCTTTATTAGATGTTATAAATGCATCTTTATCAACTTGTTCCCCCCAGAAAAAGTCAGAGTCTCCTGGATCGACAATGCGAACCTTACTTAGCATACAAGTTATTATCATTTCTATGTGTTTATCATTAATAGTTACACCTTGCATGCGATATACTTTCTGAATTTCAGAAATTAAATACTCTTGTAGACTTGCTTCTCCTAAAATTTCTAAAATTTCATGAGGATCAGGAGTTCCGTCAGTAAGGTTTTGCCCCTTATTTATAAAATCTCCTTCATGTACAATAATATTACGTCCGTGTGGAATAAAATGTTCCTGACGCTGTCCAGTTTCGCTATCTGTTATCCAAATTCTCTTCTTATTACGAATTGTGCCACCAAATGATACAATACCATCAATTTTAGCCATTACAGAAGCATCTTTTGGACGTCGAGCTTCAAATAATTCTGCAATACGCGGTAATCCACCAGTAATATCCTGTGTTTTGGAAGCAGAACGAGAAGTTTTAGCTAATAATGCACCTGCTTGAACTTCATTTCCATTCTCAACAATAACCTGAGTTCCTGTTGGAATATTATATGTTGCAATGATCTTATCTGTAGGTAACCCTTGATCATTAGGCCCAATTAATATTTCAATTGCTGGATTTAAATCATCTTTGTGTTCTATTACTACAGTTGTTATTTTCCCAGTTGATACATCGACGTCACGTTTAATGGTTACACCTGGTATCATATCTTTAAAATTAATTATTCCACTTTTTTCAGATAAAATTGGCATGTTATGTGGATCCCACATTGCCAAAATATCTCCTTTCGTTACTTTTTCTCCATCTGAAACAGATAAAAATGTACCAGGAATAATTGAATATTTTTCGAGTTCATTACCTTTATTATCCAATAAACTAATTGACCCTGTTCTATTAAGTACAACATTGCCACCGTCTGCAGTTTGTACCATTCGCAGTCCATTAAATTTTATTGTGCAATCACACTTCGCTCGGTATTCTGAACTTTTTAATACCTGACTCGCAACACCACCAACGTGAAATGTTCTTAACGTTAACTGAGTCCCTGGTTCTCCAATAGATTGTGCAGCAACAATACCAACTGCAGTGCCTCGTTCTACCATACTGTTAGTTGCTGGATCAATTCCATATGCTTTGGCAGGAATAGTATTTTTGTACATCTGGGTTAATGGTGACATTATTTTAACGCGTTCGACACCACATTCTTCTATGTAGTGCGCAATATCTGCAGTTATTAGATCTCCTGAGGAGACAATAAGTTCATCAGGGTTATTAGGATTGTAAACATTTTCACATGAACATCGTCCTTCAATTCTTTCACTTAGACTGACAATTTCAGTATCTCCATCAACAATTGCTTGCTTCCAGACACCTGAACGATCTCCATTGTCTTCATCCCCAATTACGCAGTCCATAGCAACATCACATAATTTACGTGTCATGTATCCAGCGTCTGCGGTTTTTAACGCAGTATCAGTAAGACCTTTTCTTGCTCCGTGTGTAGAGATAAAATATTCTAATACAGACAGTCCTTCTTTAAAGGAAGATAAGATTGGCCATTCTATAATTTCACCTGATGGTTTAGCCATTAATCCACGCATTCCGCATAATTGACGAACCTGTTGACGGTTACCACGAGCACCGGAATCCATCATTAAGAAAATAGGGTTTATTTCATCACGGTTATTATTGTGAGCGAGGACTTCAAATGCTTCTTCTGCGACTTTATCAGTGGTAGATGTCCAAATATCAACGACTTTATTATATCTTTCACCGCTAGTAATGATTCCACGTTTATATTGTGTTTCGATTTCATCAATTTTGTTGCGGGCATCAGCTATAATTTCAGACTTATTGTCTGGTATTATCATATCATCTACGCCAATAGATAAACCAGCCTTCATCGCTTCTTTGAAACCTAATTCTTTGAGTTTGTCCAATGTTTCAATAGCGGCTTTTTTCCCACCGACTTTATAGGTGTTAAGTATTAAGTCTCCTAATTTTCCTTTTGCGATCGGTTGATTAATAAAGCCTAGTGCACGCGGGAAAATGCTATTAAAAATTACTCGACCTAATGTGGTTTCTATAATTTTTACATCCTTGTTGCCGTAACGTGTATTCTTTTTAAAATCAGGGTTTACAAATCGAATACGATCATGCTTTTGTAAAATTTTTTCTGAATCGAGCATCAAAGCTTCTTCCGTAGTACATATCAGAGGTAATCTTTCATCAGATGTTTTTTCAGGCTCTAAAGTTAAATAATACGATCCAAGTACAATATCTTGTGATGGAGTCAGTACTGGTTTCCCACTTGATGGAGAAAATATATTTAATGAAGCAAGCATCAATAATTTTGCTTCCATTACTGCTTCTAATGATAATGGTACGTGGACAGCCATCTGGTCACCGTCAAAGTCAGCATTAAATGCTGCACAAACGAGAGGGTGTAGTCGAATAGCATCTCCTTCTATAAGAACTGGATAAAATGCACGTATTGACAATCTATGGAGGGTAGGGGCACGGTTAAGTAACACTGGGTGTTCACGTGTAACTTCTTCAAGAATATCCCATACTTCTGGAGATTGTTTTTCTATCATTTTTCTTGCACTGCGAACAGTATGTACAAATCCTAATTCTTTTAATCTGCGTATGATAAATGGTTCGAAAAGTACTAGGGCCATTTTTTTTGGTAATCCGCACTGATGAAGCTGTAACTCTGGCCCGATAACTATGACAGAGCGCCCGCTATAATCTACTCGTTTCCCTAATAAATTTTGACGGAACCGTCCCTGTTTCCCTTTTAACATTTCGCTGAGCGATTTAAGTGGACGATTGCCTGCTCCGACAACTGAATGGCCATGCCTATCATTATCAAATAATGCATCTACAGCTTCCTGTAACATTCGCATTTCGTTATGTATAATAACATCAGGAGTTTTTAAACTTAGTAGGCTTTTTAGACGATTATTTCTGTTAATTACTCTCCTGTATAAATCATTAAGATCACTTGTAGCAAATCGTCCACCATCTAATGGAACAAGTGGTCGCAAATCAGGAGGAATTATAGGTAATACTTCTAATATCATCCATTCTGGACGCATATTACCTTCAATAAACCCGTTAATAAGTTTTAAACGTTTGGTGATTTTCTTTTTGTTTTGTCGAGAATTTGTACTGCGTAATTGTTCCTGTAATTCATCTGATAATTCATTAAGGTCTATCTTTGTTAGCACATCACGTACAGCTGCAGCCCCAATTTTTGCGTCAAAAGAATCTTCCCCATATTCTTCCAAGAGCTGTGAATATTCTTGCGCACTGATTAATTGATTTTCAGTTAATGGTGTTTCTCCTGGGTCAATTACCATGTAGCTTTCGTAATAAATAACCTTTTCGAGGTCTTTGGCTGTCATATCTAACATTAGCCCTAATCTACTTGGTAAACTTTTTAGGAACCAAATATGAGCGATTGGAACAGCTAATTCGATATGTCCCATACTTTCTCGACGAATACGAGATACTGTTACTTCAACACCACAACGTTCACAAACTACACCCTTGTATTTTATTCGTTTATACTTTCCGCAAGCACACTCATAATCTCTGACTGGCCCAAAGATTTTTTGACAAAATAACCCTCCTGGTTCGGGCTTAAATGTCCTATAATTTATAGTTTCAGGATTTTTTACTTCACCACGTGACCAAGAGCGTATGACATCTGGCGAGGCAACTGCTATACTTACTTGGTTGTAATTACTGTCAGAACTGAATCCAAAAATTTCTTTTGCACTTTGATTATTCATTTAAGTAAATTTTGTTTAGTGTTGTTTACATATCTAACGGTTGGTTTTTTTCGAGACGTATATCGAGGCACAATCCTTGTAATTCTTTCATTAGTACATTGAATGATTGAGGAATGCCAGCATCTAAAGAAGTATCACCTTTAACAATTGACTCGTATATTTTAGTCCTACCGTGTGAGTCATCAGATTTTACAGTCAAAAGTTCCTGTAATGTGTAAGCTGCACCATAAGCTTCCATTGCCCATACTTCCATTTCCCCGAATCTTTGACCACCGTACTGTGCACGTCCCCCTAGTGGTTGTTGTGTAATTAAACTATAAGGTCCAACTGCTCGAGCATGCACTTTATCAGCAACCAAGTGATTTAGTTTCATCATATATATATATCCCACCATTACTCTTTGATCGAATTTTTGACCAGTACATCCATCGAATAGCTCTGTTTTCCCATCAATTGGCAGATCTGCTTTTTGCATTAATTCTTGGATTTGTTTTTCACTTGCACCATCAAATACGTGTGTTGCAATTTTTATTCCCAATTTTTTACATGCAGCACCAAGGTAAGTTTCTAAAACCTGCCCAACGTTCATACGACTTGGAACTCCAAGTGGGTTTAATATGATGTCTATTGGGCGTCCATCCGGTAAAAATGGCATGTCCTCACGCTTAACAATACGTGATACTACCCCTTTATTTCCGTGTCTACCTGCCATCTTGTCACCAACTTGTATCTTACGTTTATTGGCGATGTATACTTTAACATTTTTAATTATTCCACTTTCATCGAGGTTCCCTGATTCAACAGCTTCAATTTTCCTTAGGCGCTCTTCTTCAAGATCATCAAACCTAGACTGAAACTGATCGATTATTTCAAAGATTTTATTCTTCACTGGCGACATTGGCATATCGATATTGCGTCCACTTGCTGCTAATCGGCGTAACAACGTCTTCGTTATTTTCCTATTAGCTGCTAATATAGTTTCGCCTGTATCAGTGTCGATGATGTCTAATGGGATTTTTTCTCCAAGTAATATGCTAGAAAACGCTTCTGTTAAATCATCTCGTATTTGATCAGCTTGTGTACGAAATTCTTCGTTAATTTTTTTTACTCTACGACGGCATTCCGATTCTGAAATGTCTTCTTTTTCATTATCTGTTCTGCTGGAAATTTTTACATCCATAACAGTGCCATAGCAACCAGCAGGTGCGATTAGTGAAGAATCTTTAACATCTGCTGCCTTTTCTCCAAATATTGCCCGCAATAGTTTTTCTTCTGGGGCAAGATCAGTTTCCGTTTTAGGGGTAATTTTCCCGACGAGTATATCTCCTGGTTTTACTTCAGCTCCAATTTTTATGATGCCATCACGATTGAGATTTTTTAAAGCTTCATCACCAACGTTTGGAATATCGCGTGTAATTTCTTCAAAGCCGAGTTTTGTATCTCGTGCAGTTATTTCATATTCATCAATATGAATAGAGGTAAAAACATCATCAGTTATCATTCTTTCACTAAGGATAACAGCATCTTCGAAATTATATCCATTCCATGGCATAAATGCTACGAGGACATTTTTCCCAAGTGCTAGTTCTCCATGATCGATAGAAGCTCCATCGGCCAATACATCTCCTTCTTCTATTTTTTGATGTTTTGAAACAATTGGATGTTGATTAAAGCAAGTTGCGGCATTTGAGCGAAGATATTTACGCAATTTATAAACTTGTATGTCTTTGTTGTTATTTTTATTAGCATCGAAGTTCGCAGGCAATTTCCCATCTTTAGATACGATAATCTTATTGCTATCAACTGAAGCTACGATACCTGATTTGGTTGCTAAAACAACATGCCCTGAATCATGAGCGATTTTTTGTTCTATACCAGTCCCGACCAAAGGTGCTTCTGTAAGTAATAATGGCACACCTTGACGTTGCATATTTGCTCCCATAAGGGCACGGCTAGTATCATCGTGTTCTAGAAATGGAATTAATCCAGCTGCTACGGATATTACTTGTTTAGGTGAAACATCCATATAATCGACTTCAGAAGGGGATACATCGAGAAGTTCATTTGATTTACGCACTGCAACCCTCCCGATTAAATTGTCATTTTCATCCATTTCTGAATTCGCTTGTGCAATGATTTTTCCTTCTTCATCATCTGCGTTCAAATAAACAACTTCATCAGTGACGTGCCCATTTTTTACTACACGATAAGGAGTTTCTATAAAACCAAATTTATTAATTCTAGCGTATGTACTCAGTGAATTAATGAGCCCGATATTCGCTCCTTCCGGAGTTTCTATAGGGCATATGCGACCATAGTGCGAAGAATGTACGTCACGTACTTCCAATCCAGCACGTTCACGATTTAACCCATTTGGTCCCAGCGATGATAATCGACGTTTATGCGCGATTTCTGATAATGGATTAATTTGGTCCATAAACTGTGACAACTGACTACGCGCAAAAAAGTCACGAATAACAGACATCAATAATTTAGGATTTAACAATTTTTGTGGTGTTAACATATCAACACTTTGATCGAATAATGACATTCGTTCACGAATAACACGTTCCATGCGAGCTAATCCTACGCGACATTGATTAACTAACAATTCTCCCACACCGCGAACACGCCGACTTCCAAGATTGTCTATGTCATCAATAATTCCTTTACCACTTCTTAACTGGCATAGATATTTCGTTGCTGCGACGATATCTTCTGCAGAAATGATACGATCATCAAGATCTTTATCTAAACCTAATTTTCGATTTAATTTATAACGTCCGATTTGACTAAGATCGTAACGTTTTTTGTCCATGAAATTTCTTGCTAAAAATGCTTTGGCATTTTGTATGTTAATTGGTTCACCTGGCCGTAAAAGTTTATATATTTCAATTAAAGCTTCCTCTTCGTTATGTGCTGGATCTTTTTTTAAGCTGCGAATAATTAACCCGTTATCAATAGAAGTGTCAGCATAAGAGATTTTTTCTATACCAGCTTCTTTAAAACTCTTAAGTAATGTTCTGCCGATATTATCGTAAGCACGAGCTAATACGATGCCATGTTGCACGTCAATAATATCATCTGTTAACACAAGATCAATGAAAGAATCTTTTTTTAGTAAATCATCTATGCGAGCTTCATGAACAGTGTAAAACAGAGAAATAATATCGTAATCTGAACTGTGTCCAAATGCACGTAACATGGTTGTTAATAAAAACTTACGACGTCTGCGCCTGCGATCAAGATAAACATACAAAAGGTCATTTTGATCAGATTGTACTTCTATCCATGTGCCTCTATCTGGCATTATTCTAAATGCGTACAAATTTTTCCCACTAGTGTGTTGAGTAATTTCAAAACAGATGCCAGGTGAACGGTGTAATTGACTGACAACTACACGTTCACTACCGCTAATAATAAACGACCCACGTTTACTCATAATTGGCATTTCACCCATGAAAATTTCTTCTTCACGAGATTCATCTGCACTAGTGAGTCGCAGAGTTACATACAGTGGTGCTCCATATGTTATCCCTTCTTTTATACAAAAATCTTCTGTATGTTTTGGAGCATCAATGCGATATTGTACATAATCTAAAGATACATTTCCATCGTAACTAAGTATTGGGAATGAGCTTCGAAACACTGATTCCAGTCCGACATTTTGTCTTTTAGCCGCTTCAATGTCTGTTTGTAAAAATTCCTTAAATGAACTGATTTGATTTTCTATAAGATAAGGCGGCGTTATAACCTCTTTTAATTTCCCAAAACTAACGCGATAGTTTTCTGTCATACTGTATGATGATTGTAGATAATAATAGAATTAATAAAAGTGAACTTTACTTAAATAACAAAACGTAGCTCGTCAAAATCACAACAAAACTGTGATGATTTTGAAAGCCACGGAATTTTTTTGATCTTAAAAATTTGAGACTTATTTAATTTCAACTGCAGCACCAGTAGCTTCTAATTTAGATTTGATCTCATCTGCTTCAGATTTAGAAACTCCTTCTTTGATAGGTTTAGGTGCTCCTTCAACAAGGTCTTTTGCTTCTTTTAATCCAAGACCAGTGATCTCACGCACAACCTTGATAGCTTCAATCTTTTTATCACCTGCAGATTTTAAAACTACTGAAAATTCGGTTTGTTCTTCTTGAGCTGGAGCTGCTCCTCCGGCGGCAACAGGTGCAGCTGCAACAGCGACAGGAGCAGCGGCACTAACACCCCATTTTTCTTCAAGTTCTTTGACCAGACTTGCGATTTCCAGTACAGATTGTGAACTTAACCATTCAATAACTTCTTCTTTTGTAATATTTGCCATTTTTTTATTCTCCATCGACCAAGCTAGTGATCTACTTATATAGATCTGTTTAAGAGAATATTCCCCTAGCGCGATCTAGTTTTTATTTATAAAAAATTATTTTTTGTCAACTTTTGCTTGTAAGACATTTAAAACACTCTGTGGAACTGCATTGAATAAACGCACACATTTTTGAGCAGGTGCATTTAATAGTGACAACAATTGACCACGTAAAACTTCAATTGAAGGCAAATCAGCCAGTGTATTAATTTCATCAATAGATAAGGTAACATTATCTAAGATTCCACCTTTGATAGCAAATTTTTCTTCTTTTGAGTCTTTATAAAAATTTTTTAATATTTTAGCGACTTCTGAAGGATTATTCCCTCCAACCACAATGGCATTTTGTCCGGATAATAGATGATCAATGTTCGGCAACTCACGTTCATTTATCGCAGCTTTTAAAATAGAATTTTTTACTACATGATATTCGCTAGATTTTTTTCTAAGCTCATTTCTTAATGCTGCTATTTCTTTAACCGTTACTTTAGAAAAATCAGCAATGAAGAAATAACTTGATTTATCTAATTGCTTACAGATCCATTGCGCTAAAAGTCTTTTCTCGTTTCTCATTTATATTCCTCCTTGAATTAGAACTGTGAATAGATCTTCTGTGATAACTTTATTCCCGGACCCATAGTTGCATTTAGCACCATGGATTTTATAAATTTGCCGCGAAATTCTGATGGACGTAAATGAGACAATACTTCAATAGCTGCTTCAATATTTTGAATTAATTTTTCATCACTAAATGACACTTTCCCAACAGTGATGGCGATATTCGCGGTCTTATCCATCTTAAATTCTACACGTCCAGATTTTACTGCTTTTATTGCTTCTTCAATATCATCAGTGACAGTACCGCTCTTAGGATTTGGCATTAATCCACGTGGCCCCAATATTCTAGCTGCAGAACGTACATCTTTCATAGCAGATGTTGTAGCAACTGCAACATCAAATCCAAGCCACCCATCTGAAATTTTTTCCAACATATCGCCCAGTCCAGCAAAATCAGCACCCGCCTTAATTGCTGCTTCTGGATTATTAGTAAATGCTAGTACACGTACAACCTTTCCACTACCATTTGGCAATGCAACTGTTCCACGTACCATTTGATCACTTTGTTTAGGATCTACACCTAAATGTAGTGATAATGAAACAGTCTCATCGAACCGTGCTTTGGGCATTTTATGTAGCAGTTCAACGGCCTCTGAAATAGAATACTCTATTTTTAAATTTCCGACCTCCTGCGCTTGAATATGTCTTTTGCTTGACTTTTTCATAATAAAAAACTGTTAGATAACATCTATTCCCATACTTCTTGCTGTACCAGCTATTATTTTAGCAGCAGCTTCAATATCACTAGCATTTAAATCTTCCATTTTTGTTTTAGCAATTTCCAGGACATCTGCTTGTGTTACAGTGCCAACTTTATTACGGTTTGGTACCCCTGATCCTTTTGTTAGTCCAGCTGCTTTTTTTAATAATACCGATGCTGGTGGGGATTTTAAAATAAAACTGAAAGATTTATCAGCATAAACGGATATGACTACAGGAAGTATCAATCCGTTTTGATCCTTTGTTTTGGCGTTAAATTCTTTACAAAATCCCATTATATTTATTCCGGCTGCACCAAGTGCAGGTCCAACAGGAGGTGCTGGATTAGCTGCTCCAGCTGGAAGTTGTAACTTAATTTCTTTAACAACTTTTTTTGCCATGTTTTTCCTTAAAAGATTTTAATTGTTTTCTTCGTCACTGTGGTTTACTTGCCAAAACTCAAGATCAACAGGTGTCAATCTACCAAACATTGACACTTGTACTTTAAGCTTGCCAGCCTCAGTATCAATAGCTTCTATTTCTCCTGTCAAGTTTAAAAATGGACCATCGTTAATTTTTACGATATCACCAACTTCAAACGACACTTTGGGTATACTTTTCCCTTCAGACGCATGAATTTTATCAATGATCCCGTTGATTTCTGTAGGTTTTAGTGCGATCGGATTATTATTTCCTACAAACCGAACTACACCATTGGCATTCCTTATTAATTGCCAAACATTTTGCCGAATTTCACCATTTTTATCATACATATGCATATGTATAAAAACATATCCTGGATAAAATTTGCGTATACGTGTGTGTTTTTTTCCATTCTTTACTTCCGAAATTTTTTCTGATGGAACTAAAATTTCTAAAATGGTATCTTCCAGATTATGTTCTTTTATTATGGTTTCTAAGTTCGTTTTTACTTTATACTCTTGATTTGATAATGTTTGTAAAGTAAACCATTGTGGTTCAGATAATTCTGTGTTCATAGTCGAAATTTCCTTATTTTCCATTATCTTACCAAGAAATTAATAAATTTTATACTATTAAACAAAACAAAGTCTACAACACTGATGTAAGATCCAAGTAAAAACATAGTAATGATGACGATGCAAGTAGCATGTTGAAGAGCTTTTTTTGTTGGCCATGTCGTTTTCTTTAATTCAGTGATGATTTCTGAAAAAAATTGTTTAACTTTAGTAAAAAAATTCATTGATCAATTAAGTAATATTTTGGCAGGGGAAGAGGGACTCGAACCCCCAACTTACGGTTTTGGAGACCGTTGCTCTACCAATTGAACTATTCCCCTAAATTTTTCAACGTAAGAAGTATAATCTCTTACGTTTTTTCGGTCGTTTTTAAGCGATTATTTCTGTAATACGTCCGGCACCGATTGTGCGTCCACCTTCACGAATAGCGAACCTTTGTCCTTTTTCCATAGCTATTGGCTTTTGTAGTTCGATTTCTACACCAAGATTATCGCCAGGCATTACCATTTCAGTTCCTTCAGGAAGATGTACTACTCCTGTTACGTCAGCAGTTCCAAAGTAAAACTGTGGTCGATATCCATTAAAGAATGGAGTGTGACGTCCACCTTCATCTTTCGTTAATACGTATACTTCAGCTTTTGCTTTTGTGTGTGGGTGAATAGAACCTGGTTTAGCCAATACATTACCTCTTTCCACTTGGTCTTTTTCAATACCACGCAATAATATTCCGACATTATCACCGGCTTGTCCTTGATCAAGTAGCTTACGGAACATTTCGATACCAGTACATGTTGTTTTGCGGGTTTCGCTAAGTCCAACAATTTCTACTTCTTCACCAACTTTTATGCATCCACGTTCAATTCTTCCTGTTGCTACAGTTCCGCGCCCAGTAATAGAAAATACATCTTCAACGGACATTAAGAAAGGTTTATCAATTTCACGTGTTGGAGTAGGAATATCTTTATCTAAGGCTGCTAGTAATTCATCGATAGCTTTTATTCCTTCTGGTTTGCCTTCTAGTGCAGCTAGAGCAGATCCGCGAATGATTGTTATATTGTCTCCTTTATATTCGTATTTTGTTAAAAGATCACGTACTTCCATTTCGACGAGATCCAACAATTCTGGATCATCTAGTAAATCGACTTTATTTAAGAAAACTACGATATTTGGGACGCCAACTTGACGAGCTAATAATATGTGTTCACGTGTTTGAGGCATAGGTCCATCATATGCGCTAACCACTAAAATTGCTCCATCCATTTGTGCAGCACCAGTGATCATATTCTTTACGAAATCAGCATGCCCTGGGCAATCTACGTGTGCATAGTGCCTATTGTCTGTTTCATATTCCACATGAGAAACTGCAATTGTTACAGTTTTGCTAGCATCACGCACAGTACCACCCTTAGTAACATCTGCGTATGATTTAAACTCTGCTAAACCTTTATCGGACTGAACCTTCAGTATAGCAGTTGTAAGTGTTGACTTTCCATGATCGACGTGACCAATTGTGCCAACGTTAACGTGAGGCTTTGTCCTCTCGAATGTTTCTTTTGCCATTATGTTCCTTATTTGTATAAAATTTAATAAAACTGGAGCCCCCGAGCGGATTTGAACCGCCGACCTCATCCTTACCAAGGATGCGCTCTGCCAACTGAGCTACAAGGGCATTCGCCCACAGTAATCCATAAGAATCACTCGAAGACCAGACCTCAGGAATTTGCATGGTGATTTCGAAACGTCAACATTTAATTTATGATAAAAATTTAGTTTTAAATTATATTACCCTGTCTATTTATATAATAATTTTTTGCTAAAACTGCTAGTATAGCACAAGTTAATAAAAAATGAGGCAACAGTGGATTATATTCAAAGTTGAAAAATTTTTTAAAAAGTTCTAAGACGAGTTTACTTATTGTTTTTATTTTTTCCAAGAGTGATGTTTTTTCGAAATTTAATGATTTTTCGCTTTTTGGATATTCAATAGTTGATGCTTTGATTTGTGATTTGTTATGTGTAATCTTGCTGATTATTGGTTCATCGTTTATGGTTAACGAAAATGAGGTATCATTTGTTACATCTACCTCAGGTTCTGTCATATCATCATCTGATGAATCAGAGTCTTGTGTTAAAGTCGATACTTTTTCTGCGTCGTTTTTAACATGATTTTCTTCGAAAAGATTTGGTCGGTCAAATTTTGCTAATTTAATTGCTTGATTAAAATCGGTATATCCGGCAGCGAATAATTCGAAACATTCTCCGATTTGGGCAGCAGTTGGACGGTTTTCAGGATTTTCATCAACACATGCTAGAAACATTTGTCTTAAAAATTCTACTTGTTCATCACTCATTTTATTTGCGTTATCATTGTTTTGTTGTGTTTGCGAAGTATTTTTATGTTTTAGTACAGATGGATCATTTAGATATGTAAATAGGTTAATTTTTTTTTCTTGTAATGCTTTGAATAAATTAAGGATCTTATCCTTTTCTTTTGGTGCTAATAGATTACAATCTTTACGAAATTGTTGTAAATCAACTTTAGTTATATCGTCAATTGCTGACTTGATAAGGTTTCTAGCAGCTACATTTGATTTAAAATCGTTGTGATTGATTAAAGATAAATTTTCCCAGATGTCAGATGAAAAACATATTTTTGTCATTAAGTATCCCAAGCTAGGAATGTCAAAAGAAGAATTTTTTAAGTTTTGTAGTTCTTTTTGTTTTTGTGTTTTTAACTCATTAATTTTTTGATTGGTTTGGGCTTTAGTTTTTTTCCATTCCCATGGCCTAAAGATAGGCATAAATATTTCTTGTAAAGCTGGTAGTCTATAATTTTTTTTAGAATCTTTGTATTTTTTGAGAATTAAGTATGCTTCTGTTGGAGCGCAATATGAAGCATTTAAAGGCAAGGAGTCTTTGTTAGTGATTTTTTCAGCGTTACCTAAATCTATTATAGTAGCTTTATAACCTTTGTTTGTGTTACTTATCATGATATTTCTAGTGCTGAGGTCAGTGTGTATCATATCATGAGAATGTATAACATGTAATCCATCAGCAATTTGTTGCATTACTTTAATTTTTTGAATTAATGGTGCATTTCGTAATGAGGAACATTTATCCAGTGATGATCCATCTTCCTTCTTAAATATCAGCCCAATAAATTGATTTTCGTCATTAGATATAGTACCATAACATTTGGTAATAAATTCACGTGCTTGCTGATTATAAAAGTTTTTTTCATTGAAGTTTTCATTTGGTTGTATTAAAGCTTCATTCATTTCAATTTCTCGACAAATACTACTGCTATTTGGTTTACATTTAAACATCTTATGCATTGCATTCCAATTAAGCGCATTGTTTTTCGAGAAATTATTTTTTGAGTCGTCAGCTTTAGATTTTATTGTTCCCTTTCCTGGCATAATTAATTGACATTTGCGCACTTTCCCATATGTGCCCTCGTTTTCATGTGGCTTACAAGAAGAATCAGTCGCTATGCTTTTTGCAGGGAAGATTGGAAATTGGGTCGGAATTAAAAAACGATTACTGTTTAATAATAATTGTTTAAATTTGCTATAAGTTAATTCCGATGAAGCGTATTCTTTTTTGTCGATGTTTCCCGCTATTTGTGTATATATATTTTTGATCATAGAGTAAGAGTATAAAATTTTTAGTTATGTATTTGTAGTGAGTATGTTCCCTGTTGAGTTCGAACTAGAAATGTTTAATTCTTGTGGGCTGGATTCTTGGTCTGTGGAATTTGATGTATTAGCATCTTTTGTTTCAGATTTTGATTTTTGAATGATATAATCCTTTGGACGATCTTCTTCAACTAGTTGTTTGGCCAATTGGAAGTCACTGCATCCAGCAGCAAATAATTCAAAATATTCGCCGACTTGTGCGGTGGTTGGACGTTTTTGAGAATCTTCATCAAGACAAAGTAAACAAATTTGTCTTATGAATTCTAATTCTTCGTCAGATAATTTATAATCACTAATATGGGCATCATTTAGATAGTTGAGTATTGGTTTATCGTTAGACTCATTGGAATCGTTTTTATTTTGTGATTTTTTGTCTGGGTTTTCCTGTGATTCCAGTATGTCCTGTAATGCAAGTATAAGAAATACGTCAGAACTTGTTTTAATATTTATTCTTAGTGTAAAGCAACTGTTGAGTTCGCTATGTAACGTTGCATTTGCTAGGGCAGGTTTACCAGATGCATTGTTAGACAAAAGATGGTATAAGATATTCCTATTGGCAATATTCCCTTCAAAATCATTGTGGGGTGCAAGATTAAATATTTCTCCTAAAACTTCTGTCCCTAAGTCAGTATCTCCTAAAAAATTTATAAGAATTAGATTTGCTAGCCCTGGAATGTCATAAGAAGGTTGTAATATATGCTTTAATTCTTTTTTAGCTTCTTTATTGAACTTTTTCCGACCATGGGATTTAATGAATTTGAATATTTCTATAGGAGCACAGTACTTATTAGAAATGGTTGCTCTACCTGCGTTACTAGTATCTCCTATTTTGAGAGCAGATCCTAGGTCTGTTATTTTGGCATTTAAAATGGTATTAGTGTTAGGAGTGGTAGGAGCTTCGGATGCATCGGTAGTGTTGTTAAGTTTTTCTGGTTCAGTTGTTTTTAGTATAATATTCTCAGGTTTTAAATCTCTATGTATTATTCCGTGAGTATGTAAATTATGGAGTCCAGCTGCAATTTGCGCAATATGTATAGCTTTGTTTTGTATTTTTGTGTTTCTATTATCATACTTTTGTGGGTAATCTGTATTTGAATTTTCCTCAGTACATTGTTGAGGACTAGAGTTTGCTTCGCATTCCGCTTCTAACTTTGTTGTTAAATCTGTGTCACCTAATTCTAAGAATATGGCCGGTTTTTCTAATGAAATTTCATGACCTTTGTATCCAGTAATAAATTCCTGTGCGTATTTATCGTAAAAATTTTGGGAATCTAATTGAGTGTTTAGTTCTTCATAAAATTGTTTTTCAATGTTAAAAACGCGTGGGTCATTAAAAATTTTTTTTGCTACAAAAGTGTCTAATGGTTTAGAGTCAAATCTTAAAGATAAGTGCACTTTGTGTACTTTGCCATCTGTGCCAGCACCAAGAATTTTTAATGAATTGAGATCTGTAGCTTTGGCATGGTCATTTTTCCTATTAGATTTTATAGGCAATTCTTCTCCTGGATTTCGCCGATAAGTTAATGCAGGGTGTGATTGGGGGGTATTTTTTACGTTCATGATCATATGCATTGAATGGATATTTTAAAAAATCAAGTTTTTTTTGTTTTTTTGTAAAAAAATAAGCAGATTTGCTGGTGTATAGCTTACTATTTAAAGATTTAGATGATTCATAAAAATATTTGTAATTTTATGCTAAATCTTTAAATGGCGTTTGTTTTAGTTTTTCTGGTTTTAAATTATTTCTTGGATTTTTTCTGATACCTTGTCTGCGTTTGGGCGTGATTCAGGGGTAGGGTCAAGCATATCTCGCATTAATTGTTTTACTTTTTTTATTTGGTCTGAAGAATATTTTTTCTCTGTAGGCTGGTTGTCATTGCATTCATCCACGTTTTTATCTATGTCCTTGTAAAATTGTTCATGCTCAAACAATAACATTTGTTGCGCATTTAATTCTTTGGGATTAATGTTTGACTTTTTTTGTTCATTTGCATTTAAACCCCTGACATGATGAAAATTTTGAAAGTAGGTGTCTACTATTTGTTCCCCGAATTTACCAAAAAGTAGTGATAACGTCATCATTCCTAGTCCGTATATGTCGTATGAGTATTGGAATAGTTCATTTTTTGAAATTTTTGGTTCTTTAAAAATTTCTATAGGAGCACAATACTTGTTATAAAGTTCAGAATAATTTGATGGATCTTCTTTATTTTGTTTACGATCAAATTGTGTGAGATCCTCTCTATCTATTGCAAATCCTAGATCGATGAGGCGCGCTTTTCCGGTATTATTGTCAATCATTACATTGCTTAACTTTAAATCTCTATGCACAATGTTAGCTTTGTTTAATAATGATAGCGCTTTGCATATATCCTGCATAATCTCCAATCTTCGTGTTGTGGACATACCGTCGATGGTCTTTGTGTCAATTGTCTTGCCGTCAACTTTTTCAAAAAAAAGTTCAGTATCTCTTACTTCTTCTTCATATTCTTCATAATCTTCTTCTATTTCATCTTCTGATGAACTTGAGATCGTAGCAGAAGTTCGATAAAAAGACGAATCTATGTCTGATGAAAAATCATCTATATTATCTGAACTATCAGCGCTATTTTCATCAGAAGATTCACTGGAGCTTCTAAATCCCAGACAAGGAACTAAGTGACAAGACATTTTTAATATTTCGCATGCATTGGATAAAATTTCTTTACATATATATTTACTAAGTTTAGCGTTCATATAGGATTCTATTGTGGCATCAGATGAAGTTAGTATTTTTTTGGCTAGCTCTATTGATGATCCTAAATAGTTTGCTGTTACATGTATGACACTTCCGTACGATCCCGAGCCTAATTCGTTTTTTGTTTCTTGGATAGAAAAATTTTCTGAATATAAGGCTGCTGCTTTACGTATCCATAAGTTTTCTTGGTCTAGAGCTATCTGTTCAGATGAAGGATCTTTTCCTTTGGAATTGTATGTGGTACTGTAAGGAGTGGTATCTTTACCTGAAATTGGCGAACTAGCTGCGTCGTTTGAATGCTTAGAACTATCAATGCTGTACATGGGGATGGAGTGTACAGTTTCTCTAAAAAATGTCGATTTTTTTTTAAATAATCTTTTTAGGGAATTTTTGTATACAGAAAATAGCACAGGCTATAATGATTAACCTGATAACGGTTAACAAAATAGAATATGAACCAAAAATATATTTAAAAAAACTCATCAGTGGAACACTGATTGCGCCAGTTATGGTAGCTAAGAAGTACACTAGTCCTAAAATATTACCAATATGTTGTTGCCCAAATATTTTTGACCAAGCAGCAGTTAATAATACCCCATAACCACCCCAGGTACTACCTATGGAAACAATATATAATATTATGCAAACTTTATATTCTGCAAGAGTTATCCCAGTTAATCCAAGGAATTGTGCTAAAAACATCAGCAAAATAGAAAGTTTTATATAATTACAGTCTACTAATTTCCCAAATATAAATCCAGCAATGGTAGTTACTATACATAATGGTATATAACTGCTCAGGGCGATACTTTCAGAGACATTTTTTTCCCTAAAAATATCAACGATATGAACAACTGTTCCACTCCCAATAAACGCATTTAGGCATAGCGCAGAAGTTATGCACCAAAATACTGGCATTTTTAATAAATTTTTTCGAGAATAAAAAGTGATATGTAATTCATTTGGTTTCAAATTACTATTTGTCTGCACTGTTGCTACATGATTGTTTTTTAAGAAAACTAGAACTACCATAAACAATGCAATTCCACTTATAGATAAAATACAGAAAGTGTGCTGCCAGTCGTTTCCTGGTGTTAACCATCGCATAAATGATGGCGTAATACCATTGCATATTGATACAAATAAGCCACATGAAGCAATTGCTAGCCCTTGTTTATTAGTAAATATTCTAACAATTTGCATCCTTCCCAGCAGAGGAAGCATATTTTGCCCAAGAAACCGTAGTATAAATATTAACGATGTAAAAAATATTACATAAAATATTGTATCTGGTATGATATTTTGTACTAAAGAGTGAAATCGACTACATGATCCAAAACATATTAAAGTACATATCCATAGTGGCAGTGTGATAAGTAATGAACGTTTAATACCGAAACGGTCAACTAATTTACTGCTTATCAATACTCCGAAGCATCCAAGGATCGTTGAGCACATGTATATTATGCTGAACATATTTCTTGATAATCCGGTTGTTGCTAAAATTGGTTCTGTGAATGCACAAAACCCCATTGATTGGCCAGGTAGGGCAAAAATTATAATTGCGCACGAAATGAAAAAGGAAATATACCTATTTAAAGTGATACTACTAAAATCTTTCATTAAAACAACTATGCTGAGATAAAAGATTTGACTTAAGTTTTCAACTTAATTGAAGTTTTTATAAAAGGTACCAAAAATATGCGTGATGATTATTTACAAGCGGCAGCTGCAATTATTCGCGAGCCCAATATTTTAATTAATTTAGTTTCTCGTCGTGTGAAGCAATTGAAAGCAGGGGCCAAACCATTAGTAGATTCATTAGAAAATTTAGATAATGAAGATATTGCTTTGAGGGAAATTATTGAAGGGAAAATAACTTATACTTTAGATACAAGTTTGATATAAAATAAACTGTATGGCAAAATCTAAGGTGGACAAAAGTTTTGTGGGAGACATCAAAAATAAGAAAGCTTTCCATAATTTTTTTGTTGAGGAACGATTTGAAGCTGGGATCGTTTTAACTGGTACAGAAGTAAAAGCTATACGTGCTGGATGTGCTCAAATTACCGAATCGTTCGTAAAAATTAATAAACATTCTGAAGTTATTTTATTTAATACTAATATTTCAGAGTATAGTTTTGGAAATATTTCTAATCATGAAACTACACGTACAAGAAAACTTCTTCTTCACAGAAGTGAGATAAAGAAGTTAAAGGATGCCATTGAAAAGAAAGGATTAACAGTTTTGCCATTGAAGATATTTTTATCACATGGGCTTATAAAAGTAGAGATTGCAATATGCCGTGGTAAGAAATTTTTTGACAAAAGAGAAGTATTAAAGTCACGGACAGAATTGCGAGAAGCTCAAAGGATGTTGTCGAAATTTCGAAATTAAGTTTTATATTATCTTTACTTTAAGGATTCTGGTCTTTAGTTACTTTTACAAAATTTATCATATTAATGAAACAGCGTACTATTTTAAAAGAAGTATCAGTTGTTGGTAAAGCATTACACACTGGCAATGAGGTTAGTTTAACAATGAAACCTGCACCAGAAAATACTGGGATAGTATTTAGACGTGTAGATCAATTTGGTCATCCAGAAATAAGACCAGATGTAAAAAATATTGGAGAACTTGTGCGTTGTACCAGTTTGTGTACAAATGAAACTTCTATTCAGACAGTAGAACATGTATTATCTGCGTTGAATGGGTTAAATATATACAATGTAATCGTTGAAATGAATGCTTCGGAACCACCAATTTTGGATGGATCAGCAAAACATTACGTCAACGCTTTACTATCAGCTGAAATAGTTGAGCAATCCGCAGAACGTAAATTTTTAACACTTAATGCACCAGTGTCAGTTTCTGTTGGAAATCGTTCTTTAATTGCACTTCCGTATGATGGGTTGAAAATTACTTGTACATCTGCTGACGATCGTGGAATATATACTCAACATTTATCTATTGATGTAAATGAGCAGACTTACATTTCGGATATTGCTCCAGCACGTACATTTACGTTTTATGACGATATTGAAGAGTTGTTAAAGCTTGGAAAAATCAAGGGTGGTAGTTTAGATTCTGCAGTGGTTATCAAGGGTGATAAAATTCTTTCCAAAGAACCTCTTCGTTTTGAAGATGAATTTGTCAGACACAAGATTTTAGACATTATAGGAGATTTATATGTTTTAGGCATGCCTTTGAAGGCTCATATTATAGCTGTTCGACCAGGACATTCTTTAAATGCTGATTTAGTGAAAAAAATTTATTCACAAAAATATAAACCAAATAATGTTAAGAGTAGTAAACTTGTTGAGAATGATGAAGCTGTCTTGGATATTCATAAAATAATGAATACGTTACCTCATAGGTATCCTTTTTTATTAATTGATCGTGTGATTGATTTTTCAAATGACAATAGTTTAAGAGCAATCAAAAATGTAACGATTAATGAGCCATTTTTTCAGGGGCATTTTCCAGGGCAACCGGTAATGCCTGGTGTGTTACAAATTGAGGCGATGGCACAAGCGGCAGGTTTATTAATGATGAAACTTGGAAACGTTGAAGATAAGCTAGCGTATTTTATGAGTTGTGACAAAGTAAAGTTTCGTCAAGTTGTTGTTCCTGGAGACCAATTAGTAATTGATGTAAAACTTACAAAAAGTCGTGGTAATAGAATTGGTGTGGCATCTGGTAAATGCAGTGTAAATGGTGAAGTTGTGTCGTCTGCAGAACTAATGTTTACAATCGTTGATAAAAAGGACTAGTATGAATATTCATGCTACTGCAATTATTAAACCTGGGGCATATTTGGCTGACGATGTTATTGTGGAAGAGTACGCTTATATTGGTGCACATGTTCGTTTAGGGAAAGGATGTATTGTTAAGCATCACGCAACGGTAGATGGTAATACTACAATTGGTGAGAATAATATTGTTTACCCATACGCGTATGTCGGAGGTCTTACTCATGATTTAAAATATCGTGGTGGTGAACCCGGATTAAAAATAGGAAACAATAATGTTTTTCGGGAATATTCTACTATGCATGTAGCGACTAAGGAAACAAATTTTACACAGATTGGAAGTTATAATACTTTTTTAGCGTATTCTCATGTCGCTCATGATTGTATTGTAGGAGACCATGTGATTATGAGTGCACAATCTGCACTTGGTGGACATGTTGTCGTTGATGATTATGCTAATATCGGATGGAGTGCAGGAATTCATCAGTTTTGTCGAGTTGGTAAATTCGCTATTGTTGGAGCTAGTTGTAAAGCTACACAAGATATTTTACCATATATGTTAGCTGATGGCAATCCTGCTCATGTAAGGTTTATTAATATCGTTAATCTGAAGCGTCATAACTTTAGTGATACTAAACTTGACGGAGTTAAGCAAATTTTTAAACTTTTTTACAGAAGTGGCCTAAATCGACAGCAAGCGTTTAATGAGTTGA
>CAZALH010000006.1:6780-49725 GCA_964486285.1 uncultured Opitutales bacterium | reverse complement strand
TAGAGCGCTGCGGTGTATCTATTGTTATTAATTTTTATTTAATTGGAGAAATTTTTTTGAAAGTAATTTTTTTTTAGTGAATTTGAAAGGTTTTTTGACTGGAAATTAATTAGTTGGTCTTTTTTTTTAGAAAAAAATTAAAATTTTTAAGAATGCAGTTTTTTTTATTTTTTTAGTGGCATATAAAGAAGATTCTGAGTATATATACCAATATATGATTGGAAGAATTTTTAAGATGTTTGCTGGAAGGCATTATAGAAAATTTTTAAAACGATGCCAACCAATAGTTAATAAGATTAATCAGATTGAAAAAAGTTATAATGATTTGTCTGATGAAGACCTAAAAAATAAAACCTCAGAGTTTAAAGCTAGGATATCTAGTGGCGAGTCTTTAGATAAGATTTTGCCGGAAGCATTTGCCGTTGTTAAAAATGCAGCGCGTAGGTTATGTGGGACAACATGTTTGGTGTGTGGACATGAATTGAGTTGGGATATGGTACATTATGATGTACAACTAATTGGTGGGATTGCACTTCATCAAGGAAAAATTGCAGAAATGGCTACAGGAGAAGGGAAAACATTAGTTGCTACGTTGCCATTGTATTTAAATGCCTTAACAGGGAAAAATTGTCAACTTGTTACCGTGAATGATTATTTAGCGTTACGAGATGCTACGTTTATGGGGTATTTATATAAATTTCTTGGATTGACTGTAGGGTGTTTGCAAAATTCTATGAGCAGTGAGGAACGTAAAAAGGCTTATTTATGTGATATTACGTATGGAACCGCTTCGGAATTTGGGTTCGATTATTTGCGAGATAATGGTATAACGTTGTCTGCGGATGAACAAGTCCAACGGGGGCATTTCTTTTGCATAGTTGACGAGATTGATTCTATATTGATCGATGAAGCACGTACGCCACTGATAATTTCTGGTAGTGTTGATTCTGATGAGTATATGCCGTTTGTTGAATTGAAGCCTGATGTGGAACATTTAGTTCATTTACAACAGAAATTGTGTAATTCATTAGTTTCTGAAGCGAAAATTTTGCTAGAAAATGGAGAAGTTGATAATCGTAATGCTTATAAAAAGCTTTGGCAAGTGAAATTAGGTATGCCGAAAAATCGTCAATTTCTGAAGCTCATGGAAAATGGTACTTTTCGAAAAAATTTTGATAAATTTGAACTTGAAATGAGTTCAGAATTCGCACGTGAAGAAAAGTATAAAACAAAAGAAGAATTGTATTTTTGTATCGATGAAAAAAATCAACAAGCTGATTTAACAGAAATTGGGCGTAAGGCTTTAAGGTCAAACGATGATAATGCATTTGTATTACCTGATTTGCCGGTTATTTTTTCTGAGATTGATCGTAAAGATATCCCTTCGGAAAATAAAAAAGTATTAAAACAATCAGCTGAAGAGAAATTTAATAAAGTTAGTACTGATATCCATTGTTTGAGTCAATTGTTGCGTGCGTATTCACTATATAATAAAGATGAGCAGTATGCTATTATTGATAATAAGGTGGTTATAATTGATGAAAATACAGGTCGTGCAATGCCAGGTAGGCGGTGGAGTGATGGGTTACATCAAGCGATTGAAGCAAAAGAAAACTTGAAAGTGGAAGGTGAAACGAAAACATATGCTACCATTACATTACAAAACTATTTTAGGATGTATAAAAAATTATCTGGGATGACTGGTACAGCAGAAACGGAAGCTCAGGAGTTTAACGATATTTATAACCTTAATGTTGTTGTAATTCCTACTAATAAGCCATGCATAAGAAGAGATTTAAATGATTCTATATACAAGACGCGTCGTGAAAAATATAATGCTGTAGTAAATGATATAAAGAAAGCTCATGACATAGGACAGCCGGTCCTCGTTGGTACAACATCAGTAGATGCATCGGAATTATTAAGTAAAATGTTAAAGCGAGAAAATATCGTTCATAATGTTTTAAACGCTAAATATCATGCTAAAGAAGCAGATATTATTACGCAAGCTGGTGAACGTGGTATTGTAACAATCGCTACTAATATGGCTGGCCGCGGAACAGACATTAAACTTGGGGATGGAGTTAGTGAACTCGGGGGATTATTAGTATTAGGTACGGAACGTCATGAATCTCGACGAATTGATCGTCAGTTACGAGGTCGATGTGCTAGGCAAGGAGACCCAGGTTGTACTAAGTTTTTTGTATCTTTAGAAGATAATTTGATGCGTTTATTTGCCAGTTCTGGGCCAATTGCTTCATTACTAAATAAAACGTTTCAAGAGGGTGAAGTATTAGAGCATCCGTTGTTAAATAGGTCTATTCAAACTGCTCAAAAAAAAGTGGAAGAGTATCACTACAGTATGCGTAAGCGTTTGTTACAATATGATGATGTATTAAATAAACAACGTGAAGTGGTATATTCTTTGCGAAATGAAGTTTTACATAGTACATCTCTTAAAAAAATATTGTTCGATATGGTAGAAGATTTCATTAGTGAACAGTGTACGGAATGTTTGGAAAATGAAGATTTCTTGAATTTAGTGAAGAAAATCAACTCTAACTTCCCAATTGCCATTGATGAAAATTATTTACTTAATAAATCTCTCGAACAAATTGTTGATGACGTTCTCAATAAAATTAAAGAATCTTACTCGGTAAAAGAAGAGGCAGAAGGGATAGAAAATAATACATTTCTTGAAAGATTTATTATTTTAAGCGCTATAGATCACAATTGGCAGAATCATCTTACAGAGATGGATGAGCTACGCAATAGTGTTGGTTTGCGTGGATATGGCCAACGTGACCCACTTATGGAATATAAAAATGAAGCATTTGTTTGTTTTGAATTAATGTTAAAATCTGTTAGAAACGATATTTGTTATCGTATTTTTCGATCATCTAGCAACCCACAATCATTTGATGCTATGATGAACAAAATTGCTAGTAATCTGAAATTATCAGGAGGAAGTGACAATAATTTGAATGTACAACCCAAACAAAAGGTTAATGTATTAATTCGTATGCCAAAAAATGTTGGTAGAAATGACCTTTGTCCATGTGGTAGCGGAAAGAAATATAAAAAATGTTGCGGGAAAGAATAGGGGTTGCGTTATCCGGTGGTGTTGATAGTTCAGTCGCCGCATATTTATTGCATGAGCAAGGGTATGAAGTTTATGGAATGTTCATGCGTACATGGAATGTGGATAATGAATTATCTCCGTTATCTATGTGTCCATGGAGAAAGGAATTAGAAGATGCAAGATCAGTAGCTGTTCAATTGGGATTCAAATTTGAAGTGGTAAATATGATCGATCGGTATCGTGAACTCGTCGTTAAGGACCTTATCGAAGGTTATCGCAATGGAATTACTCCAAATCCAGATGTTTTATGTAACCAACGTATAAAATTTGGGGCGCTACTTAGCCATGCAAAAAATAGAGGATGCGTAAAGATTGCCACTGGGCATTATTGTAAAAAAATACAGAATACAGATGGTTCATACGACATATATGAAGGAAGCGATAAAAACAAGGACCAATCTTATTTTCTAGCTATGTTATCGCAAGAACAAATTAAAAGTGCCATTTTCCCAATTGGTGCGCTTAGTAAACCTGTAGTACGCGACATTGCACGTAAAAATTTTTTACAAACTGCCAATAAAAAAGACAGCCAAGGGATTTGTTTTTTGGGTAAAGTAAAGATTCAAGATTTTTTATCTAAATATATTTCTGATTCGCCAGGTGAAATTATTAACACATATGGTCAAGTTTTAGGTGAACATCGTGGATTATTTCGGTTTACTATTGGACAACGTCATGGAATAAATATTCCATCGAATATGAATAACAAGCATTATGTTGTAATAGGTAAGGATATTAAAAAAAATCAGTTAATTGTAGAAATTGAAGATCTTGATTCAAAATTTTTATATAAAAATGAAGTTATAGTACGAGGATTAAACTTCACAAATAAAATAATAAAAGATGGTTCTGTGATTTTAGCTAAACCGCGATACCGTGATCCTTCTCAGCAAATAAATTTTCATTATATTTCCCCTAAATCAGCAATTATTAATTTTGAACACAAACAACGAGCACTTAGTAGTGGGCAAGTAGTTGCATTTTATGATGGAGAATGTTTATTAGGCGGCGGAATTTATGTATAATAACTAATTCATTTTTATAGATTAAATAAATAAATTTTTTGGAAGATTTTATACTGCAAAGATTATGGAATATTGGCCAATCTTTGCAGCGAGTAAATTAAGTGATTTTATTGAATATTGTATGCTTGTCTAGAGAAATTAATGTATGTGAAGAATCAGATTGTTATTTTGTTTCTGGTTTTAACTTCCCTCTTTCTTCAGTGTAAACTTCTGAACATGCATCATACCATACTTTGTTTATTTTAGCATTAGGATCCTCAGTTTGGGTTTCAGGAATTTTCTGTTCAACGACTTTAGCTAATTCATCGTTATCTAGTGAGCGAGCAACTTCTAACATTAATTCTTTAATACTTGTTTGATCTTGTGTAGACATTGTATCCCAATTTTTAAAGTTTTGGGGTAAAGGTATTGTTATTAGTGTCGCTTCATCAGCGTGGTCAGTAATCCAGTTTTGTGTCCAAGCCTCAGACATTAAATTTGCTGCTTCTTTTTGTTCTTGTGTTGGATTAAGAGATGTTGTTCTAAGTTGTCCATGTCCAACAATCATCATCCTTCCAACATTGTGTAATTTTGCATTTTCCATTTCTCTATTTTTGGATACACTTGTATGAGCCCCTCCAATCGTGGCGACTGTGTCGTTGACGAATCCACCAATTCCAGTACCATATTGAAATCCAACACTAGTACTGTCTGCTCTATGACCAGCTCCAGCTTCATCGAATATGGCCATTAAGGTGTTTTGTTGTTGAATTTGTTTTGTTATGCCTTTTTTCATGGAATTTAATTCACCAAACTTGCAATCATCGTTAATGTTTGACATTCGCTTAATGTAGTTTTCATTGGTTTCACCATTGTTTTGTTTAAAAGATTCGTTGAATATTTCGAATGGAGAATTGGAGTATAACCCTCCATCGTATAGGGTAACACTGCCATTCTTTACTGGCTCAAAAACAACAGGGAGAGACATAGAGGCTCTTGCAGCATAAGCTATTGGCATATTAGGAGCAGTTTTGCAGTCAAAATATCGTTCTTCTTGATTTGTTGCATCCCACGCAGTGATAGTAAGCTCTTTAAATGGGCTACCAGGAATTTTAGTAAGTGTTTTTAGGTCACCAAATGTAATCATTATTTCTTCTGAAATTTTTCCACTTGCATTTGGATTTTGTAAAACCTTTAATCGAGCTTGTTCATCGCCTGTTAATTGTTCAGTTTTGTCTATACTTTCGTTTATATCTTTGTTTATATTGTCTATATTTTTATTTTGTAAAAATTGAAGTACCTTTTCTCTACTTTTTTCGTCAATGCATTTTATGATTCCTAAAGCTGAATTTGATGATTCAGGATTTAACATTTGAAACATTGGATGGTCATCTTCGTATTTGGATTTTATATCTTCTGCAGGAGTGTTTTGTCCTCTTTGTATTTTGTCAACAAATTCAGAAAATTCTTCAGTGGTTGTCCCAATTGCTACTGCTGTGGCAGCTAATGCACCAGCAGAACTTCCACCTACACATTTTAAGTGTTGTAATTGTCCAGATTCAGACATTATTTTTAACATACCACCGTAGCCAACACCTTTGCCACCACCGCCTTGAAATACTACATTCCTTGTACGTACAGGACCGATTAAATCTATTCTATTATTTTGAGAATTAAAAGTAGCTTTATATGGAGGAATGTTTACATTTCCTAGTTTATTGCAATGTTTATTAATTAATGCTTCCATACATATTATTTTTTCTCGGTCTCCTATAGATTTATTAGCAAAAAGCTTTTTCGCTAAATCATCTATTTCATTTTCAATATGTTTGTCTAATTCAGGTAGGTTTAATTTAGACCTTAAGATGTCTTTAACGAGTTTTGTGAATTTCGTTTCATTCTTAAGAAAGTCTTTTATTTCATCTCCAAGTATTTTGAGATTTCCAAAGTCTTCGTTTAAATTAGCTTTTATGGATATCGTATTCCACGGGTTATGCCATTGTGTTATTTTGTTTTGTAAGTTTTCAAATTCTTTTTCCCCAAACGGACGATTTCTTCTATTACCTTTTTGTTGGTAATAATTAACCTTGTTATCGAGAGCATTCTTTATTTTTTCTGGCATGCCAGGAAATTTTTCTTTAAAATGTTCAACTACTGTTGCGTATGCTGAAGCATTTACTTCAGCTTGTTTTGTATCTATAGGACTCCAAAAATGTGGTTTAGCATTTGTGCATGAACGATTGAATAATTCTTTCGGATACGGGATTTTTGACGCACTTTGTGTAGACAAGTTATTTGAGTTATTACTCGTAGTTTCTACTTTGTGTCCTTCAAAACTAGAAGATATTTCTTTCGTTCCTTGTTGTGTTGAACCTGAATAAACTGGTTGTGAAGATTCCATACAGAAAAACATTTTATGTTTTTTCTGGAATTTTTCAAAATAATTTTAAAAAAATAGCATCCTTAATGTATATTCAACTTTAGTTCATTTTAGCAGTTTTTTTAATCACAGACAACGAGCACTTAGTAGCGGTCAAGTAGTTGCGTTCTATGATGGTGAATGTTTATTGGGTGGTGGAATTTATGTATAATAACTAATTCATTTTTGTAAAATTTTTGAAAAAATTTGCACTACAAAGGTATTTTAAATATTAGTATCCTTTGCAGCGAATAAATTGAGTAATTTTATTGATATTAGGTGCTTATTTAGCGAGAGACATGAGCAGCAGCTTTATCCTCAGTATTGTCGGCTGACGGATTCTTTCGTTGATACAATATATCTTTCCACATTTCGTTTATCCTATACTCAAGATTCTGAGGTTGTTGACCTTCGGAAGCCTGAGGAGCACTTATATCAGTAGATCTAGACCATGAATCGATTATTTGACCAATGTCATTGTCATCTAATGCTTTTGCTAATTCTAGCATCTGTTCTCTAATTTTTGCTTTGTTTTGTTCAAATGTTGCATCATCCCAATTTCCAGCATCTGCGGGCAAAGGAATTGTTATCTCTGCTGTTTCCTTTCGTTCTCGGAGCCATTTATTTGCCCAAGCTTCAGCGGATGCGCCAATTGCTTCCATCATTTCTGGTGATATCTTATTTGGGTCTATTGTAAGTGTTGAAGCATTGCCGTGTCCAACAATTATCTTGTTAGCAGTGTAATTCATCATGTTGTTTGTAATCTTAGTTTGTTCAGTTGTGTTTACATTTGTATCTGTGAGAGTATTATAAGCTTTATAGAATACTTTTGAGCCTGTAGTAGGAGTGGCATATCCTCCATTGTGTACGGTTGATTCTCCTTGATTGTCAAATACAAAAGCGAGTGTATTCCTTTGTGCCATTTGAGTTTCTATGCTAGGTTTTTGAGGCATTTTTTTCTAGGCGTTTTTCCTGTTCTTTTGCATCTTCCCCGTCTCTTGGAGCTAGTTCATTTATAAATATTTCAACAGGAATGTTCGAACCTAATCCTCCGTCTTTAACAGTAAGAATACCTTTGTCTTGATACTTACCTCCGTATCGTCCAAAATTTAATTGCGTAGCGCAAAATGCCATAGGTAATGCCATTGACGCTCTTGCAGCATAAGCTACTGGCATATTAGGTGTGTTTTCACTATTAAAATATAATTCTTTACCATGATTATTGTCCCACCCAGTAATAACCAGTTTTTTAAATGGGTTTTTTTTAGGGTTTGTGTTTACTTTAGAAAGTATTGTTAAATCATTAAAGGTGATCATTGCACCTTCTATAACTTTTCCATTTTCATCTTTGTGTCTATTTGTATCTTGTAAGAAATTTAATCGCTCTTTCTCCGCCTCTGTAAGGTTTGAGTAAGCTTGATCTTTCCCCAAACTGTTTAAAAATTTTGATACAGTTTCCCTGGTTTGGGTGTCAATATATTGTACTATCCCAAGTGAATTAGAAAAATTCTCATACTTTTCTTTTAAACATAATATTAATTTGTTAATTGTTATGTCTACAACCATTTTGGAAAAAAATCCAGAAAGTGTGTTTGGTATTAATTTTGACGTTATAGTAGTGTAGACAGTAGAGATAATGGTTGGTATTACTGAAATTAATTTACTTGGTTTAGAATCTAACTTTATTAAATCAAATATACCATGGCCTTTGCTATAATAATTTTCTATGTTTTCGTATTCCGTTTGTGTGCCATTTAGCACGTTAGTGACGAAGTTAGATAAAGCCTCTCCTTTTAATCCTATTGCCACTGCTGTTGCGGCTAATGCACCAGCAGAGCTACCAGCTACATTTTTAACATTATCTAGTACGTCTGCTTTGATTAGCGTATTGATGCTTTGGCTATAGCCTAAGCCTTTTCCACCTCCACCTGAAAAAACTAAATTTTCTACACGATTAGGTACTGTTAATTTGATTATATTGTCTTCAATTTTTGTTGTATATACTATATTTCCCTTTTCTTTTTTTAGTAAAAAATTAGTTTTTTCATCTAAGACTATGATCTTATTTCTCACATCGTGGTTCTTGTTTTGAAGCTCGTTGTTAATTTTTAACATATCGTCTAAGGATGCTGTGCAATTTTTCGTTTCCATTATGGCTGCTATTAAACACAAAGACATCTCAGGTGAATTGAATATATTTTCTATTTTTTTGCCAAAAAATTTATATTCTCCAAGGGATTCGTTTGCCCTTGCTTTATATGTAACTTCCTTCCACTGGACAATACCTTTGTTTTGGTCATTAAACTCTTGGATTAAGTCGTTTACTTCAGATGTAGATTTGGTATGATTTATCAAAAGATAAATTAGTGTAGGTGAAGTTACTATATCATCTATCTTTTTACTCTGAAAGAAAAATTGGTCATTATTTGCTGCATTTCCACATAAAATTTGGATAAAATCTTTGATACACTTTATTCCTTTTACGTCCTCAGTTTCTGTGTCGCTTGTCTTTTGTAATAAATTTTTATCTTTAGCCAAAATATTTGCAAAAATCTTGCATTTTGCATACATATCATCGTCTGCATTAGTGCCTTCAAGATTACGATTTAATAAATTTGTTATTAGTAAGTAACATAGATTTTCATCGCTTACTATATCATTGAAGGTTTTATCACAAATTTTGCGGGTTTTAATTATCTCTTCTTGGTCAGCAGTGAAATTTCCATCATGGCCATGAATAATTGGAAATAATGGCAGCTTGTTTTTATTATGGTTTATAGTAAAAACTAAGAATTGTATCTGTTTTATTTTTTCTTCATTACTCATTTTTTTGTTAAAGCAACTATCTAGGGTTGCATTTATGAGACTATTATCGAGGGACGACGTGTTGCTGTTTTCTATTATACTATTAATCAATAAACGCGTGAAACTTCTATCTTTGAGTATGGTATTTATATTTGTTCCAAGTATTTTTTTATTATCTTTAGGGTTTTTGAATATGGCATCCCACTGCATACTAATGTTTTTGTCAATGGTATATATATTTTTTAAAAAATTGCTATATAAAGCTTTACTTGCCTCATCTACTGTGCGTTCATTCAGACCTGTTTTTGCATTGCTCAATGCCTTATTAAAGGCATTAGAAAATACAGATTCGTGTTGAAATTTTCGAAAAAAATTAGATATTTTACCTCTTGTCCTTTGCTTGTTTTGATTATCAGGTTGTTTTTGAACCTCAGAAGGCTGTTCAGATTTATACTCATTTAGTGCGATAAACCTAACAATAACATCTACTAATTTTGGGTCACTTAGTTCATTGTCTGCTATTTCGATTTTATATTTTTTAGCAAAATTTTGAATCTGTTCCTGTTTTTGTGCGAGTTCGACATTGACGCCGTTGCCCGCATTATTACTTGATAAACCAATTGACACACTCATAAGTGCATAAGTGTATATGCTAATACATGTATTGCAAGGGAAAATTTTTTGTACAATAATTGTAGCTCTTGTGGTCGGGGTGGCCGGATTCGAACCGACGACATCTTGCTCCCAAAGCAAGCGCTCTACCAGACTAAGCTACACCCCGGAAAAGTAAAACTCTATCTATTTGTTTAAATATCACTTTGTCAAGCTACAAAGTGGAGAAATTAATATTTTTTTATGCCGCTAAATATGATTATAGAAAGTTTACTTCTGTTTTTTATGACGTCTCAATGGAGCAATTCCCTTTTTACTGCTTTCCATGAAGAATTTTAAAAATTTTTGACTTTCCAAGAATTTTAGATCACAAGAATTTATTATATTTTGAGCGACTTCCGCATATTTCCCGGTAGTATTGTATACTAAAGATAAACACTTTTTTATTTCAGCAATTTTTTCTGATGAAAAATTTGCGCGTTTTAATCCGACTATGTTAAGTCCTACTATGCTTGAACGATCGGCTGACATAGTGTACGGTGGTAAATCTAGCGATGAAGCGGAATATCCTCCTAATATTACATATTCCCCTACGCGTACAAATTGATGCAGCGCGGAATTTCCTCCAATGAAACTGTGATTACCAACTGTGACAAATCCTCCAAGTAAAGAACAATTTGCTAGTATCACGTTATCTTCGACTATGCAATCGTGGCCAACATGTGCACCTGACATTACATAACAATTATTCCCTACTATTGTCGAGGAATTTTCAGTAGTAGCGCGGTGAACAGTAGCATGTTCACGAATGATTGTACCTTTACCAATGATCACTCCTGTCTTTTTTGAATGATCAAATGAAATATCTTGTGGTTCACCTCCAATTACAGCAAAGCTATCAATATAACAGTTTTCTTGTATTGTACTACTAGATCGTATTATAACATGATGTTTAATAGTAGTATTATCAGCTATTTTTACATCATCTTCTATGATGGTATAGGCATCAATATTGACGTTGCTCCCTAGTTGAACATTATTCCCAATTATAGCAGTTTTGTGAATCATATAAAAATATTATAAATTAAGATAGGTTGAAATTTCTTCAGCTAATGATTTAAATACAGGGAGGGAAATGCGACTTCCCCAAGTAATTCCAGATTCTACTTTGGCATCATCAACAACTACTGTAATAACAATTTTAGGATATTCAGCTGGAAAAAAACCAGAAAATGATGCTACATGATGTTCATGTGAATATTTCCCATTAATTATTTTTTGCGCGGTTCCACTTTTGCCACAATATGTAATCGATTTATTCATTTTTCCATAGTATGGGTTATTTAAGATTGTACGCATACGGGCAGATGTTTCTTTTGAAAGTACATGATGTCGGAGTTTAGGATAAAATTTTAATACAGGTTTATTTGACTTGCAAATTGATTTAAATAATTGCGGCATGAGTAATACTCCATTGTTAGCAATTACTGACATTGCATAGTTTGTTTGTATAGGGGTTACCGCTATACAGTGACCCATCGGTAATCTTGTGATAGTCATAGCATCCCATTTATTAGGAGGGTAGAGTAATCCGCTTGATTCGCTGTCAAATCCATATCCAGTTTTTGTACCATATCCAAATTGCTTTATTCCTTCATATAATTTTTTCTCACCTAACATAATTGCCATTAATGCTACGCCGCGATTACTTGATTTTCTAATAACATCAGTATATGATAACTCTTTAAAAAATGTGTGGTCCTTGGGTAACTTCACTGATATTCCGCGATTAGTAACTGTATCTTGTGAACAATCAAAAATAGTATTTTCATTAACTAGTCCGCATTCCATCGCTAAGCTAGATGTTACTATTTTAAAAGTTGATCCAGGCTCATATAGGTCACTGATTGCACGATTACGCATTGTATCAAATGAATATTTACCATAATTATTTGGATCATAAGTCGGGTAATTACCAATAGCTAGTATTTCACCAGTGGTTGGATCACTCACGATAATTGATGCACTTTTAGGAGAATATTTATTTGCTAATTCCTGTAGTTGCTTATGAACCATTTGTTGTATTTTAGCATCTATAGTTAACACGACATCGTAACCATCGTTCGATTTTATAATTTGTTTACGGTATTGAACTAGTTCACGTCGTAAGCCATCTTTTTCTGAAGAAATGAATCCATCTTGCCCACGTAAGTAAAAGTCCATATAACGTTCAACACCACATACAGCAATACCATCATGATTAACAAATCCAGTTATATGTGCACATTGCTCACCAAATGGATAAAAACGTAACTCTTTTTCTATACCATATAATCCAGAAATTTTTAATTGTTCAATTGTTTTCAACAATTCTTTTTCTTCAAAAATACACAATTCAACCCATCGTGATTTGTAAATTTTGTTACCCCTAACAATTTTCTTCTTAGTAAATTTTTCTAAAATTTTTTCGGTAGAAATATTCAATAAATCAGATAGTATAGTAATTTTATCTTTATCTTTAGCAATATTAGCTGCATAAGGATCTATACCAAGTATTAATTTAGAAGAAGAGGTAGCTAATACTTGTCCGTTGCGGTCTAAAATATTGCCTCGTTTAGCAGAATATTTTTGAAAAGTAGCTCGTGCTTTTGTAAGGGAAGATAAATATTTTATGCGATTAATATAAGATAGACTAAGAATTCTGTATGTTAATGTTAAAAAGCATACAGTTACAATGAATATGATTACACAAAATCTAATTTTTTTGTTGGTATTGACTTGCAAGATCTTTCTTATGTTAAGTTTCTTTCTTATGTTAAGTTAACGTGTTTGTAAATGTAATTTGTTTAAGTTATTTTTTTTGCAACAATCTATAATGCGTGTTGTGTTTTTTAATTCACTATCTTCATCTGCAACTATTAATACGGATTGAGAGGGATTAATTGTTGCTGACTTTTTAAGTGCTTCAGTGAATTCACTGTATGATACGACAGAATCATTGAAATATATTTCTCCACGTTTGTTTATACCTATCACGATGTTTGATTCTGTATTATTATGCCCCGAACATTTCACTTCAGGAGGAGTAATGTTTAAAAGTGACTGTGACTTAAAATTCATAGTAATTATAAAGAAAAATATTAAGGCTGTTAAAACATCAATAAGGGGTATAATGTTAACGTTTGTTCTATGTTTAGATACACGATTTAGCATTTATTTTAGGTCACGTTTCATTAAATGTTCAGTTAGTAAGTTTGTTATTGTATATATTTTTTCCAGTTTACGTATAAAAATATTATTAGCTATAATTGTAGGAATGGCAATTATTAATCCTAGTGCTGTGGTTGTTAGTGCTAAAGCGATGCCATGAGATAAAATTTCATTTGTCATGGAAGTGTCGACGTTGATAGAGTGTGAAAAAACATGTGTTAATCCAAATATTGTCCCCAATAGTCCAAGCAAGGGAGAAATTGAGATTACCGTATCTAGTAAAAATAATCCACGCTCAAGCTTATTTAATTCTAAATTAGCATAAGCATTTAATTCTTTTATGGTTGGATTTGTGGTATAAAAAAAAGATATAACTCTTTCAAAAAAAGTAGCAGGTGAAACAATATTCTTATTGAATTGCCCACTAAGTAAAAAATCCTGTAACTTTAGCAGTCCTAATTTCGATTCTCTAAATGCAAATACTCTATCTACGCAAATGAAAATTGCAACGAAAAGACAAATTAGCAAAGGAATTCCTAATATTCCAGTACTATAAAAAAAATCAAACATAACATTATTCCTTATCTTTTTGTAAAAAGATTTTTATGTAGGCGTTTCCACGTAGCTTTTTTAGCCAATTTATTTTGGCTTCTTCTTGATACTGATAAAATAATTGTTCTTCGATTTCGTGACTGACATCTTGTAACGATTTTTGGACAGCTGGGCTTTCATTAGCTACGAAAAAAATATATGTTACTCCATTAATTTCAATTGGCTTAGAATATGATCCAACATTTAATGTTTTAATATTTTCAGAAATTTCTGTTATTAAATCATCAGGACAGATGTAGCCCATATCGTAATTTGCAAAATTATCGCTATATTGTTTAGCGACATTTTCAAAACTTTCTCCTTGAGATAATTCTTTAATGATTTTTTCAATGCATTCTTTAGCATTATCTTTTTCATTAAATATCACTATTTGTTTAATTTCTAATTCTTGCGGTTTAAAAAAATCAGAGAGATGAGAATTATAGTATTCTTGAATTTTAATAGGACTAACTTCTGGTTGAGATGTTCGTAATTCAGAAATCATAAAATTAATAATTGCTCGCTCTTTAACGTCTGTCTTAAATTCTCGTACAGATTTACCGTATTCTTTTAAAAATTTTGCGAATTCTAAACGATCTCCTCCAAAGACATTGTGAAGATAGTTTTCATATTCTTTTTTTTCGTAAATATCCGATAGTTTACCGCCCTTTTTTAAGAATTCTTCAACAATTAATTTACGATTGATAATACTGTTGATTGTTTCTAGTTCTAAATTAAATAATTTTTCTTCAAATTCTTCTTCTGAACGTGATTCAATTTGAATTTGTTTAATTAATGGTGCAATATCCATTCTTACGCGTTCCATGGTAATGATATCTTTATTTACGATTGCAGCAATTTCATTTGTATACACTGGTATCGTAAAATTTTTTTCACATATTTGCTGCTCTGTTGAAATATTTTCAATATCGGCATTTAACGAAATCGATAGTGGAATTAGAAATAAAGTAACAATAGGTGCAATTAAACTTCTTTTCATAAAAGCAAAAATAAAATAATACAGTTTGAATGCAAATTCCAAGCTTTTAATTAAAAATTAAATTGCATTCTTGACAAATTGTATTTCAGGGAATTTCATCCACATATAAATTGATGCAAGATTTTTTTAGGATATTATTCTTGGGCGATATTATTGGACGTCCTGCAAGAAAATTTTTAAACTTACATTTACCTTCAATAAAAGAAAAGCATTCTTTAGATTTAATTATTGCTAACGGAGAAAATGCTACTTCAGGTGCAGGTATTAATTTAAAGTCTATTAAAGAACTTAAAAATTCAGGTATTGATATAATTACTTTAGGAGATCATGTTTTGGATCGTGATTTTATATCTGAAAATAAGGAAAATGCAAACCTATCATGCGTATGTGTTCCTTGTAATATGGAAACAGCAATTAATGCATCGAATTTTGTTGTTGCAAATAAAAATGGTATTTCAGTAGGGGTTTGTGTTGTATTAGGTAGGCAATTTATGAAAATTCCTGCTACTTGTCCATTTAAAAGGTTTGATGAAATGTTTAATGGATATCGTTCCTTGGTTGATATTTTTATTGCAGAAATTCATGCTGAAGCAACATCTGAAAAGATTGCGTATGGGTGGTATGTCGATGGGCGAGCAAGTGTAGCAGTAGGAACACATACACACGTTCAAACTGCTGATGAAGCTATATTGCCTAATGGAACAGCATACATTACAGATCTTGGTATGTGTGGGGCACATAAATCTGTTATTGGTCGAGATATTAATGCTGTATTAGATAGTTTTATTACTGGGCATAAACAACGATTAAAAATTGCAGAAGAAGATTTGAGAATTAATGGTTGTATTGTAGATTTCGATAGATCAACAAAGAAAGCTATTAAAATATTTCGTTTTTCTTATAAAGTTTAAATAAAGCTTGTAATTTTTACCCTGGTGTAGGTATATTTGATTTATGTGTTCATATCAACCACTGTTGGGCTTTAGAGATTTTTATCCTGCAGATCATGAAGTAGTAAATTTTTTAACAAAAATTGTTCGTGAAACGTCACTAAGTTTTGGGTTTGAAGAATATAGTGCACCAGTTTTGGAACCACTGGAATTATTTACTGCAAAATCTGGAGATGAAATTGTTAATCAATTATTTAATTTTGTTGATAAAGGTGGGCGACATGTTTCACTTCGCCCTGAAATGACACCGTCTATTGCTCGTATGATAGGAACGTCATTTAATTCGCTAAAAAAACCTATCAAGTGGTTTAATATCGCTGAAAATTTTCGTTACGAAAGGCCACAAAAAGGAAGGTTACGTTCGTTTTATCAGTTTAATTTTGACATTTTTGGAGAAAGTTCGTGTTTTGCTGATGCAGAGATAATATCGTTGGTAATTGCAATAATGCGCAATTTTGGTCTAGATGACTTCTTTGTACGTTTAAGCGACCGTCAATTGTGGATAGAATTTTTAAAATTATTGGGAGTATCAGAAGAAAATTTGATGAGCGTCTTATCTGTAATTGATAAATCTGAAAGAAATAAACCTGAAAAAGTAATCTTAGAATTAAATAAAATTTGCCCACAGTATGGAACTTTTTTCTCGAAAATATCAGACTTCAAATCAATCCATTCAATTGAATCTCTCAATGAGTTTTTTGAAGCCAATAGCCTATTAAGCAATACGGCAATAAAAACGCGAGTAAATGTTTTGATGGAATTAATTCAAATATTACATGATTTTGGGGTAGATAAATATATTTCTATAGATTTTGGGATTGTACGTGGGTTGGCATATTATAGTGGGTTTGTTTTTGAGGTATTTGATAGTAAATTATCTTCACGTGCATTAGCGGGAGGGGGTCGATATGATACTCTGACAGAAAAATTAGGTTACCAAAGTATACCAGCTGTTGGTGTTGCTATAGGCGATGTAACATTGAGTGATTTTTTAAAAGAAAAAAATTTATTACCTGTATATAAAAAAAATATCGATTGCTTTATAATATTTGAGCAAAAAAGCCGTAGTTATGCGTTGCGTTTGATCAATGAGCTGAGAATGAAAAACATCATTGCAGAATATTCTATGAAAGCCTTATCATTTGACAAACAATTTAGGGCAGCGATAAGTAGTGATGCACAATTTGCTGTAATTTGCGGAGAAAATGAAATGTTGAAAAGAGCAGTAAACATAAAGAACCTTTCTACTCGACAAGAAGTAACTTTAGAAAATACTGAGGTAGTAGAATATTTACAATATAACTTGAGGAAAAATGATTGACGAAGATTTTTTGTGGCAGAGATTGAAAACTGTTTTTGATCCTGAAGTTTCAGTAAATATCGTAGATCTCGGATTAGTGTATAGGATCAATGTTCATGGTCCAGATGATGCTTGTTTTGTAGAAGTAGACGTTACTTTAACATCTCCAACTTGTCCGTTAGGCAATGTTATTGTAGAAAACATTAAAGATGCTTTGTTGTCAGTAAATTGGTGTAAGGAAGTTAAAGTGAACATCGTATTTGACCCTCCTTGGAATAAGAATATGATCACTGAAGTAGGGATGATGGAGCTAGGATTAATTTAATACTTGCCAATTTATATAAACTTTATAAGTTAACTTTAACAAAAGTAGGAGTAAAAATATGTCTAGTAGAGCAAAAATGGAACGTGCAATAGATAATTTAGCATCTAGATTACATTTGGATTCATTAGTATTGAATGATAGAGATGAATGTTATTTGATGTTTGACCAACAATTTCATGTGCGCTGTGCATTTTTAGAAGATAAAGATGAATGTTTATTGTATTCTTCTATCGGTAAGTTGGCTAAGAATTCACCTGATGCATATACTAAGATTTTATCTGATAACTTTTTTTGGGTAGGTACTGCAGGTTCCAAGTTGTTTTTAGAGCCTGGTGCTGGTGATGATGATAATTTAGCAATATGCGAACATATTCCAATGTCTATGTTTGATGAGGAACGTTTATATGAACGCATGGAAGATTTTGTAAATGCTATTGAATATTGGACGACAGAGTATCCAAAATTACAACAAGGCGGTGGAACAAAATCTCATTCATATTCTTCTCCGGAAAATATTGGCATGTTCCAAGCATAGATAACAAAGGAGTAGTATGACGTTGGTAGATTCTTGGTTGACAGGTCTAAAAAAAGCTCCGTCACTCTACAGTGTGCGCTTACATTTACGCGCAATGAATGCAGGTGATGTCAACAACATACAGTATCATGTGAATACGGAAGCGGTATGTAACAATCTATCTTATACTCCACACCCATATACCATGGCGATGGCTGAAAATTGGATGAAGAATATCAACAATGGTATGGCTTTCGGAAACTGTTGCTACTGGTCAGTGTGTAACCGTGGAACTGGTGAGTTTATTGGTTCTATGGGATTGAGCTTATTTAGGGAGCAAGAAGGTGCAGAAATGCATTATTGGTTAGGGGAAGCGTTCTGGAATCAAGGATACTGTACAGAAGCAGCTAAACGTACAATTATTTATGTTTTTGATGATTTAAAACTTCATAGGTTACAAATTACGCACCGAGAAAATAATATTGGGTCTCGTCGGGTAATTGAAAAATGCGGATTTGTATATGAAGGGAATATGCGTGATTATCTCAAAAGATTTGGTAAGTTTGAAAATGTTTTGTCGTATAGTATGTTAAGTCATGAATTTTTTGAGTTGAAAAAGAAGGGATATTTTTAGCATTTACGCTAAATGAAAATTTTAAATAGGTATATCCTAAGGGAATGGCTGGGGGCATTTGTTGTTGCAATGTTAGCCAATATAGGGTTGCTTATAATTGAAGACATTTATAAAAATTCTGGAGATTTTATACAGTCGAATATTTCTATTCCGCAAATACTTTGGTACTACGGTTGGTTCATTGTACGTATATTACCAATCGTGATTCCGGTATCGTTTTTTTTATCACTCTTGTTTGCTTTAGGGAAATTGCATAGAAATAACGAAATTTTAGCAATGCGAATGACAGGAGCGACGATTTTTAAAATTACAGCTCCACTTTGGAAAGCTAGTGTAATTTTGACCTTGTTAGGCGTTGGATTAAATATGTCCATTTCATCAAATGCCACACAATATACGCAGAACTTCTTTGAGAAAATAAAAACAATTTCAGCAAAATCAAATATTTCATTTAAAAATGATAAAGATCATCGAGTATGGTTTATTGGAAATTTGAATAAAAAAGATTCTTCAGGAGGAAATATTATAATATATTTTTATGATGAAAATTGGAACGAGATAAAACGTATGTTCGCTAAGAATGCTTCTTTTAGAAAAAATAAGTGGTATTTTTATGATATCGTAGAAACTACATTTGATGTAGAAACAAAATATACTGTAAATATGGAGCGTTTTGATGAAAAAGTGTATGATTTTTCAGAAACTCCAAATTTATTTTTTTCGCTAAAAAAGCGCATTAAGTATGTATCTATTACCGAGTTGAAAAGAATATTGTCATTTTCTAATTCTAGAAATGGGTATACAAATTATCACTTACAGTACTATCGTTCGATAGTATCGCCGTTATCTTGCATGTTAATTTTATTTGTTACCATTCCTTTTGCTACAATAGGTGTGCGGCAAAATCCAATGTCTGGTGTGGCTAAAGCATGTGGAATGTTATTTCTGTTCTATATCGCCTCCAATGTTTTTAATGCATTTGGAACGCATGGTACTATTCCTATTATAATTTCTGTTTTAATACCATATTTCTTAGTTGTAATTTTTTCTTGTTCCTTGTATAAAAAATGTATATGATGCAAGTTTTGTATGTTATTGATTTTGAAGGGAATTACGCTAAAGGAATAAAGGAATATGGTGTTGTTGAATTAATTAATATGCAAATAACACAAGTTTATTCTGCTGATAATATTGAAGATTTTAATAAATATACAGAACGATTTGTTTTTCTAAGAAAAAAGGGTTCTTTTGTAGGGCACAATATTACAGTTGAAGATCACCTGCTTCGTAAGTATATTGCATCTCCTGGCTTTGTTAAACGTACTTCAGAATCCTGCGAAAATGTTAACACTTGGTCCCCATGGATCGACACGAAAGTTTTATACAAAAACTTTTTTCCTGCAATTGCTGATTTTTCACTTAGCCATTTGATTAATGTTTTTGAATTATTCCCTAATTTAATTACATTAGCGGATAAATACTGTAAAATTTCTCACATTGGATATCATAATGCCTTATTTGATGCTTTAGCTACAAGTATGCTTTTACAAAATTTAGTAAATATATTGAGCAAAAATAATGTAATACCATCACTCGATACTTTGATTGAATATAGCCAAAAATCAAATATGGTTTAATTATCTTGCTATTAAGGTCGCTTCTTGTTTTTGCAAAAACACATCCTTATTAATGATAACTTCTTTTATGTTTTTGTTTTCTGGTGTGCTATACATGATATCTAACATTAGTTTTTCTAGTGTTGATCGCAGGGCCCGTGCACCAGTTTTCATTTTTAGAGCGTGTTCTGCAATTTCATCAATAGCGTCGTCAGTAATTGTTAATTTTATATTATCCATTGCTAATAACTTAGCATATTGCTTGATTAAAGCATTCTTTGTGGATAATAATACATTTTTAAGATCTTCTTTAGTTAGATTATCCAGAATTGAAATAGCTGGTAATCTTCCAATAAATTCTGGAATTAATCCAAATTTTATTAAATCTTCTGATTGTAGCTCATGTAATATATTTTGTTTTGCAGATGTTTCATCATTTTCTGTATTAAACCCTAGTACTTTTTTCCCTACACGTTCTTTGACAATTTTATCTAAATCAGAAAATGCTCCCCCACAAATAAATAGTATATTTTTTGTATCTACTTTAATATATTCTTCTTCCGGGTGCTTTCGGCCTCCTTTTGGTGGAACATTGCATATTGTGCCTTCTAATATTTTTAAAAGAGCTTGTTGAACACCTTCTCCAGATACATCTCGTGAAATTGAAACGTTGTCTGTTGTACGACTAATTTTATCTATTTCGTCAACATATATTATGCCACATTCTGCTTTTTTCACATTGTAATCTGCAGCCTGTATAAGCCTTAGTATGATATTTTCTACGTCTTCTCCAACGTAACCTGCTTCTGTTAAAGTAGTTGCATCAGCGATTGCAAATGGTACGTCTAGCGTTCTAGCTAAAGTTTGTGCAAGTAAAGTTTTACCACAACCAGTAGGGCCGATTAGAAGAATATTACTTTTTTCAATTTCAACATCTGTAAGTTCAGCTGGAATATTAGATGATGTTTTGTTAATATTATTTAAACCATCGGAAATTAATCTCTTATAATGATTATATACTGCGACAGACAGTGTCTTTTTTGCATCTTCTTGCCCAATTATATACTCATCAAGTTTATTTTTTAATGCCATTGGGCTAGAATAATTAAATTGAAAATTATCAGATTGTTCAGAATTAATTACGTTTAATTTTTGTTCATCAGATACTTTGTTATTAAACTCTGGTAGTTCATTTGAAAGTGCGCGTGCACATGTTGCTACACATGTATCGCAAATAAAAACCTCATTGTCTCCAGCAATTAATTTTTTTACTTCAAATTGTGAACGTCCGCAGAAGGAACATTTACTTAACTTTACCATAGTATTGGTTATGATCAAATCATGTATGTGCTGTCAAAACGATTTTTAACTTTTTAGTTTTTAGCGTAGAAAAAGTAAAAAAATTTCATTACAATTACCCTAGTATGGAGGACAAAAAGATACAAGTTACTTTAAATGGAAAAAATGTAGAATTTAAGGAAACAATAAAAGTACTTGAAGCTTTAAAAGCAGTTAATATTGACCTGCCCAGTCCTTGCTGCAGTGAATACTTGGATAGTACTCACCACTGTGGATTATGTTTAGTTGGATGTAAATTGCCTGATAAAGATTGGAGTATCCAATTGGCTTGTGTGGTTGATATTTGTGATGGCATGGAGGTTAATACAGACTATCCTCCAGTTGTCAAATTACGAGAAGCCCTTATAAATGCATATATACTTAATCATCCACTAGATTGTTCATTATGTGATAAAGTAGGGGATTGTTTTTTGCATAAATTTTCTACTCATACTAAATTTCGTGGCTTTACTAGAGTTGTAGGAAAATCGTATTGGAATAGAAAACTTAAACGTCTAGGAGATAAAATATATATAGATAATGATAAATGTATTTATTGTGGACGATGCTTAAGATTTTGTGAGGATATCCTAGGTGAAGATATTTTAGGCAAAATAAAAAACGAAAATTATGTTGATGAAATTTCTACTTATCCAGGGAAAGAATTTAATAATAATTATTCATTAAACCTAGTAGATCTTTGTCCAGCAGGTGCAATTGTTAGTAGTGATCAAGATAGCTATCACAATTTTTGGAATTTGCAGCGTACACCAAGTATTTCACCAGAAAGTAGTGTTGGAATAAATATTGATATTTTACACGACAAAAAACATATATATCATATAATTCCACGTAAAAATGACCGTGTTAATCAAATATGGTCAACGGATTCAGCACGTGATTTTCAAAAAATTTTGAATAGTAATACTCGTATTACACAAGTTCAGAGGTTAGGAGAAATTTCAGATATTAGAATATCTTTAGCTTATCTTGTTAACAAGTTACTTCATAATAAAAAAGGAACATATATTGTTTGCTCTGGGGAGATGAGTTTAGAAGATCAATTTGTTTTAAAGCGGTTTATGGACATTACTTTTGCTATTCCATATTTTTTAAAAAAGAAGCAACAAGGTGATGATTTTTTGCTGTCAGATGATCCTACGCCTAATTCTGCAGGTGCTAGTGTTATGCGAATTAATACGGAAGTTAACAGCCATGAAGATTTAGAAGATTTGCATAAAGCAGTTTCAGATGGGCACTGTGATAATATTATATGTATCTATGAAGATTTATTTCCTGATGGAAATTTTAGTAAAAAATTTGATAATATAAATATAGCCTACATTGGTTATAAAAAAAACCACACTTCTAATATTGCAAATTTTGTCTTCCCAGTAACAACTGTTTTCGAGCGGACAGGAACATTTATTAATCGAGATTTTATTTTACAAAAATTTTTCAAAGCAATTAACCCACCTAAGAAAACGATTTTGGAATGTTGGGAGGTTCTTTCTTTATTAATGAATATATATTTTCAGGGGACTGAAAAGGAGTATTTAAATGTTCAGCAAATATGGAAAGATATGTCATATTCAGTACCAGAATTTAAAAATGTTGATTTTCAAAACATTCCTTTAAATGGTCTAATTTTAAAAAAAAGATAAAAATTTTCTTTTTTTTCATTGAAAAAGAAAAAATTTTTTGCACATTTATCATCATCACCGTTAGGAAGTGCGGTTTAATTAGGGGAGAGCGGACTGATTGATTTCAGTCCGCTGTTTTTTTATGTATATTACATATATTATTAAAATATGTTCTTTTTTCTAAAACTTGCCTTAAATAAGGAAATTTTTCAAATTTTCTATAAATGAATGTGAATTTTCAGCTGCTCGACTACACAAAATTGGTAGATAAAACTCTTTATAAAGTAGTTCAAGAAATCTGTTCTATTTTAACGAAAAATGGTGCACGTCCTTATTTAGTTGGTGGGTGTGTGCGCGATGCTTTGCTTGGAAAAAAAGTTTTCGATTTTGATATTGAAGTTTTTGGTGTTCACCCCGAACAAATTATAAGTATTCTATCACCGACATTTGAAATACTGCCTCAAAAATGTTTTCTTCGTAAGAATTCTGAGTTTGGAGTTTTCAAAGTTAAAGGCAGCAATGTTGATATTTCTATACCACGAAGTGAGGTTAAAATTGGTGATAATCATAATGATTTTGATGTGCAATTTTTGCCTTTAAATTGTAACATTGAAGAAGCTGCCAATCGTAGGGACTTTACGATAAATGCAATATATTTTGATGTAAAACGTCATGAATTGTGCGATCCGTATGGTGGAATTTTAGACTTGCGAAATAAAATTTTAAAAAATATTGGGGAAAAATTTTCTGAAGATCCATTAAGGGTATTGCGTGCTATGCAGTTCATTAGTAGGTTTGAACTCATTCCAACGAGGGACCTTATAGAACTCTCCTCTTCTTTAAGTTTGTGTAATATTTCAGCAGAAAGAATATTTTTAGAATGGAAAAAATTAATGCTACTTGGGACAAAACCCTCATTAGGGTTACAGTTTCTGAAAAAATGTGGATGGATTAAATTTTTCCCGGAGATTGATGCACTTACATATTGCGACCAAGACCATCGACACCATCCAGAAGGTAATGTTTTTACTCATACTTGCTTAGCTATTGATTTGTTTGCTAATGACAGATTAGGTATTCCAAGCGAAGATCTTACTGTTGGTTTTGCTACATTGTGTCATGATTTTGGGAAACCAGTGACGACTACAAGAGACGGTAATGGCATTCATCATTTTGGACATGATGTTGCTGCTGTTCCATTTATTGATAGTTTCTTAAGTAAGATGAAGGCTCCTAAAAAATTGATTCAAGAAGTGAAATTATTGGTACAACATCATATGGCAATTCGAGATGATCATTTTGATAAATTAGACGAAAAATCTCGTAAAATATCGTTGCTAAAATTATCCGCTAAAGTTGGCCGTTTAGATAGGTTGATAAGAGTTTGTATATATGATCATCATGGGCGTGGAGGTGTTTGGGGGGATTGCAATGCACCGGAATATGAGTTAAAATCGCTTAATTTAGCAAAATCTATGGCTAGACAACTTGGAATTTTGGATAAAATGCCAGAACCGATTATAAAGGGACGCGATCTTATAAAATTGGGTTTAATTCCGTCAGATGCTTTTAGTAAAATTTTAAAAGCAACCTTTGAAGCACAATTAAATATGATATTTTATAGTTACGATGAAGGGATGGATTTTGTTAAGTCTTTGCTTGTTAGTGGAAGTAAAAATTTTTAATTGACCTTTATAACTCTTTTTAAGATCATAAGCGCTATATGAGTAAGTCTTGGTTTGCCTTATTATTATTTGTTTTGACTGGTTGTTCGACATTTCATACTCATAAGCCTGATTCAGCTGTCACAATTGATGAAGAAGATGCATTTTATATACCTAGATCGATAGAGGCAGTTGGTATAGATCCTATGTCAACAGTGTATACTTATTCTAAGTCTGATATAGTCGCTGCAATATTTTTTGATTTTGATAAAGTTGTACCAAATATCAAATATGTTAATCGTGTAGAATCAGCTGCTAGTTTTTTTAAAAAAAATTTAGAATTTCAGGTTTTAATTGTTGGTCATTGTGATCACTTCGGATCTCATGATTATAATAATAATTTAGGGCTGAAGCGTGCGGAATGTATAAAAGAAAAGCTTATTGAAGCTGGAATAGATGAAAGTCGAATTACCGTTGCATCTGTTGGTTCTGAACAAGCTAAAGAAAAGAGTACAGATAAAAATTGTACAATGGTAGACCGTCGAGTGGATATTGTTTTATTAGAACATGTTCAAAATTAAAAAAAGAGCATTGCAGCTAAATATCCAAATATTAAAAGTGGAATATTAAAATGCAAAAAGGTTGGTATGACCGAATCTTTAAAGTGATCATGTTGATTATCGATATTTAAGCCGGCAGTTGGGCCAAGTGTGGAATCTGAAGCGGCTGATCCAGCATCACCTAACATGCCAGAAACTGTTAAAATGATAAAGGTTCCTTCATTTGACATTCCCATTTTTTTACAAATTGGTATGAAAATTGCAGCTAATATTGGTACTGTTGAAAATGATGATCCAATACCAATGGTTATTATTAGACCAACAAATAACATTAGTAGTATCGTAAGATGAGTGTTACTTGATGTTAAATTCACCAATAAATTTACTAAATCATTTATCGATCCAGTGGTGGAAAGTACATTGGCATATCCAGCAGCGATAATCATTATCATACCAATTGTTGCCATCATACCAAATCCACTTGATACAATATGTTCTGTTGATTTTATTTTTATTGCCCCACAACCTATCAATGTTAGAGTTCCACATAATGCTCCGATCATCATGCTCTTAAATGCTATTTGAGTGACTATCATTATAACTATCGCCAATATTCCGACGAAAATATTTTTTCGTGAAGTAGCAGTATTTTTCTGGTTGAATAATGTTGGTTCTTGTTGATTGTATTCTCTAGGTTTTCTATAAGAATATTTTATAGCTACAATTAACCCAAGAAACATTCCAATAATAGGAATAGCAGTTAGTTTCATAATATTTAATGCATTAGAAGGAATATAAACGTTGTTTGCATATAAGTTCCCTATTACAATTTCTTTCAAAAAAATTTCTCCAAATCCGAACGGTAAAAATCCGTATGTAGCTACTAAACCGAAGGTTAGTATACATGCAATTATTCTTCTATCTAATTTAACTTGATTAAATGTCTGTAAAAATACTGGAACAATAACAGGGATAAAAGCAATATGTATTGGTATTATCGTTTGGGAACAAATTCCACAGATTAATAAAAATAACATTGATATATTTACTTTTTTTGATGGGCTGAATTTAGCACTATTTTGTTTTTGTATGGTTAAATACATTAATTGTTTCGGTAATTCAATTGCATTTAGTCCAGCAGCAAATATGCCCAAAAATCCATAGTTTAGTGCAATTGTTACCCCATTAGTGGTTCCTGCAAAAAATGCAATAAGAGTTTGTGATAATGACATTCCACTGCTAATTCCAGCGATAAATGTACCAAGTATAAGGGCAAGAGGAACGCTTAACCCTATTAAACTTAGCAAAGTGACAATGATTATACTTAAGAATGTTGTATTGGATAGTATGTTAAATAATAAATCCATGTATTGTAAAAGTAATACATGGTTTTTATATATACAACTTAAATTTTTTCAAAAAGAACGATTTTACTTGAGAAAAATAATACTATTTGCTTCAATTTACAATAGTTTTAAAAAGGTAAAAAATGACTGTAAGAGTAGGAATAAATGGTTTTGGAAGAATTGGTCGTCTAGTATTTCGTGCTATTGTTGATAGTGGTAAACTTGGTAACGGCATAGAAGTTGTAGCAGTAAATGACCTTGTACCAGCAGATAATTTGGCTTATTTAGTAAAATATGATTCTACGCAAGGTAAATTTAATGGTGAAGTTTATGCTGACGGCGCAGAAACTTTAGTAGTTAATGGTCACCGTATTCGCTGTTTGGCAATAAAAGATGGTCCGGCAGCATTACCGTGGAAAGACCTTGGTGTTGATATCGTAGTGGAATCAACAGGGCTATTTACGCAAGATGAAAAAGCTGAGGGACATTTACAAGCGGGTGCTAAGAAAGTTATAATTTCAGCACCAGGGAAAGGAGAACGTGTAAAAACAGTGGTTATCGGCGTGAATGATGATACTTTAACAAGTACAGATAATATCGTATCTAATGCATCATGTACTACTAATTGTTTAGCTCCCATAACAAAAGTTGTTCTCGATAATTTTGGTATAATTGAAGGGTTGATGACTACAATACACAGTTATACTGCTACACAGAAAACGGTAGATGGCCCATCTGTTAAAGATTGGAAGGGCGGACGTAGTGCAGCAACGAATATTATCCCTTCTACAACTGGTGCAGCTAAAGCAGTGGGATTAGTGTTGCCAGCAGTGAAAGGAAAATTGACAGGTATGTCGTTCCGTGTGCCAACTCCAACAGTATCTGTTGTAGATCTTACTGTGCGTACAGAAAAGAAAACTTCATACGAGGAAATTTGTAACAAAATGAAAGAGGCAGCTAATGGCTATTTGAAAGGTATTTTGAAATATACAGAAGATGAGGTAGTTTCTAGTGATTTTGTTCACGAAAGTGCATCTTCAATATTTGATGTCGGTGCTGGTATCGCACTTAATGATCAATTTTTTAAGCTCGTTAGTTGGTATGATAATGAGTGGGGATACAGTTGCCGCTGTGTACAATTAATTGAAAAATTAGCGAAATTTTGTTAATTTTGTTTAAACAAGTTATTTACAATTGACTACTAGCGCGAGAAGCGCTAGTTAGTTGTTATGGGACGCTATACTATAGCATTAGCATTATTGATGTTGTCTTTTGGTTTTGGTATATTGAAGGCGGACGACATTATAGATAATAATTTTATTACGCTTGGTAAACGTGTAGAAGAAAAGAATACGCGCTATGGATTTGGTTCAATAGGTGGAGTTCGCTTTATTCATGATAAAATTTATGATAAAAATATTTCAAAAGATTTAAGGTACAATCGTAGAAAAACAGAAAGTATTACAGGTTTGTGGACAGAATTGAAATTTAATAAAATTGTACTAGGTGTACAGTTAGCGTATACTTACGATACTTACAAGTATGATCGTGTAGACGGTGGAGATAGGGCTTATGCTCGTTATCATGGACATTCAGTTGATTCTGTAATTGAAGCACGTTATGTGCCACTTAAGTTTAAGTGGATAAAGATATCTCCAGTTGCTGAATTATCATATGAATACACTCATGAGCGAGCCTTTACTGAGAGATATATTAATAATTGTCGCCATTATGCTGCAAACAATTCTAAAGTTTTAAGTATTGGCATAGGTACTTTTTTAGAGCGTGATTTTAATATTTTGTCACATAAATGTTGGATATATTCTAAACTGTTATATTCGCATATATTAGATGATTCAAATCCTGCTGTGAAATATACTGTAAATAATACTGAATCGATTGTTCATTCCAATTTTAGAAAAAAAGATGGTTTTAAAATGAATTTAGGAACTGCAGCTAATATTTTTTCGAAATGGAACATCGATATTAGCTACCAACTATTTACAGATGATAAACTTAGTGAACATTCCGCCATATGGAAAGTTTGTTATAATTTTTAGCATAAATTGATTGACCGATAATTTGTGTTTTTTTAAAGATTTTATAAAAATTCTTTTAATCATTTAACATTTACTAAATTTTTTTGTGAAAAGAGAGATAGAAACAATAAACAGTACGCGTTCTTTTGTGTTATATGAATTTAATACCGAAGAAGTTGCGTTGGAAAAAGAGAAGGTATTGAATGAATACTGTTCTGAAGTTAATCTTCCAGGTTTTCGGAAAGGGAAAGCTCCAAAAAATATTGTATTATCAAAATTTAGTTCGAGTATTGAATCTCGAACAAAATCTGTACTTTTAAACAGAGCTTTTGAAGAAGCTGATAAAACTAAACAGGAATTGAACTTGTTAACAGTAGTAGATTTTGAGATCGAAAGTAAAAACGAGGGGATTGTTTGTAAATTGATTTACGACGTTAATCCAGATATAAAATTGCCAGATTACAAAAATATTACTTTGAGCCCATTTTCTGACGATGTTACTGGCGAGGAAATCGAGAGTGAGTTTTTAAAACTAAAAAAACGTCATTCAACTTATAATATTGTTGATAGAGAAATTGTAGCAGGGGATTACGTAAAAGTTTCTTACAATGGTTGCCTTGAGGATGGTTCTGAAATTTCCACTATTGTTCCAAATCATACAATCTGGGGAAAGCAAGTAGGAACTTGGGAAGAAGCAGGGAACAAGGACGTTAGTGGTGTACAATCCATTATTCAAGGTATTATTGGTCATAAAAAAGGAGATACAGGTAAAGTAGAAGAAATTTTTCCTGAAGATTTTAATATCCCTGTGTTGGCTGGGAAAAAAGCAGTGTATACTTTTGAAGTACTTGAAGTTAGAGAGCGCGTTGATCCAGAAATAAATGAAGAGTTTTTAAAGCAATACGAGGTTAATAATGTCGATGAATTAAAGGGAAATTTGAAAACTTATCTTTCACGGAATAAGCGTACTCAAGGGCTTGTTAAGCAACGAGATGAGATAGTAAATTTTTTGTCGAGTTCAGCGGCATTTGAAGTTCCAGAAAGTGTGCTGAAACGTGAAATCAAGATATTGGTTCAGATGTTTATTGATTCACAGGTCCGTAATGGAGCTCCGATAAAAGATTTAGAATCTCATATAGATGAACTTTCAGAAGGATTAAATCCAATGGCCATTCAACGTGGAAAGGCTGGACTTATGTTAGATAAGATTGCCGAAGAAGAGAAAATTGAAATTGAAAATAAAGATATTGAAGCGATGATTTGGCAGGATGCAATGTTCAAAAGAATTAATATTAATAATTATGTTAATGATTTAAAAAAGGATCGTAATTTGTTGAACGATCTAAGAATGCGTGCACTGAGAGGAAAAGTTTTGGATTTTATATTAAAAATCAATTCAAAAGAAATTTCTGATGAAAAAATAGATTCTGAAAAAGATCAATCTAAATAGAATAGTGGGAAATTTATTTAGTATTCTCGCATACAAAAGTACGCGAGAATATTTTTTTTAAAAAAATTGTGTCCCATTTTTTGCTTTTTTGTTCGCATTTTTTCAATAAATACTTTAGGGCCTTTGACAGGAAGAGGTTAGTTTAAAGTTTTATTTTATATGAGTGAATCTGGCAATATGAATTTAAGAAACAACGATGATTATGATGCATCGAAAATTCAAAAATTAGAAGGGTTGGAAGGTGTTAGAAAACGCCCTGACATGTATATTGGTGATACCAATGAACGGGGGTTACATCATTGTGTTTTTGAAATAGTAGATAATTCTATAGATGAAGCTTTAGCTGGATATTGCAAGGTAATAAAGGTTAGCTTACATATTAATGGGTCATGTTCCGTTGAAGATGATGGGAGAGGTATACCAGTTGATATCCATGAAAAATACAAAATTCCCGCTTTAGAGTTGGTGATGACAAATTTGCACGCTGGTGGAAAATTTGGGAAGGGGGCTTATCAAGTTTCCGGTGGTTTGCATGGTGTGGGGGCTAAATGTGTTAATGCTGTTTCTGAGAAGTTTGATGTCGAAGTTAGGCGTGCAGGGCATGTCTATTACATGTCTTTTTCTCGTGGCAAAACAGTCGAGAAAATGAAAATAATAGGAGATAGTCAAAAAACTGGTACAAAAATTACCTTTTTGCCGGATCCTGAAATATTCCAATTAACACGTGAATTTAAATATGACATTTTAGCTAAACGTTTACGTGAATTAGCATTCTTAAATCCTGGTGTACAGATAGAATTGTCAGATGAAAATATAAATAAATCTGAAGTTTTTAAATTTGATAATGGCATCCGAGAATTTGTATCTTTTTTAAATAAAGGGAAAACTGTCCTTCATGATGACATATTTTTTATTAATGGAGAAATTGCCAATGATCCTGCAAAACCAGAGATAAAAGTTGTTGTGGACATTGCTATGCAATATAACGATTCATATAATGAACAAATATACGCTTACGCTAATTCTATATTTAACATAGAAGGAGGTACTCATTTGTCCGGATTTAGGACAGCTCTTACACGTGCAATTAATGCTTATGCTAGATCAAATAACTTACTAAGGGATAAAGATCCTGCTTTAACAGGAGATGATGTTCGAGAAGGGTTAACAGCAGTCATTTCTGTTAAGGTTCCTGAACCGCGTTTTGAAGGTCAAACTAAGACTAAGTTATCTAATGGTGAGGTTGATGGCATTGTTCAAAAAATTGTAGGGGATAATTTAAAATATATTTTTGAAACTAATCCTGTAGTTGCACGCAAAATTGTTGATAAATGTACTAATGCTGCACGTGCACGTGAGGCTGCGAGAAAGGCACGTGAAACAGTTCGTAAAAGTGCAATGACGACGGGTGGGTTACCTGGGAAACTAGCAGATTGTTCAGAAAAAGACCCTGCTTTATGTGAATTGTTTATTGTGGAGGGGGATTCGGCGGGAGGATCAGCTAAACAAGGAAGAGATCGCAGGTATCAAGCGATTTTGCCATTATTTGGTAAAATAATCAACGTAGAAAAAGCTCGTATTGATAAGGTGTTAAATAGTGAAGCAATCCGTATGATAATTACTGCTTGTGGAACTGGAATTGGAAACTCTAACGATATTGGTGGATTTGATGCTGATAAATGTCGATATCACAAGATTATTATAATGACAGATGCTGACGTTGATGGTTCCCACATTCAAACATTACTTCTGACATTTTTCTTCCGTCAGATGCGTGAACTTATTGAAAGAGGATATATTTACATAGCGCAGCCACCACTTTACAAAATAAAGCGTAAAAAGAAAGAAATATACATAGATAATGATAATGAGCTTAATAAAATTCTATTAGAATTAGGCTCGGAAGATGTGTCATTGGTAAGAGCAAAAGATGGATATCTGTTTAGCAAAGAACAATTATCTGAAATAGTTAAAAACTTTTCTAAATTGGAAAGGTTGGGGCAAAGTGTGGTGAGACATAATTGTTCATTACCACTGTACTTAGATCAACATGATCATGATAGTAAAAAATTACCGAAATACATTGTGCGTATTCGTACTGGAAATGTTGAAGAATTTGAGTTTCTAATGGACGAAGATTCTCGGGCAGAATTTTGTAAAGAAAATAACATTGTAGACGATTCTGTGATTCATGATGTTTCAATTGATGGTCAGTTATTTAAACGTAGAATTTCATTTCATGAAATATATGAAGCTCCTCAGTTAAGTGAAATATTGATCAAACTAGAGTCGTTAGGTATTGATATTTCAACATTTGAAACGACTGTCTCACCGCGTTATTTTTTGATAGAAGGAAATAGTGGGAAAGAGAAATCAGAGTCTAAATTGGAGATGCATTCTGGTTTAGAAATGCTTTCGCAGGTTCGTGAATTTGGTAGAAGGGGATTAAGTATTCAACGATATAAGGGTCTAGGAGAGATGAATCCTAAGCAGCTTGCTGAAACAACAATGGATAAAGATAAACGTAAACTTGTTCAAGTGAGTATTGCTGATGCTGCAGCTGCAGAAGCTACATTTTCTATGTTGATGGGAGAAGATGTTGCCATTAGGCGAGCATTTATTGAAGATAATGCACTTAATGCTTTATATTTAGATATTTAAAGGTTTTGCAAAATGTATACTGAAAATGACAAAACAGAAGTAAATAGTATATCTGATGTTATGAAATCGGCTTACATTGATTATTCGATGTCTGTCATTGTAAGTCGAGCATTACCTGATGTACGCGATGGATTAAAACCAGTGCAGCGTAGAATATTGTATGCTATGTTGCGTGAAGGATTACTTTATTCGCGACCATTTGATAAATGTGCTGGTGTTGTAGGAGAAGTTTTGAAAAACTATCATCCGCATGGAGATTCATCTGTTTATGATACATTGGTACGTTTAGCACAAGATTGGGTTATGCGGTATCCATTAATTTTTCCGCAAGGGAATTTTGGGTCAATTGATGGTGATCCAGCGGCAGCGTATCGTTATACAGAGTGCAAGTTGCAAAGTGTTTCTGAGGATTTATTAAAAGATATTGATGAAGATACTGTTGATTTTGTTCCTAATTATAAGGAAAGTACAACAGAACCTAGCGTCTTACCTGCAGCATTACCTAATTTATTAATGAATGGTTCTACTGGTATTGCAGTGGGTATGACCACAAATATTCCTCCTCATAATTTAGGAGAATTAATCGATGCTGCTTGCCAAATTATAGATAATCCGGAAATTTCCGTAAATGAACTTTGTTCTATTATTCGTGGTCCAGATTTCCCAACGGGTGGAATAGTAATTGGTACGGAAAATATCAAGCGTTATTTGAGTACGGGAAGAGGGATTATTAAAGTTCGTGGAGTTGTTAATATTGAAACGACGGAGAATGGCAGAGAACAAATAATTATTACTGAAATTCCTTATGCTGTCAATCGAGCAATGTTAGTCTCTCGTATTGCGGAATTAGTCCATGAGAAAGTTTTGGATGAAATTAGTGATCTCAGAGATGAATCTGATGAAAAAACACGCATAGTTATCGAACTTAAGCGAGATGCTGTGACACGTGTTGTTATCAATAAACTATATAAAAATACTCAATTAGAGTCTAGTTTTGGGGTTATTATGCTGGCTTTGCATCAGCGCAGACCAAAACAGATGAATATTAAAGAACTTCTAGAATGTTATATTGATCATCGTCGTGAGGTTATTACTCGACGTACAAGCTTTAGATTAAAAAAAGCAGAGGCTCGTGCCCATATTTTGAGCGGATTTAGAATTGCACTAGACAATTTAGATGAAGTTGTGCGAATTATTCGATCTGCAAATAATAAAGATGAAGCTAAAATTTCTCTTATAACTAACTTCCCATTGACTGATATACAAGCATTAGCAATTTTGGATCTACGGTTGTATCAATTAACTGGACTTGAAAGAGATAAGATAGAATCAGAATATGCTGACTTGTTGGCAACAATTGACAAATATAAAGCAATTTTGGGAAGTGAGAATACTCTCTTAACTGTTGTTAAGGAAGAATTAATTACATTGCGTGAAAAATATGCTTCTCCCAGACTTACTCATATTGAAGAAGATGTTGGAGAATTTCGTTTTGAAGATGTTATTGCTAATGAATGTTGTGTTTTAACAGTAACTAATAAAGGTTTTATAAAACGTACTTCAGTAAATTCTTATCGTTCTCAAAAACGAGGAGGGAAAGGAGTAATTGGAGCTGGGCAACATGACGAAGATTCCGTTGAACATTTGTTTACTGCCAATACCCATGATAATATTATGTTTGTTATGGACAGTGGACGTGTTTATGTAGAAAAAGTTTATGAAATTCCAGATGGTTCACGTATATCCAAAGGAAGGGCGATTGTAAATATTATTGATATGCGCCCTAATGAACGTATTGCAGCGATGATATGTTTTCAAAATTTTTCACCAGATAAGTATTTAGTAATATGTACACGCAATGGTATTATAAAAAAGACGTGTCTAGAAGCTTACAAGAATGTCCGAAAAGGTGGTATTATAGGGATTCAAATCGATGAAAATGATCATTTAATCGAAGCTGTTTTAACGAATGGAATGAATGAAATTATAATGACTACATCCAATGGTATGTCCATCCGTTTCCACGAAAATGACCTAAGAGATCAGGGACGTTCAACCCGTGGTGTGCGTGGAATTTCTCTAAAATCAGGGGATAGTGTGTGCAATATGACAATAGTAGATGATAATGCTACATTTTTGCTTGCTGCTGATAATGGTATGGGAAAGCGTTCATTATTCAGTGAATATAGATTGCAAAAACGTGGAGGATCAGGGGTTATTGCCATGAAATTGCGTAAAGGTGGCAAACTTGTAGGAGCGTTAACTGTTAATGATAATGATGAAATCATGATGGTTACTGGAGATGGCCAGGCAATACGTTCCCCAATTAAAGAAGTGCGTGTTATAGGTAGAACAACACAGGGAGTACGTCTAATTTCGTTAGAAAAAGATGATTTATTGGTCGGAATTTCTAAAATATTAAATGTAGAAAAACAGTAAAATATTATGTAGAATATTCAATATCCAGAAAAAATTTTTCTGGATGTTGATTAGAATTAAAAAATATCTTCAGAAATATATGTGAATTGAGTAATCAAAGTTTGGTGTAACTTATGATTAATAGTTTTTTTCACAAAATAGTCCGTTATTTTTTTTAGTGAATCATTTTTGACAACACGATTTACAGCGTCAGGGTTAAGACCGTTTATTTTAGGATTATGTAATTGGCTAATTTGAGGTACATTATGTTCGTGCGTTGTATTAATTTTCATAAATTTCTTTTGGTTGAAATTCGTTCCTTTTAAAACGCTTGGGTTGATTTAATCTTTTTTTTGATAGGATGTAAGAATTTTTATCAAAATAAGCCTTCATATTTCCCTCATTTATCATTGAGATTGATTTGCTTTAACAATTTATTCTCTAATTACAGGGAAAACATTATCCATGATCGATGTTACAGCAGAAAATACTTGTTTTACAGAAACATCTTCTATTGGAAATCCTCCTTTAGATGGGCAGCTAGGTGGGCGTACGATAATTTTAGGAGCATTGAAAATTGGACCAGTTTGAATAGCATTAGTTGGCCCGAATATACACACTACTGGCTTCCCAAACATGTTTGCTATGTGCATGCCACCACTATCACATGTAATTATTAGTTCATTTGATTGAATGCGTTTGCATAAATCTAAAATAGTGGTAGTACCGCATTCTTGTTGAATGTTTTGTTTCCCAAATCCAAGGGCAATTTTTTCTGTTATTTGAATATCTTGTTTACTGCCATAGAGATACATTTGTATCCCAGGATAACGATGAATTAATCTTTCTATTAATATTTTCCAGTCATTTAATGGCCAACGTTTGCTTGGATTATTAGAAGATCCACACATTAAACCGATGGAATATTCTTTGGTCGGTTTTGAAGATAGTTCTAAACAAAATTTATAGGGAGTATAATTTATGTTTTGCGTTAACCCATAAGCTTGTAAAAATTTTCCCCAATATTCGGTTTGGTGAATATTTGTTTTATCACATTCAGGACCAAATTTAAAAACGTCTGTTAATAATGGTGATCGTTTATGTTTGTTGTATATACCTAAACGTACAGTTGCGCCAATTATCCATGCTTCAAGATCACCACGTAATGAATTAGTAAGTACTATATGAACATCAGGATATAGCTTGCGATATTTGTATATTTGAAAAAGATATTTTATTCCTTTATTTGGGAGTGCAATAATGTGATCAGCCAGGTTTAATTTTTCGAGGAAATCAATGAAATGTTTTTGACAGAGAACAGTTACTTCAATATCAGGACGGCATCTTTCTAATTCGCGTAATATTGGAATAGCCATTACGACATCACCCAACCAATTTGGCAATCTAATAAATACACGAAAAGTTTTAGGAAACTGATCATATGCAAAAAATTGTCTGGTTTCTTCAAGCCAATTTCGATTCTTATTTATTGAGAACAAATTTTTTTTATTACTAGTAATTTTCCACCTATTATGTGCCCATAGCCAGTCAGAACATATTTGATCTTCAGAGCATAATTTTTTTTCCAACCATTGGTTGGCGGTTAACAAAACATGAGGTGTTGAGACACATTCATTGCATAATTTCTCTATTTTTATTTCTGCTTCCCAAGTATTAATTCGTTGCGCAAATAAGTAGTAAACTGGTGCATGGTACCGTGTCGCCAATATCCCTGGCAACTCTGTCGTCTGTGCAAAACGCCCAAAAAAAGTAGTAGTAGCTCCACTGCACCCAGCATTTTGATCGAACAATATGGCGACAATTTTATGTTCTTTTAACATTGTCATCGCCTCTATAAAACCTCTTTTACGGGAAATGAGTTTAAGGCCGAAACGTTCACGGGATTTCTTTATATATCGCTCTAATGCTTTGTTGTCAAATGGACGATACATAACTCCAATTTGAGGTATTTCATCATCATGAAGTAAGTATGGAACAAATATTAATGATTCAATTAATGTGGTGTGAGGGATTAAGATGATTGCTCCACGATTATTATTTTGGATAGACTTTAGCGAAAGTAATACGGATGGAGATAAATGAAAGTCTTTTTTTATGCGTTTTTTAGTAAGGAATCCACATGCAATAGATAACATTCCTAACTCAATCATTCTATGAAAACTTTCTTTGCAAATTTTAATACGCCATTCTTCAGATTTTTGCGGAAATGCGTGACTTAAGTTTGATAGCGCTATGTGTCGCCTGGCAGGTATGCAGTAGAAAACGATTTCACCAAGTATAACACTTATGTAACGTACTACTTTCTTTGGTAAGCGTGATAAGCAAAACCCAAGGACTTTTAGTAAAAAAATAACTATACTTGTTCCCATTAAATTAATAATTGACCATCTATTGCATTGCATATACAGACGGTACAAAATTTTTCAAATACAAATATATGAGAATATTAGTAATCAAACCATCTAGTTTGGGTGATATAATTCATGGATTACAAGTCATTGCAATTATGAAAAAATATTTGCCTGAATTAATTGTTGATTGGGTCGTTCGAGATTGTTGGTCAGATATTGTTATCGCGTCAAATTTAGTTGAAAATGTGTTTTTATTTCATCGCAATGGGGGATTGCGGAAATTTATTAATTTGATTACTGATATAAGGCATTATTCTTATGATGCAGTTTTAGATATGCAAGGATTAGCACGTTCCGGTATGTTGACATTTTTTAGTAAATCAAAACGCAAAATTGGGCGTCAAGATGCTAGAGAATTTGCTGGTTTAGCATATTCTGAAGTTGTAGGTTTGCCAGATAATGATCATGTTCATGCCATGGATTTGTTACTTCAATTTTTGCCTAAGTTTGGTTTGTTCCCAAAGTTTGAATCATGTTTAAACTTTAATCATTTGTCCAATAAATTCCTTGCCTTACAAGAAGAAAATTACATTTTATTATTCCCTGAGAGCAGACGGAAAGAAAAGCAGTGGCCATATTTTTTAGAATTGGTGGAACAATTAGCAAATATATATTCTCAACATAAAATAGTTTTAGTTGGTCAACATGCCATATCCAGAGAATTTTTTTACGAAAATGTAGTCAATTTAACTGGAAAAACTGATCTTTTGGATGTTTTAGCCTTAGTAAAAAAGTGCAAGCTATTAGTCGCTAACGATAGTGCACCAATCCATTTGGGTGCAGCTTTAAGTAAGCTGGTAGTTGCTTTTTTTGGTCCTACAAACCAAGATCGATTCGGGCCATATCCTGTTGATTCGAAGAAACATTTAATTTTAAAAAGTAAAAACTTAAGAAGTTTAAAAGTTAATTACGTTTGTTCGATGATAAAAAACTATTTCGATAAATTCTTGCGTGATGATTGAAATTTTTCTAAAGACATCGTATTAAGAAATGAAAATAAGTTTAAATTGGCTAAAAAGATATATTGATGTTAATTTAGATGCAGAAAATTTAGCAGATGTTTTTACTTCACTGGGTTTTGAAGTTGAAAATATAGATTTTATTGGTCTTAAGCGTCAGACATCATTGGTTGTTGGTGAAATTCAGAAGATTGATAGACATCCCAATGCTGATAAACTGTCCATTTGCTCTGTGTTCATTGGAGATGATAATTTGCGTCAAATTGTATGTGGGGCAAAAAATTTTAAACTTATGGATCATGTACCTGTTGCACTTCCAGGGACGATCTTGCCAGGTGATGTAAAAATTGAAGAGAGTAAATTACGTGGAATATTATCTTCAGGGATGATGTGTAGTGGTCGTGAATTAGGGTTAAGTAATGATCATGACGGTTTGCTTATTTTAAGCAAAGATACTGAAGTCGGGAAAATTTTGCACGACGTAATAAATATTCCAAGTGATATTATTTTTGATTTGTCGGTTACTTCTAATCGCGGAGATTGTTTAAGTTACCTTGGTATCGCTCGTGAACTTGGAAGTAAACTAAATTTATCAGTTTCTTTCCCTGATGTCACTAAAACACCTATTGTTAATAACGATGACTTATTGAAATGTGTTAATGTTTCTTCTAAAGATTGTTCATGTTATTACGGTTTTTGTGTTACCGGAATTAATATACAAGAAAGCCCAGATTGGTTAGTAAATGATCTTAACAATGCTGGAATGAAATCTATAAATAATGTCGTAGATATCTGTAATTGGGTTATGCTTGAAACTGGGAATCCGTTACACGCATTTGATATTAAGAAGATCAAAAATAGTGAATTAAATGTTCGTTATGCAACAGACGATGAATCTTTAGTTGGGTTAGATAATAAACTCCACAATTTAAATAGTAATATTACAGTTATTGCAGATTCTGAGAAGCCTTTAGTAATTGCTGGAATTATTGGAAGTATTGATGCTGAAGTGGATGATTCTACAACCGATATTTTTATAGAAAGTGCATGTTTCGATCATGCCTCAATAATGTTGTCTTCACGGAATTTAAATGTTTCAACAGAAAGTTCTTATCGTTTTACACATGTTGTTGATGCTGCTGCTTGTAAAAGCAGTGGAGAACGAGCATTATCTCTAATTTTAAAGATTTGTGGAGGAGAATATGTTCAATATATACCAGCGAAAGAGCATCTTAACGAACGAACGAATATATCAATTTCAAATGATTTTTTTTTAAAAAAGTTAGGGTTTTGTATCCCTCGTGATGACATTGCAAATATTTTGCAACGGTTAGGTTTTGATGTAAGAATTACGGATATTGGGTTCAATGTTGTTGTTCCTAGTTTTCGTTCTGACGTTGAACGTCCAATTGATATCGTTGAGGAGTGTTTGAGAGTATATGGTACTGATAAGATTCCAAATTTACCAGTTAACATAACAAATGTGCAAAGAAAGGATCACTGTTCTTTCCCTTTTTTAAGAAATGTACGGCAAAATTTGTCAAATCATGATTTTTTTGAATGTTATAATTACTCTTTTAGTGATGTAAATATTGTACGAAATTTGCTAAATTCTGAACCATTGGTAGAACTAGAAAATCCTTTAAACATTGACCAAAGTTGTTACAGACAATCATTATTACCAGGGCTATTAACAACTCTGAAAACAAACATTCAAAATGGCAATTGGGAAAATAAATTTTTTGAAGCTGGAAAAATTGTAACAAAAGTAAACGCTTTACCGAGCGAGTGCTTAGCTATCAGTTGCATAACTACCGAAATCCCGCTTAACAGACAAATCGAGTTCAAGAAAGTAACATTTTTAGATATAAAAAAGTTGTGCTTTGATGTGCTTAAGAGTCTTATAAATACAGATCAAATAAAACTTAGTTCGATGGGCGATAGTTTTTTGTGGCAAGCTGAACATTCCGCGGAATATTGCTCATTAGATCGCTCTGGTATTGAAATTAAATGTGGATTACTGAATAAAAAGTCATTAAAGCGATATTTTGGCCTCAAGCAAAACATATGGGGAATGGAAATTATTATTACTGATGCTGTTTTCGAAAGAAATCGTTCGAAAAATAAGCGTTATAAACGTTTTGGGATATTCCCTCGAGTTTCTAAGGACATATCAATTATTGTTGATCGCGATGTACAAGTTGGCGATGTGATGTCTTTACTTGAAAAATTTTCCAAAAAGTCGATTAATTCATCAATAGAAATTGAATATATATCGTTATTTGATATTTATACCGGTGAACAAATTGGTTCTGATAAAAAGGCTTTAGGGTTTGAAATAAGTTTTAGGTCGGAGGAACGAACATTGACTGATAATGAGGTTCAAGAATTTTTTGAAAAAATACAGAATGAAGTATTAAAATTTTATGAAATAAGGAAACTTGCATGAGTAATAGAAAGCAAATAAACCTTGATCATCTTATGATGCTTGCTCGTATTGGACTTACGGAAGATGAAAAGAGAAGAATTGAGGAAAGTTTAAGTCTTATTCTTGAGTATTTTCAAGAAATTGAAAATATCGATGTAACTAATGTTGAAGAATCTGCACATGCATATCCATTATATAATATATTGCGTGAAGATGAGCCAGGTGATCTTTTAACTCAAGAAGAAGCATTGTTGAATGCACCTGCAAAGTTAGATAATCAGTTTGTTGTGCCTAAAATTGTTGAGTGAGGAGAGTAATTGATTTTATGAGTGATGAACTTTTTTATAAAACAGCTTGTGAATTAAGTGATTTGCTGAATAAAAAACAGATTTCTTCTGTTGAAATTACACGTGCAGTGATTGAAAGAACAAAATCTATAGACGGTTCTATTGGTGCTTTTTTATCATATGATGAAGAAAAAACACTTAAAGAAGCGGAAGAATCTGATAGGCGTCGCCAGAGAGGTAACCCATTGAGCTCGTTGGATGGAATTCCTGTTGGGATTAAAGATTTAATTGCTGAACGTGGTCAACCATTAACGTGCGCTAGTAAAATTCTAGAAAATTTTATTTCCCCATATGATGCCACTGTGATTGAGCGTCTTAAGAATGCTGGATGTGTAATGTGGGGTCGTTTGAACATGGATGAATTTGCGATGGGTGCATCGAATGAAAATTCTGCATATAAACCTGTTTCTAATCCATGGAATACACGATATATTCCTGGTGGCAGTAGTGGGGGTAGCGCAGCTGCTGTAGCATCAGGTGAAACAATTTTAGCATTAGGTAGTGATACAGGTGGTTCAATTAGGCAGCCAGCATCTTTTTGTGGAATATGTGGTTTAAAACCATCATATGGTGCTGTAAGTCGCTATGGATTAGTCGCATTTGCTAGTTCACTCGATCAAATTGGGCCGATGGGACGCTCAGTAGAAGACATCGCATTATTATTTCAAATAATTGCTGGAAATGATAGTCGAGATTCTTCGAGTTTTTCCTTTAAACTTCCAAATTATGTAGAAGAGTTATCAAAGTACAGTAATTTAAAACGTATTGGGGTACCGGAGGAATATTTTCAAGATGGTCTTGATGATAATGTTCGGGGATCTGTTGAGTCAGCTATTAATTTTTATCGTGAAAATGGGCATGAAATTATTCCTATTTCACTACCTATGAGCAAGTATGCTATTCCGGTATATTATATTATTGCTACTGCTGAAGCATCATCAAATCTTGCTCGATTTGATGGTGTACGTTATGGACTTCGATCAAAAGAAGTTACAAATGCAATAGACTTATATTTTAAAACACGCGATGAAGGTTTTGGTGAAGAAGTAAAACGTCGAATAATTTTGGGAACATATGTTCTTAGTAGTGAAAATTTTGATTTTTATTACCGTCGTGCACAAAAAGTAAGAACATTAATACGTAATGATTTTATGCGTGTTTTTGAATCTGTAGATGCCATAATTACGCCTGCTTCTCCGACAGTAGCATTCGAACGTGGAAAGAAGATTCTTGATCCTTTGAAGATGTATTTATGTGATATTTATACATCTCCTGCAAATTTAGCAGGAATATGTGGAATATCGACTTTATGTGGGTTTTTCAATGGATTACCAATTGGTATGCAAATATTAGGTAAACCATTCAAAGAACACGAGATCTTATCGCTTGCTTATGAGTTTGAGCAAGCACATAATTATAAAGACCAACACCCAAATCTTTAAAGTAAAACACCCCTGTACAAGTTTAGAATCAAAGATTCTAAACTTGTAGTTTTTTCTTATATTAGAGATTTAAGTTTTTAACTATGATTGAGAGTT
>CAZALH010000006.1:2260-6680 GCA_964486285.1 uncultured Opitutales bacterium | reverse complement strand
TTTGAATCCTGCTACAATAGCACTTATCTCTTCAGGAGATATACCCTTTTTTATATTTTCCATAGTTATTTCTAAAAGTTTACATATTTTTTGCACATTTTGATCAAACGTTTCAACAATACCGGAAGTTAAAAGATGACTCATAGAAAATACTGTTAATGTTTGTGCGGTTACTGTATCAAATCCAAGTGCGGTTATTTTATTTATTCGATTGTCTACTTCCTTTTTTATACAATCTTCACTATTATTTTCTATATTTTCTGCACGATTCCCCAATCCAAATAATACAATAACTTGTCCCTGTGAAGCATTATCACCTGTTTCTAATATAGGTGATGTTATTCCATGAACTTCATAAGTTCCAAATGGGGTATATCCCTGATACCCTACGGAAATAACTGATCGAGGAATTAACTTTTTCTCCTGGTCTTGTGAATTAAAGAGCAAGCTTCCGCTACCATAGCGATACATACGAAATGTTAGAGAATCTTTTTCACAATCATTTACTTTTATCTTGATTTCTTGTTGTTGCATTTCAGAGATGGAAATACAACCATTCATTGGAATATTGTTAGCAATTTTGTTTAGTGCTGGACAATCCTGTTCGTTGGGATTTGTAATCTCGATATCGTTCCCTTTTATAAGATAATGAGAATCGCATTCTAAATTACTTTCATGTTCTCCAAAACCTAATGGTAACAATTCGCAGCTTTTTACATCGCAATTAAGACTACGGAATGCTAATTTTAAATCTAATTTAGCTAAAAATATCCTCAAATCATTAGCTTGATGTATTGTTTTCCATGGACTGTCATAGCGACAAGAAAAATAATACCGCTTTTCGTTTTGAGCAAATTGACGTAATTGTTCTGCATACTCATCAGAAGCAATATTATTATTCGCGGAAGTGAGGGCAATTGTTTCCATGCTCAGCTACATATAATATAATTTATTCTTGAATCAAAGCTTTTTTTGTTGAAAATTTCAAATTTGTTTTTCTTTCTTTTAGAAAAGTCGAATTTAATAATTAACATTAAAAAATTTAAAGATAAATAATTATCTTGAAAGATCTTAGTTTTTATTAAAGTTCAGTCTTAGAATGACGTTATGCCCGATAGTGTAATGGTAGCACCACGGATTCTGGTTCCGTTTGTTTAGGTTCGAGTCCTAATCGGGCAGCCAAGATTAAGTCGCAATAGTGTGTTTAAGAAAACATAAAAAGATATATCATAAATTTCTTTGGAATATATTAGCGTTGGATTACAGTTTTTTTGCTAAATTGCTAAAATAGTAATTATAGGTTTAGTTAATACTCTCTTCACGAGACTCATTATACTATCGCTTCTTTACTACATAACACCGGTGTTGAAGAGATAAACATACGTGCAATTTTTGGACATTCACAAGTCGCTGTCACTGCTAAAACATATATTCATAATGATATTAATAATTTAGTTAAATGTATAAATTTAATTGTTAGATCTTTCTATTTTTTGGTTCTAACTAACGCTGGTAGATCGTCAAACGTTAATGATCGCATTGAAGAATTATCCGAAACTTTGATTAAACTCAAGATACCACCAACTAAAGCGTCAAAATCATCTCGTTGGGGTACTTGCTGTAACCATTCATTTAACACTTTCAAGCTAGTTTCATAAAATATACGCACAAAACTGGTTTGACTTTTGGAGGCAAAATCTATCTCTACCTCTTGTTCCTGACAATTAAAAAACCGAGGGCATTTACTAGTGTCACCTGACCATTCCTGTAATGCCTGGTAAGTAATTTCACCGTCACTGTAATTGAATTTACTATTTTGACACATACCAGCTAGTGGCAAAAAATTTTGTATTTCTATAGCACTTCCTTTACCTGAAGTTGAGATTAACTCAATAAAAGCGTCCAAAGCTTTCTGTATCTCTTGTCTCCTTGTTTCAACATTATCCGGCGGTTCTTCCGACAACTTATTTTGTACAACTTCTTCCAACTTTTTTAATACAATTTCATACTCTAGAGTAGCAGCCATATCACATTGCTGGTATGCTTGTGAAATTTCGTTGTACTATTGTATCGCTAATTCAGAATTAGTACGCCACCATGTAAGGTTATTCTGCGTAAGCGCTACTATGCTTTGGAATATTGATTTTATTTGAAGTGTTCGGTAAATTGATTCTATTTTATTCAAATAATGACCTAATTCATGAGCTAATAAAAGAATCGGTGGCACTTTTTACATGTTACAAAACCTAATTTTCTTGTTACCTCCTGTATCGGCATAATATATTCATTCCATAAAAATTCCTTTTTCGTACTATCCCAGGTTAAATTAATCTCTGCATGAGGTAAATTTACCATATTCGTAATTAAGGAAGAATTACATAAAACATTTTTTGCACTAGTGTTTGTGTACCCCGGCCACACGATTTGAGGCCCCTCAGAATCTTTATTGCAAAAATATACCTTAGGGAGACTTGGACATTGACGATGAATACCCAGTATCCTACGAATCATTGCTTTGCCCATGGGTAATGCTTGAAGATCCTGAAACACTTGGGCAAACTCTTGCGGCCAATTTGTATTATCATCTTCCAAATGAAATATTTCATTAAGCAACTCTTGATCTGACTCAGTTAAACGTTTAGTTGAGCTTGACTGATATTGAGTCAATTCGGTTCTTGGGAAAACTTTTGTGGGTCCATAATATAAAATTAATGGGCCGTTTTGTATACCAATTGTCCCTGCAAGAGCTTCCAATTCATGCCTGTTTTCATTTTTGATAAAAACATTAAAAACACCGTTTTCTAATATATTTGATACACTTTGCATAATCGATATCTCATTAGGTTTCACCTATGTCACCAACCGAAACAGCCACCTAACTCTTTAACTTTTTGGATCAAAGATACACTCAAATTAAGAGGTATATCAGCAAAGTGGACATGATTAATTATATTTTTAATCCATATTAAAATTTGTCTCATTTGCATCTTAGTAATATTAATTGTTGTACCGTTTCTTTGTTTTAGATTACCAATTTGATCTAAAATGCATACAAAATCTTTTGTAAATTCAGGTGTCAACATGTATGTAAGATCATTTTGGAACTGATAAACTTTATCTTGTTGTTCCAATTTCCGCATGTTACATAGTACTTTAGAAATATCTGTCATTCTACCTGTTTCAGCCTTATTGGTATTTAATTGTCGATAGATACTTTCTGCCCCTTTTTGTATTTCGTCCAAATTGTCAATTGTTTTCCCATCAGAAGTGGTAATAGTAATAGGCATATCTTTCCTTTGTTTACTTAAATTTTAAGACTCAATATTAGTATAAAATAGTCAAGAAAATTATAACCAAAAAAAGATTTAGGTAATTTGCTTTACTAAATTTTAACAAGCTTTGCTTTTTTGTAAGTTTTAAGTTTTGAAAAATGTTTGCTGAGGTGATCTTTGTTAAATTATAGTAATACACGAAATTCCATTAGGGTGTTTTATTGCATATAAGAAAACAAGTCATCAAGTAATTAAATATTTTATTAGGGAGCATAGTATATCATGTGCGATTTTAAATTTTTACATAAAAAAGTTTTTAATTAATTTTTTTAGTAAAAAAATTGACATAATTACTTTTTTTATTTACCATCTATTTGTTTAGTTTTATGGAAAACATCATTCTCGAAGCAAATAATTATGGTGGTCCTGCAAGTAACCCTTATAATGTGGCAGATCAAAATTGTGTGAAAGTTCGCACTGGAGTAAATTATTTAGATTGGTTGTCAAGGAAAGATGGTAGTTCACAACTTAAAAACGAAAATATTGAAAGTAGAGATGTAATTGAAACTCTTGCAGACGATTCTTATATCAAAGAAATTGATGAAAAAGCTAAGGAGGTAGAGGAGGCAGTATCGACCTTGAAAAATGTTAATGCTTTGATGTCTAAAATATTGCTTGAAGAAGAAAACAATAAATTTGTTGAGTTTTGTAGCAGTTGTTTAAAAGGCTCAGGAGGGCCAGTTGAGATTGAGAGCCCTTCCTCTTTTTTTACTGGTGGTTGTTGGGATAAAGATGGTGGCATAGTACGTAAATTGTCATTCAATTTTCATGAACCTAATTGTTTTTCTTATCGGGATTTGAAGTTGTATGTTATCGCTGGTGCACGTGGTGCAGAATTATGTGTGGATTATTCTCCTTCAGAAGGAGAAGTAGTAGATCTTGCTGCAGCTAATGAACAATGGCAAGAGTTGTTTGAAGCTTTGAGCTTTCAAAAATATCCTAAAAATTGCATAGAGTTCGGTAATCGCAAAGTGTTTTTTCCAAAAAAAGATGCGTTTAATACAAATACCAGGGTGATGTTGAGAGGCTCTGGATACGATACTCGGGTGATATTTGAGCAAAGAATTGTTAGATTTTTACAAGAAAAT
>CAZALH010000006.1:0-2160 GCA_964486285.1 uncultured Opitutales bacterium | reverse complement strand
ATACGATACTCGGGTGATATTTGAGCAAAGAATTGTTAGATTTTTACAAGAAAATAGCTATGTTTTGCCTAAAAAAGTACGTGATTGTGTGAATTGGGGGTTATCAAATAACGCGGGGTTGTTAGGTGAGAAGAGATGTGAGCTTGATTGGTATGGTATTACAAAGGACCAAATGGAGTATTTGGCTGGTCTTACAAAGGACAAAGTGGAGCAAATTCTTGAAAACAGGGAACAGCTTTATGATAAAGCTTATGTGCAATTTGTCCGTCAAAAAATAAGTAAAGAGGCTAATGACATTTTAAACAAAAAAACTCAGTTTCCTAAAAGTTTGCTACGTTATGAAGCATTGAAGAAGTATTGTGCTTACTTGTGGGACAAGTATTCTGATGCATGGCTTGAAGACTCTTTAAATTATCATGAAACAACTGATCCTTCCGATGCTATTTTTGATATTGTTAATGTAGCGTCTGAGTTTAAGAATTGTGATATGTTTGACTTGCGGGGTATTGATGCATCCTGTGAGAAAATGGATTTGCATTTCAGAGACACTAAGCTTCGAGAGTGTGAATATAAAATTTTAGAAAGTGAGTTTAATGACACATTATCAATGTGTATTTCGCAGGATTTGTACCAAAACAGTGATTATAATTGCGATCCGTTTGTTTTTAAATTGAGTCCAACCAACAATAATGGGAGCAGTGATTATACTGGTTCAAATATTGAGTTTGTGTCTAAACCTGATAGCATCTATAAAAGGGCGAGTTTTGAATATTTTGCTCAAGCAATAAATCTAAATAATGTTAACAAACCTCAAAATGAACGAGTGGATCCACCCTATGGTGACGCTTATCTGCTTTTACAAGAGTTGGATGAATTGACAAAATCATATGACGCAAGCAAGGTCGATGCGACAAAATCGTTGGAAGATATAAAGTTACGTTTTGATGAGTTAGAAAGGGTTCTGCTAGGAATTTTTAATACAGGCAATAGTCTGTGTAATAGTTCGGTAGGCGATCCAGAAACGTGGAAATCTTTTGATGAAAATGTTAGATGGATAACAAAACAGTATTTAGGTTTTAGAGATTTCATAAGACAGAAAGATGGTGAGGTTTATGGTGGTTTTAGTAGATCGCCATGGTTTGGGTGTTTGAGAGATTTTTCAAAAATTACAGAAGAAGATGGTGAAGACGCAGAAAGTCATAAGGCTTTGTATAAAGCTTGTCTTGTGTCTGGGGAGGCGTTTTGTAATAACCTTGAAAAGGTAGAAAATTGTAAAGCTAGCTTTAAGGAAAATATTGCTGAACTAAAAGAGCTGCTAAACCTTGGTCAAGGGGAAGATTTGTTATTGGAAAGGAGTGAACCAGAAAATGACATAGTCGTCGCTATTAAAGAACACTGTGGATTGATGTGGAGCGAAGTTGTACAAAAGTGTAAAAAGGGGATTAATTTAGATGTCGAATGCCAAACTTGGCCACTTCTGTGTCAGAATAAGGACAAATTTAAAGAAAATGTAGGAACAATTTTTAATGCTAGCGGTTATCATGGTCTTTTAGGTAAGGTTTTTGATTTTTATTCAGAATTAAATTTTTCTTTTAAATGTCACATCTTAAACGAGATTGAAGGTAGCAATGATTCAGCAGACCTTATAAAAGCGATTGAGCGAAGGCTATATCTTAATAATCGTGTTATTGCGAAAGTACTTACAGATTATATTTGTCGTTCGGAAGATTTTTGGAACGGTATTAATTTAAGCAGTAAAGCCCCTGATGAAAGAGAAGCTGCTGAAGAAAGTGTTGTTGCTCCAAAAGCTGGTAACGAAGTCAAAAAGGAGTTTAAAAAGCAGCTGCAATGTTACATTGAAGCTTTATTGGAAGAGGCATATCCAACAGAGCGCAACTCTTCAGTTATAGTTGAAAAAGAATTATCATTGCAAGTATCAGAAGCTACTAGTGTAGAAGCGATAATAGGTGAAGATGGTAAACCTACGGGCGATATGAAAGTTAAGTTAGCTGATAATAGCTTTGTTACATGCCTAAGTGCTGAGGAGTCTAAAAAATATTTTGATAGGATTTCAAAGATGATTGGGTATTTTGAAGACTATGAATCTGAAACAGTAAATAAACCTAAAACAGTAGACAAAGAAAGCAAGGGATGCATTAA
>CAZALH010000005.1:0-61623 GCA_964486285.1 uncultured Opitutales bacterium | reverse complement strand
TTTCACTAATCATGATCGCGTAGAAATTTTACTTGACAAATTCTTTGATGCAATCAGCAATAATAAACAGGAGTCTTTTATAAGAGAAGCAAAAAAATATTACTCTTCTTTAAGAGAAAATGAAGACGATTTTTATGTAAGTATGGTACTTATGGTAAAAAATAACGAAAATTTACGTAAAATATGGGATTATTGGAAACCTGAAAAGCCTAAATGTGAGTGTGAGGAAACTAAAAATAAACAAAGGGATCTCCCTTCAGGAAAAGCTCTTATTAAAGTAGAAAGTTATATATTTAAACCAAAACTAGATAGTTTTGATCTTGAATTTTACAATAAGTTTGCTTTGAGTCTAAATCTAACTTCAGATCAAGGTGATAGCTTTATAAAAAAACTTGAATTAGATCTTGAAAAATGCAGCTCTGTTTTTGAATTTTGTCAAAAAAATAAAGAAACTATACCAGATTCAGTAAAAAATTTAACTTATTTAATAAAATATCATTCTAATGAGGAAAGTGCTTTTCATAAAAATTTGTTTACTCAAGAAGAAGAAAAGGAAAGATTGAAAAAAATTTTCAATCTAGCGGATGATTTGTGTCAAAAAATGGGCATTTCGTAAAAAATTAAAACTTCTTTAAATTTTCATTTATAAATTCCCGTTTAAAATTTGCTGGCGTAAGGTTTTCATGAAATCAACCATGAAATGAGCATTATGAATGGTTAACAACTGTCCACTAAGAGATTCTTTAGCTTTAAATAAATAGTGAATGTAGGAACGTGTAAAATGGCGGCAACAATAACAATTACAAGATTCAGAAATCGGAGCTAAATCATCCTTGAATCTTGAGTTTGTAACGTCGAATGATTCTTGTCCGTCATTGATTTTGGGATCAATTAACGCACCACCATGACGAGCTAAGCGAGTAGGGTGAACACAATCAAATGTGTCAATTCCATTTTTTACACCGTTAATGATATCACTCAATCCACCAATACCTAATAAATGGACAGGACGTTGGGTCTTTAAAAGAGAACAAACATATTCTACTATTTCATGCATTTGTTCCTTAGATCCTCCTAAACTACCACCAATTGCCTGTCCAAAAAAATTGTTACCTTCAATGAATTCTACACTGCGTTCTCGAAGATTGTCATATATTCCACCTTGAATAATTCCATATAATGCTTGAGTTCCATTATTTAGTCGTTCAAACTCTTTTAAACTTCTATATTCCCAACGGTGGCTGCGCTCCATAGAATCTTCAGTATACTTTTGAGAAACATGAAAAGGTGTACATTCATCAAATGCTAAAATAATATCTGCTCCTAATTTTTGTTGGGTTTGAATAGAAATTTCTGGAGTCAAGCAATGTTTAACTCCGTCTATGTACGATTTAAAATAAGCACCATCTTCAGTAATTTTTAATAATGTTTTTTGATGATTATTACCATAATTTCGACGCCCCTTTATTTCATTAGCTACAGAACCATACCCAAGACTAAATATTTGAAATCCTCCGGAATCTGTAAGCAATGGCTTATCCCAGTTCATCATTTTGTGTAATCCACCATTTTTAGCGACAATATTTGCTCCCGGTTGAAGATATAAATGATATGTGTTAGATAACATAATTTCTGCACCAGTGTCGGACAGCTGTGCCGTAGTGATAGCTTTCATAGCACCTTTAGTTCCACAAAAAATAAAATTTGGTGTATTGATTATACCATGTGGAGTAACTATTTGTCCTAGTCTCGCTCTAGAAACATTAGATTTTTTGATGATATTAAAGCTAAAATTAGAATACATGTTAAGCAGATTGTAGTATATATTTTACAAGTCTATAAAATTTTTCTACATGAAAATGTGGTATGACTAACAATAAGATCCGGTTGCAAAAATTTTTAGCACATCAAGGTTTGTGCTCACGGCGAAAAGCTGAAGAGCTAATAAAAAATTCATGTGTAATATTAAACGAAAAAATTGCTAATGTTGGAGATTTAGTTGATCCCGAAAAAGATGTTATAAAAGTTAACAATATAAAGATAAAAAATAAGTTTCATAACTTGAAATCTCCATTAGTTATTATGCTTAATAAACCTAAAGGATATGTGTGTTCTCATTGTGATAAATTTAATGAAAAAACGATCTTTGACCTTATTCCACGTACCTTTATGAAGCGTAAATTAATGTTTTGTGGAAGACTGGATAAAGATACAACAGGACTAATTATTTTGTCAGATAGTGGAGATTTTGTACAAAAATTATCGCACCCATCATCTAATATAAAAAAACATTATAATGTAATGTTATCACATCCATTGCACGATAATATAAAGCAAAAATTGTTACAAGGAGTGTTAGATAAAAAAGAATTTCTTAAGCTTGATAAGTTAATTTCTATAGGGCGAGGCCAATTAAAAGATAAAGCATTTGAAGTTGTGTTATCTCAAGGGAAAAAAAATGAAATTCATCGATTATTTGAACATTTTGGATATTTCGTAAAAAAATTACAACGAATACGTATAGGAAAATTACTTCTTAAAGGAGTGTCTATAGGTAATTGCAAACAGCTATCTCCAAAGGAAATTGAACTTTTATTTAGCTGAAACTTAAACTGCGTTTGGTGGCAATTATTTCATTTGTTCGTTCACTTTCAGAAATCGGTAAAAATATATTATCATCTATATTTGAAAATACTTTTACGTTTTCCCCAATGACCCTACTTTTTAAGACAATATTGAGATCTTTTAAAAATCTTTCACCTTTTGATAAAAAATAAGTTATATTTATTGGGGTTAATAATTTTCCATCATGGTGCATGATTTGCACATTAATGTTTTTAAACCCTAAGCTTTTCAAAGCTACACCATACATAAAAACTTGAATGCCTATATAGTCGTTTAGTTGCTTATCTAGAGCACTCTCTTTTAAAGAATCATAATTTCCTGTTTTAAAGTCAAAAATATTTAACGTAACCATACTAGGGGAGGTTAGTGAAAATGGTTGATGAGATAAAATGCAATCTATTCTACCAGTGAGGTAGATAGGGTCATTTTCAATAAAAATTTTTGTGTTAGATGGTAATGGAATTTCCGTAGAAATATATTTATACCCTGATGATGAAATTTTATCCGCGAATTTATATGCAATGTATTTTGAAATATTTAATGCTTCTTGCAGAGAAAAATCTAAATGAAGAATGGAAGCTTTACTGTGTGCTGCACATAACATTTGGCAATATTTTGTAAATTTTTTTTCTATTTCTTCATTAAATTTTAATAGGGTAGGGATTTCTATACATTTATTAGGGCTGATATTTAATAGTTCATGAACTAATGACCCAATAAATGTCCTTTTTAGCATTTGTAGATGTAACGTGTTTAACTTACAATTGACTGCAAAATTTTCATAAAAAAATTTTTTCGGGTTTTTGAAAAAAATTTCAATTGTTTTGCATGCTAAAGGAATTGTTTGATTAAATGGAAGAATATAAGAATACTTATCAAATGGAATACTCGAGTTGTTCCTTGATTCATAAGCAATTTTAGTCTGTGCAATATCGGTGGTTTTATTTGTTATTATTGGTTTAGTGTTTTTTGAGGCTAAAGATGAATCAGCCTCAACACAACATGAACATACAAAATTCTGTTTTCCTGATAAAATTTTTATCCACCTATCTATGTAAGAAGTATTAGACTTATAGTCTGTTAAAGAACAGAAATAATTTGAATAAATATTTTTTCTAATCAAATCAATTGGTATAAGTGATGTTGAACATGTTTGTGGTTTATTTTTTATCTCGATTGAACTTTGGATTTTTTCGAGAAGGAAATGAGATAAGGTGGAAAGTAAGGTTTCAAGCGAAATTTTTTGTTGAAAGTCATGTGAAGCGAATAAATTTTTTATATCTCGAATATGTTCATCTGAAACATAATTTTCCCAAATTTTTTCATATTTTATCAAAAAATCTATTATACATAAATCTTCCAATCCTAAATCATATTCATTTACTTTTTCAAATATTTGAGGATCTAATTGTTTTGCCAAAACATCATATTTAATGCTTAAAGTTTTCCAAGCTGCATGTTTCAAGTTTTTATATAACTCAATTACAGTTTCTTCAGAAAAAAGATTTAACGTATTTGTTGTATCATTGCAAAACTTCAAAAAATGAAAAACATTTCTCTTGTATTGCCACTCTATCCAATGTAAAATAGCAATAAAGACAAGATTACTACAACCTAAATGTGAGTGTTCTTTAGTAAAGTCATTAAATGTAATTGATCTATATTGTAGTTCTGAACGAATTGCAGAATAAAAGCGAGAAGTTGAATTAAGGATAATTATTGCTGTATTGTTTGAAATATTGTTTGCTACAAATTCAACTTCTTCTCGAACAGAAAAAAAATTATTAATATTGTCTGCGAGATTTAGCATAATTTGGTTTCGAAATGTGTCTGTATGGGATTAAAGTTTTATTATCATTTCGGCGAAATTGGTATTTATTCACTGTGGACATGTGATGATCTATTTTTGGTGCCTGAATTTTTTTTTGAAAAAAATGATTTTTTTGATGTGTCGAAAATTTTTTATTACAGGTACTATATTTAGTTAATGTATCACCAGATACATAATTAAGACAAAGAAATATTAAGAAAATAAAATATATCTTTTTCATTTTCTTTTAATTAAAGATTCATATCCCACTTTAATTCCAATTCTGATATTTTATTTTCCCTAATTAAAGTCGATATAATTTCATTTACTGGGGCAATTAGTGGTGAGCCTTTAGGGAAGGCTATTACAAGAGATTCGTCAAGTTTTAGTTGATAAAAAATCAAATTTTTATTTTCAGCAACGATAGATTGTGCTTCAGGTATGCTTACTATTATTCCATAAAGTCCCCACGTATTATCAATGTTTTTGGTAATTGCAGATTTTAATTCTTTCAAACTATTAAAATGTCTTACATTACTGCCTTTTATATTTTTTTTGTACAAACTTTCTTCACTAGAAGATCCTATTTGAACTCCAATAATTTTCCCATTTAGAAAAGAAAGTGGTAAATAAGCTCCTTGTTGAACGTTACGAAACTCTCCAGTATTAACGACTACTATTGCTTTGGTATTTGTTTGATAAGGAATTGAAAAATCTACACTAAATTTTTCTGGATGTGACATATTAATCGCAGATATAGCCATATCACATTTTTTAGATTTCACTTCAGAAAGCAATATATCTGACGAAACGTCATGTAATACGTAGTTTTTATTAAGACGTTCACATATTATGTTGATTAAATCTATGTCAAATCCAACGATATTTCCATATTGTATAAATTCATAAGGAGGATTATTGGTGCTTATTGCAATTACCAATCGATCATTATTTTTACGGCTTCCAAAACAATTTATCGTGCTTAAAAATAATACACATACAATACATATTCCCCAGTATCTTATGTTGAACTTCACATGTTTTTTATATCGATTGTCTTGATGGTTGTCAAATTTCTTTTTATAAGATTGACATTACAGTACTAGTGTTAAATTTCACTTCTCAGTGAAAAACTTAAACTTTTTAGGTTATTTGTTTTCGTTTTTTTTAATGATAATGTCTTCAAAGACACTTGCTTCTCCTGAAGTAATTGATAAAATCGATGCAAAAGAAATTTTTCAAAAAATTGAAAGTAGGTATACTTCTTGTCCCAGTTGTTTTATTTATATTTCATTAAGTAATCATAAACTCTATTTCTTCTCTGAAAAGATGTTAGAAAAATTTTTCGATACAATGAAGGAAACTAAATCCCTTTTTGGTGAAAAAGATTTACGATATATTTCTTTTAAAGAAGAAGAACAAAGCTTTGATGAAAAAAATAAAATTTTGTTTTGTTATCCGATTTCCAAATCTAAAAACCCATGCAGCTGTGAAATTGGGAGTGAAGGAACGCCATTAGGTAAGCATAAAGTAGTAAAAATTATAACTGGTAAACATCCATTTAGTAGATTTATTAGCAGAATTGAAGTAGGGGATTCTATAATTTATCGCAAGTTGGGAGATGACAGAGGAATGATAATTGGTGGAATTCTTGTGTTAAGCGGGTGTGAAACGGCATGCGAATCTACAGAAAAAAGATATATTTATATTCATGGGTCTTTACGTGAACAAGATATTGGGAAAGTTGATTTTTCTAATGGATGTATTTTAATGCAACCTGCTGATATTTATCATTTATGTCATTATGTTGAACCTGAAACAATAGTACTTATAGATGAATAGAGATAAAAATTTTATTTTATTTAGTTTAAATCATGATAAGTTTTCGTGGCGCGGAATTTTGTACTTATTTTTGTTTTACTTATGTTCTATATTAGTTGCTGCTATATTATCTGGACCAATATTCATTCAGGCTTCTAGTTGTGATAATCACCTGTGCTGTTACATAGTCAGTAAAGGTATATACAAAGTTTTCGACAGAGTTAGGTTAGTATTTATAATAATAATGTTGCCATTTTTTTTTAAAAAATGTGGCATTAAATCTTTTAAAGAAATTGGTTTCGATTTAGGAAATAAACAAAAAATTTTTTCTTATTTTATACTAGGGGTACTTTTAATATATTGCATTGATGTAATCGAAACTTTTTTAGGATTACATTCTATGTCTTCTTTTAATAAAGATACTGTATTCTTGATGTTGAATAAAATGCCAAAATTTCTACTATGTGCCATAGTGGTGAGTGTACTAGAAGAAATAATTTTTAGAGGGCTTACTTTACGTGTGTTTTATACAGCATTTACTCCATTTGTAAGTGTATTATTAAATTCATTATTTTTTGCTTATTTACATATAAAAATTCCTTGTTGTGTACAAACTATCAATAATGTTGGAATGTTAAGTGGATTCCAGTGTATTGTTCCGATGTTATTTGGTTTTATGTATAAAATTAATTTAATATATTTTATAAAAGTTTTGATTTTAGGAATCTTATTATCTTACATTACTTTAAAATATCGTCTACTTAATAGAGCTATTGGCTTTCATAGTGGAGTAATTTTTGCGATGTTAACTTTAAATGTTTGGCACTAAAATGAACAAATCTGCTTTGGAACAGTTAAAAAACTTTAGTATAATAGTTGCAGATACAGGAGATCTGGAAAGTATTAAAGAATTTCACCCAAAAGACGCTACTACAAATCCTTCTCTTATATTAAAAGCAGCTCAAGATGAACGATATATAGACATTTTGCAAAAAACTATTTTAGAGAATAAACACAAAAGTAGCTCTGTTATTTTAAACAAAGTTATAGTAAATTTTGGTGTAGAAATCTTGAAATTAATTGATGGGAGAATATCATCGGAAGTAGATGCTAGATTATCTTTTGATACACAATCTACCATTGAGGCTGCAAAAAATATAGTAAATTTATATGAAATGCATGGAGTTAGTCGCGATAGAATATTGATAAAAATTGCAGCAACCTGGGAAGGAATTGCAGCTGCTAAGATCTTAGAAGAACAAAGCATTCATTGTAATTTAACTCTAATTTTCTCTTTAGAACAAGCAACTGTTTGTGGAATGAACAATGTAACTTTGATTTCACCATTTGTTGGCCGAATATTGGATTGGCACAAAAAAAATGATCCACATTTTGATGATTCTTCTCAGGACCCTGGAGTTGAATCGGTTAAAAAAATTTTTAATTTTTACAAAAGTCATGCATTTAATACTGAAATAATGGGAGCAAGTTTTCGAAATACTAATGAAATATTATCCTTGGCGGGATGCGATCTTTTAACGATCAGTCCTAAACTTTTAAAAGAGTTAGATGAAAATGAACAAGATGTGTCACTAAAATTGGACTCTAAAGATAAGCAAAATGTAAGTTTAAACACGCATAATGAGAAACTAACCGAAGCGCAGTTTAGGTTTTTATTAAACGAAAATGCAATGGCAACGGAAAAACTTGCCGAAGGGATAAGATTGTTTTCACAGGATATTAGAACATTAGAAAAGATAATTGATAGTAAAATTTAATACTTTGTTAGAATTTTTACTGCTCCGCCATTGGACATAATATATATTATGCGAAATTAAAAAAATATTTAATAATCTATATAATTTAATTACTTGCGAAATTTTTCATATTGAGATTCAAAATACTTTGACATGATAACTCGACAGTGCCTAGATTATATAAAAGATACGGTTGATATTTATGATGTTGTTTCTCCTTATGTAAATTTAAAAAAGTGCGGTTCAAATTGGCGAGGGTTAAGTCCATTTACTTCTGAAAAAACGCCATCATTTTTTGTAATGCCGACAAAAAAAATGTTTAAGTGTTTTAGCAGTGGAAATGCCGGAGATTTATTCAGGTTCATACAACTTAAAGAAAATGTTTCTTTCTATGAAGCTGTAGAAATGATAGCTGATCGATTTAATATAAAACTTGAATTTGAAAATATTGATAAAAGACATAGTAAAGAAACTTCAAAAAAGAAAACTTTCTTTGAAATTAATGAAGTAGCTAATAATATTTTTGTTAAAAACTTTAACCTCAATGATGCTTTTGGGAAAAAGGTACGTAGTTTTTGGGAAAATGTACGAAATTTTTCATTATTAGAAGCCCAAAAATACTCTATTGGATTATGTAAGAATGATGAACAACAATTACTTACGGAATTGAAAAAATATTTTTCACTAGAAGAATTAAAAAAATGTGGATTATTTTATTTTAGTTCGGACAACTATTCTAGTTTTAAACTGAGGTTTAGATACAGGTTAACAATTCCAATACGTGATATTCAAGGTAGGATTGTAGGGTTCTCCGCTAGAGCAGTACCAGAGTTAACTTCCGTGTTAACAGATGCAAAATATATCAACTCTCCAGAGACTGAAATTTTTCATAAAGGCAATTTATTATTTGGATTATATGAAGCTAGACTACATATAAATGAATGTGATCATTTTTGGTTAGTAGAAGGACAGTTAGATGTGTTGCGTTGTTGGGAAAAAGGATTAACAACAGCTGTTGCACCACAAGGAACTGCTATAACTGATACCCAATTACAAATATTAAAAAGATATTCTTCTAATTTATACTGTATGCTAGATGGTGATAAAGCTGGATTACGTGCTGCTGAACGATTATTACATATGGCAATAAATGCTGGTCTTGATGTAAAATATTTTCTTTTACCTTCTGGGCAAGACCCTGATGATTTTTTAAAAAATATTTCACCGGAAACTTTACAAAATTTCATAAAAAAATCCGGGTTATCAATCATGGAATTTGCAGTGAAACGATATCTTCCGAATTCTTCATCGATGTCAGGAAGACAAAAAGCAAATGCTTTGAAAAATATTTATGAAATAATATCAAATTCAGATCTTTCTATTATTCATGAATCTTTTTTAGATGAAATCTCTCAGTTATGTGATCTTGATAGACGTGCTATTGGACAAGATTTTGAAACCTTTTTAAAGAAAAAGCGTTTTAGTGATCCCCTATCGATTAACAATAATTCTATTGATAAAATTGAAAACCAATCTAATAAGATAAATACTGTAGAATCGCAGTTAATAGCAATTTGTATAGAAGATCCTGGTTTAGCAAAAAAAATCAGTGATATTATAGAATATGATGCATTGACAAAATCAAATTTAAAAGAAAGTACTATTTTGATTAAAATTTTAAATGAAGCACATGAAGGATTATGGGAAGGAATTAATTCGTTGAATAACACAAAAATATTTTCAGAAGAAGAAAGAAATACAGCTTGTTCAATTTTTGCTGATATTTCTTTTCCAGAAAGCATAGAATTTTTAGCAAATTCATGCTTAAAAACAATACATATTCGTTTTTTTAAAGAAAAAATTGCTGAAATTGACAAAAAAATTAGTAAAATTTCTCTTGACGAAAAAGATATGATAAGAAACCTCCACAAAGATAGAATGTATTTGCGTAAACGTATTTCATTGTTCCCGCAGATTTAATTCAGTAAAATAATAGATTTATTTGTTTAATGAGTAACTCAAAAAAGAATACCGTTAAAAATAGTAATGATGAGATTAATGCACGTATACAATCTTTAATAAGATTGGCACGTGAGTCAGGATACGTTGCTTTACAAGACATCAATAAGGTTTTACCTGAAACTATTACAGGCACTCAAGAAATTGAGAATGTCATGAGCATTCTTGAAAATCTTGGTATAGAAATTCTAGATGCTGATGAAATTGAACAGCACCAGAGTAAAATAGAAGATGAACTAAAGGAAACTGAGAATAATACTAATGAAATTATTGAAGATCCAGTAAGGATGTATCTTCGTCAGATGGGACAGGTTCCTTTACTTACTCGTGATCAAGAAGTAGCTATTTCTAAACGAATTGAACGGGAGGAATTGAAAGCACAAGATGAATTGTTTTCCATACATTTGACGGCAAAATTTCAGATAGACTTAGCAGAACAATTATTGCAACGTGAAGAGAGATTTGATCGTGTTGTACTAGATAAAAAAATCGAAAGCCGTGAAGCGTATTACAAGATGCTTGTTCGCGCTATACAAGATAGTAAAATGTTGCTTGAAAATGTTGAAAGCACTTGGTCTTCAATTGTTAATTCTGAAGATGAAGGTGAAATAAAAAAGCTGCAATTTCGATTAAAGCAATTTCAAATGCAATTAAAAACTGTATTAAAACGTTTTTGTTTTAAGATGAAGATTTTTGAAGAACCTCTTGCTAAGTTAAGGCCTGATTTACGACAAATAGAGCAACTATATAAAGATTTGAAAATAGCTTCTAAAGCTGCTGAAGATGGAGATCCATTACAACAAAATTCTGTCATTAGAATCAACAAAGCATTAAAAAATTTTGAATTAAAATATGAAACAGATCCACAGCGATTAGTAGAAATAGTACGTGCATTTAAAGAGCATATGAAAGCTGCTTATCAAGCTAAACGAGAAATGGTTGAAGCAAATTTGCGTCTAGTAATAAGTATAGCAAAGAAATATACAAATCGTGGATTATCTTTCTTGGATTCTATTCAAGAAGGGAATATGGGACTAATGAAAGCTGTAGAAAAATTTGAATACCGACGCGGATATAAGTTTTCAACTTATGCAACTTGGTGGATACGGCAAGCGATTACTAGATCAATTGCTGATCAAGCACGTACAATTAGAATTCCAGTACATATGATCGAAACCTTAAATAAGGTTATGCAAGCACAGAAGCAACTGATTCAAGAATTGGGCCATGAACCAACTGCTGAGGATGTTGCTAAAGAAGTTAAAATGCCAGTAGATCGTGTACAAAGTATAATGAAAATGGCTCAACAGCCAATGTCATTACAAAATCCAGTAGGAGATGGTGAAGATTCTAGTTTCGGTGATTTCATTGAGGATAAAAGTGCTGAAAATCCTTATGACATGACAGCCTTTAGTTTGTTACGAGAAAAACTCAGTTCTGTATTAGATACACTAACAGAAAGGGAACGTGAAGTTCTTACTCTGCGATTTGGTCTTAAAGATGGATACAGTCGCACACTAGAAGAAGTTGGACAAATGTTTAATGTAACGAGAGAAAGAATAAGACAAATTGAAGCTAAAGCCTTACGTAAGATGAGACATCCTACTAGATTGCGTCAATTAAATGGATTTTTTAATAATGATTTACAAAGTAAAGGACCGGGATTTGAAGATTTTACCATTGATGATTAGTTTTAGATTGATTTTATAAATTTATTTCATAGATTTATTCTAAGGTTGGCAAATAATAATTCTGAGTTTAATTTTTTTAGTGATGATTGGGGAGATCAATCGTATTATACCTGGTCTGAACAGAGTGGTCGTAAATATTTATTAGAAGTGACTAAAGAAACTGAAAAATTTTACGAACTTTATATTAAGCTAAGACACATTTCTAATCATCTCGACTTTATCTTTGCTACTATGCAATGGAAGCAACTTGAAAATAAAGTAAAAAATGCAAGGGATAGCTTTTCTGATGATGTCCATATCAATACTTTTCATGGCAATCCACTGAATATTGCATTTACTTCGATCTTTGCATTTATCGATAGTATCTTCGAAGTTTTAATAAAAAGTGAATATCCTTTTTCGACATTAGATTATTTTCGTTTATGTCGCTTAGTGAATAAAGCTTCATTAAATCAACAGCAAGGTGTTTATTCTATAGATTCTGGAGATTTCATATTAGCAACATGTCATTTTAAAAATGTAATCGCTACGGTAAACGATCTAATTCGTGAACTCTTTACATTGAGTGCAAATAAAGATTTCCAAGATAAAGAAAAATCTTTAGAAAACTTCTTAAAAGATATGAAGCTTGCTCTGTTTGATATTCGCGAACTTGCGTGGCAAGCTATTTCATTTTGTAACACAATGGCAAAAAATTAACCTCTGAAGAGGTCATCATCATAGTACAAATTTTTTAGTCTCTAAAAGACTAAAAGTTTGTGTATGTAGTACTGTTTTTATTCATCTCCGTCATCACCAATAGCTCCCACTGGGCAACTATCCATTGCTTCAATACACAGTTCAATTTCATTGTTTTCAACAGGTTGTTTAATTACTTTGGAATGTCCATCGTCATCACGGGCAAAAAACTCAGGTGCAATATCCCTGCACAAATCACAATCTATACATGTTGTATCTACATAAAATTTACCAGGTACATTATTTTTGCATTTTTCCTCTTTATTTGCCATGATTTTTATAGAATTTAAAGAGAAATATAAGTCAATACCTTGTTTCGTAAAATTTTTCGAAAAAAATATTTTTTATTGCAAGGTTTAGTAATTATTATTTGATGCATAACACAATTGCTCGGGTGGTGGAATGGTAGACACACACGTTTGAGGGGCGTGTGCTTAACGGCGTATGGGTTCGAGTCCCATTCCGAGCACCAATATTACCTACTATTATTTTTTAGATACCGCATTACTACTTTTTATATAAAATCTCCAAGGGTAATCCGTAGCTTTTGATATACCTATACGTGTAGTTTGAACTATATCGTCATTGGGAATTTTTATGCCCTCTCCTATCCAAATATTACTACGAACATCAGTAACATTACAGTAATTACAAGAAAGGTCAATTCGCAATTTTTGACATAATTTACCTGGGCCATTCATACTGCCAAGCCCATCTAAATCTTCTAAAGCTCGAATCAAAACACCACTGCCGTAGTTGTTTCGTTCCGTAATAATATTAAAACAATAATACATTCCATATATGAAATATACATAACTTGTTCCTGGTGATTGAAATAATGCATCGCGTTGTTTTGTATATCCTCTAAATGAATGTGCTGCTGGATCATATGGTAAATAGGCTTCTGTTTCCACAATCATTCCGCGGTAAATATTATTGTTTATCTTTCTAAAAAGAATTTTGCCCAAAAGACTGCGAGCGACAATCAAAGTGCCTTTAGTATAAAAACTAACAGGTAAGATGTTCATTGTAAATTACGCTAGTCTTTTATTTTTATTCCTTTCATAGAAAAACATGTACTGTTGTACAATTCCTGCGTATTCTTGGAAATATGAAATATCAAATTTACTTCCATATTGTTCTTTTATAATACGTTTTATCCATACATCTTCTGGGAAAGCTTCAGTTTTATGTAGCCCAAATAATGCGATGCAGTTAGCTACCTTATCACCAATTCCTGGAAATTGTTTTAAATATTTTATAGCTTCTTTGTAGGTCATTTTCTCTAGTTTGTTAAGATTTAATTGGTTATTATCTACAGCACGAGCGACGTCTAAAATATATTTAGCACGATAACCTAATCCTAATTGTTTATAATGTTCTTCAGTAAAAGAAGCTAATATATCTGCCGAAGGGAAATTTAATCCATATGGTGCACACAAACGTTCAATAATGCTTTTGATGCGAGGAATATTATTTTGTTGAGTGATAATTGAAGTAATTATCATCTCCCAGAGATTTTGCCTTAACATACGCAATCCATGACCATATTTTATTGCTTCAATTAAATATGGATCATTTAATTTAAATATTATGTTTTTTATTTTGTTATAATCCCGTTTAAGATCGAAATAATCCACCCAAATTTCTGAAAAATCTTCAGCAGAACAATCAAAATATACAATGTTATTTTCTTGCTGCTGAATTTTTAATAATTTCCCAAAAGCAATTACTTGCCAAACTTTACTTTGATTTATTTCATTTATTCGAAAACATTGACCGGAATGAGCGATTTGTGATATCGAAAAGTCTGGTATAATTTTAGAAATCATTGAATGAATTATTAAGTAATAAGTTTTGAATAACAGACAAATCTTTTGTTGTTGTAAGTTTCAAATTACAAAAGTTTCCCCTTATTATCTTTATTTTTTTATTTGGGAAGTATTTCTTTAATACACCACAATCGTCAGAAAATCCACATAAATCAGGGTTGTCTTTATAAGCTGCTTCGTATGCACTTTTTATAATTTTAAATTTAAACCCTTGTGGAGTTTGACTATGAAAAAATTCGTTCCGATTAGGAATTTCAACAACAATTTCATTGTCTACTTTTAAAATTGTATCTACAGCAGGGACAGCAACAGTTACTGCTTCATAATGATCTAAAGCTAACAAAGTTTGATTGATTATCTTTGAATTTATACACGGCCTAACTGCATCATGAATGATGATATTATCACATTCAATAATACTTTGTAGAGCGTTAAAACATGATTGATTACGATTCTCTCCACCTGGAATCAAAGAGTACTCAAAATTATATTTTTTTAAAAATTCTCTAGTAAAATTGATCCAATTTAATGGTAAAACAATAATACATTTATCAATATTTTTATTAACAAAAAAAACAGACAATGTATGTTCTAAACATGTTTTCCCATTTAACATTGAAAATTGTTTAGGAATTTTAGAAGAAAACCTCTTTCCTACCCCACCAGCTAAAATTACTGCAATATTCATTAAAAAAAAATGGTATTATATATGTTTATGTGCAACTTTTTTTGTAAGAAGGAATACACTTTACAATTTTCTTGAAAATAGCTTTAAATGATTCATCATTTGGTTAAATGAGTAGTGAAATTGTAAAACAAATTTGTTGCAATGCGGAAACTATTATCGGAGTTGAAGAGTTAGAAAAAAAACTTCAAACAGGCCAAAAATTAAAAGTTAAACTTGGTATTGATCCAACGCGTCCAGACTTAACATTTGGACATATGGTAGTGTTTAATAAACTTCGACAATTCCAAGATTTGGGGCATGAAGCGATTTTACTTATAGGAGATTATACAACTATTATTGGTGATCCAAGTGGACGATCTGAAACTCGTCCAATCTTAACTAAAGAACAAATTGAAAATAACGCTAGTACATATTTGGACCAAGCATTTAAGGTTTTAGATAAACAAAAAACAATAGTAAGGCGAAATAGTGAATGGTTTTCCAGTATGCGCTTTGAAGATGCACTAAATCTTGCTAGACATATGACAGTCGCTCGCATGTTGGAAAGGAATGATTTCAATAAACGCTATCTTTCCAATACTCCAATTTCAATTGTTGAATTTCTATATCCATTATTGCAAGGGTACGATTCAATACAGTTGAATGCTGATGTTGAATTAGGTGGAAGTGATCAATTATTTAATTTGTTAGTGGGCCGGACATTACAAAAAGAATTTGGGCAAGATGAACAAACCGTTATTACTATGCCGCTTTTGGTCGGTCTAGATGGTAATAGAAAAATGTCGAAAAGTTATAATAACTATATAACTTTTAATGATTCATCTAAAGATATGTTTGGGAAAATTATGTCAATTCCAGATGAAACTATGTACGTTTATTACAAATATTTGCTATTAAAATCTGATCAAGAAATTAGTGAACTGAAAACAATGCATCCTATGGAATGTAAAAAATTATTAGCTACTACATTAACAGCGAAATTTTTTGGTGATGAAGTAGCTGAGGACGAAAAAAAACAATTTACAGCTGTATTTTCTAAAAATGAAATCCCAACAGATATAGAAAATATTTTTGTCCAAGAAGAGAATTTTATTCTCATTGACGTTTTAGTTGCAAATGGGAAATTTTCTAGCAAAAAAGAATTAAGGCGGCTTATTGAGCAAGGAGGCATAAAAATTAATGGAGAAAAAATTTTAGATCCTTATGAAAAAATAAGCAAACAGGCAGATGGGGTAATTGTTCAGGTTGGGAAAAAATCGTTCTTTAAAATCATTTAATTTTTTGCGTAAATACACATAGTGTTCGCTCATATTACAATAAAAATATGAGAGGAAAGTCCGGACACCACATGGCAGAATTCCACATGAAAATGTGGGCATATATGCTACAACATATATGACGGAAAGTGCAACAGAAAATATACCACCTGAAAAAGGTAAGGGTGAAAAGGTGTGGTAAGAGCACACCGATATTAACAGTAATGTTATATGCATGGCAAACCCAATTCGGTGCAAGACAAAATAGGATACTAAGCGGCCAACTTATTAAAGTATCGGGTATGTCGCGTCTTTTAATAAGAAGCTATTTTTGTAGTTAGATAAATGAACACATCGATTGAATGATCGAACAGAATCTGGCTTATTTGTGTATTTACGCACTAATAAAAAAAATAAATTTTATATGAAAAGAGGGAAATTTAATTTCTTAAATTAATATTTTGTTAAAAAAATTTATATCCCACGAGAATCAGATTTATCTTTAGTTGTATATCCTGTATCTTGTCTATGATGGTTTACTGCATTCTTTTTACAATAAGCTTCAAACACATCATCTGCTGACATTCCTAAAACTTGAAAAATTGATATTAAAAAATGTAAAATATCTATTGCTTCAACTTTAGCGTTTTGTTCATCAAATTCTTGATATTTCGCCCACCATTTCCATGGAACAGAATCAATAAGTTCAGAAACTTCTTGGCTTAATGCACGTGAATAATTTAAAATCCAAGTAATTTTTTCAGTGTCGGTCAAATCTTCGTGTGGGACCTTAATTCTAGCATTAAGCTCTGCCTGCATATCAAAAATTATACTTAATTTATCTTTGTTCATTTTTTCTCTAAGGAAATTTTATCTAACCATCCTCCAACTTTAAAAGAATTTTTAAGACCAATTAAACTTGTGACTAGGTAAGCGCTAAACAATAAACCTTGCGAATATTCTTTTATATAAAAATTGTGAACAGATAAGTAAACATTACTAATTAACCAAAAAACGTAGCTTAGCTTTATTCGCATTGTTGAGTTACATATCGACCCAATCAATGCAATCAAAACAAACAAAGCAGTTATGCTCATAAAATCAAATTAATTAGTGAAAAATATTAGCTTTGTGTGGTATTGTTTGTAGATTCTACTATTGATACACGCTTATGCTTACTATCCCACGATACAATTCCGTCAATAAGAGCAAACAATGTAAAATCTTTACCGCACCCCACATTTTCTCCAGGATGAAACTTTGTTCCGCGTTGACGTATTAATATATTACCTGCACGGACAAACTCTCCACCAGACCGCTTAATACCCAGCCTTTGTCCTTTACTGTCACGTCCATTTTTCGCCGCACCTTGACCTTTTTTATGTGCCATATAATCCCCTTTAATTTATGCAGTTATTTCTTCTATTTTAATTACTGATAATTCTTGACGATGCCCACGTTTACGTTGATACCCCTTACGGCGTTTCTTTTTATAAATCATTACTTTGCGTGCACGTTTGTTTTCTAAAATCTTAGCTTTAACTGTTGCACCTGAAACAGTTGGATTGCCAATTACAGCACTATCTCCTTCTCCTAAAACTAAAATATCTTTAATTTCGATAACATCACCGGCTTTCGATCCAATAAAACGATCAACAAACAATACGTCACCTTCATTAACGCTAAATTGTTTACCTTGAGTACAAATAACTGCCTTCATAACCTATAATTAGGTGCAATAAATTTACTACCTTTAAAAATGCAAGTTTTTTCTAAATTTTTCTAAGATTTATATAAAATTTTTTCGAAAATTCTTGATTTCGAAGTTACTAAATTATAATTAATTTTATGTGGGGAATTTTACAGGTGAAGTAATTGGAGTAATTGGAGGTTGTGGAGTAGCTGCAGCAATTGAATTACTTCATTTAATAGAAAAAAAATTAGTCACAAAGTATAATTGTATTAATGATCCAGAACAACCTGAAGTTATATTACATCAAGCAACGCAAGCTCCTAGTCGAATAAATTATGCAGCTGGTACAAGTTCTGTTTCTTTTGCCCCATATTTTATAAAAGTAGCGAAAATGTTAAAATATGCAGGGGCAACGTTAGGGTGTATTCCATGCAATACTGCACACTGTGTAATAGATACTATTGAAAAAGAATCAGGCTTGCCATTTATTAATTTAATAGATACAACTCTCACTTATGTAACTACACAGTATCCAGATGTGTGTAATGTAGGAATTTTATGTAGCGTCGGAACTGTTCATTCTAAAATTTACGATAATTCTAAAAATAAATTTTTCAAAAACCTAAATATTATCTACCCATCTGCCAATTTACAGGAATCTATCAATGAAGGAATTTTTGCGGTCAAAAGTGGAATAATGTATAAAGATCCCCTTAAAGGGCAGGAATATTTTTTTAAAAGTTTGGAATACTTAGAAAACCAAGGGGCAGAATTAATAATTTTAGGATGCACTGAAATTCCATTAGCGTTAACAGACATTAAATATAAAAACATCCCTCTTGTAAACACGATAGATGTACTTGCAGAGGAATGCATTAATAGGTGTCGAAAATAGTTTCTATTTATTTAATTTCAGTGAGTTTGTTAAACTTCTGTAATCTATTACGAATATGTTCTTCTTCTTTCTTGATTAACAACTTTGCACGCTCAGGGTTTTTATTTATCAACATATTAAATCGATTTTCTCCCTTCATATACTCAATAAGTGGCAACTTGGGCTCTGAAGATGAATCCAATGAAAATACTGGCTTATTAGTGCCATAGTTACTAGGATTAAATCGATATAGTGGCCAATATCCACTATCTACTGCTTTCTTTTGTTGATTCAAACTTTCTCTTAGATTGTATCCATGAGCTATACAAGAAGAATATGCAATAATTAAAGAAGGACCATCGTATGCTTCTGCTTCAAGCAATGTTTGTACAGTATGAGTATCTTTAGCTCCTAAAGCAACAGTTGCTACATAAATATAACCGTAACTCATAGCCAATCCTGCCAAGTCTTTTTTTGTTTGCGATTTTCCCTTGGAAGCAAATTTTGCAACTGCTCCCATTGGAGTAGATTTTGATTGCTGTCCACCGGTATTAGAATAAACTTCAGTATCTAAAACTAAAACATTGACATTATAATTACTTGCTAAAACATGGTCTAGTCCGCCATATCCAATATCATAAGCCCATCCATCACCGCCAATAATCCACAAGCTCTTATCTACTAAAAAGTCAGCTAATTTACATAACAATTTACTCTCTACATCACTATGGGTAGATAGTTTTTGTTTTAATATATTTATATTTTTTCTTTTTTCTAATTTTTCAGTTTCATTGGTTGTATTTTTTAATAGACTTGTTACAACTTCTGAGCCTAATATTTCAGATTTTTTCTTCAAAAGATCTACAGCAATTTCTTTTCGTTTATCTATAGATAATTTTAATCCCAAACCAAACTCTGCATTATCTTCAAATAAAGAATTCGCCCACGCTGGTCCACGCCCATCAGGATTGGTGCAATATGGAGTAGTTGGCAAATTTCCCCCGTAAATTGATGAACAACCAGTAGCATTTGCTATGATCATTCGATCACCAAACAATTGAGTAATCAGCTTAATGTAAGGTGCTTCTCCGCACCCTGCACATGCACCAGAAAATTCAAATAATGGCTGTCTAAATTGTACACTTTTAAAATCTGTTCCCAAAGCAGTAGGGTCAACATGCGGAATTTTTTCGAAAAATTCATAATTAACTTTGCTTTCCTCAAATATATTTTGTTTTGGTTTGAGATTGAGAGCTTTTTTAGATGGATCGACTTTATCCTTCGCTGGACATATTTCTGTACACAAACCACACCCTGTACAATCTTCGGGCGATACCTGAATGCTAAATTTAGCATTACTCACTTCACGAGAACGAAAGTTAGCGGATTTAAATGACTCTGGAGCATCATTAATATTGGAAGAATTGTAGTATTTTGAACGGATAGCAGCATGTGGACATATTGATACACATTTATTACATTGGACACAAATTGCTGGTGTCCACTCTGGGATTTCAGATGCGACGTTGCGTTTTTCATATTTAGAAGTTGCAGTTGGCCAAACTCCACCAATTGGAAATGCACTAACAGGTAGCGAATCTCCATTGTTAAATAACATTTGTACAGTAACATTTTTTACAAAATCAGGTGCATTTTCATCTATTAAATGATCATACAAACGTTTCTTTTGTGAAAGTTCTCTGACTGGTACTTTGCGAAGATGCGCTAATGTAGCATCTACAGCAACAAAATTTTGATTAACAACATCTTCTCCTTTTTTTCCATAAGTTTTCTTTATTGCTGATTTTATTTTATCAATCGCTTCTTCTTGAGGTAGTATTCCAGAGATTGCAAAAAAACATGTCTGCATAATTGTATTGATACGCCCCCCCATCCCTGATTTGCGTGCAACATCATAAGCATCAATTAAATAAAAAGAAAGATTCTTATCTATTATTTGTTGCTGAACCTCAACAGGTAAATGCTCCCAAATATTGTTAACTCCATATACAGAATTTAATAGAAAAATACCATTTGGTTTTGCATATTGCAATATATTTAAAGTTTCAATAAATGAAAATTGATGACATGCTACAAAATCAGCATGTGTAATTAAATATGGTGCATGAATTGGATTTTTACCAAACCGCAAATGTGAAACTGTCATTGCTCCCGATTTTTTGGAATCATATACGAAATAGGCTTGCGCAAAATTATCGGTTTCAGATCCTATTATTTTTATGGTATTTTTATTTGCCCCAACGGTTCCATCTGATCCAAGGCCAAAAAAGATTGCTTCAAATTTATCATTTGATTCTAATGTAAATTCTTTATCATAAGATAAAGATGTATAAGTTAAATCATCATTTATTCCAATGGTAAAATGTTTTTTAGGACTTTCTTTAGCAAGTTCATCAAAAATCGCTTTTACCATAGCAGGAGAAAATTCTTTTGAACCCAGTCCATACCTTCCACCTATGATTCGTACGTCCTTATTATCCCATTTTTCTTCCAGTGCGGCTACAACATCTAAAAATAATGGTTCTCCGATTGCTCCAGGTTCTTTTGTACGATCTAATACAGCAATCGATTTAACGCTCTTAGGTAGAACATTTATTAAATGTTCTACTGAAAATGGGCGATAAAGATGAACTTTAACAAGTCCAAGTTTATTTCCTTGCTTGTTTAAATACTTAGCAGTCTCCTCAATAGTTTCACATGCCGAACCCATAGCAATTACCACACGATCAGCATCTTTTGCTCCAATATATTCAAATAATCTATATTCTCTTCCTGTAAGATTTTTAAATCGTTGCATATATTTTTCAACAATTTGAATAGCGTTTTTATAAAATAAATTCACTCGTTCTCTTCCTTGAAAATATACATCTGGATTTTGAGCTGTCCCACGTATGTCAGGGGTGTCTGGAGATAATCCACGTTTATATTGTTCAACAATAAATTGTCTATCTACCATAGATTTTAATACATCGTCTCCTACCCTTTCAAAACAATTAATTTCATGAGAAGTTCGAAATCCATCAAAAAAATGAATAAATGGAACACGTGTTTCTAATGTAACAGCATGTGCAATGCATGCCATATCTTGTGCTTCTTGCACAGAATTAGAAACTAACATAGCAAATCCGGTTTGTCTACAAGCCATTACATCTGAATGATCACCAAAAATAGATAAAGCATGTGTTGCTATACTACGAGCAGTAACGTGCATAACAAATGGCAGTAATTCTCCAGCAATTTTATACATGTTAGGGATCATTAATAATAATCCTTGTGATGCGGTAAACGTTGTAGCTAACATCCCTCCAGTAAGTGCACCATGAATTGTTCCAGCTGCACCTCCCTCAGATTGCATTTCTTCTATTGTAGGTACTATATTAAAAATATTTTTACGCCCTTGAGTTGCCCATTCATCACAATGTTCAGCCATAGCAGATGATGGAGTGATTGGATATATTGCTATAATTTCACTTAATCTATATGCCACATCAGCTGTAACTTCATTTGCATCAGATATTTCTATATTTTCTTTTGTCATTTTTATTAGAAATTTTAATTATAAATTTTCAGTTATTTTTTTATGCTATAATTTTAATATATTACCATCCTTTACAATATTTACGACTTCTCATTTAAAATTTTACGTGGCATTTTATTTGTTAAGCTTAATAACACTGGAAAGTAAATTATCAATTAATTCTTTATCTAAAGAAAAAATTGATGAACTCTTTTCATAAAGTAAAAAATAATTGTTGTCGTGCCTTAATACTTTAAAATTTATCTGACCAATATTAGAGTCGCAACTGATAAAATATACCAAATCTGAACTAACTGGTATATTTTTAATACAAGATTTCATAGATAATGCACTTAAAAATTCTTCAAAATTTTTTGTTTTATCACCAGTGATTTCTAAAAATTTTAATGATTGTGATTCATGAAATGAAATTTGCCACTTATTATCTTCCTTTAATTTTTGATAGGAAATAGAATTAAAATCTTTGAAATCTTTAACTTCTAAAGAATCTAAACTTATATTCTCAAAAATCTTTAAATTCATCAATTTTTGGCAAATAGTATTTAGAATAAAAGAAGATTCTTCTGAGACATCGAAAAATATATCATTTTTTTTTAGAAGAAAATGTCCATTTTTTTGAAAAAAATCTACTTTATTCCAAATATCAGTAAAGGTATATGTTAAAGAAATAATTGGTTCACCAGAAACTTCTTCTGAAGAAAGAATTTTATTACCATGAATTTTTGTTAACTCATATAAGATATTCTTAACAAAGCCTGATTTATCTCCTCTACTAATAGGGTTATCAATGTACCATAAATTATTTTTTCGAATAAAAGAAAAATTTGTACCTAAAACTTGTAAATTAATTGAGTTTGCTCTTATAGTATTTTCAGTGAAAACAGTTTCATAAAAAGGACATTCATAAAACTTTGTTAAAGTCTTGATCAGTGAACCAGTATTAAAAACTTCTATTTTTTCATTTTTAAAAATTTTAGTACAATATTTAAATACTTTAACATTAATAGGAATACCACTTTGTTCAGTTAAAGTGATTTCCCATAAAAAACTACCAGAAGGAACAGTGGAGTTTGCAGAAGTTAAGTTTTTGATTTGAAACAAAAGAGTGTTTATAGCATGTTCATTAACATGGAAATTAGAATTGTTATAAGAACAATACCAATCATCATTTGAATTTTTAGTAAATTCAAGATGAGATCGATTTTGTTGATTAAAGATTTCTAATTTTGAAATATCATTTATATTAAAATGTGCATTATCAATTTTGGACATTGTTGATTTTGAAAAACGCAATTCGGAAAATAAAAAGTAAAGTAATGCTATGAATAATGAATTAGCAAAAATTAATATATACAGTTGTTTCCGAACAGATAGTTTCATGTTACTTCCTTCTCATCCAAAATACTATAACTCCTAAAAAGCAAGTTAAGCAGCAAATTAACACCAAGTTACATATTATTATAGAAAACTGTTTTGGTTGTATTGATAATCTGTATTTGTTAAAATTTTTACTAGCAATAGATAAATCCACCTTAGAATTGCACATAAAATCAACCGCATTGCATAAAAATATTTTATTCCCAAGAATGTTAATTTTCGAATTTGTTAAAAAATCTGAGCTGCCAATCACGAGTAATTTTCCATTCAAAACATCTATTTCATTGAAGATAGATTTTTCAAACAGCGAACATACTATAAAAGAATCTTCTTTCAATAAATCTCGCTCTGTTATACCATCCACTTCAATAAGATCTGTTATTTGATAAACATCATCTGTTGCCCATTCAGCACCATTCACTTCACAGGTGTGTCCCCAAACAATTGGCAATTTTAAATTAATTAAACTATCAGTAATTTCATGGTGCGCAAATTTGTTTATTGTTAAATCATTATTAAATTTTGCATCTTTTTCGCAAGGTAAAATGGAGCAATCTTGATTGATATAAATTCCATGATCTAAAACAAATTCATTTAACAATCGGTCCTTAGTTTCACTAACTGTAAAAATTATATTCCCTCCATTTTTATCTAAAAAATCTTTTAAGATATTAATTTCTGAAAATAGAAATGGGACCTTTAATCCAGTAATAAAAATTAAATCGGCATTTTCAGGTATATGCCTAGCAATACTTAAATTTAAAGTTTGTACATTGTAATTTTTTTGTCGAAGTATATTGGCTAATGCAGATAATCCAAAACTTGAAGAAGTATCATCGATGTTATATTCTCCATGCCCAGAAATAAAATAAATATTTTTTTTGTATCCAGATTCTAAATTAGAAATAGTTGATGTTAATAGTCGTTCACCACAAAATCCTACAACTTCACCATTATGAATTTCATAAAATTCTTCAATCGATAAAACTTTAACAGAATCTTCTGATTGTACAACAACTACATTGTTTGGTAAAATGCCAACTTTATTAGACAATGAACGAAGTTCATAATTTTCATGATTAAAATCTAAAAATTTCGCCGATATTAAATTGCTACATTCAATATATTCATTCAAAAGTTTACTGATATCATTTTTTACAACATTTAGAGCTAAAGAATCTGAATGCTCTAATAGAACAAAAATTTTAATTTCCTTACTTATTTCTGATATTTTACTTATCGTCTCTTCCGATAATTTATATCGGGTATTGTTATTGATGTAAGTACGATAGTAATAACGAGATGATATTATATTTATAATTAAAACCAATAATATGATTAAAAATATAAAAAATAACCTATTTAAAGAACGAATCTTGTTGGAAAATTTAAAACCCATAAGTTTTTTAACTAAACTTTTTTTCAAGCGTTACTTTTGTAAATGTCAAAAGCATTAATATAAGTGTTATATATAAAACAATAATCCTCGTATCAACTACCCCTAGACAAGCATTGTCAAGTTGTAAAAATACATTAAGTGGGCGTACTAATGTACAGTTAATAATTTCATTACTTAAGCCATGAAAAGTTAAAAATTGGCCACCTATAAGGATAAAAAATAAAAACACAAAAGTAGTTATACCTGCCAGTACTTGGTTTTCCGTTAAACTGCTAAAAAATATACCAATCGCTATAAACAACAATCCAGAAAACAATATATAAATATATCCCCCAATAAAACTACTAACGTTAATAAACGAAAAATCAAATAATATAGAAGGAACTACCATTACTGTAATTCCAATTAATATACTGCACATTAGCCATAAGACGGTGTAAAACAATACCGTAGAAGTAAATTTCGCGTATATAATTGGATAATCAGAAGTTAACGTTGATTTTATTACGTACATCATTTTAGACTTATAATCTTCCGAAAAAGTACGCATTGTTAATAATGGCGTGGCTAACAAAACTGGAACCCAAAAACATTGAAAGAATGAATGTATAAATGAAATTTCTTGGTCATATAGTATAAATTCATACAACAAAAACGCATAAATAGTCGACAAAATGAATAAAAAAGCTGCTGCAATAAAATATGTTGATGGAGAAACTAATAATTTATAACATTCATACTTTAGTAATATGAAAAAATTTTTCATATATTCCCTTTATTAAAAATCGTCATAACTGCGCTTAGTTGCACATAAAAAAGCGTCCTCTAAAGATCCATAATTTTTTCCAAAACTTATTAAGTGTTCATTAAAATGGCGCGCAAATAAACATGCTATATCTTTGTAAGAAAAAGTATCTGAATTTAAATACACACCTCGAAGGTTTTTAAAGGTATCAACTTTGATAGAAAAAGAAAAATTGTTTTTTTTCAAAAAGTGTATCATCTCCTTTTCAGGATAAATGCAATCAATGTTTGCATAATATTTAAATTTCAATGCGCATTCTCGTGTAATTATTTCATCAAAAGTCCCAGTTGAACCAATATGTCCATCATTGATCATAATGTAATAGTCACATATTGTTTCTAATTCAGATAAAATATGACTAGATATAATAAAAGTTCTTGATGAACTAAAATCTACTAATGTTTTTCGAATATTTATTATCTGTCGAGGATCTAGTCCAATTGTTGGTTCATCTAAAATAATTAAAGGTTGATTCCCAAGTAAAGCATCTGCAATACCTACACGCTGCCTATATCCTTTAGATAAATATTTTATTATTTTGTAACGTGCTTCGTAATAAAGATTACATTTTCGCATTATATTTTCTGCAGCTTTTCTTACATCTTTTACTCCTTTTAAAGCGGCCCGAAATCGCAAATATTCCCCAACCTTCATGTGGTCAGGCAATGGATTATCTTCCAACATTATGGCAACACTTTCTTTAGCAAAAGCTACATTAGTGGATAGATCATTACCTGCAATATAAACTTCACCTCCTGTTGGAGTTGTCAAACCTGATAAAATTTTCAAAAAAGAAGTTTTCCCTGCTCCATTTGGTCCAATTAGACCAACAGTTTTTCCTTTAGGAATAGATAATGAAATATTTGATAACGCGAAAAATTTTCCATATTTTTTAGAAAGATTTTTTACTATAACAATATTATCTCCCATATTACTTAGTCCATGCAAAACTATTAAAAGATTTTAAATAACTTTCAGACTTGTTTAATGGAATAGCTGTGAAAATTGCATCTTTTACTACAGGAGATGATTTGAATTTATTAATCGTATTTAAGTCAAATGAACTACGTAATGCATCTGATAACTTTGCTTGCTCTCGATGTCCATCCGTAAACTCAAAAGACAATACATTATCTACGTTCCCTTCATTATCTTGTATAAAATTATTAAATTCAACAATAAATGCATCAAGATTATTGGAATTAGCATCCAAAATCCAATCAATGCGGCTTATTAAATACTTAGTGGCTACATTTATTTCATCAATATCTGACACGCTGTACGAATATTCTCCGTCTCTTAAACGGCATTTTCCAGAAGCGACAACAATTGAATTATCTTTAATTTTGTAACCTATTCGTTCAAAATTATCAGGGAAACAATTAACTTGAATGATTTCATTCCCGGTATCAAGTTGAAAAAACACCCAAACTCTGCCTTCTTTTTTCGTAAATTTCTTAGTCACGCCATTAATAATTCCACATATTCTAAAACTCTCCTTATCTGATAAATTACTTAAGTTTCCGCTAGCAGGATCATTAATTACTTGGCAAATTGTTTTATATTCTGCCATTGGATGTCCAGATATATAAAATCCTAACATTTCCTTCTCATTTTTAAGTTTGTCAAATTTTGACATTTTAGGACCAGAAGTATCTAAAGATATTATTCCATTATCAGAATCAAATACATCAAACAATGAAATTTGCCCACTTAGTTTTTCTTTTTGGGAATTATTAGCTTCCTGGAGAACAGTAGGTAATGAATTTAATAAATGTTGTCTGTCCACACCAAATGAATCAAAAGCCCCACTTAATATTAATGATTCAAAAACGCGTTTGTTTACTACTCTAGTATCTACTTTCTGTGAAAAATCTATAAAATCTTTAAATTCTCCACATTTTTCTCGCTCACATAAAATATTAGCTGCAGCGACATCACCAACACCTTTAATTGCTGATAATCCAAACCGAATATACTTTTGCTCATTTGATATGTGGGGAGTAAAGTCACATAGTGATTGATTAATATCAGGCCCAAACACAGAAATATTCATCCTTGTAGCTTCATTGATAAAAAGCTCAATTTTATCAGCGTTACCTAAATCACACGACATCAGTGCAGCCATAAATTCCACTGGAAAATGAGCCTTTAAATAAGCAGTTCGATACCCTATAACTGCATAAGCATCAGCATGCGATTTATTAAATCCATAACCTGCAAATTTCTCTAAAACAGAAAAAATTTCTTCAGCTTTTTTGCGTGAAATATTATTACATTCCTTTGCCCCTTTAATAAAAATTTCTTTTTGGGCATTCATTACATCTACTTTTTTCTTGCCCATGGCACGCCGCAAAATATCTGCTTGTCCTAGAGAATATCCCGCTATTATTCTCGCTGCCATCATTACTTGTTCTTGATATACAATAATTCCAAAGGTGGATTTACAAACATCTTTCAACAAAGGATGCGAATACTTTATTTTTGTAGGATCTTTTTTCCCTGCTACATAATCAGGTAACCATTCCATAGGCCCTGGGCGATACAATGCACTTAAAGCACTGATTTCTTCAATGCTTGAAAATCCAAACTGTCGGCACCATCGTTGAATACCTGAAGATTCAAATTGAAACACTCCTATAGTTTCACCTGTATTCATTAAATCAAAGGTTGCACTATCATCTAATGGAATTTTTGAAATATCGAAGTCCTTAAATTTTTCACGACGTCTAATATTACGTTCAGCAAGGTCAATAACAGTCAAAGTCTTAAGGCCTAAAAAATCCATTTTAAGTAAACCTAATTCTTCAACAGCTTCTTTAGCATACTGTGTGGTTAGTGCTCCTTCTTGAACAGTAACTGGTACAAGATTATCTGTGGGCTGATCAGATATAATTATCCCACATGCATGAGTGCCAATGTTGCGCACCATCCCTTCTAAAATTTGGCATTCTGCTAATATTTTATTTACTAAAGGATTTTTTTCTTGTTCGAATCGTAATTCTGAAGATTTAGACAATGCTTCATTTAATGTTACATGAAGATCGTCAGGAATTAATTTTGCTAATCTATTAGCTTCTTCATAAGGCACATCATAAACCCTACAAACATCGCGTAAAACCATTTTGGCGCCCAGCGTACCAAAAGTAATAATGTTAGCTACATGATCTTTACCATATTTGCTTTTTACATATTCAATAACATCGCCGCGTCGGTTCATACAAAAATCGATATCAAAATCCGGAGGAGATATTCGCTCTGGATTTAAAAATCTTTCAAAAAGTAAACCGAAACGAATAGGATCAATATCTGTAATATTAAGCAAATATGCCAACATACAACCTGCGCCAGAACCTCGACCAGGGCCCACAACTACTCCATTATTTTTCGCCCAATTTACAAAATCCCAAACAATTAAAAAATAATCAACAAATCCTGTTTTTTCTATTATCGATAACTCATAGTCAAAACGTTTACACAAATTAACAGGGTTATAAATATCGTCAGCACTTACTTCACTTGCCTTATCAACTTTACTGTAGTCAATATTATATCGTGTCTTTAATCCCGATATACATAATGACTTTAAATAATCAAAGTTAGATTGTTCTTTTACTTCTCCAATAAAAACAGGATAATGGTTCTCTCCGTATGGCATATTGAAGTTGCACATTTCAGCCACTATCAAAGTGTTATCTAATGCTTCAAGGTGATCTTTAAATGACTTCTCCATTTCACTGCGTGATTTCACATAAAACTCATGATACGGCATGCGCATACGGCTTTCATCAGAAATTTTAGAGCCTGTTTGTACACATAACATAGCATCATGAGCTTCCCAATCAGATTTATCAACGTAATGAGAGTCATTCGTTGCTACTACCCTTAAGTTGTTTTCATGTGCAATAGAAAACAACTTAGGCAAAATTTTCTGCTGTTCTGGAATATTGTGATTTTGAACCTCAATAAACAAATTTTCAGGAGTAAATATATTAATTAATTCTTGTATTCCATCTTGTGCTAAATCGTAACGTTCATTTATTAACATTTGAGGGATATAACCTTGTAAACACGCTGTTAAACAAATTAATCCTTCATGATATTTTTTTAATAAATCAAAGTTTATTCGCGGCTTATAATAAAACCCTTGAACATGTGCAATAGATATTAATTTACATAGACTACGGTATCCCTCTAAATTTTTCACTAACAAAATAGTGTGATATAGTGGATGTTTGACATGCTTTGTAATATCTTCGTGAAACAAAGTATAACATTCACATCCAATGATAGGTTTTACTGAGAATTTTTTCGCATATTTTATAAAGTCCGGTACTCCAAAAATATTACCATGATCAGTCATCGCTACTGCTGGCATACCTAAATTTTGTGCTTTTTTAAATAAACGATCCATACGACAAGCTCCGTCTAAAACACTATAGTCAGTATGAAGATGGAGGTGCACAAAATTTTTATCAGTCATCCTAAGTAGATGATCAGTATTTTACAAAAGATGCAAGTCATTTTTAAACATCAAAATTCTTAATAATTAAGACCTATCTGATTTCAAGATAGGTCTCTTGAATTTTAATTCACTAAAATGATCTATCTTTTAACAGAAGCTTTTACTATCAATTTTCGTTCTATTAGGAATCAATTTACTTTGTTTTACCAACGTTTCTCCCAAGGATATTATATTTTCTATTTGTACATTAGGTGTTTGGACACTTGCTTTACCTTTCGATGAAGGTTTCGATTCGATTACTTCTTTAAGCAAGTTTACTATTGGATCTTTAAGCGCACTCTGATTATCTTGATAAATTTTTCTGTGCTTGGCAACTAAAATCAACCTTGCAACACTCAAAATTCCTAATCCTAAACCTAATAAGGTTCCACAAATTATTATTGATTTTTTGTTTTGTTTCAAAAAGTTAACAATCTTACTAGCCAAATCTTTAACCTTAGAGTTTTTCATTTCCTCATTATTCTCCGTAGCCTGTGAAACAACGTCCTCTTGGTCGTTTTTTACTTCTTCATGACTATTGCTTTCTTGTGAAACTTCCCTGTCACTTACACTTGTGTTCTGCACTTGGCTTTCTTCGTTTGCCCCCAAAGCTTGATCTTCATTAGAAGCAACCTGAATGTTATCGTTCTCTCCTTGAGAAACTCCATTCATTACTTGGTCTGCAACTACATTGTGACTAGATGTTGATGATATTGACATTTTTTTCCTTGTTTTTGTTAAGTGTCTTTTGACAGACTAAATATCGCATTTAATGTCAAGCATTTTTTTGTATTTTTTGCAAAAATTTTTTCAATTAAAACAAAAAAAAGAATGTACTTTATTTGAAATCAAATCTAATTGTTTCTGTTTTAATTCTGGATAAATTGGAATGCTCAATGCTTGTGTTGTCAATTTTTCTGCAAGTTTCATTGAACTAAATTGTGGTTGAAAACATTCTTGTTTATGTAAAGATAATGGGTAATATACTTCACACCCTATTTCACTATCTTGTAAGAATTTTTTTAGTTCATCACGCCTTTCATTCAAAACTTTAATTGTAAATTGATTCCACGTGTGAAAATTATTTTGAGATTCTTTTGGCAAATCTATATATTTTTTATCTAAATCTTGCATACTTTTACTATAGTACAGTGCATGTTCACGACGTTTAGATATGTATTCATTAAGATAGTTGAGCTTAATATTTAAAAGTGCCGCTTGTAGACTGTCTATTCGAAAATTACCACCGATTTTTTCGTGAAAGTATTTTGGATGCATACCATGTGTACGCAAAATCTTCATTTTTTCATATAAAGAATCACTATTAGTTGTTACTAACCCACTATCACCAAATCCTCCAAGATTTTTACTAGGGAAAAAACTAAAACAACCAATATCTCCAAATGTTCCCACAAACTTATTGTTTCTTTTGGCTCCTAGTGCTTGTGCACAATCTTCTACAAAAAATAAACCTGAATTAGAACATATATCTAAAATTTTTTCACATTCACACGCTTGCCCAAATAAATGAACCCCTATTATACCTTTAGTTTTGTTTGAAATTTTTTTCTTCAAATCCTGTACTGATATACAAAAATCTTCGTAATTTACGTCTACAAATATTGGAACAGCACCTAATCTACTAACACAACTAGCAGTTGAAAAAAACGTATAAGTTGGGCACAAAACTTCATCTCCTGGTTTAATATCAAGTGCCATTAAAGCCAATAACAAAGCATCTGTTCCCGAAGATACTCCTAAACAATATTTGCATGATAGGAACTCAGACATTTTATTTTCAAATTTCTCTACTTCTTCGCCTAAAATAAATTGTCCTGAATCTAATATTTCTTCAAATTTTTTTAATAACTCTTGCTTTAAGACATTGTTTTGTTCAACAAGATCTAATAATTTTATAACCATTTTCACATGATAAATACTGCCAACAGAAATAGGCAAGAAAAAATAACACATAAAAAACTTGCAAAACATATTTTATAATTTCTTAAAAAAGCATGGTTAAAAATTTGTCTCTTAATCAATGTTTAATGATATTAAATGCCTTGCCAAATTTAGGACCATGTATTTATAAATCTCTTTCTAATCATTTTGTTGATATTCATGACATTTTTTCAGCTGATAAAGAATTTTTACAAAGCATTCCTGGCGTTGGATGCGTGATATCAGATAGCATCTTAAATCACAGAAAATTTTTCAATTTACAAGAAGAAGAGAAAAAGTTGCAAGAACTTGGTGCACGGTTTATTGGATGTGAATTGGCAGAGTTTCCTAAAATTTTAAAAGAAATTTATGACACTCCAATAGGTGTATACTGTTTAGGTAATCTTTGTAATCATATGCCAAAAGTTGCAATTGTAGGATCTAGGAACGCCACTGCTTATGGTATGGTTGTTGCACGAAAATTAGCTTTCGATTTGGCTGAACACGGTATTTGTGTAGTTAGTGGACTAGCACGAGGTATAGATGCCAGTGCACATGATGGGGCTCTTGCAGCAGGAGGGAAAACAATAGCAATTTTAGGGAATGGAATAGATGTCATCTACCCACCCGAAAATTCACTATTATATCATAAAATTATTACCCTAGGTGGAATTGTTTCAGAATTTACACTTGGAAGACGCGCTGATAAACAAACATTTCCTTATCGCAATCGCCTAATTTCTGGTTTATGTGATGCCTTGATTATCGTAGAATCTGATTTGCACGGTGGAAGTATGATTACCGCTCATCATGCACTTGACCAAGGCAGACATGTATTTGCAGTTCCCGGTAGAATAGATCAACGTTCAAGTGCTGGTTGTTTAGAATTAATACGTAAAGGAGCTTCAGTCATAAGATCTGTTGATGATTTATTTGAAGAAATTCCATATTTAAACTTAAAAACCAAACAAATACCATTAAAATTAAAGGATATGCCTAAACAAAGTTGTCCTATAGGTAATGCTATATATGACACTCTTAAGAATAAACAACCATTAGATCTTGATACATTGGCTAATACTTTAAGTATGCCAATTCAAACAATAAGTAGCGCTATTCAGCTATTGGAAATACATGGATGTGTAGAACGATTATATGATGGAAAATTTAAGATAAAAAATACTTGATAAATGAAAAAAGTTTTTCAGGATACACTTTCATCTGTGCGCCTCTAGCTCAATTGGATAGAGCATCTGACTACGGATCAGAAGGTTGCAGGTTCGACTCCTGCGAGGCGTGCCATTAAAAAACTTATAGCTCTCTTAAAATCTGTTTTCTTTGGGGTCGTAGCTCAGTTGGTAGAGCACCACAATGGCATTGTGGGGGTCAGGGGTTCGAATCCCCTCGGCTCCACCAACCACTCGTGAAGTAAAAGATTTTTTAAAATTAATAACCAATTTGAGCTAGCCAGTTATTAACCTTTTTTCTAGCATTAACTTGATTATTTTGCGCTTCTGCTCCTGTAATTTCGAACCCAGGTAAAATATCGTTAGGAGAAATTATATTTCTTGTCTTATTTGGAGTATCTGCCAAACCACTGCCTTCATGGGTAATAAACGGAATAATAATTTTACTAGAAAAATCATAGCTTTCTAAAAAAGTATAGACAGGCATTGGTAAATCACCCCACCAATTAGGATATCCAATAAAAATTGTGCTATACTGATCAAAATCATCGACTTTCCCTATGATTTTAGGCCTTTTATTTTCATTTTTTTCCATGAGTGCTGCTTCTGTTAATGCAGCGTAGGAGTGAGGATAAGTGTCATTTAGTAATTGTATTTCAAATAGAATTCCATTTGTTTGTTCGGCTATCATTTCTGCAATAATAGCAGTATTTCCCTTTTCAACATTCCCTACATTATATATTGTTCACCTGCTCTTGAAAAATATGCAACGAGAATTGTTCTTTGTGTTTTACTTATTTTATCCATTATGTTTTATTCTTACTTTTTTGTTAAAAAATTAAATCAGAGCTACCATTTTAACAGAAGTGCAATTTTAGTCAATAAGTTATAAAAATAGAAATACGATTAATCGAACAATTACTGTTTATATACTACAGAAGTAAACTAATTTTGTATTTTCAAATTAAAACTAAAAGTTTAAAATCGTTTTTTGATAAAAATTAAAAAAAATTATACATAATTTTTAACAAAAGATAAGGTATCTTACAGAAAAATTTTCATCTTGAGACTATATCTTAATTAGCTCTAAGAGTTTTAAAATTCAACATCTGTTTTTTTACTTAAAAAGTAAATATTTTAAACTGAAAAAACATTAAGACAATTTTTTACAAAAAAAACATAAAAAACACTTTTATACTTTAAATTTTATGTAAAATAAATACAATTTGTACCCAGTTATGAGTAGTTGTCATCCTAGAATTTAAGAAAAAAAATTTGTTGTTTAGTAACTTAAACAATAAAAATATTTTGGTAAATAGTATAAAAGTATGAGCAATCGCATTCGCAGTAAGTTTTATGAGTCTAATAATTAAAAAAGCACGAAGAGCTCAAATTAGGCAGGAAAAATTTAAGAAAATCCATCAAAAACAACTATTCATAGGGCCATCAACAAAACGATTAAGAAATAAACAGGTAAAATCTCTACAAAATGAAAAAACCGATGTAAATCCTAGTTTGATGGTTTTATCACTTATCAATCTTATTTCTGCATTTCAAAAAAATTCATCCCCTGTCTGCAGTAAAAAGAATTATTTTGCAACATGTTCAAAAGCAATCGATTATAATATTCAATTTTTAAATCAAAAAGAACAACCTCTTTGTATTCCAGATACAAATACCTCATACAACATTACGCAGCAAAATCAAACCGCATACTCATTAACAAACTATGTAAACTCAACTGATAATAATAGTACAAATATTTATAATGCCAACTCGACCGATTATACATTCAATAAAAATCCAATAAAATTTAAACCACAAGCACAGAGCAATAAGCAAAACATTTCTATCACATTAGAAAATCAAGCAAAACAAAGGGCAATTATTGATGGGCAAAAAAATCCTGCAAAGACACTTAAAGATCATCAACCCATAGAAACAAAAATTCTACAAACATTAGATTTTAGTAAAATTTCAAAACAAAATAGACAAGATAACAGGGAATGGGCACTTACATTGTCAGAACCACTATGCGAAGCAGCTAATGAAAAAAAACTATCTCTAGAATTAGTACAAAAAATGTTAAGTCATTTAAATCAAATTTACACTTCTTCTTCTGATGCTTTTTCACAAAGCAAAGTCGATATGATGTATCGCGGAATTAACCAACTAAATGACCCACAAGTTTTTAATGCATTCAATGAATTTGTTTTAAAATATAAAGATGACCCTAACAAACAAAAGGAATTTATTTACAATACCATTGTATTTCCTTATCAAAGAGACAGTGAGGGATCATGTTTCGCTACGTCACAATTAATTGTAATGCACGCAAATAAACCAATAGAATGGATGAAATTTATAGACAGAATAATAAGTAATGATGAAGCAAACTTCAATTATTTTACAAATAGTAATAGACCTGAATTAAAAATCGATGTCTCTTCATTTGGAACAAAAGAAACTGTTTTAGATAAAGTTTATCAAAAAGCTATTTCTGCAGTTGCTTCTTTTTCTGCTCCAGATATAAAAAGTGAAGTCGCAGAAAATCTTCAAGATATCTGCATAAGTACATTAAATAGTAATAGTACTTGTAAAGCAGTTGGAAAAAATCTTGCATCGAAAATAGTTTGGAATCACCAATGGATGCCTGTTAGCAACCTCACTACAAGTTTAAAAACCGATCAACAGACAATTGAAAATCTAAAAAAAGCGCTACAAACTCTTTTGCCGTCAGATACAGATCCAAATTTAATTTTGAAAATGGCAGAAAATATACATAATGGCAAAGGAGTTTCTGGAGGTTTTACACAAGTCATTATGAGACAAATACAAAATTCAAAAAATGTTAAATATGAAAAAATTGAAGGGAGTAACCTTGTTAAAAACACTACAATTACCACACAAGGGATTAAGTCGCTCTTAAAAGCTTTAGAATTCGGATGCAATTCCTCTTTTACACAAAAACTAAAGCCTGGGCAAGCTGTTCTTGCAAAATATTACACAGAACACTTTGGGCATGCAATGACATTTTTATCTGGACATTATGATGTAGATAGTATGCAAATTGGAGATCGAGTAAAAATAGGACACATGAACTGGTTAAGTGGTGAAAATGAAGAAGAACATTTTATATACATGAAAAAAACAGGAAATGATGAAATAGAACTAGTACATTACGACAACAAACCAATAACTAGCGAATCCTTTAAATCATTAACTATATATCCAGAATACATGACTCAGTATGAAAGCGCTAGCAAAACCAGAACAACTCTAGAAGAAATATTTACAAAAATCACAAATGCTTTCCTGCCAAAATAACTAACTTAACTAATAAATCCTCATATGAAATTCCTGCAGCTTGTGCACTGATTGGGTAAAAACTAGTGGCAGTCATTCCAGGAATTGTATTTATCTCTAAAAAATACACTTCACCAGAATTATCTAGCATAAAATCAACACGTGCCCAATCTCTGCATTGACAAGCTTTGTATGCTATTTCCGCATAACTTTTAACAATGTTAGTTGTTTCAAGTTCAATATTTGCTGGGCAGATTTTATCAGATGCTCCTGGAGTGTATTTATTTTTATAATCTAAAAATCCTTTTTTAGGTAAAATTTCTACAACTTCTAACGCTTCACCATCTAATATTCCAATTGTTAAATCTCGCCCAACGATATTTTTTTCAATTAAAAATTCACCATCATATAAATTTTTCACCTCATTATCAAAAGTATCAGCATTAACCTTTTTTACATAAACGCTACTGCCCTTGTCGTTAGGTTTAACTATACATTCTTCACTCAAAATCCCTCTATCAAATTCCGAAACTATTCCATCTTTTATTGAAAATTTTAAACCTGGAACAACTTGTACCTCAAAATTTGTTACAACATCTTTTGTTGCTGCCTTGTCCATGCACAATTTACTAGAAACGGAATTTGAACCCACATAACATAAACCAGCTGACTCCATGATTTCTTGTAAACCTCCATCTTCCCCAAATTCACCATGTGTTACAGGAAAAATTATGGCATCTTTTTTATTCAATACATGTTCTGGAAGCTCATCTTCATCTAAAATTACTAGTTCTGTCGGAAAATTTTTTCTTAATGCCTCAGCAACCATATTCCCAGAATGTATAGAAACTTCACGTTCAGAAGAACGTTTCCCACCACATAAAACAATAATATTTCTTTTCATTTTCTAAAAAGTAAAACTTCGTTTTCTAAAAAAATTCCAATCCTACTAAAAACTTCATATCTAATTTTATCAATTAAAAATTCCACATCTTTAGAAGAAGCATCTCCTAAATTTAACATAAAATTTGCATGTTTGTTTGAAATCATTGCATCCCCACAACGATATCCTTTTAACGCCACTTCTTCTATCAATCTCCCAGCGTATCCTTCTTTTGGATTTTTAAACACTGAACCAAAAGTTCGCCCTCTTGGTTGAGTTGTACTTCTAACACTAAAAAAATCTACCTCGTTCAACTTATCAAAATTCTGCAACTTTATATCGACATATGAAACTACACCATTAATACCAGAATTCCGATATTTAAATTGACAATCATCATTGTTCAGACATAAAATTTCACCATAATCGTTAGTTATATAAACACATTTTACAATATCAGCCATTGAAAAACCATAAGCACCTGCATTGACTTTAACTGCACCTCCAATTGTAGCAGGGATACCTGATAAAAATGAACAACAATTGAATCCTAAATGTTTGGCTAATTTTGCTAGATTAAATAACTTTACTCCCGCAAAACATCTTATGGTGTTTTCATTTAATTGAAAACATTTGTTCCAGAAATTACCATCAAGTTTTATAAAGAAATCGTGGCACATCCCATTAGGGAAAACAATATTAGATCCATTACCTATTAAAAACCATTTTTGGTTGTATTTTTTACATACACTTATTATTTTTTTTAGTTGTTCAATATCATAAGGATACAACATTACGCGTGCAACAGAATTACAACCAAAAGACGTTTGATCTTTCAAAGAAATATTTTCCGTAAGTTTTACGTCGCATAGTTCATCCAAAATAAATGAAATTTTCCATTCATCAACAAAATCCTTAGCATAATTTACCAAATTTCCAGCACATACAAATAAAATTAAATGTTTATGTTCGTTATCTAAATTTTTACAATATTGATTTAAATTCTCTCCAAGAAGAGATAAATCACCAATAAATAACTTATTATTGTTTAATATCTTATCGAAGATTAATGAACTAGAAATTTCATTGCACTGTTCTTCAAAGGCGCGATAAATATCTACCAAAATTACATTATCAAAATTAGATAATATTTCTGCAAACTCTTTAAAATATTGTCTTGTCCTAGAAACTCTATGTGGTTGAAAAACAACAGTGATATTGTATTCGGGATAATGTTTACGAGCATGATCTAGGATAGCTTTAATTTCTGTAGGATGATGTGCATAATCATGAATAAAAACAATGTTATCTGTTATACACATCAAGTCATTGCGACGTTTTATTCCATAAAATTTTATATCTTGTGTAATATTTTCATGAAAGATGTTATTATAAGTCGACAAAGCAATTTTTTGATTTTTTTCTTCGAAAGAAATTTCAGAAAATTTAGGCAATGAAACCTTCGTGATCTCTGTTTTTTTTACCATTCCACTTATGACAGCGTCTTCATGATTAAAAAATATCGCATGTTTAGTTCTTTGAAAAAATCTGGCAAAAGATGCTTTTAATCCCGCAGAGCCATTATAATTTGTTACATGATCGTCATCGTAATTTAGTGCAACTGTAATGTGTGGAACAAAGGCCTCCATGGTGCAATCGCTTTCATCAATTTCCGCTATTGCCCACTCTGAATCATCGAAATAAGCTGCTGGTGAATATTTATCATCTTTAAAAAATCCTCCAACGATATAATCTATATGTTTATTGCAATGAATAACTATCTCTGCTAAATTTGCGGACACTGATGTTTTCCCATGCGATCCAACAATTGCAATTAATTTTCTATCTGATAATACTTCTGCCAAAAATTCTCCACGTTTGCATATTGCAATATTATTTTTCTTAGCTTCTAGACAAATTTCATCAGAATCAGTACGAATCGCACTAGATATTACCACTATATCACATTTTGATGGAAGGATTTTTTCCGGTAAAAAAACAATACGATTGTTGGTTAATAGATCTTTAATTTTCAAATCTGGAAAATCATCCCAACCATATACTGTAAATCCCCTTTTAGCTAAATATATAGCTAACGGAGCCATCCCCGCTCCACATATGCCCACCAAACACAAAACTTTATTTTGTGACATAGTTCACTATTTCCGTTACAGGATTTTTAATATCCTTCGATTTTAATTTTAAATTAAAATTATTTTCAGTTAACAGCCTTATAATCAATGAATTAAGATCATCAATTCTTTCTTCCGGCAACCAGTCCCCTAGCCCTACTGATTTAATATATTTAGCGTTTTGAGTTTGATGATCCTCTGCAGCATATTTATAGGGAACTAAAATCATATATTTTTCAAAAAATGTTGCTTCTGCAATTGTTCCTGCACCAGCACGTGATACAATAATATCAGCAGCATTGTATAACGTGCACATATCGTTACTAAATTTTTCAAAAACATTACCGGAATCAACAAAGTGCATTTCACCTGTTAAACAATATAAAAAAATGTTCTTTTGGTTTAAAGATTTATAATTTTCTAATGCCCAGGTCGTCAAAATTTTTGCTCCTTGACTACCACCTATCACTAAAACAAGTTTTGATGCTTCGTTTATTTTTAAGGCTCTCTTAGCCAATGTTTGATCTATTTTTTGAAATTCTTTACGTAAAGGATATCCAATATGTTGAACCTTTTTATCTAAAAATTTTAAACTGAATCGCATATTCGGTCCAAGATAAACTTTATCAGCTAAAAATGATAAAAATTTTATACTTTTCCCGATAACGCGGTTGGACTCATGTAACACTATTTTTTTTCGTAAAAAAAAACCAGCTATAATAAATGGAGCATTTGTAAATCCACCAAACCCAATTATACAAGCAACATTTCTCTTTTTCAACCACACTAATGCTTCCAATAATGCTTTGAATTGTGAAAAAAGAAACTTTAAAAATTTAATTGGATTTTTTGAAAATGGTAAACTCGTTGTAACGATATGATCAATGTTATGGTACTTTTGCATCATTTGGCGATCAACACTTTTATTGCTAAGAACTAAAGTACATTTATTGCCTCGTTGTATCAATTCTTCAGCTACAGAAATTCCTGGGCTTATATGCCCTCCTGTACCTCCGCAAGCTATAACATATTCCTTCATTTATCAAAACTTGTATAAAACGAATCAGAAATAAAACAATTTATAAGCATGCCAATCATAAAAAACATTACTAAGATATTGGAACCGCCATAGCTAATAAATGGCAACACCATTCCTTTTGTTGGAAGCATTCCAGTAACTACTCCGACATTAACAATAACTTGGTATGCAATAATAAGTACAATCCCACTTGAAATTACAGAAAAATATTTTTTCTGAATTTTTAAAGAAGCGACAATACATGATATAAAAAAACTTAAGTACACGAATAATATTCCAATAACTGCAATACTGCCAAATTCTTCTCCTAAAATAGGAAGTATAAAATCTGTATGTGATTCTGGTAAAAATACTAATTGTTGTCTACCATTACCTAACCCTTGTCCCCATAATCCTCCTGAAACAAATCCTAAAATTCCTTGCCACAACTGATATGCTCCCTCTAATTTATTAGCATCTATATCCATAAATGCAACAATTCGCCTCATGCGCACAGGATTAAGAAAAATCATAACAGAAATTGCAAAAATTGCTAATATCAGAGCTCGAACAACATATATTATACGAGCACCAAATAAAAATAACAAAGAAAAAGTTACACCTCCGATCAAAATGGCCGTTCCATAATCAGGTTCAAGCAAAATAAGTAAACTTATGCACGATATTGTAAAAAGCGGAATAAAAAATCCTTTTACAAAAGTTTTAGTTTTTTGCTCATTTTTATCTAAAAAATCGGCAATCCATAGAATTACAATGACTTTTGTAAACTCTGAAACTTGTAGATTTAAACCTCCACATGATAACCAACGACGTGATCCATTAACGGCATGTCCAATCCCAGGAATTAACACAAATAAAAGCAATACACATGACAATAGTAGAAATATATTTGAAAATTTACGAAGAAATTCCAAGTCTAAAAATATTCCTAATAATAAAAATGGGATTGATAATAATACCCATGACAATTGCTTAATAAAATAAGACTCCGTTTTATAAAAAGACAAGCTAGCACTTGCTAAAACTACCAGACCTATTAGAGTCAAGAATAATATACAACCTAATACAAAACAACAAAGGTACCTTTTATTGTTATGTAAATAATTTTCAAATCTAATTAAAAAAAAAGACATTTAATTGTTGATCTCGACTACTGGAATCTCATCAAAATTTTCAAAAAAATCATCAGATAAATCTTTTTTCTCTACTTTTTCAACTAATGGTAACTGTTGATTGTTATTCTCTGTTACTGTTTTCCATGAAGAAGATTCTGTAGGTAAAATATCTTCACTTTCAATAGATGAATCAACTAAAGTGTTATTTTTTAGCGCAGAGTTTTTATTATGAATGATCAGTTTTCTACCAATTTGTAATTTCGAACTATCCTTAATATCATTAAGTTCTTTTAATTGAACAACACTAACGTTAAATCCTTTAGCAATTGCTCCCAATGTATCACCTGCTTGTACAGTATAACATCCATCAGAATCTTCAGTAAATATACGTTTTTTTACATCGTTATTTTCTTTTATACTATTTTTAGTAGTATTCGTTTCATATACTTTCAAATGCTGTCCAACATAAATCTTATCTGAGATACTATCATTAAGTTCTCTAATTTCAAACAAAGTCATATCATGAGCTCGAGCAATTTTAAACAGTGAATCTCCTGTTTTAACAGTATACATAGTAATATTTCTAGATTCTCCTTTGCTATGAGACTCTTCAACTATTGATGAAGAAGCTGGAATTTGAATTTTTTGCCCAATATATAATTTTGTAGCATTATCCATTCCATTAAAGTTCATTAAATCCTTAACTGGAACTTTAAATTTGCGAGCTATACTGTACAAAGTATCACCTTTTTTAACGACGTACTGTTTTTTGATACTTTTAAGCTTTGAATTTTCTACATTTAAATTTTCATCCAAAGTGTCTTCTGTCCATAATGGTCGTGTTGGTTTTTTTCTAACGTCCACACCGTCAAGTGCAACTTTTTCAGGCACTGCATAAGCTACATTACTATTGTTATTATATTTTTTTTCATGATGCTTAAGATTCAGTGAACATCCTGTTAAAATTACTGTTCCACCTAACAATAAAATAGAACAAATTCTACTATTTTTTTCTTTCCCAACAAAATTCATTGTTTTCATTTTAAAAATCCGTCACAATGGCTCAACTTAAAAACACACTTTTCATATAAATTTCCGCGTTCCTCAAAATTTTCAAACATATCAAAACTTGAAAAACCAGGACTAAATAGCACAATATCTTCAGGTAATGCAACACAAAATATATCATTTACAATTTTTGATAAAATTTTTTCAGAATCTTGATTATTCGTTGGGTAAAAAAACACGAAACTAAACTTATTTCTCGTGTCTTTTTTTTGCAATTCTTTATAGATTTGTCGACCAGTTTCTCCTAGGAGAAAAACTGATTTAGCATGCTTATGTATTTCATCAATATATTGATCTAAATTTTCACCTTTAGATTGGCCACCAAGGATTAAAATCAACTTTCTGTTGAAAGAATTTACGGCAGCTTGAAACGAATGAAAATTTGTTGCTTTTGAATCATTCCAAAATTCCACAACACCATCTTTTTTCTTCGTCATTAATGTAGCAATTTTTTGAAGTCTATGTTTAGGAAGTTTAAATTCGATTGCAGCATTTTCTAAATGTTTAATAGGTAAATTAAAATTTTTGTATAATGCCTCAACTATAGCATAATTTTCACGCTGAACAGAAATGTTTAATGGTGATTTAGGTGGTAAATGTTCAATCTTTGTGTGAACATTTTGTTCTGAAATTAAGTTCAATTCTGCTTTTTGTTTACTATAATTTACTACACCTTCTCCAATAAATACATGCTTTATGTCAGGATTTTTACAAAGATGAATTAAATTATATTTCGCCCTAAAATAATTTTCTAAAGAACCATGCTTGTTAAGATGATCATGAGCAAAATTTGTCCAAAGTACATAGTCGGGATGCAAATATTTTAGTGCCTCTGCCTGAAACGAACTGACTTCTATTACTGCAATAGAATCTTCATGATTTTTATCTGAAGTAATATACTCTATCAATGGGATCCCATTATTTCCTACCGCAACAGCCTGTAATCCTGCTTTTTTTAGAGCAAATGCAAGGAATTCAGTCGTTGTCGTCTTCCCATCTGTACCAGTAACTGCAATAATTTTACCTTTCCAAAAAAAAGCAGCTAAATCTAAATCATTTATACAAAAAATTCCACAAGCATTTGCAAATCGTACCCATTTATTGTCATTTAAAAAACTCGGACTCCTTATTATTAAACTACACGATTTTACTTTTCCTTCAGAAAAGTTTTCGCAATTTTCCTTCGCGTCATCAAAAATTACAGTGTTTATATTTTTCGAGTTGCACCACTTAAATACAGATTGACCAGAAATACCGAATCCAAAAATTCCAACCGTAACGTCTTTATTAAAAATATCTATATCTTTTAGCATACTATCAGGATTAAAATAGCTACTACAAACATACAAATTGAAATAAGTCTTGTACGCGTTACTATCTTTTGTTCACTTATTCCTAACAATTCAAAATGATGATGTATTGGCGCCATTAAAAATATTCGCTTCCCATGACGGAATTTAAATGATCCAACCTGCAAAATATCTGATAATGCTTCTATAACGAACACTAGTCCAGTAATTATTAAAAAAAATGGTTTCATTAATAATAATGCCCCTACTCCTAATAAACTACCAAGCATTAAAGAACCAGTATCTCCCATTATTATATTTGCAGGATAAGAATTATACCATAAAAAACCTGCCAATCCTCCAATAAAACACGAAAACAAAACTGCTAATTCGTTAATTCCAGGTAAATAATGAACATTAAAAATTAATGCTAAACATTCTGAACTTGATATTAAGGCCAATATTAAGAAAAATAAAAAATTTGGCATTAATGCCACAGAGGCTAATCCATCTAAACCATCAGTTAAATTAACAGCATTACTAGTACCAGTTAGCACAAAAAACATAAACACCCATAACAGAAATAAACTTAGATAAGTAATATGTGAAATATTTAATATAGGTGACAACATTAAAAGTAATTTATTAGAGTATTTACAGTACATTGCCACTAACAAAGCTAAAGTCAGGATTCCTTCTATTATTAACTTATATTTTCCTCTTATACCCTGAATATTTTTTTTAGAAAGCTTTAACCAGTCATCAACAAACCCAAGTAACCCAAATAACAGTGAAACAACTAACGCAATTACTGTATAAAAGTTGAATTTCACAAAGAGTAAAATTGGTAAAACCACGGATAATAATATTAAAATTCCCCCAAATGTGGGAGTACCAATTTTAGAATTATGTAGTTTTGCTAAATCTTTAATAATAGACTCATCACGCTCAACTTGCTCAATTCGTTTTTTTTGAAAAAAGCATAAAATTTTTGGAAAGATAAAAAAACTACATACTACAGAAATAAGAAAACCTAATGAACATCGAATAACATTTTCTTCGAAATTATACAACCAACATATCATAAAATTTTAGCCAAAAAAAACTCGAAATTTTATGTCAACATAAAATCTGTATAATAATTTGACAATGTTAAAAATTTAATGATCTTTTAAGTAATTTATGGAGAATTCAAAAAATATTTACGAATTTGGACAAATCACAGAAGGTGATGCTTCTATGCGTGCTCTACTTGGGGGGAAAGGAGCAAATTTAGCAGAAATGGCAAGAATTGGGCTACCAGTGCCCCCAGGATTTACAATCACGACAGAGGTATGTAATAAATATTACACTAACAATAATTCTCTTCCAGAGAACGTCTGGGAAGAAGTCAAGCAAGCCGTTAAACGACTTGAAAAACAGCAAAATAAATTATTTGGAGATACAAATAATCCATTATTATTTTCTGTACGATCTGGTGCACGTGAATCAATGCCAGGGATGATGGATACAATCTTAAATCTAGGATTAAACGATGAAACAGTTGAAGGACATGCAAAAAGAACTGGGAATCCTCGCTTCGCTTATGACTGTTATCGGAGGTTTATTCAAATGTACGGAGATGTTGTGTTGGGCATAAAAGCCAAAGATGAACATTCTATTGATCCGTTTGAAAATGCGTTAAGTTTGATTAAAAAACAAGCCGGAGTTACAGAAGATACTCAACTGTCAGCTGACGACTTAAAAACGCTTATTAAAGAGTATAAAAATATTATATATAATAGTTCTTCAAAAGAATTTCCTCAAGATGTATTTGAACAACTTTACGGTGCGATTTGCGCGGTTTTTGAATCATGGAATAATGAACGAGCGATAATTTACAGAAAGAAATATAACATACCAGGTGAATGGGGAACTGCTGTTAACGTGCAGTGCATGGTTTTTGGTAATATGGGTGATACTTCTGCTACTGGTGTAGCGTTTACACGTAATCCAGCTACTGGAGAAAAAGTATTTTATGGAGAATATTTGATTAATGCCCAAGGAGAAGATGTAGTTGCCGGTATACGTACACCTAAAGAAATTTCGAAATTAAATACTGACATGCCATTGGTATTTGAGCAACTAAATCAGGTTTGCCAAACTCTTGAATCGCATTTTAATGATATGCAAGATTTTGAATTCACGGTTGAAAACAACAAATTATACATGCTACAAACTAGAAATGGAAAGCGTACTGGTCTAGCCGCCGTTCGAATAGCTGTAGAAATGGTAAAAGAAGGTTTAATTGACAAAAAAACTGCCGTTAAGAGAATTCCTGCAGGATCTATTGATTCACTATTGGTCCCAATATTTGATAGTGAAGATAAAAAGAAGATATTAAGTATTGCTTCTGGTTTACCAGCCGGTCCAGGTGCTGCTTCAGGCAATGTGTGTTTTTCAGCGAAAATGGCAGAGGAAATGCATGCAAAGGGAGAAAAAGTTATTCTTTGTAGAATTGAAACTTCTCCTGAAGATATTCGTGGAATGCTTGCAGCTGAAGGAATTCTAACAAGTCACGGTGGAGTAAGTTCTCATGCTGCTCTTGTTGCACGTCAAATGGGAAAAGTTTGTGTCTGTGGTGCTGGTAAGCTCGGAATTAGTTATACTAACAAAACAATAACCGTTGATGATATTATAATAAATGAGGGAGACCCAATATCTATTGATGGAACAACTGGCGAAATCTTCGTAGGGAAAGTGAAAACTGCCCCTTCCGAAGTTACACAAGTTTTGCAGGGAACATTAAATCCAAATGATAGTTACACATACATGCTATTTAACACCATAATGTCATGGGCCGATGAATATCGTACACTCGGTATTCGTACCAATGCAGACAGTCCAAAACAAGCTAAATTAGCATTTCAATTAGGTGCAGAAGGAGTCGGGTTATGTCGTACAGAACATATGTTCTTTGAAGAAGATAGGATTAATTACATGCGAGAGATGATATTAGCTGACACTACTGAAGAACGTGAAAGTGCACTATCAAAACTGGAACCTTTACAACAAGGAGACTTTGAAGGGTTATTTCGTGAAATGCGTGGATTCCCCGTGACTATACGTTTATTAGATCCACCATTACATGAGTTTTTACCAAATGAAGACAATATTATTAATGCTTTATCTAAGCAATTAAATATTTCTTCTGAAAAAATGAAACTACGAATAGCCTCCTTAAAAGAAGCAAATCCTATGCTTGGTCATCGTGGTTGCCGTTTAGGAATAACTTACCCTGAAATAACACGTATGCAGGCTAGAGCAATATTTAAAGCGGCAGCAAATATCATACGTTCAGGCACACAAGTAGATGTTGAAATTATGGTACCTTTAACAGTTTCCCTAAAGGAATTAAAAAATCAAACTGACATTATACATGCTGTTGCGAAAGAAATAATACAATTAAGTGGTGTTCAAATAAAATATAAAGTTGGTACAATGATTGAATTACCACGTGCCTGTTTATGTGCTGATGAAATTGCTCAAGAAGCACAATTTTTTAGCTTTGGTACAAATGATTTGACCCAAACTTGTTTAGGGATGAGTAGAGATGACGCTAATAGTTTTTTACCCAAATATTTTGAGTTAGAAATCTTAAAAACTAATCCGTTTGCATCTATTGACCCTGACGGCGTAGGAAAATTAATAAAAATGGCCTGTGACAAAGGAAAATCAGTTCGAGAAAATATAAAATTAGGCATTTGTGGTGAACATGGTGGAGATCCTGAATCAATAAAACTGTGTCATAAGTACGGATTGACTTACGTCAGTTGTTCCCCAAATCGCTTGCCCATTGCTCGTCTCGCTGCAGCACAGGCAGCATTAATGGATAAATAAATTTCTAAAAATTGAAATGAAGTATGTTAATGATGAAAAGGTTATACTTTTCATCATTTTTTGTAAAAAAAATCGTTTACATTAATTTGAAGGAAAGTAGCCTCCAGTACATATATGAAAAAATGCAAGTTTTTAATACTCTTATTAACTGTATCGTTAATCGCTGTATCCGTATCTTTTTATTGCAATCATAAGAAATGGAAATGTTCAAAAGTACTTTCCACCAAGGAAATTTCCAATGAAGTCTTGTATATAAAAAACTTTATAAAAGCGAAGTTTTCTAATGAATCAACTATTTTTAATGTAAAAATCGATGGAATCACTTTTAAATTTAGCGATCTTATAACCTCATGGGTCGTCGATTCTGTGTCTCGTGAAATCGGCAAAACTCCATATGATTTCGATAACATCGATTTTAAAGAGGGGGATATTGTAATTGATATTGGTGGAAATATTGGAATGATTTCAATTTATTTAGCCAAAAAATTTCCATTCTTAAAAATATACGCATTTGAACCTGTACAAGCAAATTACAATAATTTCATAAAAAATATTAAATTAAATAATATCCCTGAAGGAACTATTACTGTTGAGCATTGTGCAGTGACTAAAGATGGTAGGAATGTAGATTTAATGGTCGATGTAGAAAATCCAGGTGGTTCCTGTATTACAGAAGTTGGCGCTGATAGAAGTATAAAAAACGATACAAATGTTAGTGTGCCTTCTATAACATTAGAAGATATATTTAAAAAGTATAATATCAATCACTGCAAATTATTGAAAATGGACTGCGAAGGATCAGAATACGAAATCCTATATAATACTAATCCAGAAATTTTGAACAGATGCGAAAATTTACGAGCCGAATTTCATACATCTGAAGCTATAGAAAAGCAATTTGGCTCTGTTGAAAAATTACTAACTTTCATAAAAAAGTATATTTTAAACGTAAAAATTACTAAAGCTCTAATTATTTAAATAGTTTTTAAAAAAAATATTTTAAAAAATTTTAACTTAATGGTTTGAAAAAATATTTACAGCAATATTGAAGACTTTTTACGATAAAATCTATTTCTTCTTTGGTATTGTACGGAGCTAATGAAATTCGTGCAGTACCACCTGTTTTCAAAATACGCATCAACGGTTGAGCACAGTGATTACCAGCACGTATTGCAATACCTTTTGTTGCAAGAATCGTTGCAATATCGTGCGCATGTACATTTTTTATGTTAAAAGAAAACACACCATTCTTTCCAGATCCGAAAGGTATAATATTAGGAACAAGTTGCAATTCGTTACGAGTATACTCTATTAATTTTCTAAAATAATTCTTAGTCGCTGAACAATCTACACTTTGTATAAATTTTATAGTTTCTCCAAAACCAATAATAGAAGCAATATTAGCACTACCTGCTTCAAATCGTTCTGGAGGAAGCTTATACGAAATATCATCAAAATTTACACGTTCAACCATCCTCCCCCCTACTCTATACGGCGGCATTTCTTTCAATAAATCATATTTACCAAATACAAAACCACTGCCACTTGGACCAAAACATTTATGCCCAGAAGTAACAAAAAAATCGCAATCAATTTCTTTTAAATTTAAATTTCCATGTAACAGCGAAGCAGCCCCATCAACAACAATATTCGCTCCATTATTATGAGCAATATTAGACAATAATTTTATATCATTTATGTTACCTAATACATTGCTACTATGTTGAATGACGACTAATTTAGTACTTTTATTAAAAAGAGTCTTATATTTATCTATATCAACCTCAAAATACTTACCCGTTAATGGTATCCATTTTATTTTTGCACCAATTAATTTAGCAATCCGCATCCAAGGTAAACAAGAAGAATGATGCTCTGCAGAACCTATTATTATTTCATCATTTTTTGATAAAAAGGCTTGTGAATATGAACTCGCTAGCAAATTCATTCCTTCTGTTGCACCAGAAGTAAAAATTATTTCCTTTTCATCAACATTGCAAAAACTAGCAACTAGCCTTCGCACATCATTATACGCACTACTGACATACTCAGACAAATCATACATGCTATAATCGACATTAGCATAATGATTTTTATAAAAATCAGAAATTTTTTCAATTACTCTGCTCGGTTTATGTGTAGTCGAAGCATTATCAACGTAAACTAACGAACTACCTTTGTTTGTTAAAAGTGGGAATTCTTTACGAAACCCGTAAACATCAAACATATTGCAAGTAAAAAAACTATCCCTTTATTTCACGATGCAGTGTATGTCTTCTGAGAAATTTATTATACTTCATCTTCTCTACACGTTCTGTCTGCACCTTTTTGTTGCGTGTAGACATGTATCTTGATGCTGGTTTACCTTCCGCCTTAGCTTCAGTACACTCTAATATTATATATTCTCTTGGCATATTACGACCTGCAAATTAAATGAGATTTTATAAAATACAACAAAAATTCATCACTTCGAAAAGATTTTAAAGATATTTTTAGGATTCACTAAGGATTCATCATCATAAAATATCGACGTTCCTATTTGTTTTATTAAGTTTTTTATTTCACTTAAGTCAGGATGCCCAACGGTTCCTTTAATAGTAATTTCCGGGCCAACGTAGTATCCATAATAGTCCACATTTTCAGATCGCAAATTCAATTTACCCAACATATCAGCCAAAGCTCCTTTAGACATCAATTGTGTTTCAAATTTAATATTGCTATCCTTAAAATTCGGTCCAGGATTGGAATACACTCTACCTCGTGATAAAAACTTCATATCATTATTTTTAATAACAAAATTGTCTAAAACAAAACTACCATCCTTCTCCCTTATTAAAGAAGCAGAAATGGAATCATAATATAAATTACTAAAATAATCAACTATATCGTTAATAGCTGCCGATTTTCCGCCAATTACGCTAGTTGTGATTCCAGCAATTCCTAAAATACCTTTCTGAGTACTACTCAAAAAAGTATCCAACTTTATTTCTCCAGGAGTACTATTTAACTGTACGCTTCCATGTAATCCACTTAAAGCTTCTTGCAAAGAGTATTTTTCTGATTCAAAATTCCCATTTAAGTTAAAATTTCCAGTAAATGTAGAAGCGTCATACCCTAAAGCCTGTACACATTTGCTTATATTTAAGTTCGACAAGGAAAAACTAGTATTGATACCATAAATTTCTTTATTGGAGTTATTATTCTTGTGGATCAAAGCAAATTTTCCCATAAATGGAGCATCAAAAATATAACATTTAAAATTAGGAACATTTACATTCGTACCAACAGACTTAAGATTACATGTTAAATCTGATAAACAACAAAATTGTTTCCAATACATATTTTCGATCTCTATGGAAATATCAGTGCATAATTCTTCTATAAAACTTTGTTTACGATGCTTATTATCTTCAACAGAATTTTCTCTAATACTCTGTTTATGTTCAAAAGTATTTATTTGAAATATGTTTACAAAAGCTAATAAATCAGACAAACATAGCGATGAACCTTTCAATGAAGTCTGCAAATTTCTTGAAGAATCATCTGAGTTTTGAATCAGTTCACCTTTAATTTCCAAATCTGTTTTACCTAAAAAATGTAAATTATTATCCAGGTTAAAGCTTATTCCTTTATCATCATTAAGCTTTTTTAATTGAATTGCAAATTCTCCGTCTAAAGCGTTGGGTTGGTTTTCAAACGAAACAGCCTTTAATTTTAAGCTCCCGTTACCAGTAAAAATTCCATCCGAATCAAAATCATTATCAAAACTTAAGCTAGCTAGGCCAGAAATTACATTTTTGTCATTCTTAAAGAGGGATTGCTTTAACAATTCTGGAATATCAACCACTAAATATCCTGATAAACTACACTTATCTTTGTCTAAAGAGACTTGAGAATCGCCCTGAATTGCTAATGTTTTTGCACCTGAATTTTTGCATGATAATTCAGAAATATTCAAAATAATTTTATCTTTTAATTGAAAATTAATATTTGTTTCTAGATCTAAATTTTTTAACATTTCTTGTTTGTTATATAGCAAATTTATTCCAGACAATGTGAATTTAGATTGATCAGTAGTACATACTAAACCTTCAGTTTTAACAAAACACTTAAACTTACCTTCTCCTATCCCGGTCAAAGTAATATTTTTTTCTTCAAGATTCAATAAAGAGCAATCTAAATGATTAATATCTATATCAAGATGTACACCACTTAAATTATCTGATAAGTTTTCTAAAAAATGATTAATATCATACCCAATTTTACATAAAGACTGTAACTCAAATGAAGTATCAATAAATTTTTGATTAGAATCCTTAAGGGTCCCACTAAATGAAGTAATGGTTAAAAAATTATTACTAAAATTTAATGATGAGGTTATACGTAATCTCATTAAATCATCTAATTTAGAGAAAGTTGAGGATAAAATACTACCTGTAAAACCAATATCTAAATTTGATTTAAATACCCAGTTGTTATTTTCTCCAGAATTTTCTCCTTTACCGTTTAATTCAGCTGTCCAAATTTTACTGGTTTTACCAAACATAAAGTACTCCGCAATTTCATTATCAATTTTAAGATTTAAAACTAAAGTTTTATCATCACTTCCAGATTTCTTTTTAATAGAAAGATTTAAAATCTCCTGCGCATTTTTTTCGTCAATAAAGTTTAAATATATTTCACTACAATCTTTTGTAAATCCCGTACGTAAATTGAAATTACGCTCAATATTTGTAGCAAAGTTTTTCGAAATAATTGATGATTGAATATCACTTTGATATATATATCCTTCAGCATTTCTGTAAATTTTAGCAATAGTGTTTAAAGTAAATGCACCTTCAAATCCACGAGAAAAAGAAGAAGTTAAATCAAAGTTCAAATCTGCAACCTTAGATTTATCAAAATTGGTTAACTTCGCAGAAAATTCACCTAAAGTTTTTTCATATATATCGAAAGAACCATTTATACAACAAGTTTTTATAGAAAACGGAAATTTTAAAAAGGCACGTGATTTATTTAACTTCACTAATACTTCATTCAAATTTTTTTCAATTACAGCTCGATCAATCACTAATGGCTGCCAATTTTTACTATTATAATATACAGGGTCTTTCGCTTCACTTTCCAAAGAAACAGAAATATTAGAAATAGTGCCACTAGTAATATTCAATGTCTTGAAAAAGAATAAATCTTTCGGAGACCACGAAATTTTTAGATCATCAAATCTAAATGTTAGATCATTATGTTGTACACTAAACTGATTGACATTAACTCCACATAGCCCAACCTTTAATTCTGCAACATTTACACTATCAAAATACTGCGATAATACTTTTTTAGCTACAAATTTTTGAATACTTGGGCAAAAACATAAAAAAATGCACAAAACAACTATTAGTAGCAAAACTAGTATAAATTTTAAAAATTTTCTCACTTTATTCTCCTATTGCTTTTAATATATTGTCTACAGTTAGTCCATTAGCGCGATATAAATCTTCTTGGGAACCACTAAATCCAAAATTTTCTACACAAATATAGATACCTTCAGTCCCTGCATATTTATACCAAGGTACAGCTACACCAGCTTCTACAACTACACGATGTTTACAATCCTTTGGTAGAATATGTTCTTTATATTCTTGTGATTGTGCATCAAATTGCTTCATACACGGCATCGATACTACACGAACATCGTTAAAACCTTTTGCAGCCTCCAAAGCAAGACTTAATTCACTCCCACAAGATATGACTATACATCGCAAAATTTCAGTTTCCTTTTTTGCAATATATGCTCCACGCAAAACCCCCATACGACGATCGTCAATTGAAATTGTATCTATGATCTTTAAGTCCTGTCGTGATAAGATAAATGCAAAAGGATGAATTTTCATTTTATAATATAACTGCCAAGCCCCAACTAATTCTTCACAATCTGCTGGACGTACAACATATAAATTTGGTATGCATCTCAATGACGCTATGGTTTCTACAGGTTGGTGAGTTGGTCCATCTGGGCCAACCGCAATTGAATCATGTGTAAATAAAAACAAATTGTGAATATTGGATAGTGCAGCTATGCGAATTGGTGTGCGCATATAATCTGAAAAGACTAAAAATGTAGCACAAGACGAATGAAAATATCCATCATAACAAATTCCATTAGTAATTGCACCCATTGCATGTTCTCTAATGCCATATTGAATATTGCGCCCTAAATAGTTTTCTGATGAAAACTCCGAACCTGCTAATAAGTAATTTTTATTTGATGAAAATAAATCAGCGCTACCAGTAATCATTAAATCATCCTGGTCTGCTAGTTTCTGCATGATATCTGAATTAGCTACCCTTGTTGAAACTACACCACTTTGTGGAAATTTAATACAATCAAAATTAATATTTACATTCGTCGTTGTCTTAGCAATCCACTTTTTTTCTAATTCCCCAAATTTTTTTCCCCAACTGTCATACTGCTCACTTCTAATATCTGTTTGTTTCCGGAAAAATTGCTTTACTCCATCTGAAACAAAATATTTTTGATCTGGCAACCCCCATTTCTTTTTGCTTTCTAAAATAAATTTAACACCTGCTTCTCCATGAGCTTTATTAGTGCCACTTATTTCCGGTATCCCATCACCAATTACTGTGTTTACAATCAACAACTTAGGACGGCCATTTAATTTACCGTGAAATTCATTATAAGAGTATATAAAACTTTTTATGTCATCACCCTGAACAGAGGTAACATCAAAACCAAAACTATCGAAACGTTTTTTTATATCATCACTCTGAGAACTTGATAATTTTCCATCTAAAGTGACATTATTGCTATCATATATAATAATTAAATTGTCTAAACACCAGTGCCCAGCTAATGAGCAAGCTTCAAAAGATATTCCTTCTTGAAGGCAGCCATCTCCGGTCAAACACACAACTCGGTTATTGATCATACCAGGTTTGTCTTGGTTAAGCACTGATTCTAGTTTTTTACTACTTAGTGCAAGACCTACAGCATTAGCAATCCCCTGCCCTAATGGACCAGTTGTACATTCTACCCCTGGTGTAATTCCAAATTCTGGATGTCCTGGGGTATTACTGTGTGATTTTCGAAAATTTTTTAAATCATCTAAAGTAATATTATAACCCGATAAATGTAACCAAGTATATAAAAAAGCGCTTGCATGCCCACATGATAAAACAAATCTATCTCGATTAATCCATCTTGGGTGATTAGGAGAAAAATTTAACAACTTTCCAAACAACGCAGCTCCTATATAAGCACATCCTAAAGCAGCACCTAAATGTCCAGATTTTGCATCTGCAACCATGTCACATATAAGCCCTTTAGAAATCAAAGCAGATTCTTTCAAATTATCTAATAGACCATTTTCAAGTTTATATAAATCCATGCAATAGCAAAGGATATAATAAATTTTTATGATTACTGCAAAGTGTTTTTTATTTAAAAACAAAAAATATGGCAAAAATATTCTAGATACAATTATAAATTCAAAAATTTAGAGTCCTTAACAAGGTAAATCTAACTGGGAAACAAAATTTTATTACAATATTTTCTAGAAACCTTCGCAGTAAGCCTCTTATATAAAGCTATCAATAAGTGTTATCTTAACAATGGTCAATTAGGGAAACTTTTCTAATGCTTTTTCAAAAAAAAATTTACTTACAAAAGCACTAATACTTCGAACTTTTTTTCGACAAACGATACTCATCAAAAACCAAATTAGTTTAGTTTTCGTTTAAATGTCCATGTTGCAATAGACAGCGTAATTGCTGCAATAATAACCAAAGGGATCATATTTGTAACAATATCTTGAATACACATTCCTTTTAAAAAAATTCCTTTAACTAATACTATGAAAAATCTTACAGGGTTTAAATAAGTTATATATTGAGCAATAGAAGGCATGTTTTCAATTGGCGAAATAAAACCTGATAATAGTACTGCTGGCATTTGAAATGCAATTACTCCAAGGATTGCTTGTTGTTGCGTCTTACATATTGACGATATAAATAACCCTACACCGACGAGCGGCAGCAGTGATACAAAAATCGCCGAAAAAAACAGACAAAATGATCCTAAAAATGGTATTTTAAATAAAGTTATTATGAAAAATACCATAAGCATGGTAAGAATCATTGCAATGATCAACGGGGGAACTGTTTTCCCAATAAGAATTTCAAAAGAGTTTAATGGACTCACTATAAGCTGATCAAATGTTCCGTTTTCTTTTTCACGTGCAAATTCTTGACGACAATTCCCATATAATACCAAATCAAACACTGCAATCATTAACAATAGATATATCTAGACCATATTCCTCCTATCTATCCTCAAGTATTGCTTAAGAACTCTGAAGCGTTTTAAAAGACAGTACATATAAAATGATATTCACTGTAATTTTTAAAATTACTGTCACATTTAATTACACTGTGTAAGTCAAATAATAAACAAGTCACTTAGTTTAATTCAAGCAATGCAGAATGTTAATAAAATATTAATTGTTACTTGCATGTGGTGGAGCCGATCGGAATCGAACCGACGACCTTATCATTGCGAATTATATTCTCTAAAAAAATACAAAATTGCCGCGAATTATAAATCATTATAAATTTGTGTATTTTAAGGGATTTGAGCTTAACTAAAACAAAACAATAGTTTTGAGATTTTGTAAATTTTTGCCTAAAATTGCCTCCAGTACGGGGCAACATTGGGGCAATTAAAATTTCAAAATCAACAGTTATGAAAAATAAAACAGAAATAAATTTTACGAAAGCAACACTTATGGTGTTACCAATTTCATCTAAAGGGACATCAACTTTTTGTGACACTAAAGAAAAAGGACTAAGTTTGTACATAACCCCTACTGGTCACAAAAGTTTCATGGTACGTAAGCGTATACAAAGACAAAATAAAACGAATAGTTCTTGGACATTTCCCGGATATGACAATTGAACAAGCGCGAAAAGCTGCCCAAAAAATTAAAGGTGAAATCGCAGCTGGTAAAGATCCATACGAAGAAAAACAAAAATTATCTAAAGATAAAACTTTTGGTGAAGCTTTTCAGATGTATATGGATAGGCATATACAAATAGAAAATAAACTTAACACTAAAAAAAATATCAAATCATGCTTTAAAAAAATACTTCCATTATGGACCAGTAGGAAACTTTCTTCGATTAAAAAATGCGAACTTCAAGAATTGCACAACAAAATCGGTTTTCAACATGGGAAAATAGCAGCTAACTTAGCGCTAACATATATACGAGCAATTTACAACAAGATGATCTCCTGGGGCTGGGAAGGAACAAATCCAGCTACAGGGATTTCAAAATTCAAGGAACAAAAACGTGATCGATTTGTTTTAAAAGAAGAATTACCTCAACTAATGGAAGCATTAAATAATGAGCCGAATCGCGATGCCCGTGACTTTTTCTTAATATGCTTATATACCGGAGCGCGTAGAGCAAACGTATTAAGCATGAAGTGGGAAGATATTGATTTCAATATTAACGAGTGGCGAATCCCAGATACTAAAAATGGTGATCCTATACGTGTACCATTAATTGAACAAGCTCTTGAAATTTTACATGATCGTATCGGTTTAAAAGTGACCTCGCCATGGGTATTCCTTAGTTCTAAAAGTAAAACTGGACATTTTGTGGAACCGGCAAGTGCGTGGAAACGTATATTAGAACGTGCTGGATTAACTAACTTGCGAATACATGTTCTCAGGCGAACAAATGGTAGTTACCAGGCCATAGCAGGAGTTAGCTTAGTCGTTATTGGAAAGTCCTTAGGCCATAAATCTCAGCAATCTACCGCTATTTATGCCAGACTGTCTAACGATCCTGTTAGAGCAGGACTAGAAAAGGCATTTTCTGGTATTTAAAGACCAAAAATTACATATTCAAGAGCATTTTTACATTTTATTGATAAAATTTTGTTACAAAATGTAAAATTATCTTTGTTTAAATTAACCATGGTTAATAGAATTGCGACAGCAACATAGCTGCACAGCAAGTCGCAAATGCAAGTGCAGATGCTAAGTACGAACTTCTCAGAATCGATGAAGCTGCAAAGTTTCTTGGAATTCAGACACAAACGTTGGTTAATTGGTTATTAACCAGACGCTATTCCGGGTTAAAATCTCTAAAAATTAGTGAGGCAAGAACAAGAAAACTAGCTCCCTTATGCTATTATCATATTTTTCAAATAAAAACAAATCTTCGCTCCAAAAAAACAAATCCGGGACTTATTTCAGAAGGCCCAGCATTCATTCTAAAACAACAAAAGGATATTAACACATTTACTTAGCTGTTACATCTCTTTCTGCTAAATCATTTGTTACTGCTGAAGAGATAAATTTACCTTCCTCTTTAAGAGGTAACCCTTGTTCATCAGCTTTAACGCATTTGTTCTCCCCATTACTACCGAACTCGCACACACGCCCTTGCTTATCACGCCTGTGCATATTTCCAAGACCCCAATATGTTGGTTGAAAAAACACATGTTTGACATCACTCGCATTAAAAGATCCAGAATTCATGCTAACCTAGCCTAATATTTGTTAATCTATGTCAAGAAAATTTTAAGTTTTACTGATTATAAAAACATATCTGACCTATTTCTCCGTATTCCCCATCATCACAATTAAGTTGTCTTTGTCCTGAGTCAGGATTTACACTAATTTTCATTACTGTAAATACAAACTGATCGTTTAATTTATGTATTCCTAAATAAACAGGTTCCCCATCCTCTACTATCCAGTTTCTATCTCCTATAATTCGGAAGTCATCGATCTTCATATTTTGTATATCAATTACACTATCTAAATATAAATTTTCAACATGACCATTAATTTTATCTAAATCGAATTGCCCTTTGATTTTATTCGCTGGATCAACTTCACTGTTAGGCTGTGAGAAAAAAGTTGAAACAATATTTAGCCCTTGCTTTTTCAATTGTTGGGCTTGGGTAATTAATGTGCGCATCGCTTCTGATGAAAAATAATGAATAGGAATATTTTCTACTTCTCCATTTTGAAATATACATTCCCTCCATTCAGTTTTTTGTGGATTACATTTTATCGGTTCCCTCATAAAACCACAATTGCCAGGAATACCAAAATACAATTCACGCGATCTAATAAAACCTTCTGTTACAACTATACCCTGATCTCCTCCATATACATTTTGCATTAAATTTGCAAGCAATACATCATTTAGATCATTTATTGGTATTTTCAACCCAATTGTTTCTTCTTTATCATTCCTTATTAAAGAAATACCTTCTAAAGTTCGCATCTCTTCTTCTTCCTCTTTAAATAATAAATACTTTTGATTATCTTCATTCTCAGGATTTTTGGGTCTCACCTCTAAGCAACAATCTTCAGTAGGAGATTGTATAGTAATAGTATTCTGAGAAGCTAAATTTATTTGCGCCTCAGGACTGCTGCACAAAATATCCTTAAAAATTCTAGCTAATCTTGCTGGATTATTAAATGTTTCACTTATTATTATCGCATCCATATTACAGGTAGGAAGAGAAATTTGTCTATGTGGGGTAAAAAGAGATTGTAAAATGACATGACCTGCATCTGAAATCGAACTCATCTGATCAACATGGGCAATGTGTTTTATTATTTGTTTGCCAGCGACAGAAAATTTATTTAAATCGAACTTTTCGATATCTCTTAATATACTCGCTAAAGACTGCGTATAACCATTTCCACAAGGGAGAGGTGTTTCAATTTTACCCAATACCGATAATACCTGATCACGTATTAACTCCATTCCTGGAATATAGCAAAATGGGTTTTGAGTTATAGGTGTACCTGAACAATGTTGAACAATAAAATCCTTTAACATTTCACAACTCTCCAAATTAACTTGTCTATTCCTATCAAAACAAACATTGGCAAAACAAGAAGCTACACTGCTCCATAAAGTTTTAACTTCTTTAATATTTCTTGGCATACTATCCACATTACTTGGACATATGCCGTTAATTTGAGTCCTCATTTGAGTCATCATGTCTTGTGGTTCAGATGTTCCCACAAGCAGCGTGCTATCATTTCTATCCTTTACCAATCCAAATTCTTGTACACCTCCAATACTCACGCTAGAATTTTCTATCTTTCTTTCAAAAAACATCAAACAAAAAAACAAGTGAAACATAGTTCGCTTGGGATATGGCAATATCTATCAGTAAAGGTATAACTTATTATGGCCCTTGGACATGCGAATCTCCCTGGAAAACTTTATATGTCGACGGCGAAATGCCTCTCAGCTCAATGAAAGAACGTCTATTACTATTAGACAACCCTCCTTTTGATAATCTTTATCTGCTATCTCATGAAGATCTTGCTGATCAGGAAATTATCTTAAACTTGTGCAAAGAAGAGCAACAAGAATGGTTACTTTCTTATTGCATTACTGATTCCATAAAGGTACTATTCCTTGACAATCTATCTTGTCTTTGTTCGGGCATGAAGGAGAACGAAGCTGATTCTTGGGAACAGGTCCTTGGTTGGCTATTACGCTTTCGACATGCCAGGATCACAGTGGTTATCATCCATCATGCTAATCGTGATGGTAATGACATGCGTGGTACCTCTAGACGTTAAGATTCCGCAGATTGGGTAATTAAAGTCTCTCCTAACTTTAAATTCGCTAATATCGATAAAGGTACAGCATTCTCCACTGTATTTACTAAAAACCGTGAAGACGATGGCTTACACGAGCCTTCTCTGGATTGGACTTTCGTCACTAATAATGCTCACATGTCGGTCAATTGGAAATTAACAGATACTAAAAAATTAATCTACGAATTAATTAAATCCGGTGTAGATTCTAATTCTGATATCGCTCAGGAACTAAATATTACTAAAGGTGTTGTTTCTATACATGTTCATAAACTTGTTGAAAGTGGACTTATTAAGAAAGATGGACAAAGGTATATTGCAGTTTAAAAGACAACAAATTCAAAGGTTACAAAGATTAGGTTTTAGTTGATATTTTTGTAAAAAACATCCTATTTTCAGAAAAAAGTTTTATAGAAACTCCCTATATAGGGCCTCCCGTAAAACTTTTTTTATAAAATCTCCAACAATCCGCTATTTTATCACGTTCTATAATTCAAAAACCCTAAAACTTTTTCCCCTAAAAATCCCCCAAAAGTTTTAAAAAGTTTTACGAAGCATTATTTACAAAATTGCCAATGCGCCCTCAGGTAATTCCCTGCACCTTTATCGATATTTGTAAATCATTTGTAAACTTATTCTTTTTTTTGAGTTTTTTCGATCAAAGGGGTTGACTT
>CAZALH010000004.1:0-64145 GCA_964486285.1 uncultured Opitutales bacterium | reverse complement strand
TCAAAGTAATGCACTTTTAGAGGAAAGTAGAGATTTTGCAAAACTTGTGAACAGCAATACTTCTGATGGATCAAAAACACCAGGCAATGATACTATTAAAAGAGCAGGCAATCTTTTTAATAGAATAGTAGAATTTCTCTCTCCAAAAAAACAAAGGTCTAGTTAATATACTGAATTTTATTTATAGTTTAAGCTTGTTTTTTAATAAGTCTTTATTGTGGGCAAAAAAATAAGCTTTGTGTTTTACTATAAAAAGTGGGAATCATGATTCAATTGTGAAATTACTACCTTAAACTCAAGGTAGTGTGGGGTGTTTTAATACTGTAATTAAAAGTGCATGGGATATCTTTTTTGTATTTTTTTAAACAAAAACGCTACAGGTACATTCTTGATATATTTGCTAGTATTCTTTAAAGCTTTGAAAAGTGTATAAAAAAGACCATAAACTGGCGTCCCGTAGGGGATTCGAACCCCTGTTGCAGGAATGAAAATCCTGTGTCCTGGACCGACTAGACGAACGGGACTTTTATTTGTTGTATAGAACAACAACAAAGCTTCACTCATATAAGCTTAATTAACCTTTACAAGCTTTTTATTAAAAATTTTTATACAAATTTTCTATGCAAACTCATGTACTTATGATAGTAACTACATAATTCATTTATGAATAACGCACTTAAAAAAAAAGCTAACAGAATTATTGTTCTAAATCCAGTAACAGAAAAGTACGAAATTTTATTGCAAGATCACTTATCTAAAATTTTACTACAAATTGCTGAAAAAAACAGAATAATATCATGTAATATCCAAGAAAACAAAAAGGTTATGATTTTTGCGCAATTCACTGGTACACAACATGTTAACCTTGAATTAAACTTCAAATTATTTAAAAATTCAGAACTAACATTAATATGTTTCGTAAAACAGTGCCCAAAAGTAAACCTTTACTTAAAACTTGATTTAATCGATGAACACTCATCAGCTGACATTCGCAACATTTGCATACTAAACAACAATGATAACGCTTATTTCAAAGTTAGGCAAAATCATATCGCAAATTATTCCAAGTCTTTAGTGAAAAATTCCGTAATTTTAGATGAACATTCATCTTTCGTGCTTGACGGAATAATTACAGTTGACAACAAGGCCAACGAGAGTTCATCTTCTCATCACACAAAAGGAATTTTACTGTCTGATCAAGCACATGTAGATGTTTCCCCAACCTTGAATATTGGCAATAAAAATGTTACGTGTTCTCACGGCGCTGCAGTAGGATATTTCGATATATTTAACTTCTATTACATGCAATCCCGTGGAATTTCACGAAAAAAAGCAGAAAGCATGCTAATCCAAGGAGAAATTTTATCAGCATTAGATAAACTTCACGACCCATTCTGGACAAAAATATCTGATTCACTTCAATCAAAATAATTATCCTTGTTATGGTACATGATATTTGTAGTAACATTTAATAATAAATACTGTGAAAATTTATTTTTATATAATAATATTCGGTGCACTAATTAACAATTTTTTATTTGGAATGGAACTTAGCGCTGATGGGCCAATAGAGTATGATCCAACAAGTAAACATCTAATTGCTAATGATAATGTCCATTTAATTTCTGAAAGAATTAGCCTAAGAGCAGATCAAATTGAAATGAATGCTGATCAGAGTAAGGCCATTGCAAATGGCAACGTTATATTCATAAACAAAAAAATGTTTATGACATCCGATTCAATAGACTACGATATTCAAAAGCAATGTATAACTACAAAAGACAGCAAAATTTATTTGTCACCAATTATTATCAACGCTACACAATTGTATATAGAAAAATACTACCAACAAATCGACAATGGAACACTGTATTTTGGGCAGCCTGATAAATTTTCTCCAAATATTCATGCAAAAAAATTTGAGATAAAAAAATTAAAAAAAGTACACGCTAAATCTGTAGTTTTTAAAATTGGGGAAGTACCATTTTTTTATCTTCCTAAGTACACATTTCCAATAGCTCAACATCCATTTTGGTTAAAAAATGACTACGGTGTTCAAGAAAATCTCGGACTTTTCACAAGAAATGATTTTTACTTTCGTGCAAACCCGACCACAAAAGTCGGTGGATTATTAGATGTATATACTAAACGAGGATTTTTATTAGGCCCAGCTATTAAATATGAAAAAAAAGATGATATAAACCATAGTCTGTTTAGTGAAACTAAATTCGGGTTTATTCATGATAATGGCAGCAAAAGTTTACGTAATCAAGGCATATCTTCAGACTTCATTGAAAAAGATCGTTTTCTTTTAAAAAGTAAAAATAAATTTCATTTTAATGATCACTTCGACGCTATTAGCAGATTTTCTTTATGGAACGACCCAGAAGTAACACGTGATTTTAGACCAACATGGTATAATAATGAACAAATACCAGAATCGTTTATAGAAACAACATATTATAAAGACAATTATATTATTTCTGCTTTCTCCAGGCTAAATATAAACAATTTTTATCAAACAGTTTCACAGGTACCAGAGTTGCGTATTAACATGCTTACTAAAAAACTTTGGAACTCTAATATATATAATCGAGCATTTATGCACTATACTCATTTAAAAGGGTATGATAATGAGCACACTAAACATGAATTAGATAAATTTGATATTTATTATGGGCTGTCTATGCCAATCGATCATTCAGATTGGTTAAATTTTACACCAATAATGTCTGTACGTACAACAGAATATTTAAATTGCACTGGATATCATGATTTTTCACGCATCGTTACACAATTGGGATTTGATGCTAATATGCTCTTTAGCGGAAAATCAGATACTACAAATTCGACGTGGGGAATAAATGGTTTAAAACATATCGTTCAACCAATATTACAATATCGCTATATCCCAGAAGTAAAAAGAAATAAATCTGATTATCCAATAATTGAGCGTGATATTTTTGAAACTAATATGCCGATTATAAATCTTGCTGATATACGAAATATCGATGATATTAAGCCACAAAATATGATCAGAGTCGGAGTTAGGAACACGCTGCAAACTTCAACAAATAACTATATTGCACGCGACTTAATAAAATTAGACTTTTTTCAAGATATTTTACTCAAGCGCAATTTCAATGAAGACATAAACAAAAAAGAATCAACACTGTCAAATTCATATTTATTTTCAGAAATTAATTTTTCCAACTGGTTGTCCTTTCAATTATATAGCAAAATTTACACCCAGACATTAACATTAGAAGAAACAACAACATCTACTAATATACATGATGGCAATGTATGGCAACTGGAACTTTTAACACATACTATACAAAATGATACTTGTCAATGTGGCCTAAAATTTTCCACACAATTAAATTCTAGAATAAATATCTACATTATGACTCAATTTGATGCTCGAATAAAAAAATTTACTGAGCAATGCTTTTCATTAAAATCTAAACTTGGACATTCTTGGTATATTGAATATTATATTACATTTCGACATAAAGCATCTCGAGAAAGTCATTGCCAATTTAACATAAAACTTGATCTCATTGAATTTTAAATGAAGAATCCAATTCTTTTTGTTTTAACAGGATATACTGGCGTCGGGAAAACAAGCATTTCTATTCAACTGGCTAAAATAATAAATGCAGAAATTGTGTCATGTGACTCTTTGTTAGTCTATAAGTTACTTGATATCGGTACAGCAAAACCACAAGTATCAGAGCTACAAGAAGTTACTCATCACTGTATAGATCTAATCAACCCTGATCAACATTTCGACATTTCTCAGTACATTTTCCATGCAAAACAAGCAATACAAGATATCTTAGCCCGAAAGAAAAATGTTCTAATTGTAGGAGGATCCGGATTTTATTTAAAATCGTACTATTATCCCATTATCGATAATATTATTATCACTTCCACAGCAGAACAATTTGTCAACGAAGCAATAAAAAAAGGAGATTTTAATCTTTTAATACAAACTCTATTAAAACTAAATAATGATCAAGTTTCAATTGATTTAAATAATATTCGCAGAGTATCTTCTGCTCTTAAACGCTGTTTATCATCTGGATTAACTATTGAACAAATGCGTAAAAACTTCCAAAAGCAGAAAAGTGAATTTTCAAAATATAGTAAATATACTATATTACTTACAAGAAGTGACGATGACTTACAACTGCGTCTACGCAACCGTATTTACAAAATGATAGCATCAGGGCTTATAACAGAAGTAGAGATGTTAGTAAAAAATAATCAATTAAATAATATTAACTGTACAGCTATTGGATATCGAGAAGTAATCGAATACTTGTCTAACAAATTTGATTTAGAAACATTACCTACAAAAATACTACACAATACATTAAAGTTAGTAAAAAAGCAAAAAACTTGGTTTAAAAAACAAATTCCGATTGATTTAAATTACGACATGACAGGAAAATGTGACTCAAAAATTATTTCAGATCTCAGTGAAAGCATTACTTTAGTTTTGAAATCTTCTTTTTAGCGCGTCTTACGAAAAATTTACAAATACTTGATGAAATAAAACCAAGAAATAAACCAAGGATTATTGCACCCAACATGGTCGTTGCGAACCAACGTATTACTGTCTTACAACAATTACCCATACTCCACGTAAACGTCGCACAGGTGTCTTGAACCAATGTTGTAACAGAATCTGACCCTAATAAATACACTACAGCAACACCAACTTTATGAGTAATTGCCCATAAAAATATAAAGGTAAATGGATTTGATAAAAGCTGCAGTCCTACTAATATCATAACATTTGCCCTACATAATATGGCCACAATTAATGCTATGATAATTTGGCAAATCGAAGGAATGGGAGTTAAGGTAATTATCCAACCTATATAAAATGCTGGAATAATATCATCTAATCTAAATGACCATAAATATGATCTATTTTTTATAATTTCAGAAAAATGCTTAAGAACAGGATAGTTATGAACTGATGCTCGACGAGGTAAATATCTTAAAATTTTTTTTACCCAACGAATACGCTTAAATTTTTCGTCATCGTTACTATTTTTATGTCCGTTCATGAAAAACAGAAACATAAAGAACACAAATTGCTACCAGAGCAATTATTTTTTTTATTTATAAAATTTTCACGCTCCGATTGCCAAAGTGTCCACCTCCCACAAACATTCCCATAGCACGAAATTTATGAAAACCTTGATCAAAATCATTTCTAGTCAACTTTTCAACTTTACGATCTTTTAATCTTTGAACCAGTTGCTTAACATCTACATTGCGTGCTTCTATTATACCTTGCAAATGAAATTCTGGGGAATAAATCCTACCTGAGGCTTTTGAATATTTTCGCTCACTCTCAGAATTTATGCTACCCACCACCTCAGAGTTAAGATGGCTCCCTGAAACTCCTCCAGATATACTACTACTCATGCTCTTTTCAGATCCCTATGTTACTTTCATATGCTTTTTGCATATAAAATCAAGACGACAAAACATATGAGATTATCGTTCTTCATTAGCTAAAGCTTCAGCTTCTTGTGTCATTCTGTCAAGTCTATCAATCCATTGCTCAGTAACATCCACAAAAACTGCCAGCCTCTCTTCAAAAATTTCTTTATTTTTTAAAGGAAGTTCCATGGGGTAAGCAAGAACAACAGTCTGGGTATGTTTATCGATACCCAATGTAGCTCCTTGCGTATTTCGCCAAAAAAAGTTAGATTCTAACATAGTTTCAAAAATATTCTCCCTCCCTTCAAAAGGGACTTCTCCTATATAAGAATATACCACTAACAGTTCATTAGTTTCATCTAACTCTAGATTCAAAATAACCTTATCGTCAAATAATAAAATACAGTGGTTGTTCTCATCTAATGAGAGATCTTGCAATCCCAAAGAAGAACCTAATTTCTCAAGTACACCATTAACTTCTTTTCTTAGATCCATATAGACAACACACAACCCATGCTTAAATATTAATTAACAACTAACTTACTTACGTTGACAAGATATCATAAGTTTAACATAAAACAAGAAAAATTTAAAAAAAAATAAAAAATTGCAAAAAATTCATGAATATTAAGTTAAAAATACGCACAGTTGGGCTAATTTTACTCTGTTTATCAGTAGTATTCATGCTGCCAATAATAACTAGCTTAATTTATCATGAAGACAATACATGGAAATGGATAGCATGTAATATTGGAAATTTTTTAATTGCTTGCTCACTACTGTTTTTCTCCAAATCAGAAAATTTTACAATTTTTCATCGTGACGCTATATTGATTGTAATTATTAGCTGGATAACAGTTATCTTAATCGGCAGCCTGCCATATATTTTATTTTTAGATAAATGTTCATTAATCAACGCATTTTTTGAATCAACTAGCGGGTATACATCAACTGGATACTCTATCTTTCGTAACATTGAAGAATTTCCAAAAAGTTTATTAATATATAGAGCACTTACCCAATGGATTGGAGGTTTGGGAATTATTGTACTTTTTGCTTTTTTATTACCTTTTTTAGGGTCAAATGCAAAAAAATTATACAACTATGAAACTTCATTTTTAGATAATGAACTTACCGCTTATTCTGTAAAAAGAATGTCGTATAACATATTTATTATATACACTATCCTTACCCTTTCATGTATATTTGCATTTTATTTTTTCGGAATGTCAATATTTGACGCGATTTGTCATGCATTCACTACAGTATCAACTGGCGGTTTATCGAATTACAGCGACGGGTTTGCACATTTTGATTCGCCTGGGTTGAAAATATCTGCAATTGTTTTTATGATTATTGGTGGAATAAATTTTCAAATAATTGCAGCTATTTTATTTTTCAAGTACTCTTTTTTAAAAAAAATGAAGAAACGAAATTTTTTTTGAAAATTATATTAGTTAGTGTTATTTTAATAAGTGTTATAAATTTTCTGAATAAAATCAACATTTCTATGTTAGATAACATTTTCCAAGTTGCATCAACTATAACAACAACTGGATTTTCGGTAAAAAATTACAACTACTTCCCTAGTACTACATGTATTATTTTCATTACAATAATGCTGTTTGGTGGATGTACAGGTTCAACTGCCGGCGGAATAAAAATTGCCAGGTTAATTGTCATAAAAAAAACAATATTAATGAAAATAGAACAAATGTTTCATCCTCACATAATACGTACATTAAAACTCAATCAAGAAAACATAGAAAAAAGCAGTGTAATAACTCAATTGTCTTTTGTCCATCTACACTTAATACTAATACTAATTGGTATAGTTTTAATGTCATGCATCCATCCTGAAATTAATCTGAAAGATATTTGCTCCATTATTATTTCATCATCTTCCAACTCTGGAATACTATTTGCAGAAATAGATATCACCAATATAAGTAATATTTCTAAAGTATTATTAAGCGTAATAATGCTTCTTGGGCGCTTAGAAATATATCCGATATTATGTTTATTTACAAAAACATTTTGGAGAACATACAAAAAAGTTAACAAACACTAAGCTCAATAGCAAAAGTATCTGTTTGACCACTTGGAATACACTTATGATGCAAAAACTCCCCTGAGGGTTCATCTTCAGGGATATCCATCATACACAATAATTTTGTACAGTATTCTGTATCAGATCTACTTAATCCTAAACAAGCATTAGGATATTTTCCATTAAAAGTAACGTAAATCGTCTCTTCCTCATTTTTTGTAGTTATCGCTACTCGTGGATCTTGAATATTACTAATCGCAGCAATAATTCCAGAATCTAACTCTCGTAATGGTAATTTATCTGAACACCTACCACTTTCTAAAATAGTATACTCCTTGTTTAGAACTAGCTTCTTTTTAGCCTTACTGTGAATCACATACTGGTCCAAGGATAAATTTTTATGCCAAGGTAAATGTAAATTAAGCATAATAACTGGACACCAATATATCGGGAACACACTAACGTTTTTAAGACTCATTTCAACCCTAAGAGAAAGATCATAAAATGAATATCTTATATTTGGCAGACAAATATTGCACAAATCTGACTGTGAAAGTTCAAAAACTGTACTTTCGCAACTACATTCTGACATTGTAAAAAATAAATCATCTAATGACATAGCAGATAATCCAACTATTGGTAATGCCCGTACATTAAAATGAAAACCGGAAATACTATTATTTAGGTTGTAGTTTAATATTTTATGACAAGAATTGTCAGCTAGTACAATTTCCCACTCAACAACATTTGCAGATCCATCATTTAATATTCTATAACGGGATGGCCCTACGCTTAATATGCTTGAATTTTTTTCTGAAAATTTTGACGAACTATCACTCATTACAATGGATAATGATTATCATCATTCGCTGCTCAACTTAATTTTTTCCCAAATAGAATTTATTATACTTTCCAATGTTTCATATTTTGGGCGCCAATCCAACACTGTACGAACAGAAAATGAATCATAATATATACGCGAAGGATCTCCTTCGCGTTCAGGAAAGATTTTAGTTTCTATCTGCTTACCAATAACTTTTTCTGCACAAGTTAATACTTCTCTAACAGAATGTGCTCGACCTAATCCAACATTAAAAATTTGCTTTTCTCTACGAACTTCTAAGTGCGGCATTACGTTCAAACATGCCTCACAAAAATCATCAACATGTAAATAATCACGTGCACTCGTACCATCAATTGTGCCATAAGAAATACCATAAACATCAACGAATTCCCGTTTCCCTAATGCATATTCCATAATCGAAGGAATTAACCCTACCCCTAGAGTATTTATAAAATAATTATCTTCTTTCTCACTTAAGCCTGCTAAATTTGGAGCACGCATAATAGCATAACTTATTCCATGAGTTAGCCTAAAAGCCTCTAACATATTCTCTACAAATACTTGAGAATCACCTAAAGGTGAAATAGGATTTCTTAAAGATAACTTGTTAACAGGTAACTTATCTTGTTCGCCAAAAACTGCTGCTGAAGAAACAAATATATATTTTTTTATATTAAAAGACAGCAACATGTTTATCAAAAAAACATTTCCGACAACGTTGTTACTATAATATGCCATCGGAATAGCAATAGACTCATCTATACGAGACAGTCCACCAGCATGAATAACTAACTCAGGATGTTCTTGCCTGAGAACCTTACTCATAAATTGCATATCACCAAAATCGCCAATATTTACTGAAAACCCACTGGATGATAAATCATTAACATCATTTTTATCTACAATAGATATACGATGCCCATATTTTTTTAACTTAACAGCTAAATGCCTACCAACATATCCATTTCCACCTATAATTAATATATTCATATGAAAAAGATAGGTATAGAATAACGAGAATATTTTCTTTAGTAAAGAAAAAGTCTAATTCTTTTCTTTGAAATCATCCTTACTTAGTGATTCCATTTCTAAATTTTCCAGTTGGGAATTGACACCCGTTTCAACATCTATACTAGGCTGAACATTTTTCAAAGAAATAACTTCTTGGGCTTCTTCCACTGTTTCATTTAGTTCATTATTAAATATATTATCCCCTACTATTTCATTCACCACATTTTCAGAATCTTGAACCTCATCCCCACTATTTTCTGATTTTTTCATAGCTTCGATTTGTTCTTTCGACATGATGACCGTAGCGACTAAACGACCGTCTTCAAACTCAGAAACATATCCTTCATGGATCAACCAATTTAAATTTTTAGCGAACTCAGAAAATTGTACATCCTTTTCTCCATCAGCAGCATTTTGAGCATCAGGATAGATAAAATTATATAACTCTGATGCTTTAACATTTTTATGCTCGTCTATGTAATCAATAATTTTTTGAATATCTCCTTCAAATTTATCATCTATTGAGCGAAATTTTCTCCTAACTGCACACGTACAAGAGATTTTTGATTTTTCAGTCTGTATTTTATAAATTGTAAAATGCGCCCGCCGTAACTTTCCACGTAAATTATTAGCTAAGCCCAACGGAAATCTTTTTTCACGCATTAATAAATAAAATAATGACTTGCGTAATACCCCTCGTGGCATGTTAGCTAATCTTTCACCCTTAATTCTAAAAGAATTAGCTGATTTTATAGCGCCTTCCTGAAAATTTTCCAAAAAAGCTTGTTTTACATCAAAATATCTGGTTAATTCTTTATCGCAACCCTCAATTTTAGGAATAAAGACCTTTACTTTGGATGCCTGAGCTTTCCAATCATCTATAACTGCTTGATCAGAGATTTTTTCAATATGATCCTTAAAGCGCTCAAAAGGAATATGAGATAAATATCTTTCGTGATGTTCAATCAATAATTCTTGATACTTATGGTAATTTGGTGGACAAAGTAATTTCCCGGTTAGGCCACATTTATGTATGCACACAAAGGTTCCTTTTGGAACTTCACATTCTTGTTCTTTAACCGTAAAATACTTCTCAATATGATGTTCTAGAACATGTTGAACAGCTTCATTTTTACTTAAAAACACTAATTCATCATCAACTGTAAGATATAAATTAGTATCCTTAAAACTATGTCGCTTTTTTATTACGACTACAAATCTTTCTGGTTTTTCTAAAAATAATCGAGCAATATTAAAAAGTTCATATGTTTTACACGTTAAACGACAAGCGCTTACAACGTTATCAAAATTACCATCTTCTGGATAAAACTCTGCGTCAACAACTGGAACAAAATTGTATTTCGTAGATTTATCGTGATTTTTTCTAAAAGATTTTTTATGGGCACCAATTTTCCCATCTAAATTTTTTTTAGAAATATATTTCTTATCTTCTTTGGAAAAATTACGACCTTGCTTTGAGTCGTGATAATTTTCGAATTGTTTATCATTTTTTCTAATGTCCCCATCTACAGAACTAATTTGATTCGATTTTTGACGACTCCACTCAGGTTGAAAAGAAAAATCCTTTAAGTCACTCAAATCCAGTGTACCGTTATCCATACCTTAAAAATTTCTTTTATAAAAATGTCACTACTCTGACAACATTTGTTTTTCTAATTGTAGTTTTTGTTTTTCCAATTCCAAACACTTTCTTTCCAATTCAAAAATTTTTTGATTCATTTCATGATTTTCTTCTAAAAGATCTCGAGAAGCTATCTTCTGTTTCTCTAATTCAAGTTTTTCTTTTTCTACTTCTAATTTTAAGCATTCAAGCTCCAAACGTTTATATTCATTACCCTTTTCACGCGATGATACTAAATATGAACGACATCCCTTTTTATTATAGTCATTAGCTTCCTGCACATATGCACGTTGAAGCACTTGTTTAGAATTTTCACTTTCAGCAACATGGTGCCCTAAAGCTCCCCCAGCTAATCCACCAACCGCACCACCTAATGCAGCACCACCCTGTTTACCAACGGCATACCCTACCCCTGCGCCCAATCCTGAACCTATAGCAGCTCCACCTAATGTTCCCTCTGTAGTACTGCATCCAGTACACAAAGTAAGTCCAAGCATTAATATCGCAACAATATGGTTTTTCATTTTTATATACTCGCTTTTTAATTATCCTAAGTGTTTTAAAATAAAAGCAAGGAAAATTATCCTCGGCAAAAAATCAACGTTCCCCACTCTCCTTTTTCGGCGTAAGATTCCAACACAGAATCCCATACGTTAGTAATACAATTTTTATATATCGGTTTCACAGTATCCATTTCTTTTATTAATATTCCACTTAGGCACAGTAATCCTCCTGGCTTTACTGAAGACACAATTATTTCAACATTATCGGTTAATACATCCGATGAGATATTGGCAAAAACTAAGTCACCTTGTCTTCCTAATAATCCAACTCGTAAGTCAGAACACACATATCCTACTCTATCTGGACTTACATTATTATTTAGAACATTTTCCTTACAAACCTTTATTGCTTGTTCATCATTATCTATGAAAAAAGACGACTGTAATCCAATTTTTATAGCAGATATTCCTAATATTCCAGTCCCACATCCAATATCAATACACTTCTTTACACACAAATCCGCAGTTCTTCTGTACATCGTGTAAAACATTTCTAATCCATTGACACATAAACGTGTAGTTTCGTGCATCCCTGTTCCAAATGCTAAAGAAGAGTCAATATATACTGGTTCCACACCTTCTCGTGGCTTAATTTCATCCTTCAACCACAATGGGACCCAGTCTATATACTTAAAATTCCAAGGCTTACAGTACTTTTTATATTCATTTTCCCAATCAGTATTATTTATTTCTTGGCATTTTATATCACCGATATTTGGAAACACGTTTTTAATATCTTGGAAAAATTTTTTACCAGTTTCAACGTCATCATAATAGCCACATAAAAAGCACTGCCCTGTTTCCGTTTCAATTTCTACAGTACATTCCTGCAATATATTTTCCAACAAATAACAATTTACTGCTTGAACAATAGATTCATCAATGGCAGAAATAAATTTTATCATAAATATTCAATTAAACTTACCTTAGAAATTTCCACTAAAAATTCAAGCACTCTAAATATTTTTGATTAAAATCTATTATTAAAATCCTTGACCTGTTAACAGTATAATGTTAGGCGAAGCTCAACAAATCATAAATTTATGACGGTTTCAAAAATAATACAAACCCTTTCAAAGCCATTAAAATCAACACCAACTCAAGTAAAACCAAAATTAAAAAAAATAAATAATATTCGAGCAGTAATTTTTGATATTTATGGCACATTATTAATTTCAAATGTTGGTAAAAACTCACTATCAGAATCCCCTCTTGAAAATGATACAGCTATCCGAGAAGCCTTAAAAGTTTCTAATTTTGAAGTTTCAGAATCAGATATTAATTTGGGTGAAATGTACGGAGAATATATAAACATTCATTACGGCATCAGAAAGTCTGAAGGAATTACGTATCCTGAAATAAATATTTGTGATGTATGGCAAGATTATTTGAATGAGCTATTTACACAAGGAATCGTTGATGGTGACATGACAGAAAAATCTATACGACGAGTGATATTAAACTACGAATTTCGTGTTAACCCTGTATGGCCGCGCCAAGGAACTATAGAATTTTTGCGAACATTACAAGATAACGACATTTGTTCCGGGGTAATATCTACAGCACAATTTTATACACCGTTAGCGTTAGAAACGTTATATCAAAATAGTCTAGAAACACTTGGTTTTAAAAAACCAATCTGTATATGGTCATTTGAACATAAGCATATAAAACCTTCATCTATTTTATTTGAGACATGTATTCAAGGGTTGCGTCATTTAGGAATAGACCCTGATGAAACATTGTATATCGGCAATGATGCTCACTGTGATATTATACCTGCTAACAATTTTGGATTTAAAACTGCGTTATTTGCCGGTGATGCAAAATCATACAATAATGCATCTTCAGAGGAAGAAATTAATACTTGTAAGCCAAATATAATTTTCACAAAATTTGAGCAATTACCAAATTACATAATATAATGTCACTAAAAAGTATTTATTCTAGCTTACACTCTATAAAACGTTACGATTTTTCGTCTGTACACAAAAATATAAACAACAGTGATTTTATTTTTGAAAATGATATAAAATCTATTGAAAATTTACCAATACTAGATGGCAATCTTGGGAATTATATCTTTCATGTATTAGCTAGGAATCCCTTAAAAATTGTTTTGACTGACTATACAACAGATAATCCTAAAGTTATACGCGCTGGTATACTCCTGGCATTATCATTATTGTTAGCAAAAAAAATAAAAAAACATATCAATGAACGACGAATAGGGATCGCCCTTCCAGCAGGGGCAGGATCACATATTGCTAACCTAGCGTTATTATTTGCTAATAAAACACCAGTTAATTTAAATTTCACCTTAGGGCGAAGTGCAATTCAATCAGCAATTGAGCAAGCCGGCATAAGGACTATAATTTCTATAGATGTATTACTAGAACGATTTCCTCAGTTTCCGTGGACACAAAATGTGTTAGATATTGCTAAAATAATTTCTAGTTTTAGTAAGTTTTCAATTACACGGTTATTCGGCTTATTTTGCCTATTACCCTCAAATTTTCTAGCTAAAAAGTTTAAAATTACAACTATTGGTGGAAACAATGAAGCAACTATAATATTTTCTTCAGGGACTACTGGGAAACCTAAGGGTATTGTGTTATCTCATAAGAACTTAATAGCTAATTGCATACAGATAAAAAAACTAGGACTCATTAAACCAACTGATAGCATACTTGCCAGTTTACCAATATTTCATAGCTTTGGGATGCTAGTAAACATGTGGTTTTGTTTATTATTTGGGATAAAAACAGCAACATGTACTAGTCCATTAGAAATCAAAAAGATCGCTAATGTTATAAAAAAAGAAAATATTACCATTACATTAAGTACTCCTACTTTTTTTAAACAATATTTTAATAAAGTTTCTCCAGACTTATTAAAGTCGTTACGCGTTGTAGCTGGTGGCGGAGAAAAGGTATCGATCGACTTGATAAATTCTTGGGAAAGAAGTTTTGGATCTGAAATGGTCGCTGGATATGGATTAACTGAAGCGTCTCCTATTGTTTCATTAAATTTCCCTAAAGACGGTGACCAAAATACAAACAACAAAAAGGGATCTGTTGGGAGAATACTACCTGGGATTGCTGTAAAATTTATTGGTCCAGAAACGGGCAAGCCGATTCCACTTGGAGAAGTTGGAATATTATGCTTAAAAGGACCAAATATTTTTAATGGCTATTTAAACGATGAATTATCTACCAAGCAAATTCTACGCGATGGTTGGTTAATAACTGGTGACTTAGCCCGCTTAGATTCTGATGGATTTTTATATATTGAAGGCCGAGTATCACGGTTTTCAAAAATTGGTGGAGAAATGGTCCCTCATGTGGGACTAGAGGAAGCAATTTCTCGAATACTATCACTTACGCATGAAAATGGCCCAGAAATTGCAATAATGTCACGAACAGATAAGAAGAAAGGGGAAAGTTTAATTTTGCTTAGTGAAAAAGAAATTAATATGCAATTTTTGCGTGAAAAACTTTTACAAGCCGGAATTTCTCCCCTTTGGATACCTAGGGAATGCATCATTTTAGATGACATTCCAAGTTTAGCCACCGGAAAACTAGATCTAGGCACCTGTAAGCAAATAATTGAATCAAAATTGTTAGAGTAATACAAAATTCTCCCGAAGTTTGTCTCTGCTGGAAATTACCATAATCAAAAATCACTGAAATCAAATTCAAGCCCCTTCAGAGGATTTATAGTTTCCAAAGCATTATTCCCAACTTGCTGTACCACGCCTCCAACTTTTTGCACCACGCCTTCAACTTTTTCCGCAACAACATCAGGTATAACTTTCTCTCCCACATATACACCAACAGCAGCACCTGCACCACCACCAACAGTGCCTCCTAGTAAACCACCGAGTACCGCTTTCAGCCAATTACTATTTTCACCAGCAGCAGCTTTTTTAGCATTTTCAACTATAGCTTTATTTATAACACGCATACGCTCGACCCTAGCATTCAATGTTTCATTATCTCCGCCTATTTTATCTAACATTTCAGCTAATTTTTCTCTATCATTTTTAGCTGCCACTAAACCATTTTGTACATTTGCTAACAAGGTTTGTTGTTCTCTAATAAGATCAGATAAATCCGAATTATCATTTTTAGTACTGCCTAATTTTTCCTCTAACTCTTTCAATTTAATTAACGTTTCAGACTTTTGTGCTTCTAAGTTTTCTATTTCAGCTTCTTTGGCTTCTAAGTTTTCTTTAGTTGTATTGATTTTCGAAGAAAGTTCTTGCATTCTCTTAGTAACTGCTTTACTTAAAGCATCTAAGTCTTGTTTCAGTGTATTGTGTAAATTTTTAGAACATGTGCTTATTGCTTCATTAACTGATAAAGTTTTACTGATGGCATTCAATAAACATTTAACAGCTTTTGGATTACCCTGTTCTTTTAATGTTTTAAATTCACTTAATCCTTCCTGTAATATTGTTCTCTGTTCTGAGGCTAATCGGTCAATATTTCCAAATTCTGCATTGACCTTATTTTTTAAAGTTTCAATACGTTTTGCCACTGATTCTTGTGTAGCACCTAAAGTTTCCAATGTTTGAGAAATATCTTTAGTAGCTTCTTCTAAAGATTGTTTGGCAGTTTCTTGAAATATGTTAGCATAATTACTTAACCGATTAGCTATATCCTCAACTAGTGCTTCGGACGCAATTAATGATTCTCGTTGTTTATCAATTAATGATTGAAATTCAACATTTTTACTTTGCAAATCTTTATTTGCAGAATTTGATTTACCTAAATTTTTTTCTAACTTTTCGATAGCGTTATTCGCTTCATCAATTGCTTGTTTTTGTGTCTCTATGTTCTCTTGAGCAGCCTCAATTTCTTCTTTAGCTTGATTGGCCAATCCTAAAATTTCTCTTGCTCTATTAAAAGCATTTGCCAAATCGCGGATTAAAAATATAGTCCCTACTAGGCATATACCCGCGGTTATTATCAGTGAAACCGGATTACTTATCGCTGCTGCCACTCCAGCACCTAATAATAAACCTAATTTAATAGACGCTCCAACAATTGCTACTAACTCTGACACAATACGAAACGGTAATGCCTTTAAATCACTCAAGATATTTTTTTGCGTATTAGTAATTTTCTCAACTACATTTCCTGGAACTACGCTCCCCGAATTCTCAGTACATTCATAATTCTCACAAGCTTCTCTAGATCTTTTATCAACTGGAAATCGTGCCGTTGTCCTTTGATTTTTTGTCTCCTCTATATTCCTTGGAGGAACATTACTGTCTGATACAGGCGGAACTATATCTGTTTGTTGAATCGAGTTGGTTCCTGCTTTCTGTACTTCACTAACATTATTAGTGTTACCAGATTGTACCGTCGATACTTGTTTAACTTCATTTCCCATAAATTTTCTTGTTTGTTTTTAAGAGAGTGTAACAATTTACAAAAAAAGCACAACTAAATTATAACAGAGAAATCATAATTGCACAGTTGTATATTTCTACTTTTTAATTTATACAGGTCTCAAATGTCCAATAAACTAAAAATTTCCGTCGGAACAGATATAGTTGATATTTATCGCATTAATGATGCTATTTCAAAATTCAGTAATCGTTTTTTAAAGAAAATATTCACTGAATATGAATTAAAATATTGTACCAATAATTACATCAACGTACAGTCACTCGCCGCCAGATTCGCAGCTAAAGAAGCATTTTCTAAGGCTCTTGGAATTGGTATAGGCATTGGAAGTTTATTAAAGTGGCATGATGTTTCAGTAAAAAATACAAATTCTGGGCAACCAGAAATAAAGCTTTCAGAAAATGCCGCAAACCTAGTGAAAAAATATGGATTTAATTCAACAAAAATTTCACTGTCTCACACTAAAACACTTGCTCAAGCCGTAGTTATACTTATTGGATAAAGATATGTTTGAATCTATTGCTGCAAAAATAGCCAAGACATTTAAAAACTTACGTGGACTTGGGAAAATTACAGAAAAAAATATATCTGAAGCATTAGAAGAGTTGCGACTCGCCTTAATCGATGCCGATGTCAATGTTGAGATAGTAAACAATTTAATTGAAAACGTTAAACAAAAATCTCTTGGGCAAGAGGTATTAGCAAAAATCGCACCGGAGCAACAGATAGTAAAAATTATATACGACGAAATATCATCATTACTCGGTTCAGAAGAAAATATTGCCTCTTTTGAAAAAAAGCCACTAAAAATTCTTCTAACAGGACTACATGGAGCAGGGAAAACTACAACCGCTGCAAAATTAGCACTTTTCTTATCTAAAAAAGGATACTCACCGCTTCTCGTAGCATGTGATACTCAAAGACCAGCAGCAATTGATCAATTAGAAATATTAGCAAAAGATAATAATGTCGCTTGCTTTTGCGAGCGAAACATTCAAGATGTACCGAAAATTGCAGAACATGCCTTAAAATTTGCAACAAATAACACTTATAATGCCATAATATTCGACACCGCTGGGCGATTGCAAATCGATCAGGATCTAATAAACGAAATAAAAATTTTAAAAAAGATTATTTCCCCTGATGAAACATTTCTTGTATCTGATGCAGCAGCAGGGCAAGAAGCAGCAAATGTAGCTAAAACATTTCATGAAGCACTGAACTTAACTGGCATAATATTGACGAAACTCGATGGTAATGCACGTGCTGGTGCAGCACTATCAATGAAAAGTGTAACCGGCGTACCAATTCGTTTGCTAGGTACAGGGGAACATATCGCAGATTTAGAAATCCTTTATCCTAAACGTTTAGCTCAACGTATATTAGGCATGGGGGATGTAGTGTCTCTCGTCGAAAAAGCACAACAGCAAGTCGATGAATCTGAACAAAAAAGATTAAGTTCAAAAATAAGGAAAGCTCAGTTCGATCTTGAAGATTTTTTACAAAGCTTAAAACAAATTCAAAAATTAGGTCCAATATCTTCACTAATGAAGATGCTGCCCGGTGCACACAATATGAACATTTCTGATAGTGAGAACGGTAAATTAAAACAGATTCAAGCAATAATTCAATCAATGACAATTCAAGAACGTAGAAAACCAAGCATCATTGATCAGCATCGTCGGTCTCGTATTGCTCGTGGAGCAGGAGTAGAAATTAAAGATGTAAATTCACTGTTAAAACAATTTTCTCAAATGCAAAAGATGATGAAATCATTTAAAGGAGAAAAGGGGGTAAAAAACATGAAGGCACTAGCTTCACAATTTGGACTCAGCCTAAAAGATAATATGAAATTTTAAGAAAATTATATGCTTTTGAATTCTAGAGAATTTTTTATGAAAAGTTACTTTTTAAACGTAAAATGGCATTTTTACTTTAATGAGCCATCCTTATTATATGGTCATAGATAATTATCAATGATATTTATTCTAATTATATCAATAATTGGTGCCATGTTCATGGCATTTAATAATGGAGCAAATGATGTAGCTAATGCATTTGCTGCTGCCGTCGGTTCTAAAGCACTTAAGTTAAAACATGCATTAGTTATAGCCGCAATCTTAAACTTTTTTGGAGCCATAGTACTTGGAGGGAATGTATCTAGCACATTAATTGATGGGGTGATACACGTCGGCACATTTCATGATATCAACAGTTATATTATCGGGATGTTATCATGCTTAGTTGCATCAGGATGTTTTGTTTTATTATCAACTCAAACAGGACTACCTGTAAGTTCAACTCATGCAATTGTTGGCAGCATGATAGGCATTGCACTTATCCTTGGAGGAATTAATTCGATCAATTGGGCATGTTTTTCAATCTTAACATTATCGTGGATAATATCTCCATTTATAGCCGCTACATGCTCATTGCTAATGAGCAAGATAATAAAATTCATAATATTTCGCAAGGGCGTTGAAAATATTTTGGAAAGAACATGTCGATGGATCCCTATTTTAGGATGTATAACGTTATGCATAATAACATTTGCCATCAAGAGAGGAACTTCTTTGAGAAATTTTAAAATTTCATACACCTTTTTTATTGTTCTTTTGTCAGTATATACTGTCCTTTTTTTCATTGCAAAACATATTGCCAAACGTTCTAAACCTAATGAACATGGAGCAGAGCGAATTTTTAAAAGATTTCAAGCGGGGACATCATGTTTAGTCGGATTCGCAATTGGATCAAATGATGTAGCTAATAGCATAACACCAGTGCTAGCTATATATTTTGTTACAAAAAACAATATCATTCCAGAAACATTCAACCAATATACCATTCCTATATGGATGCTTGCAATTGGAGGATTAGGAATGTCTGCTGGAGTTTTAATACTTGGACATAAAGTAATCGCTACTTTAGGGCATAAAATTACACTTTTAACAAATTCTTATGGATTTAGTGTCGATTTCGCAACAGTTACAACAATAATTTTGTCATCTATGTTGGGGTTACCAGTTAGCTCTACTCACGCTGCTACCGGAGCAGTTATTGGAGTAAGTTTAGAACAAGGATTAAGTGGATTAAATCTCAGATTACTGACAAAAATATTTCTAACCTGGATAATCACAGTCCCTGCATCAGCTATACTAACAGTTATAATATTTTCTATGCTAAAATCTATCCTTTGGTTGATACTATAAATGACACTACATCAAAGTAAATTATTAGCAAGTATAACGACGTTAACATGGGCAAAAGAACCACTATTGTATTCTATTCCCGAAGATTTAATAAATACCGTACAACCAGGAATGCTTGTAGAAATCCCATTTGGTAAAAAAGCAGAATATGGAATAATACAAGAAATCGTACGTCATATTCCTAAAAGTATTAATTTCGAGATTAAAGATATCACAAAAATATTATACCCTAATGCCCTTTTTGGGAAAGATGTTTTACAACTTATAACATGGATATCAGATTATTATGCCTCCAATATAAAAAGTGTTGCGGAAACAGTAATTCCAAGTGCTATACGTAAACTAGTAAATCCAAAATTCAATACAACTTTATCAATCAGTAAGTATCTATCAAATTCTGAATTATTAACCCTGCGAAAACGTTCACCTAAACAATTCGAAATCTATCAAAGGATCATATCTGCTGATACTGCTATCAATAAAAAATCCATTCAATCTTTGTCAGCACTAAAAACCTTAATAGATAAAAAAATTGTATCCGAAAATTATGTGCAAATTCAACGAATAGAATATCATGATAAATTTGGGAATAACTACATGCCCTTAAAAAAAATATTATTAAATAATGAGCAACAATCTGCTGCAAATGATATAATTTCATCAATCAACAAGCATGCATTTCATACACATTTATTATACGGCATTACAGGATCAGGTAAAACAGAAGTATATATAGAAGCAATTAATCACGTACTTAGTTTAAATGGTGATGTTATCATGCTTGTTCCTGAACTTGCATTAACTCCTCAGACCGTAAATAGAATACGAAATGGGATATTTAAATATAACGACAAAGTATTAGTATGGCACAGTATGCTATCTGATGGGGAACGACGAGATGCGTGGTTAGCCCTATCAAATGGTGATGCTAAAATTGTTATTGGTGCACGTTCTGCGATATTTTCTCCACTAAAAAATATTAGACTGATAATCGTCGACGAAGAGCATGAAACAAGCTATAAACAGTCTGAAAATCCCCGTTATCATGCACGCGATGTCGCAGTTTATCGTGCAAAATTAAATAATGCTGTCTGTATATTAGGTTCAGCTACTCCATCATTGGAGTCAATTTACAATGTCCAGAACAAAAAATATAAAATAAATCTTCTTCCCCACCGCATTGATAATAAAATTTTACCAAAAATAGACATTATAAACACACAATATGAAAATGGTAAAAACATTATTTCCTTACCCCTTCAAAACTTAATAAATGATCGATTAAGTAAGAAAGAACAAACAATTTTATTCTTAAATCGCAGAGGATATGCTACAGTTGTACTGTGCAAACATTGCAACTATTTAGCAGAATGTCCATGTTGCAGTGTATCTTTAACATACCATAGCGATATAAATAAAATGCTATGCCATTTATGTGGACATGAAGAACATTTACCAATACGTTGCCCAACATGTGGCAACACTGATATTCTTCAACGTGGTATAGGTTCACAAAAATTAGAACAAATTACTCGTAATCTATTTCCGGAAGCTAATATCGCCCGCGTTGATTCCGATATAATGAATCGCAAGAACGAAATTCGCAATATATTGAACAGGTTTCAAAAAAACGAAATTGATATAATGATCGGAACACAAATGATTGCTAAAGGACTAGACTTTCCAAATGTTTCACTAGTTGGGATAATAAATATTGATGGAGTAATAAACTTCCCTGATTTTCGAGCAGCAGAACGAGCATTTCAATTACTTACTCAGGTAGCTGGACGCGCAGGACGTGGTAATAAACCAGGACACGTAATTATACAAACTTATAACCCAGAGTCATATATAATAAAGCTCGCAAAACAAAATGAATTTTTTCATTTCATAGAAACAGAAATAAAAAACCGCAAAGAATTCTTATATCCTCCATGGAGACATATAATCAAAATCATTCTTTCAAGCGAGAATGAACAATATACAAAAGAAGTAGCGATTAATTTGCAAAAAAATTTAAAAGAACTCTTAGTGCATGCTGAAGTTAAAAATGCAACTCCAGCAATTTTATCAAAAATCAATAATAAATTTCGTTACATAATAATTATATTCTCATCAAAAACACTTCAAAGTGTAATGACTATAAAATTGATAGTAAATAAGCTAAAAAAAACACCTACTCTTGACATAATAATCGACGTCGATCCTATAGATTTAATTTGATAAAATAATATCTTTTAAAACCAAATGGACAATATTTGGATCAATTTTTTCAGAAATACTATTTCCCTTAAAGTAAATAACAACTTTCCCATCGGGCATTCCAACAACAGCATAATCGCTCCCTCTAGCCTCACCAATGCCATTAACAATACATCCCATAACTGCAATTTTAAGATGTTTTTTTAAAGGAATATTTTGTAATACAGATTTAACGTTAGAAAATACTGACTGTATATCAAAACTCGTTCTTCCACACGATGGACAAGCTATAAATTCCGGACCGAACCAACGAAAATTGATAGATTGTAAAATATCACGTGCTACTGATAGCTCACTTTTAGGATCCTCTGTTAAAGAAACCCTTATAGTGTCCCCTATTCCATCAAGCAATAAACTACCTATCCCTATAGCTGATTTTATACGAGCATACTGATTATCCCCTGCCTCAGTAACTCCTAAATGTATCGGATAAGTTACTCCTAAAGCATCCATTTCGCGACAAGCTAGTCGGTAAGCTTCAACCATTAAGTTCACGTCACTTGCTTTAAATGAAAAAACAATGTCTTCAAAATCAACTAATTGTGCAGCTTCAATACATTCATAAGCACTTTCCCACATGCCATGCACATTATCTCCAAACTGTGATATGATTCTGTGGGACAACGAACCGGCGTTAATGCCTACTCGTACTGGGACATGCAATTGTTTGGCCACTTGAAAAAAATCCGAAAACTTTTTTAAAATCACATTCTTGTCATTTTTACATGACATCGAAGTAGATTCAGCAAAGTTACCAGCATTAATTCTAACTTTATCAGCAACTTTTAAACAATCATATGCTACACGTGGAGTAAAGTGTACATCAGCAACAAGTGGGATCTCTATCTTTGATTTGCGCAACCTGTCTTTTACTTCTTTAAAAAATAAAACATCTGATGGCTTAGGAACAGCTAACCTAACAATTTCACATCCATTTTCTACCAAATTAATTATTTGAGAAACGTTGTCACTGACTTTTTGAAGCGGAATATTCGTCATTGACTGTATACTTATTGGATAATTTCCACCGATACCAACGTTCCCAACCATCACGACATGCGTCTTCCTTCTCACAGTAATCTCAATTTTGATTGGTGTTCATAATCACTTCGCATGTTACTATCAACCTGCCATCGTTTAATATCGAAGATACTAACATAAACTAGCAATGCTAACAATAAAAACAAAAATACACTTTGCAGAACTCCGAAAATATTATCAATGCATCGACACTTATCAGAGGTTACTTTTTCTAAAAGAGCCAATACGATACATCCACCATCAAGCACAGGCAACGGTAACAAGTTAAGTACAGCTAAATTAACATTTATCAAAATTACAAACCATAACAGCAAACGAATATCGGTTTTAGAACACGCGTGTAATGCTCTAACTAATCCAGCTGGCCCCATTAAATTTTTCATAGACACATCAGAGTGGCTATTAAATAACCCACATAACGTTTTAAACGTCGCAGAAAATGATTCTCTAATCAATGCTAATGGAGACTTATTAACAATTATGATATTATTTCTAAAATTAATCCCGAGAACATCCTTATAAACTGCAGGCACAAGAGTAATACTATCAACTTTCGGTAAAAAAACGTCAACAGGCATATCGGAACGCAAGATAGTGAAAACGTTATCGGAATCTTTGTTAAAATTCTTCAAAATATCTTGCAAATTACTGCAATGCTTTTTGTTAACAGCAACAACATTAACTCCATTTTCCAAGTTATATTTCTTTAAAAAACTTTTACTGCCTGAAAAAAGAAATAACGATGAATCTGTGTGTTCAGACACCTTTCCCTTATTCACATTTTTAGCGTAAAACGGCAAAATATTGATCTCTGTATTGTCTATACTTAACTGAATATATGGCTTGATCGCAGCTATCTTAATTGTGTCAATTCCCTCATAAAAATTTTTACCATCACGCAAAAATTCCACCCTAACATTATCTTTCCCTGCTACAGATTCTTGCAAGAAACGAATATTTAAAACTGGAATCCCATCTATAGATAGAAGTTTGTCATCCGGATAAACATTAATCGCATTGTTTAGTGTAGAATCAACTACTAACTCCTGCTTTGGAAAAATTCCGATTTGACGGAACTTATCAACCTCCCCACATAATATCGGATATACTGTAGTTTTCATCTTCTGATTCGACCTTATGAAATCTACATCAGAGTACGCTCTTCCATTAGAATCTTTACATACACCAAGGGCCAGAAATTGTTGAATATCAGAAAAATTTTTTATTTCTGAACCATCAACTGATATGATCTCATCCCCTACTTGTAAACCTGCTTCTCGTGCAGGGGATATTACCTTCCTACCATTAGATAATTCTAACTCTTGTTCAATATACCCAATTGTTCGGCTCAATGTACTACTATCTACCGGAATACCGGTACACCAAAGTATTGCTCCTAATACTAATGCAAAAATAATATTTGCAACTGCTCCCATTACAGCAACAATGACTTTATCAGTACAAGAAGCTTGCTTAATATTATCTGGGATATCGTACTTACCTTCAATTTTATCTATTTCCACTAACTGAGGAATAGCCACATAACCGCCAAGTGGTAATAAAGACAAACAAAATTCCGTTTCTCCAATTTTTTTACTGAACAAACGTGGACCAAATCCTATAGAAAATCTAGGAACATATAATCCACGTACACGTGCAGCAATGTAATGTCCAAACTCATGCACTATTATAGAGCCACAGAAAAACAATATTACTAATAATATTGGATAAAATTCATTCACTTCTAAAACCTACCAAAAAATTTTAATAAAAAACTTAATATTTGCAGTGTTATATTTGTGTAAATAGCAGCCCCTATATCGTCTAGTACTATTCCAAACCCGCCATTAAATTTCTCTAATTTTTTCAAGTTAAATGGCTTAATAATATCAAAAATTCTAAACACGATAAATCCTATCAAAAACAACCATATTGAATTATATCTTTCCAAAACAAAAACAAAACAAACCGGCATAGCAACAAATTCATCAAATATAATACATGATGGATCTTTTGATCCAATACTTTTTTCAGCAAAATGACAAATATAAATCGCAAATAACATCAAAATAAATGATAACACTATTACGACTCGTTGCTTAAAAAGCATAAAAATTAGACATGAAAAAATCGTCCCTAAAAATGCCCCTATTGTACCAGGTAAAATTTTGCAATGACCTAACCTGCCTAGAGTTGCAACTTGCACTATGAAATTGTTAAAATTCTGCATATATTAACAGTCTAAAAGTAAATATCTATATCTATGAGCATACATTATTCCCGATTTAATCGTAAGGTATGTAGCATACAAAAATAAAATAATTCCTATCCAATATACACTATTGATAAAAAATTTTGGGAACAACCAAACAAAATCCCGAACCAATGCATACCAAGCCAGTAAAAATCCTGATGACACTATTTGCATAACAGTTTTTATTTTTCCTTCATGTTCCGCTGCTAAAACTATATTCTGCTTTGCAGCTACTAGCCTAATACCAGTAACAAATAACTCCCTTACAACAATAAGTAACACTAAGAATAGCGATAGACGAGGTAATATATTTAACGTTAACATTACCAAAAACACCCCGATCATAAAAATTTTATCCGTCAAAGCGTCAATATATGCCCCCAAAGTAGAAGTTATATTGAATTTTCGAGCTAAGTATCCATCTAACCAATCCGTTAGGCTCGTTACAACAAAAATCAGGAATCCTACACTTGCACTGCCTAGAAATTCAAAATAAACAAAAAATGCCACAACAAATAACAGTGGAATACGAGCTAGAGTTATGATATTAGCTAGATTCATTACTTAAGTTGTAATACAACTTACAAAAAAGATTGTTGCAACTAAAAATCATAAATTTTTAAATTCATTAAATGAACACTCAATTATCGCTTGTTGTTTTAGCAGCAGGTAGCAGTAGTAGATATGGTTTATTAAAACAGACAGAATTATTTGGGGATGATAAATTAACTATAGCTGAATATAATATACTAGATGCTATAAAACATGGCATCCATAATGTTGTATTTGTCATTCAAGAACAAACTGCCGATATTTTTCATAGACGATTATCACATATATTACCCAATAAATGTACTTTTTCCTTAATTTACCAAGATCCTGAACACAAATTATGTAAGTTTTGTAAACGAATAAAATTATGGGGGACGGGACATGCAGTATTATCTGCTATGCATTGCCTAAAAGGAAACTTTTTAGTTATGAATGCAGATGATTTATATGGAGAAAACGCTATAAAGGCTGCAATTTCTTTTCTCAAAAAAGTAGATCCAAAAGAAAGTTGTTTTTCAGCAATTGGATACAAATTATCAGACACATTATCAAATAACGGCACAGTGTCTCGCGGAATTATGCACATATCTAACGAACACTTGAATAGAATTGTGGAGCATAAGGGAATTTTTAAGAATGAAAATGAAGAAACAGTTGATGAGTCAGGGAATATTTTCCCTAAAAACACTCTCGTATCCATGAATCTTTGGGGATTTACACCTGAAGTATTTCATATTTTAAAAGAAGAATGGCAGAAATTTATGAAAAATATAAGTGATCCTTTCAATGAGGAATTTTATCTTCCTGTCGCCATAACAAATGCTATCTCTGAAAAAAAATGTACAGTAAAAATTCTACCGACAACTAGTATATGGCATGGAATTACTTATCAAAGTGACCGTAAAGCACTTGATGATTGGTTAAAAAATAAAAAATAATGATAAAATTGCTCAAAATTAATAAATTAAGGCTTTATTTTTCTTTTTATACTTGCAAACTATTTTTTGACTATACTATGTAGCACGTAGCTGGAGGATTAAACTTAAGCATAAGGAAATCGTATAATGAATAAAGCTGAATTAATATGTGAAATACAAAAGCTCTCGGGCGAAGGTTGTTCTAGAGCATGTGCGGAACAAGCTTTGAACTCCGTTTTACAAGCAATAATTAATGGTGTAGAAAAAACTGGCTCCGTTCAATTAGTTGGATTTGGTACATTTTCTGTTGTAAAGCGTGCAGCCAGAACAGGAATAAACCCTAGAACAAAAGAAAAAATTAATATCCCTGCTTCTGCATCTGTTAAATTTAAAGTCGGAGCAAAGTTTAAAGAAATCGCTAAATAATAGAGATTTTTGAAAAAATGCCGACTATTATATAATATGTCGGCTTTCTATGTTAAAAAGGTTAAAAAAATTTTTCGGCAATTTATTCTATTCATCTAAGTGCTTTAATTTAGGCAAATATGGTGAAAGGGTTGCATGCCGCTTCCTAAAAAGGAAACATTACAAAATAATAGACAAAAACTGGCGATATAAACATGCAGAAATCGATATTATCGCATTAGATGACGATATATTAGTTTTTGTAGAAGTTAGGCTGCGAAATAAAACCGCGCTAGTACGAGGGATAGAATCCATTTCCAGAAATAAAAAATCTGCCATAAAAAAAGCATGCGCAGAATACTTAAATAAATACATCAGTCATATTACAACTTATCGTTTTGATGTTATAGACATTGAACATGACTATGTTAATAATTCTGATACAATCTACCATTTCGAAAATATAAAATTATTTTAATAAAAATAGTTTTCATACTTGAATTATGCTAATCTTCTGACAAATTTTATTGTTAATGGACAATTTAAATTCAGGAATGATTCTCGTTACTGGAGCTGCTGGTTTCATAGGCAGTGCACTAATCAATGAACTAAATAACCGTGGATACAGTAATATCATTGCTTGCGACACATTAGGTTCGGATGATCGTTTCCTTAATCTAATAGGATTAAAATTTGAAGATTATTTAGATTCTGACGATCTATTAAAAATTCTCGATGATGATAAAAATACTTTAAATCTATCATGCATTTTCCACTTAGGTGCATGCGCAGTTACAACAGAAAAAAATTGTAATTACTTGATGCGAAACAACTATGAATATACTAAAACATTATCATGTTTCGCAGCGAATCAAAATATTAGATTTATTTACGCATCTTCTGCAGCTACTTATGGTGATGGTTCAGCAGGAATGTCAGATACAGACCCAGATCTTTATAAACTTAGGCCACTGAATATGTATGCATATTCTAAACATTTATTCGATCTATTTGCTCAAAAAAATAATATTCCTGGATTTGGAATGAAGTATTTTAATGTATTTGGCCCAAATGAATACCACAAAGGAAGTATGAGAAGCGTAGTTATCAAGTCATTTGAATCAATACAGACTACTGGGAAAACGCAACTATTTAAAAGTCAAAACCCACAATTTCAGCACGGTCACCAATTGCGAGATTTTATATATGTTAAAGACGTTGTTGATATGACAATTTTTTTCGCTAACGCTCCAGAAAAAATAAATGGCCAATCATGCTACGGGTTATACAATGTTTCTTCTGGAGAGGCACATACTTGGATCGATTTAGTAACCCCTATTTTTAAAGTACTAGATAAACCTGTTAATATCGAATATATAGACATGCCAACAGAATTAGCCAGAAAGTATCAATACTATACGCTAGGGGAAATTAGTAAAATACGACAAATAGGATATAAAGAGGAACTTTACACTTTAGAAGATGCCGTAATTGATTATGTAAAAAATTTTCTTTTACCTGGAAATAAACGATTACAAGATATTAAAATTTGACTTTATTTATCTTACAAAATTATTTTAATGGTTAAGGGGTATCATTTTTAATGAAATTTGGACATTTTTTACATGAATCAAGAATAATCGATATAACGAGCAAAACATTTGACGATGCTATTCAAGAATTGGTATTAGCTTGTGGATTTAGTAGCGAACGGGCAAAACAAATAACTACTGATCTAATAGAGCATGAAAAAACCATCACTACTTGTATTGGGAATGGATTAGCAGTTCCACATGACAGGATTGACATAAAAGTCCCACATATCTTAGCATTTGGACGATGCAAGGAAGGGCTAACAAATGAAACATCGGATGAATACAAAAATATTAAATATATTATGCTAATGCTCTCTTCTTATAATGAACGTTCGTATCTTGGAACATTAGCAAATATTGTCCGCACTCTACAACGAGATACTGTCGTTGAATCATTAAATCACGCACATTCACTTGAAAATTTAAAAGAAAAAGTACTCGATGTATTCGCCCCTCAAAAGAAAAAGTTCCAAGATACAGACAATGAATTAAATAAATTTTTTATAGAAGAAGTTTGTAAAATTGCACATGCATCTGGCTGTTCAACAGTAATGTTGTTTGATGGAGCTAGTTTAGACGGAATTGAAATTGAAGAATTATTTGATGACTTAAAAGTTGTAATTACAGCTCCTAAAACATCAAATGTTGATACTTTTCCAAAAAATTCACAAATAATTGTTCCATTAAATGCAAATTCTATTCATTGGTTATATGAATTTCGTAGTGCAATTTTATTGGGGTTGTCACGTGATATTATAAAACATGATGAAAAGGTTTGTTGTATAGGATGTAATTCGCAAAATGGGATATTGGATACTATTTTTATAGTCGACGTTCAACGTGAATTTCGCCCAATTTTTACATCACAATCACAATTTTTAACAAAAAATATAAAGCCAGAAGTATTAGAAAGGGTGCTAACAATTGCATCAGAAATTTCATCTGAAGGAAGGGAAGGGAAACCAGTTGGATGTTTATTTGTAATTGGTGACGTCGACAAAATTGCTCCATTTAGCAAACCATTAGTACTAAATCCATTTTTTGGATACGAAGAAGAAGACCGTAATATTTTAAACCCATTTATGGATGAAACAATAAAAGAATTTTCTTTAATAGATGGAGCATTTATTATTCGCGGAGACGGTGTTATTGAGTCAGCAGGGACATTAATTAGTACCCCGGACCACAATATTGTTATGCCAAGTGGATTTGGTACGCGCCATGCGGCTGCAGCATCAATCTCATGGGCAGCAGAATGTATCGCAATTGCAGTTTCAGAAAGCACACATCGTGTAACATTATTCCAGAATGGACAAATGTTACCAATAGTAAGAAAAGACTAAATTTTATACTTTGACCAACAAAAAAATTTTCAAATAGCTCTTCTTACTTTACCTACGCAAGCTTGCTAGCTGTACTGATGATTTTACAAAACTCCCCAGCATTTAAAGAAGCTCCACCGATTAATCCACCGTCGATATCGGGTTGTCTCAATAATTCTTCCGCATTATTAGCTTTCATTGAACCACCATACAATATTCTAATTGAATCTGCTAATGCCTGGTTGAATAATTTTTTAATCAAGCTTCTAATATAATAATGAACTTCTTGAGCGATTTCTGGAGTTGCGGTTTTTCCTGTACCGATTGCCCATATTGGTTCATATGCAATGGTCAAATTTTTTGCTTGCTCAATAGTAACACTCGCTAAGCACTGCGTAATTTCCTCATCTATGACCTTGAATGTTTTATTCTGCTCCCTTTCTTGTGCACTTTCACCAACACATAAAATTGGTTTCAAATTATTATTGAGCGCTGCCAATACTTTTAAATTAATAAAATTATTCGATTCCCCGAAAATCTCTCGACGTTCACTATGACCTAAAATAACATAAGAAACCCCACAATCACGCAACATAGGATAAGAAATTTCTCCAGTAAAAGCACCTTTCGCCTCAGGGTACATATTTTGCGCTCCCACTTGTATCAACAATTTATCAATACTTTCGTATACATTACGCAATGCTATAAATGGAGGACATACTACGACATCTACATTATTAATTCTTGCGATACCTTTACCAATAGACTGAATTAATGAAACAGAATCTAATATTCCATTATTCATCTTCCAATTACCAGCTATCAAAAATCTTCTATACATAAACTTCCTCAAACAAGACTTACACTGTAATTTTATTTAACACTGATACGCCAGGTAAATCTTTACCCTCCAAAAATTCTAAACTAGCACCACCACCAGTACTAATAAATGTCATCCCTGAATCAAACCCGCTCTTGCGAACAGCTTTCCCCAAATCTCCACCGCCAATAATTGAAACAGCTTCTGATTCAGCAATAGACTGAGCGATATCAAAGGTACCACGCGAAGCTTGTTTAATTTCAAAAATTCCAAGTGGTCCATTCCACAAGATTGTTTTTGATTTTCCAATCACGTCAGAATACATCTCTACTGTTTTAGTCCCAACATCTATTCCACACCATCCATCTGGAATATCAAGCCCTGAATTTTTTACATCACCAACAGCCATTTTTTCGCTATCAAAAGAATCAGTAATAACATAATCTAACGGAGTAAGTAAATTAACTCCTAAATTTTTTGCTTTTACAAATACTTCATTTGCTAATTCAATTTTATCCTTCTCGACCAAACTTGTACCAGTGGTATGCCCTAGGGCTGCCATAAACGTAAAAGCCATCGCGCCACCAATCAATAAATTGTCTGCTTTAGTAAGCAAATAATTAATAATTTCTATCTTATCTGAAACTTTAGAACCTCCCAAAACAACAGTAAACGGTCTTTCAGGATCCAACACTTTTGAACCTAAAAACTCTAGCTCTTTTTCCATTAAGAAACCCGCTACATTAGTTTGCACAAACTTTGTGATTCCTTCTGTTGATGCATGAGCACGATGAGCAGTTCCAAATGCGTCATTAACATAAATATCTGCCAACTTAGATAACTGCTCTGCAAAATTTGGATCATTTTTTGTTTCTCCACTATAGAAACGTAAATTTTCTAGCAAAATCACATTTCCATTAGCTAATTTATCGGACACTTGTTGAACTTCAGACCCTATGCAATCTTGCAAAAAAAGCACAGGTTGACCCAACAATTTCGCTAGTACTTGCGCTACTGTCTTTAAAGAATACTTCATCACTCGTTCCCCATTCGGTCGCCCAAGATGACTTGCTAATATTACACGCGCGCCATGTTGTACTAAATATTCAATCGTCGGTAATGCCGCTACAATACGGGCATCATCAGATATATTCCCCCTTTCATCTAATGGAACATTAAAATCCACTCGAACAAAAACTTTTTTCCCCTCACAATCAATATCTCTAATCGTTTTTACTCTTTGCACAGTTGTCTCCAATTTTTTAATTGAAATCTTTTCTGCAAAAAGATGATAATTTTTATTAAATTAGCAACATTTAAACATTAAATATTTTGTAAACATGACAAAAATTAAGTCTTTGAGTTTATGGGAGAAAATATCAGAAAAAGAACTAATTGATTATAGCTTTTGTAAAATAATACAACGCAAATTTAAACACCCCAAGACTCAACAAACCGGAGATTTCATCGTTACTAATTATAGTGATAGCATCCAAATATTAGCAACAACAACCAATAATAAAATTATCTTTGTTAACCAGTTTCGATTTGGAAGTGAGAAAATGTCGCTTGAACTTCCAGCTGGCAGATTAGAAAGTTATGAATCTCCAATAGAAGGCGCAATTCGGGAATTGCGCGAAGAAACAGGCTATGTTGGAGAAAATTTTCAATTAATTGCTACACTATATCCCAATCCAGCTATTATTACCAACAAGATACATATAATAAAGTGCGAAAACTGCCAAAAGTTATACAACACAAATTTCGATCAATTTGAAGACATTGAAACTGTTTTATTTAAAAAAAGTGAAATACAACATCTCATATCTCACCAAAAAATCAACAATTGCATAACACTTTCGGCTCTAGTATTTATATAAAACGTAAAAAAATTTTTAAAAAACTTGCAATATATATACATATTTATTTTGTAACTTGTTGTTAAGGTTATTATTATGAACAACACAGAATCTATCAAAACCTATCTCTTAAGCCCAATAAAAATTACCCCCGCAGATGATCAAACATCTGATTTTATTGCCATTACTCCTTCTCCTATGCGAGGAGTTCAAACAGTTGACTATTCTCCAAAAGAATCTAAAATTTCTAATAAACAGCTTTCTTTTAGAACAACCGCAATAATTTCTACTGTATCGATACTCTCAGCTGGGATAATTGGCGGGATAGCGGAAAATTTTGAAGCCATCAAACAATTCGCAGCTAACATTGGGGCGAACTACGTCATTCCTTTCTCTAAAGAACTTCTCAATTTACTATTAATGCATAAGGTCATTGTAGGTACAGTTATAGGCACTGTAGCAGGAACATTCATATTAAAGCTTCTTCAACCGAAAATTGAATCTTGGGCCCAAACAATCTTTAACAAAAGATTTTCTAGTGTTCAAAACTCGCAAGAAGAACAAAGTCCGAATTATCGTGTACGGTTTTCGGAAATTAATAATCAACACGATGATTCCACTGATGAAATTATAACGTTAGGTGAAGGTCGTCAAGATTCTAAAGTTCAACAGGAATTTTTAATTGTTTAAATAATTTAAATTTACTGAAATAACAAAATACAATAGGCCAAATATTTTTGGCCATTTTTATTTTCATTTTCCTGATTTTAAACTACTAATATAAACTGCTACATATTTCTCAGCAAATTGTGACAGCGAAAAATCTTGTTGCATTGCGCGTTTTTGCATGGCTTTAAAAAATTTTGGACAATCAAAATACGTAGCGCATGCCCAACAAACAGTATTGTATATCGCCTTCGAAGTAAAATCGTAAAATATGAACCCTGTACCAGTATGATACTTCTCATCATAATTTTCTACAGTATCGCGCAATCCACCAACGCCATGTACAATAGGCAGAGTACCATATAACATTGAATACATTTGATTCATACCGCAAGGTTCGTATTTACTTGGCATTAAAAAGCAATCAGCACCAGCCTCTATGATATGAGCTAAATCATCATTAAATCCAATTGTTACCGATACACGTCCAGGATTTTCATTCATGATATCAATGAATCGATTTTCTAAAAATTCATCTCCAGAACCTAATATGACAAACTGTACATATAAATCTTGTAACCAAACTGGCAGAAGTTCACTCACAAGATCGAGCCCTTTCTGTTCAACAAAACGTGAAATAATTCCAATTAAAAAAACATTTTTATCCACTGAAAGCCCAGTTTTACTTTGCAAATCTAATTTACATATCTTTTTACCTGATAAAGAATTATGAGAATAATTTTTAGCGATTCTTGAATCTTTTCTTGGCGACCAAATATCGTAATCAACAGCATTACAGATACCGACTAAATCTTGTGATCGATAACGTAAAACATCATCCAAGCCCCAACCATGTTCTTTCGTTTTTATTTCATCGGCATAACTCGAACTAACTGTAGTGATTTTATCTGCATATGTTATCGCACCTTTCATAATATTTATTCCACCACACGCTTCTAAAGCGAAAGGATTGAAAATCTTTGTCGGCAAACCAACAAAATGTAATAGTTCATATGGAGCATACCCATGATATCCCATATTATGGATAGTAAATACAGAACTAGTATTTTTCAAACGATCAACAAATTGTTCCTTTAATAACACCGGAATTAATCCAGTATGCCAATCATGAGAATGAATAACATCCGGAATCCAATTCAAAAAAAAACATATATCAATAACTGATCGACTAAAAAATGCAAAACGTTCCCAATTATCGTTATACCCTTGTCCGCTTTCTCCATATACCCCGCCGCGCCCAAAATAACGTTCAAATTCTACAAACAAAAATTCTACATCTTCATGCATCTGAAACCACAGCCGTGCAAATTCAATACCATACCCCATATTTACTATCATTGGTTCATCATAATGATGTAATTTAGAACGATCAATTTGTGAATATAATGGCATAACAACCTTCACTTCATGACCTAAATTCGATACCGATTTAGCAATAACCGGAACAATATCTCCCAGCCCTCCAATTTTTACAAATGGAACAGCTTCCGCACTTGCCAGTAAAATTTTCACACAAATGAAAATGTAAAAATATCGTTAAACAACAATACGATATTGTTAAAAACCAATTAAATCTTAAAGAAAGGGTTATGCTCTGCTTCATATTTTACTGTAGTGAACTCTCCATGTCCAGGAATAACCACAGTATCTTCTGGCAATGTTAAAATTTTTCGACGTATGCTAGAAATTAACTGATCTTTGTTTCCATCAATGAAATCATATCTGCCAATACTGTCCTTAAACAATGTATCCCCACAAAAAACCACTTGCGCTTCTTTTATGTAAAAACATACACCGCTAACGGTATGACCAGGTACCCATCGTACTAAAATATCAACACCTGATATATTGATATGTTCCTCATCCGATAACTCCTTATATACTGGACAAGGAGTTAATCCAAAACCACACTTAGTATATGGAATAATTATTTCTGGGGTTTCCACAATTTTTCTTCCTTCAGGATGAACATATATTTTTGTACCAATTTTCTGAAACAAATGATCGTCCCCAATATGATCCCAATGACTATGAGTAATTAATACTGCCACAACTTTAATACCATGTAATATAGTCTTCGTTAAGTATTGGTACGCACCATATGGAGAATCTATTAAAAACGCTTCACCAATTTTTTCATTAACCCAAACACCAGTATTAGTATATAACCTTCCAAACTGGTACACATACAATTTTGAATCTTGAGAATTCCAAAGTATATTATTACTCACAATTAAAAAATTTCTATTATCACTTTATCTTTTAAAGCTTCGTCGTCAAGCATCTCTCCAATGTTGTGTATGCGATAATTTTCGATATTCTTTAATTCCTCAAGAAAATTCCCACCTTTTATGTAAAAAATTTTTGTAGTATTTTTTTTAATATTTCTGATATATGTCAAAAAGTTTGGAAAATTTGTTACGGCACGAGCAACAATGTATTTATATTTTTGTTCAATCTCTTCAACACGAATACATTTGGTATGAACATTATTCAATACAAGGGATGCAACCATGTCTTGAACGGCACAAATCTTTTTTTTCACTGAGTCTACTAAACAAAAGTTAGCAGAAGTATTTGTTATAGCTAATGGAATTCCAGGTAACCCACCACCAGTTCCAACGTCAATAATCGAATCAGAATTGCAAAACCGTACAACACGGTTAATACATAAACATGGCACAATGTGTCGATGTACAAAATTACCAATATCTTTCCTAGAAATTAAATTAATTTTCTGATTCCAATCAGTGATCAGTCGTTGATATTCTACTAGACACTTTATTTGATTAAATGATATTTCTGGAAATCGATCAATAATGTAGTCCATTTTTCATTCACTCACACGCCAATCAACAAGCGTAAATCGCTTAAATTTCTTTCCATTCCAATGATCCATGCTAATTTTAATTGCCAAATCAATGTTTACTAAAATTGGTGGAATATTATGCCCCACTTCCCAACCGATGATCAATATACGCTTTGAATGTTGATAATTCACCCAAAATTTTATATGATTTTTTGTGCTTCCGAACAATTCTGGGGCATCATAGATTTTTACCTTGCGAACTAAAAAAATGGGCTCCAAATTCCCTTGCCCAAATGGGTGCAATAACTCCAAATCGCGAATAAAACTATCATCAATATCACTTATGTAAACTTCTTCAGTGATATCTATTACTTCATTAAAGTTTACTTCACTTACTAAAGAGTCAACTTTTTTGCAGAATTTCTCTCGAAACTTATCAATATTTTCTGGTTTAATAGATATTCCTACTGCCAAAGGATGCCCTCCCCAAGACTCTAATAAATCAGAACAACCATTACATACATCAACAAGATTTACTGCATCGACACTGCGCCCCGATCCCTTAGCTACACCACGTTCAAAACCTAATACTATACACGGACGATTATAGTCACGCGCCAACTTACCGCTTACTATACCAACTACACCAGAATGCCAGTTTTCATTAAATAACACGAAAGCAGAATCTTTGAGGTATAGATCTTTAACAATTAATTCTGCTTCTGCCAAAACTTCTTTTTCTAAATTTTGGCGCTCATGATTTGTCTCATCAAGTTCATACGCATAAGTCAAGGCTTCATCATAATCGTTACTAAGTAACATTTTAATAGGTAAAATAGCATCTGATAACCTGCCGCATGCATTTAACCGCGGACTCAATTTAAAAGCAACATCTGCAGGATAAATTGGGACACCATCTTCAAGTGTGGATACTCGACACAATGCTTCAATTCCTGCACGTCGATTATCAGAAGATAACCTCCGTAATCCATATTTACAAAAAATTCTATTTTCTCCAACTAACGGAACAAGATCCGCAATAGTACCTAAAGCAACTAAATCTAGTTCATCGCGCATCTTAAAATTAAACGCTCTTTTATCATTTTGTTTTCTAAAAAATTGAAGCAAAGCGTGACACAGCTTAAAAACTAATCCAACTGTACAAAATATTCGCTGAGAAATAGATTTATCATCATTGTAAATATGTGGATTTATAATACAACAATTCGAGCATTCTTCTATTTTAGATTTATGATGATCAACGACAATCACATCACACCCATTGGCTTTCAAAGTTTCAACTTCAGCAAACGAATTAGTTCCACAATCTAACGTAATGACAAGATCAGGAATATTATCATTTAATACCCGCGTAACAAGATCAGAAGATAATCCGTACCCTTCTGTAAATCTACGTGGCACATAAAAGCGCGTATTTACATCAAAAACTTTCAATACGTCCGTAAAAAGAGTAATACTTGTAATCCCATCGACATCATAATCTCCAATAATTGTAATTTTCTTCTTATCGTTTATAGCATTAAATATTTTTTTAACAGCAACATCAGCATTAAATAATTCAAAAGGGTTACGTAGATAAGCTAACTTTGGATACAAAAACTTCTCAGCTTCTAGTATAGAAGTAATACCACGTTGCACTAGAATTGCACATACATATTTATTTAAGCTCAACTCATTTTGTAAAGTATGTGAAATACTATGGTCATAGTTCAAAATACTCCATAATTTAGGCATACTTAGCGGATATTTTTTTATTTAACATTTTATACTGCCAACTTACAAACACAGGGCTAGCTATAAAGATTGAAGAATAAGTGCCAACAATTACACCCAACGTAAACACAAAAGCTAGCTCCACAATAACACCCGTACCTAATATATACAGTATAACAGAAGCTAATAACGTTGTTAAACTTGTCAGCAATGTTCTAGAAAGAGTACCATTAATAGCAAGGTTAACAATCTTGACCAAATTACCCTCTGGATTATTCTTACGATTCTCTCGTATTCTATCAAAGATAACAATTTTATCGTTTATGGAGTAGCCAATTATCATAAGAATGGAAGCAATCATTGGTGCACTAAATTGCTTACCACAGAGTATATAAATTCCAATAGTAACTAGTACATCATGAAATATCGCAACCACAGCACCCAAGCCATAAGCGAATTCAAACCGAAATGCTACATAAAGCATCATAGCAAGCAGAGAAATTATAACTGACGCGAATGCATTCCACTTAATGTCATTCCCTAATGATGCTCCAATATTAGATTCCTTAATTATATTAAATTCACTTTCAGGATAAGCTTTAATTAATGCGCTATAAACTGAATGGCCTTGTCCTTCTTCTACTTGTAATTTTAAAGTTTCATTATTTTCTTTTAATGCGCGTTGATAAACGGCGATAATTTCTCCTAAATTTTCTTTCTTAGCTAATTCCAATATATCTCCCACCGGAATCTTCTGCTTAAATGTCATTAACATTTCACTGCCACCAATGAAATCAATACCAAGAATAGATTTATTACACACGAATAAGGTAATAGTACTGAAAATAAGTATTAACACAGAAACCCAAGTCGCTTGTTTAGCATAACCTAAAAAGTTAAAATTATGACACTTAAAGTGAAAACTTGGCACAAGCGTTTTTATGTGAAATTTATTCACTATTACTTCTAGAATAACGCGACTAAATATTAACGCGCAAAACATCGTTGCAAAAATTCCAATTGCTAAAATAACTCCGAAACCACGTATAGGACCTGTCCCGAACCAAATTAACACACCCGCAGCAATAAGTGTCGTGATGTTAGCATCAAAAATCGAAGAAAAAGCTTTATCATAACCAGCCGCAAGAGCCGCCCTAATATTTTTCCCAAGTTTTAATTCCTCACGAATACGCTCAAATACCAAAATATTAGAATCAACAGCCATCCCAACAGTTAATGCTAATGCTGTGATCCCTGGTAATGTCAATGTCGCACCAATGTAAGACATTAATCCTAATATAATTAAAATATTTGCTATAATAGATAAAACAGATACAATTCCCGATAAACGATAGTATATCAGCATAAAAACTGCAACAGATAAAGCACTAATTAATGCTGCATATAAAGAACTATTTTTCACGTCACTTGCCAGAGAAGGACCAACTTCATTCAACTCAACGATATTCAACTCACATTCTAAAGGATTATTTAGAACATTAACCAACTCAAATGCTTCCCTTTTAGAAAAATTTCCTGAAATTGCTGCCTGTCCATTAGGAATAGCAGAGCGAATTACAGGTGCTGAATATAATTTTCCATCTAAAACAATGCCGAGTTGACGATTAACATTATCACTTGTAATTTTTTTAAAAAGCTCAGCCCCTTCGCTAGTCATTATTAAGCTGACTTCAAAATTCCCGAAATTATCAAGACCGATATGTGAAGATTTTATGGACTGCCCAGTCATCTCCGGAATTTTTTTAACAAAATATGGAATTTCTTCAATCTTACCATTATCTTTATCCTCATGCTCCATAACAAGTAATTCGTAACCAATTGGAGCAACATCAAATAATGATTTTGGACGTAAATTTGCATGAATTAATCGAAATTCTAACTTAGCTGGTTTTTTTATGCAGTTTAATATATCAGGATTTTCTTGCGTAGAAACCCCTGGTAGCTGAACTTCAACATTATTACTGCCTGATTTACGTACAATTGGCTCAGCAACCCCTAAAGAATCAATACGTTGACGTATAATATCAACTGCTTTATCCAAAAAATTAGGATCATTAACCCCAGATTGATCAATCTGCAATATACAAGAAATACCACCTTTTATATCCAGGCCTTGCTTTATTCTACTTTGAGAACGAGATAATAGAATATTCAACAGCAATGTATTTTTTTTATTTAAATTTTTAATATCCGTTAAATTTATTCCTGAAAAAAAGTTTGTAAGATCAATATTATTTTCTTTTGAAATTGCACATAATGCTAAGTATAAGGACGAATACTTTTTATTTGCCACCTCTTTTTCAGCCTGATCGAGCAATTTTATGAAGCTCTCCCTATCATTATCAACATGTGTACTTAAATATTGCCCAAATGGACGATCTTGTAACGGAAATAAGTTGTAAATTGCTAAACATATCACGCATAGAGATAATAAGCATTTAAACAAAAAACTATTATCTTTCATACAACTTACTACTTATCAATTTTTGTTTGAATACACGATTTAAAGATTTCAATTTTGGTGTCATCTGATATTTTTAATACAAAACGATCATTTTTTGTTCCTGCAATCGTTCCAAAAATCCCTGAAGAAGTTACAACTTTATCACCATTTTTCAATGATTGAATCATTTTTAGATGATTTTTTTGTTTTTTTCTTTGTGGAGCAATCATCAAAAACCACATTCCAACAAACAGTAAAAGATATATTAACAATGTTTGTACTCCAATACCTGCCGATCCTGCAGTACTTTGTTCAGATGAAAAAAATAAATAAGACATATATAAAAGTGCTAAATAAATAAAGCGTCATGCCCTCGCAAGTAAATTTCACACAAATTCTATGTAAAAAATCTAATCTCAACGAAGAAATATTGACAAATGATTTACAGAATATACATTTCGTCAAACCAGAGGAAAAAATATGGATGTAACACAAGCAATCAATATTCACAATTATGTTTCCGATCTTAGAAACTCATCAGCATCTACAAAAAGAGAATTTGCTGTTAAAGAAGAAGAAATATCAGAATGCGTTCTTAGATCGACAACTATCCCAGATGAAGTGAAAAACATATGGAATATCGTTCAAGTTAGTGCTTCTCTGGTAGAACAAATTGGGCGCCTTTGTTGTGGTTGTAACCTATCGGATCGTATAGCTTCCAATTTAACAGAATTAAATACCCTAAAAAGTAATCTTTTGAATAAATTAAATGATCTAAATTCTATTTTAGGTATCGAAAATTCGGAAAATTCAGTAATTTCACTAACTCAAACGATACAAGGGAAAATTGAAGCTATACAAACTACAGATTTCCCTGAATGTTTAGATATTATAGTGGAAACTTGCCAAGATCTTTTGTCTGTTCCTGAAATTGATAATTCTGAATTACAAAGTCAAATTAAAGATACTGCATCTCAAGTATTAACAATGACTCAATCAATTGCCCAAATAATGCACACTGTAGATGTCTTAGCAGAAACTATTGCTTAATTTTTTTATAAAAAAATAACCCACTTCCTTCTGTTACTAAAATAATGTACAGTATACAATTTTATTTTACTATACATTTTTCTAAAATTGGATCCTCTTGATTTAAGTTTAAACCATCTTCTGTGTTAAAATGCTCAATAAAATTAAAAACATTTTCAGCAAACATATTAGAGGCGTCATGAGCAACGTACTGTTCAGCTTCATCCATACCCCATATTTTAACATAGTCACTATATTGTATAATCTTATTTGAAGTTGAACCTTCAACATTACCACCCACGCTGGTAGCCATATCAACAAACAATGTTTCAGTATTAATACAATCAAGCATCTCGCTATCTATTAATAACGGTGCTTTTCGCCCAAATACTTTAGCAGTTGTCAAAACAATATCTGCGTTTTTACAAGCACTGATCATACCTTGTTTTTGTTTGGCAATTTGTTCGTGAGTTAACTCACTAGCATACCCACTTTCATTTTTTTCAACTTTCCCTAAATCAATTTTCAAAAATTTTGCACCTAACGATCTTACTTGTTCAGCAACTTCAGGGCGAGTATCGAAAGCCTCAACACTTGCACCAAGCCTCTTAGCTGTAGCAATTGCTTGCAAACCAGCTACTCCCGCACCAATGATAAATACTTTTATTGGCGAAATTGTTCCAGCAGCTGTGATCATCATAGGTACTACGCGATTAGTGTGTGCAAATGACTGAATTACCGCAGAGTATCCAGCCAAACTAGATTGTGAAGACAAAACATCCATCTTTTGCGCTAAACTAATACGAGGAATCATTTCAAAACTAACTACTTGCACCCCGTTATTTTTAAACATCTCAATTGCTGCCTTATCATTAAAAACGTCAAGTAAACTTAAATGCTTCGTTCCTGAACGAAGTAAATTGATATCACTGTCAGGCAACCTCTTAACTCCAACAACAATATCTGCAAGTTTCAAACCTTCTTCTCTACTATCTAAAATTTGTGCACCAGATACACTGTAAAGTTCATCTTTAAAGCCGCTTAAGTAACCAGCTTCTTTTTCTACATAGACCTGAAATCCTAAATTAATTATTTTTCTTACAACGTCTGGTGTTGTAGCAACACGATTTTCATTAAATGACACTTCCTTCGGAAAGAAAATTTTTTGCATATTTATATCAAATAACTGCTACACAATCGCTTTCAATACTTAAAAGGTAATTTATTCAAATTTTATCACTCCCATATACGTAAATTTTAGTTGATTGCTTTTTACTGTTTTATAAAAAAATGTCATATTATGGAATTTGAAGCAGTAATTGGGTTAGAGGTACATGTACAAATAAAAACACAATCAAAGATGTTTTCTGCTTGTAAATATTCTTATGGACAAGAACCAAACACATTAACTGATCCTGTTGTACTTGCCCTACCAGGCACACTACCTGTAATAAATAGATTTGCAGTTAAACAAGCAATTAAGGCAGGATTTATTTTTAATTGTCAAATTGCTAACATAAGCAAGTGGGATCGCAAAAATTATTTTTATCCTGATTGTCCCAAAAATTATCAAATTTCTCAAAATGATCAGCCTCTTTGTAAAAATGGTTACGTTGAAATTGAGCTAGAGGGCCCTGCCAGAAACATAATGGGAGAGCATAAAAAAATAAGGCTTAACCGCATACATTTAGAAGAAGATGTTGGTAAGTTGACACATTACGAGCAACATTCACTCATTAATTACAATCGCGCAGGGGTTCCACTGATTGAAATAGTATCTGAACCTGATATGCACTCTGCAGAGGAGGCATTTGCATACTTAAATTCACTTCGTATGCACCTAACTTATGCCGATATTTCTGATTGCGACATGGAAAAAGGACAGATGCGATGTGATGCCAATATAAGCATACGTCCAGTCGGTCAAACAGAATTAGGAACTAAAGTAGAGCTGAAGAACTTAAACTCTATTTCTGGAGTAAAACACGGCATAGAGTACGAAATAAAGCGTCAAAAAGCAATCCTTGAGCAGGGTGGGAAAATTCATCAAGACACAATGAGATGGAATGCTGAATCAGGCATAACAACGGTAATGAGGAATAAGGAAACTGCCTACGATTATCGATACTTTACAGATCCAGATTTAATGCCAATAAAGATACCTGAAGAAACTAAACGAGCAATAAAAAACACCATTCCTGAATTACCATTTGCCAAGCAGGAGCGATTTTTTTCGGAATATCACTTACCTTACACTATCACTTCAGTATTATGTCCGAATAAAAAACTCAGTGATTATTTTGAAGCAACGGTAAATATTTACAATGATGCTAAGACAATCGCAAATTTTATAATTAATGATCTTTTACGTGAAGCAGGATCCGATACATGGGAAGTGGTAATACAAAAGATTTCACCACAAAATTTAGCAGAATTAGTTGAACTAATCAATGATGGTATAATCTCGAAACAAATAGCTAAAGAAGTGTTCATTGAAATGTATAAAACTAGTCAAACTGCTAGTTCACTTGTCACAAAACTTGGTCTAAATAATAGTGCAAATGAGGCTGAATTACGTACAATATGTGAAAATACTATTACTAACAACCCTAAAACAGTAAATGAATTTTTAACAGGTAAAGAACCAGCTATTAATGCATTAAAAGGACAAGTCATGAAAGCAACAGCTGGTAAAGCTAACCCACAAGTAATCGATAAAATACTGCGCGAACTTCTACAGAAATAAACAACCTACTGTTTTACTAAGAGATTTATATCTCTATAAAAAATCTTTTGATAAATACAGGCATGTTTTTGATTTTGATATAAAAAAAGCTGGTCCATAAAAAAACCAGCTCTTTATGTTACTTAAATTTATTGATTAATCTTACTACGGACCTCAGAACAAATGCTATTAAATGTTCCATATAAGGCCATCGCTCCACCATTATCTAGAACAGAAACCAAACTGTTGCGTATATCTTGGGCATTATTTACTGGTAAGTGGGCTGAACAAAAATCACCTAAAAAGCCACGTATTTGTGATAAACTTTCCTGTGATTCTGACTGTGAAATAAACACATTGCGAAACAAAATTTTTAACTCCTTTTCAAAATCCAAGAATGAATCAAAAGAATTTTGAGCAACTTTTCCTAAAACTTCCCGTAAAACTTTTTTAACTTTAAAAGCTTCACTTGAAACATCCATTACCCCCACTAATTGGTTCTTTTTACTAACTTTTCTTGCACCTAAAGGAACAAATTTATGCCCTGGTAGGCAATTTTCTAATGAACACGAGAAAATATTGAAGTGTTCCTCATTATTAAACACCTCATTGTTCCCTATATTTAAAATATTACCTTCCTTAAAACAGTTTACATAGCTATTGCTGTTAATCCCCGCCGAACTAATAGTATTTATTAAGTTTTGATTCATATTAACTATGCAAGTTGCTAAGAGTACTAACCAGAAAAATCAAGCTTTTTTTTGAAAAATTTTCAACTAAAGACATTGTCCGATAATTCAAAATTTGCAAAAACATTTTTCACATCTTCGATGTCTTCTAATTTTTCTATTGTACGTAAAATTTTATCAGCAGTTTCTTGATCAGTTACCTCAACTAAAGTATTAGGAATGTAAACTAAATCTGACGACTGTACAGCAATACCTGCTTTATTTAAAGCTTCAGATAAATTGTAATAATCTGCTATAGAACACAAAACTTCGTAACATTCTTCATCGTCAGATCTTACATCTTCTGCACCAGCATTTAAAGCCAGTTCTAATAAAGCATCTTCTTCAATCACTTTTTTATCAATAAAAAATTGCCCCTTTCTTTGGAAATTGAACATTAATGCACCTGGTGTTGCCAAATTCCCACCACACTTTGTTAATGTACTTCTAACTTCACTTGCAGCACGATTTTTATTATCTGTAGTGACTTCAATAACTAATCCCACTCCACCGGCAATATAACCTTCATAAAGTAATTCTTCAATAGAATATCCAGGAACCTCACCGGTACCCTTCTGGATCGCTTTTTTTATATTATCTGCTGGCATATTAGCAGCTTTAGCTTTCTGTATAACGGTACGCAATCTCGCATTAAATTCAGGATCGTTACCGCCAAGTTTCGCAGCAATAGTCAATTCTTTTCCAATTAAACTAAATAATTTCCCACGTTTAGCATCTACTGCTTCTTTATGCCTCTTGGTTGTCGCCCATTTACTATGTCCTGACATAATTTTCCTCTCATTAGTAAAAATGTTTATTATTTATTTTTCTTACCTTTACGATTTTTCAGCGTAATATTTTCATCGAGCAGCAACTGCTCTATTTGCATATCACGTCTCTTTGAGACAATATACTGCTGCAAAATTGTCAAAACATTTTGAACTGTCCAATACAATACCAACCCTGACGGAAATCCGTAGCAGCAAAACAAGAATATTAATGGCATTAATTTAAACACAACCTTTTGTGAACCATCAACTGATGGCATCGGCGTCATATGCATTTGCCAAGTCATTGTTCCCCACATAATAATGGGTAATATATTAATTGGGAATCCCCCAATATACGCTATAGTATCTGCTACAGATAAATCTTTTATCCACAAAAAATGAGCGAACCTTAAATCAGAAGATGTCCTCAACATATAATATAAACCAAAAAATATTGGGATTTGAATAAATATTGGCAAACAACCTGCCGCGGGATTCACACGATATTGCTTAAATAATTTCATCGTTTCAACTTGAATTTTGCTCGGATTATTTTTGTACTTCTCTTTTATCACCCGCAATGGTTCCTGTATGGCTGTCATTTTTTTTGAAGCGCGAACTTGCGCAGTTGTTAATGGCCATAAGCAGAGTTTTATAATTACTGTTAATAAAATGATCGATACTCCCCAATTCGAAACAATAGAATGTATTCCCTTCATTATTAATAGTAGTAATTTACTAATTACCCCAAAAAAACCAAACTGCATAACCAAATCTTGCTTAGATGACATGCGATCTAACCTTGTAAAATCTTTTGGTCCAGCATATAAGTCCATGTCTAACACATATTCGCTTTCCGGAGCAATTTTACCTACCTTAAATATTAATTCCCCACTAATACCATCGTCTAATTCTTGAACACCGTCATCTATCTCATATCGTATAGGTGCCGCAAAAAATCCAATTGCCCGCTTAGATGGTGTAAGTATTGCTGTAAAAAACTGATTTTTTATTGATCCCCAAACGATTGGTATACTTTCACTAATATATTCCCTTCCATCACGTTTACCAAACCCCAAAAAACCGTTACTTGCTGCAAAGTCACGAGATTTTATGAAACTTGTAGAGTGCCCATCAAAATATCCAAAATTCAAATACTCCCCTGCAAAATCTCCATTTGAAGCACCTATTGTCCCTAAACAAAGATTTATATGATTAATAAACAATTCTGACGACACGGTATTAACAAACTTCGTACTATGTTTTATAATATAAGCATCATTATCAGCAGTATCTTCTTGAGAAATGCAATATTCTCGAATAATTTCGATACCATTTTTGCCTAACTTGCTAAAAGCAATAATATTATTGTCGATATACTGCAACTTAAACCCAGAAAGAATGTGACGCTCTTCATCTTCACCTATACATATTCCCAATGTTGGAATATCCCAATTTTCATTTATTATAAAACACTCGGGACTATCTTGCTTCTTAAAATACTTTTTCAGTATGATATTATCGATTGCACCGTAATTTTCTAAAAACTCCACACGAATATGTTCATTTTCCAGTGTAATTTTCTCTTTTCGATCACTGTTAATATGTCGTTGAAGTAATGGTTTACTTGTTGGAGTCTTCTTATCATCGTGACGAACAACCACACTTGGTGTGCTTTGCTCATAATTTTTAACTGCATTTGTATATTTATCGGAATCAACTTTAAATAATAATATAAATGCAAAAATTATACAAATAATACCAATGATTTGATTCTTTTTATCCATAAACGGTAATGCAACTACATTCATGCATAACTAAAAATTGCAAGAGTAAAACTTACGATATATTTAAAAAAGATTATCTACAAATGTCTAAGAACAAAAAATATTGCAAGGACTATTATAAGCTCTACAAACATACTTGACTTTATGCAAATACCAGAAACAAATTTTTTTCTATTGGGAAATGGTATGATGTTAATATTATTTATATTAGCATTTATACTCTGCATGTATACAATTGAGCGTTTAATTTTTTTACATAGCGGGAATATTAAACCACAGCAATTTATAAATGGAATCACAACATTGTTACAAAATAACAGGTACAATGAAGCAATAACAATATGTGAAGAAACTCCAGGGTTCGTACCAAGTATGATTAAAATAGCACTATTGTTTTATAAAAAAAATCCACAAAAACTCGAATATGCCACTAGTAATTTTATTTTGTCAACCATTCCAACCTTAGAAAGACGATTAAACTCTGTTTCTTTAATAGGTAAAATTGCTCCAATGGTAAGCTGTATAGGAGCATGTATAATGTTTGCACAATTTATTACTAACGCGCAATTAAGTATTAATTATATTCAATCGGAATATTTATTTATGTTAATTAGCAATATATTAAAAATAGTATCGTTTGGGATATTTATTAATATATGTGCAAGCATAAGTTATAGTTTTCTATATGGCCGTGTACGTCGTTTGATTAATAACATGGAATGGAGCTATAACGAAATCGTTAACTTTCTATCTATAGGCATGGAAAATGCATCGTAATTTGTTTACTTATAAATTTAATACTAAACTCAACAAACCTGATAGTAAAATCGGTATTTTCGATGTAATTAATATATGCATAGTTATTAGTTTATGTTTTTTGCTGAAGCTTAAATTATTTTTGCCAGCTGGTCTATCTATTTCACTCCCAAATTCTTACCACATTCAACACCAGCCTACACAACATATTATTACTATAAAATCTGAAAATCTATTAATATTGAACGAAAGTATTTCTTCTGTTAAATCGTTAAAATCCGACATTAATTCTCAAAAAATTTACAATAAAGTAAAAGACTTTAACATTCCAGTATTATTGCGTGCTGACCGCACAGTGACAATAGAAACAATCATAAAAATCAGTGACATTTTACACGAAGCAGGATATACAAAAATTCATTTAGCACTCAACAAAATTAACTAATTATTATGTTGTATATTTTGTATCGACATACATTTTGTCGTTGTGAGTAAAATACAAATACTTCCTGATGTAATAATAAATCAAATCGCTGCAGGAGAAGTTGTGGAACGCCCTGCCGCAGTAGTTAAGGAACTTGTCGAAAATAGTATAGATGCTGGAGCTAAAAATATTGTAGTACGATTTTCACATGGAGGCAAATATTCTATTATTGTCGAAGATGATGGGTGTGGATTATCAACTCAAGATGCATTACTTGCATTTGAACGTCATGCTACAAGCAAAATTACTACACTTGAAGATATAAAAGATATTAACACTTTTGGATTTCGCGGCGAAGCACTTCCTTCTATCGCCAGTGTATCAAAATTTACAATGCGTACACGCACAACAAATGACTCTGTAGGCAGGGAAATCGTATTTAATGGCGGTAAACTTATACATTCTAAAGAATGCGGGACCCCAAAAGGTACAATTGTACAGGTGGAACAATTATTTCATAATACTCCTGCTCGACGTCTATTTCTAAAAACTGAACAGACAGAATCTAATATTATAATAAATTTAATAAAAAACTTATCTTATGCTGAGCGTGAAATAAAATTTTCCCTATACTCAGAAGATAAAAATATATTTACATCTCCAATTAGTTATAACTGGGTCGAAAGAACAAATGAAATTTTCTTTAGAAACGAACACCTCTTTCCTATAGATTTTGAAGAAAACGAATGTAAAATTGAAGGTGTTATATGTAATCCATATGTAGGCAATCCATGTAAAAAATTCTTCTCATTTTTTGTTAATAAGCGACTTATAGAAAATAGATTATTAAAATTTGCAACAAATGAAGCACTGTCTCATATTTTACCAAATCACCGCGAAGTAATTGCTTGTTTGTTAATAACATTAAACCCAAAATTTGTTGATGTGAATGTACATCCTACGAAACGTGAAGTTCGTTTCCGCAACGAACAATTTATAAAAACATGTGTTATTGAAGCAATTAATTCTGCTTTAAAAAAGGGAAATAATATTTACTTCTCTGCCAAACAAAATGATCGACTAATTTTAAAAAATCTTAATCACACAACTCACACATCAATTGCTAAAGTTAATGCTGTAAAAATTTCACATCCGATTTTTTCAAAGAAAAGTAGCAATACTCCTATTGTAGGAAATAAGCAAATATTTAGTGAAACACAAAATTTTTTATCAAAAGATAACGCCACTAAAAATAATAATGATTTATTTTCTTGGAAATTTGTCGGCAAAATATTTGATAACTGCGCTATTTTTGAAAGTCAATCTGGAGCAATTGTCGTTAACTTAAAATTAGCGACAATGAAAATTGCATACGAAAAACTAAAAACAAATACACAATCGAATAATATACAAAATTTATTATTTCCGATTGATATTAATGTTAATACAGAAGAAAAACAAACATTAGTAAAATTTTCACAATTCTTTATTAGTAAAGGCATTGAAATTTATCAATTTGGGGAAAGTCAATACCGGATCTCAGGAATACCAGAATGGCTGTCTTTTCTCGAAGCTGAAAACATGATACGTGATATATTATCTAGTAATATCCAGCAAGAATTTAAAACAATTGAATTGAATGATCAAAAATTCGCTAAAATCGCTTCAAAATATATAAAATATGAACCTATCGAAAATAAAGACGAAATTATACGTTTAGTACAGGAATTGCTAAAATGTGAAAATTGTTCCACAAGTCCAAATGGGCGTTCAACATTTTTTGAATTTCCTAAACATGACTTCACAAAACGTTTTGGAACAGTTTAATAATTAACTAATTATGAACATTAATTTTAATCCAATAGAGTGTAATATTTTTAAGATTAATTGGTTAATTTCATTACGGATATTATAATATTTATGACATTTATCATTTGGTATCAAATAACTAATTGATATTTGTATACCGTTTTGTGTAAAGTCATAAAACGACACAACAGGCAACTGAATCTCACTACTTTGTTTTAATTGTTCAGAAAGTGTAGTAACAAATGCATCAATTTTCTGTACATCATTTCCCTCGCTTACAAATAATGATTGCACAATAAATTTTCCATGCATTTGAGATAAATTATCAACTGCAATATTAGAAAGCATGGAATTAGGAATAGTAACTAATGAATGCATTGATGTTCGAATTTTTGTTGAGCGTAAACCAATGTCCTCTACCGTTCCTTCTACCACATTGTTGATTCTTACAACATCTCCCACTTGAAAAACATGATCACTTATCAAAGAAATAGATCCAAATAAATTTGCTAATGAGTCTTTTGAAGCTAATGCTAAAGCCGCACCACCAAGTCCCAGTGTAGTCAATAATCCAGAGACTGAAACACCACAAGTCCCGATAAATGCCACTAAAAACACTACTATCAATACAGAGTTTATTAAACGCTTAGCAAAACGTAATAAACCATCCATGGCTTTATTACCAATATACTTCTTGGGAATTAAAAACTTAAAACATATATTACTGATCTCTAAAGCAACGACCGTTAAAAAAATTAGAAACAGCAAACATAAACACAATGTAAAATTGTATTTGACATCAAACAAAAAATTAACACTCGCTAAGGCAATGACTATTGCCGCAAAACTTACAACAGTAGACAGTAATTTTTGTAGATCTACATCGTAAAATTTAATTTTATCTAGTACATGAATAGGTAAAAATTGTTTAGTTATTACAAAAAATATTTTTGCTAATGTTCTCCGAGAAAAGAATATAGCGGATATAAGTGCTGTAATAAAAATTATTTCATGTAATTGACTCATAAGTAATTAGATATTAAAATTGCAAACTATTTGCATATTCTCAATAAGAATCATTGAATTTGTGCAAAAAATTAATTTAATTTAAATTTACAAATGTATCAAGTAACATTTAGTGATCAAAGTATAGGGGAAATTAAGAAGTTAGAAATGGCTGAACAACTTTCCTTAATCGATCAATTAAGTTCATTATCGAATAAAGCCTTTAAAGAACCTCAAAAAGATTTACAAAAGGTGCAACGTGATGGAACTAACTTTTACCGTATAAAAATTGGAACATTACGAATATATTTAGAACTTAAAGAAAATAACACTTTATTTTGTTCTTACATTATTCCTCAACACACGTTAACAGATTTTATTTTTCGCTCAAATTTACCTATTAGCGATGAACAGATGATAGAACAACACAGTTCATTTTGGAAATACATGGACTCTTTAAAAAAGAAAGGGAAATGAGATTATTTGACTTATCTTTTATTAGCTACGCAATTCTGTTATTGCTAATTTCTGTGTTTTCAGCAAAGTGGAGCGGCAAATTTCACAACCCACTCGTACAATTTACCAATCGATGGATAATGAGATTATCTATCTGTGTATTTATTTCATTAATATTAATTGCCATATCTACATACCAACGCCCATTTTGCATAGTTCTCTTAAGTGTTTTCTTAAGCTACTTCTTAATTGAATCTATGTATATGTGGTTGATGATCAAACGATTTTCACAGTTACATTTTCCTTTATTCCCTAGGTTTTCAGCAGAATCAGAAACTATTGTATGGCCAATTGATGAACAATCTCAAAATATTAGGAAAATAATACAAAATGCAGGCTTCAAATTTTCTGAAACATTATCAATAAAAGCAGCATATATATCTATATTGATATCTCCTATTTTTTATAATAAAAGTGGAAATATTAGGCTACAAGTCATGTTCCCTAATGTTAAAAAAAAGCGCACTGTTATAAGCTTTGTTTTAACTACGTATCTTCGAAATGGATTAATTTTGGTAACACATAACTTACAATCACCAATATCTTTATTTTTTTCCAAGCCATTTATCTCAAAACTGAAAAAAACAAATTCTATAGAAGTATTGATAAAATCTCACAAAAAATTAATAAAAAAACATCTTAAAAATGCTTTAATTTTATCTGGAGAAGATTGTTTGCAAGCAGTTAATAATGAACGCGAACTTTTAGAAAATACTAACATTAGTAATGGTAATTGCGAAAAATCAACCGAAAGTAATTACGTAAGCTTGTCTTTTATTGGTAGATATAAATTATGGTCACGAACATTAAAATTAACTTACTTCGGTAAATAATACAAAAACTTTTGAAAAAATTTAAAATTTAACATAGTAAAAGTTATGTTTAGTCTAATATTTATATTTCTGTTATCAGCATTCTTGGGCTTTGAATTAATAAATAAAATACCATCACAATTGCACACTCCACTTATGTCGGGTTCGAATGCCATTTCTGGGGCGACTATAATAAGTGCAATAGTATCAACTGGAAGTAACGCACCTACCTCACTGCAAGCATGTCTAGCATTTTTTGCTTTAATACTTGCAACTATTAATGTTATTGGAGGATACCTTGTAACAGATAAAATGTTATCTATGTTTCATAAAAAATAACAACTAAGAATTTATTTAATTATTCTATTTTATACCTTTCAATATGATACGATGTATCTGCTATGAATGATAATTGAACGTTATATTGTTTTTCAATATCCAACAACAGTTTCTCTTTTTTCTTAAATTGAGATAAAACATCTGGATTTAACGAAATCTTTATCGACCTAATACCATTTACCGGTCGCTTCTCACCCAACCTTTTAATATAATTAACAGTATTTTTGTAAATCTCACTACACATAGTAACATCAGATTTTACGAAACCATCACCATTACAATATGGACAACAATACCTCATTTCACTACAGTTACTTTGAGAATGTCTTTGGCGTGATATCTCCATCAACCCAAGTTGAGAAAGAGGTAATACGTGACTCTTCGCCTTATCATTCTGTAATTCTTTACATACCACATCATATAATTTAGAGCGATCACCTTTACTTTTCATGTCAATAAAATCTATGACAATCAAACCTCCAATATTACGTAATTTTAATTGACGTACAATTTCTTTCGCCGCTTCACAATTTAAATTAAAAATATAACTTTTTGTTTCTTTTTCTGAAACTTTATAATTACTAGTATTAACATCAATAGCAGTTAACGCTTCAGTTTCATGAATAACAATTTCTCCACCACATGATAATGGAACACGTCTACGGAAAGTCTGCTCTATTTGCCGCTCAATATTAAATCGTTCAAAAATTGGAATACTTTCTTCAAAAATATATAACTTTGCTTTCGACCTAGGTGAAATTTGTTCAACGATGTCCGACATTCTAGCAAGTGTTTTAGTTTCATTGACAATTACCCTATCAATGTCATCCGTCAAAAAATCACGTACAGTACGATCGATTAGGTCAGGTTCTTCATACAAGAGACATGGCTTATCATTTGCATTATAATCATTCATGATTTTTTGCCACCTTCTTAAGAGAATATGTAAATCACGAACAAAATAACGCACCTTTTTACCTGCCCCTGCAGTACGGATAATAACACCCATACCATCCGGAATCTTAATCTTATTCAATATATCACGTAAACGTGATCTTTCTTTTGCATCATCAATCTTCTTAGAAATTCCACATTCACCATTTATTGGCATAAGTACTAAATAACGTCCTGGTAAAGCAATATTTGTGGTGACTCTTGGACCTTTAGTACCTATCTGCCCTTTTGTAATTTGAACTAGAACATCTGATCCAATGGGGTATTTAGAAGGTATTTCCTGTAAACTAATATTTTTAGCAGGAATTGATTTATTATTTCTAGTGATTTCAAAAGAATTATCATTTGCTGCAGGCAACAAATCCCAATAATGCAAAAAAGCATTTTTTTCGTGCCCAATATTAACAAACATTGCTTTCAAACCAGGTTCAATGTTTTGAATTTTACCCTTAAAAATTGCACCCACATAATTAACATCATCGTATCTCTCAAATTCAAAATCCTGTAAAATACCATTTTCTAATAATGCGACACGACGCTCAATTGGACTGTCATCAACTACTAATTCACGAAAAACATTGTCTCGTTTAGATAGCGCTTTAATAATGCGTTGCAACAATGGTTGCTGTTTCGCTCGTTCCGACGCTTCCCCTTTTAGGGTTTTAAAAGAGATTGTTTCACAATGTGAAATATCTTCATGATCTTTTTCAAAAGTTTTCATTGTAATATAATTTTCTAAATCCTTAAAAAGGATCTTAATTCCTGATTTGGTTATCGATAATTCATATGAAATCGATATATTGACTGAATGATACCTTCTAAAAAACAACAAATCAGTAAAAAAGATCCTCCATAACTTAAAAATGGCAATGGGATACCAGTAATAGGCATTAACCCAAGTGTCATTCCAATATTTATCAAAATATGTGTTAAAAACAAAGTACTTATTCCCGTTGCTAAATACGATCCAAATCGATCCCTAGAAATCAAGGCAATATGTAATGCATCAAAAATTAGTATAAAATACATCAACAATACTAATAACACACCCAAAAATCCTCGTTCTTCTGCTACTACAGAAAATATAAAATCATTCGATGCAACAGATTTTGGCAGATAACCAAGTTTTGCTTGTGTGCCATTATTAAATCCTTTTCCCAAAAATCCACCACTACCAACAGAGATCAATGATTGTCTAAGGTTCCAACTTACTCCAATTCCCTTCGGGTCAACAATATCTGGTGCAATAAAAGAAATAATCCTATTACGCTGATAGTCTTTCAATGGGAGTACTGAATGTTTTTCATACATCCCAACATCATTTATCGGATCTAATGCATTTTTATCTAAAAAGAAACGATAACTAAATATGTCCAATGTAATCACAGAAATTATTATTAACGCAAAAGATATTACGTATATAAAAAACTTTTGGGGTAAATCAGCAACATATAACATTGCAAATAACATTGGAGGGAATGTAAGTGCTGACCCCAAATCTGGTTGCAAAAACACTAATAAAATTGGAATACAAAATACAAGAAGAAATTTAAAAATTTCCTGCAAAGAATTTTTTATATTCGAAATCTCTGACCTAGCGATCATCGCCGCAGTCATTATCAAAAAACCTAATTTAGCTGGCTCAGATGGCTGGATTAAAAAACCTCCAATATTTAACCATCTCAGTGCACCAAAACGCCGCTCTCCTAATGGTGTCCATAGTAGTAACAATAATACAATGCTTCCTAAATAAATCCAATGTGCATTTTGCAAAAAAAGATTATAATCAAGCTTTGATATTATAATGTAAATGATTCCACCTACTATAGCCCACACTACTTGACTTTGCCATTGCCCACTAGAAGAATAGCTATGAGCGGAATAAATAGCAGTTATACCAATAATTAGCAAAATTAACACAGCTATTGGAGATAATAAGCTATATTTACAGGCAGATTGATCATCAAAAAATTTTTTTAATTTATAAAAAAATCTACTATAAGTAACTTTCAATTATCAACCTTTACGTAAATTTAATACAATTTCATTAAAATAATCCTGTAAAATAAGAGCAGCAGCATTAGAATCAATTATTCCTTTTAATCTTGATTTTTGCTTTTTCTTTCGAGATTCAAAATTTTTAGAATAATATCTTTGTCTACTTATTTTTACCTGCACACTCGTCAAACGTTCATCAAATTTAACCACTTTTACTGTCGATGGAATATACTGATAAAAATCATTAATAAACAAATCAACATACTGCGCCATCTTACTAATAGTATCATCCATGTTGAAAGGATATCCAAAAACCACAACCTCAATACATCTTTCCTTTATAACGTTAGCTAATTTTTGTAAAGCATCTAAATGATTACCAACTAGTAAAGCGCGAATTGGCAAAGCGAACATTAATTCACTACTGCCAATACTTAACCCAATCCTCTTATGCCCTATATCTACCCCGAGATAATTGGTCATATAAAACTATAAATTTACAGAGAATTTACCGACGCTAATATATCCGCTTTTGTCGCTACTCCAACTGAACGTTTCATTTCAACTCCTCCCTTCATAAAAATAAGTGTAGGAATTGATTGTATTTGAAAACGAGTAGCTAGATCCGGACATTCATCAATATTTACTTTAGCAATTGCAACACCTTGAGGAACTTCTTCTGCAAGTTGTTCAATAATTGGGCCTAACGCTCGACATGGGCCACACCAAGGTGCCCAAAAATCTATCACAATTACTTCATAATTTTTGACTTCGCTATCAAAATTACTCTCGTTTAAATGCAACATATTAGTAGTCCTAATTGAAGTATTATTTGCAAAACTCCTTACTAAGTTTTATATATGCCTCATCTAACTTACTAATCAAAACTTCTTTTTCTTCTAATGTAGGAGAGGAATTTTTATCGTCGGTTGTGATAATATTTTTTACAGCGATGATAAAATTATCCACTCCTTCAACGTTACATTCCTCAGACTCACTTTGAAGAGCAATTAATTGATCTAGCTGTAATTGAATAGCATCACTATTTTTTGAGTCAAAAAACTTTAATGTTTTTTCATAAATACCTTGAATCACAGGATACATAGCTTCACACTTTATAGGTACACCAACTGATTTATCAATTTTAACAGAAGGTAATTGACCTTCTTTTATAGAATCCAAACGCTTTACTTCTTCTGTCTTTTCAATCTGGTCTTCTGTCTTGATGGTGCCATTCTTACTTGAGGAACCACCTACACAAAAACCATGACATCCTATCATCAAAAATAACCCAGCTAGTGCTAGTAATTTAATATTTTTCATAAACATTTAAAATTAATGTGTAACAATATTTATTTAAATTTTACTCAAATACAATAAATAAAAATTATTTTTATGAATCTTCTTCTTGTTGAGGTTGCTCACCAACGTACTCTTGTTTTGATCGTCCATCATTATGTTCATCACCTGTTGAATTTTGATATACATTTACCTCAATGTCACTAAAATTGGTTAATTTGTCATTTAAGTACATCCTTAAATCTGTTTGCTTCATTGACAACAATACAGCAGATTTATCCGAACTTGTATAAAAATCAACTGCCAAAGAATTTGTTTTTTCGTTTTTTACAATTCTGATTTCAGTTTGAGGAAGTACATTGTCTTTTAAAGAAACTCTTACTTCTTTCTCTGCATTCAATGCTTCTCGTGAAGCAATAATTCTTTCTGCCACCTCACTGCCGATCGTTTTGATAGCATTAGTTTCAATTTCAATCATTTTATTGACTGATGTGCTATAAAAATCACTTATATTACGTAAATTACCAAGTATAGTATCACCTGGATTCGAAACAACATTGTTAGTTAAATTACTATTTTCATCTTCATTGTAACTAATCTCATCCTCAGGTGTTACATTATCAGGTAATTGATTGCTATTCCCTACTTTCTTATTTATTACTGATTCATCGTGGAAAATATTTTTATTGGCAAAACCATTCTCAGCCTCACCTCTACTATACTTACTACCATCTACCGTGCTATTAGCGAGAACATTATCAGATTTTTCATCTATATTTCCATCATAACCATCGCCCATGCCACTTAAATTTTTTTTACCTTCAGATGCATCTTTAAAAAAAACAGCATCAAATTTACGAGCATCTTCTGGCCTCACTTCTCTCATGTTGTTCACTATCGACCCTTCTTCACTACTTACATTAGAAGAGCTTGATATTTTTCCATCACCCTTAATTTTGTCCATGATTATATTCTAATTTGTTTTACTAAATGTTATTCATTATTCGATTTTTTACCAGTAAATTCTTCAAGTTCTTTATCTGACAACATTTCCTCTTCCTTAAGCGCTTCTTTTATCCAACTTTCTTTGTGCGCATTAAGCTTTTCAATATTTTTATTAGCCTCCATTAATAAATTCCGTTTTTCTTCAGCATTTTTCTTCGCCTTTTCTAAATTTTCTTTCTCATTTTCTACGGCTTGTTCATGATCTAACAGTCGATTTTTCAGCGTTTTAAGAGTTGCATTTAAGCTATCAACAGCCTCTTTTTTTACCTTTTTATTCATTACTTCTTTATATAAGCGATCAGTTTCAGTAGTAATGAACCCCTTAAAATCTTCTAATGCTTGTTCTGTTCGTTTAACATTTTCTTCTGCTTCAACAACCAAACGCTGAGCTTGGGTATAATTTTTTTCCGCAATATCCTTACGGAAGGTACGAACCTTTAAAATTTCTTCTAATACATACTTTACCATTACATACCAACTGCCTGAGCCATCTTATCTATTGTCGTCTTAAAATCATCGTGCTCATGCAACCCCTGTTTCAAAAAATTATTAACAGCATCGATACGATCAATCGCCTCGTCTGTCAATTTATCAGCTCCACGTTTATATTCACCAATTCTTACTAGCAATTCAACTTCATTATATTTTGATAAAATTGTTCTTAATTTTGATGCTACTTTTTTATGGCGCTCATCTGTAATCTGATTAAAAACACGGCTAACACTAGCTAGTATATCTATAGCAGGGTAATGATTCATCCCCGCTAACTTACGTGATAAAACAATATGCCCATCGAGAATCGATCGAGTTTCATCGGCGATTGGTTCCGTCATATCATCACCTTCAACTAATACTGTATAAAGCGCAGTTATTGAACCTTTCTCTGACTGCCCTGCTCTTTCCATTAATTGTGGCAGTGTAGCAAATACCGATGGTGGGAATCCACGTCGAGTTGGCGGCTCTCCAGCAGCTAATCCAATTTCACGTTGTGCACGCGCAAAACGAGTAACTGAATCCATCATTAGCAACACTTTTTTACCCTTGTCTCGAAAATATTCAGCAATTGCAGTAGCGACATAAGCAGCTTTTAAACGCTCCATTGAAGAACGATCAGATGTTGAAATTACTAATACAGACCGCTTTAAACCTTCCGGACCAAGATCTTTTTCAACAAACTCACGCACCTCACGTCCACGTTCACCAACAAGTGCCAAAACATTAACTTCTGCTTCAGTATTCCTTATAATCTGACCGAGAAGTGTACTCTTCCCTCCTCCTGCTGCAGCGAATATACCCATTCTTTGCCCCTCTCCACAGGTTAATAATCCATCCAATGCTCGAACACCAAGAGCAAGAGGTTTATCAATGGGATTTCTCAACATTGCATTTGGTGGATCATTATATACTGGGTAAAATTCCGTGGTATTTAAGGGACCATTTTTTGCACTATCTAGTGGTCTACCTAGGCCATCTACCACTCTTCCGAGTAAAGCATCACCAACGGGGACCATATGCACTCTCCCTGAAGGAATGACCTCAGTAGATGGAGACAGCCCTCTCATCTCTCCTAATGGAGTTAATAAAGTTGCCTGCTTAGAAAATCCAACGACTTCTGCTAACAATTCAGTATCTTCCCAAGGATTTTTTAACGAACACAGTTCTCCAACTTTTACCCCCGGGACAGAAGCTTTAATGATTGTACCTACTACTTGCAACACTTTCCCTTTAATCTGAACAAGTGAAGAATCTTCCAGATCTCGTTCCAACAAATCAGTAATGTAACCATATGGCGAATCTTTATCGTTATCCATTTATTCCCTTCCCTAATGATTTTTCAATTGCTGCGATTTGTACATCAACACTAGCATCGATTACCCCAAGATCAGTCTCTAGTAAACAAGAACCTGGTGATAAATGAGCATCCGATACGATATCTAAAAATTCAATACTTGGAGTATCTTTTATAAGATCAGACACTTGTTCTCGCAAAAATGCTGCTTCAGCAGGAGATACCTTTAATACTGCTTGTTTTTGAGACTTTATCATCTTCAATGAATTTTTTACAACATTTGAAATTAATTCATGTTTGTCTATATCACCTAATATTTTTTTTATCGCACGTACTACAACTTCAGTAACATCTTTTTCTAATTTTGTAAAACTTTCAGCGCTCTTAGTGGCTAAAGCCATCAATTGGTCCGCCATTTCAGTCTTCCCATCTGCTACACCATCATTATATCCACGTTTTTTTTCTTGCTCATAAGATTCTTTTGCTTCAGCAATAATCTTTTCTGCTTCACCTTTAGCATCGTTAATAATTTTATCGCTCTTCTCGTTTGCTGTTTTTAAGATCTCATCTCGTTCAAGTTGAGCGCTAGAAATGATATCTTTTGCTGATAAAATCGTGGCATAATCGCGACTTTTGAGAATTTTTCCTGTAGCAATATCAAATTGATTCAGCTTTATTTTAAGCATAACTTTGCTCCTTCATCATTGGCAAAAAAATTAGTAATAGCGTACTTTACTAAATTTATGGATTGAAAAAATTCTTTCTCAGATATGTCTTTATCAATATTAAAACACATCCCCGTCCGCAGGTTTAAACGATCAATTACAGACCGAGGGAAATTGTACATAACATACTCCAATACACGTTGCCCAAATAATGGAATACGTTCTTCAAGTGGCAAATGAGAATAATATTCTTTAAAACTCGGAATTCTTCTAGAGAAAAGAAGCGAACGCTTTATAACAAACAAATACACGTCATTGCCAATAAAATTACGAATCGACTCTAATTGCTTTCTCCCTATAACCTTAGCAATATCCTGAAAAGATACTAATGCTCCCAAAACAATTATTAATCTCTTAATTAATTCCGGTGGCAACATAGCATAAAGAAAATTTTCAGCAGAAACATTATAGTCTACTTCCAAATTGAGGCCACATGCACTTAATATAGCTTTTTTAAAAAAAACACGCCTACTTGGACACTTCATCAAAGCACTAAAGACATTATCTGGATATTTACCTGTAATATCATTATATGCCTCTTTGGGTAAATATTTTTCAACATTGAAATGAAAATCATACCAATTTCTAAAAAATAGTATATCCGAATGTACTTTTTCTTTTAAAATTTGGTCGAAAGTTTGATCCATAATCTGAAACTTATAGTATTACTCTAAAGACCCCAAAGAATCATCGCTATCTTGCCCCTGATCAACAGGTTGAGTTGGAACATCTTGTTGGACAGCAGTAGGCACGTTACTTTCAACTTTATTAGCTCTCATTCCTTTGTAAACAATATACCCTAAGAATGAAGCAGCACCTATTGCAGAGAGCATAAATAACAATAAAATCCCTATTATAGCCCACAGCTTTGTTGTAGAATCAGGTGATACCATTACACCTAACACTGAAACCAAGTTAGTACCTTGTTCTGAAACAGCCGCATCTTGAAAAGCTATTGGGAACAGAGCTACAGACACCTTATCATAGGATAATCCCTGAATACTATTTGTTACTAAATACTTAATGTCACGTACTGATTCTTCTAAGCTTGCTTCAGCACGATAAGTAATAAAAACAGCAGCTGAAGATGGAACAGTCCCTTCCTCATACGGATCATTTTCCGGTAAAACTACATGAACTCTCGCTGTTAGTACTCCCGGAATTTTACTCAATGTTTCAGAAATTGTTTCTGCCATGGCATACATCAACCGCGCACGCTCTTCTAAAGGGGAAGATACCAACCCACTCTTCTGGAACACTCGCCCCATGTTATCAAAACTGATCTTTGGGAAGCCTTTTGATTTTAATAACTCCACTGCTTTAGAAAAATTATTAACATCGTTAATGACAACCGTCCATGTTGATTCTGCTCCCGCCTTTTTGCTCGCCGGCAAGTTTGATTGTTGTAAAATTGAAATAACGTCATTTGCTTGTTCCTCACTTATATTTGATAATAAATCCGCTTTACCACACCCACATAACATACATGACAGGGTCAAAAGTAAGGATAAATAAAATTGTTTTGTTTTATTTTCTTTTTTCATAAAAACGGCAAACATCTACTAACTAAGTTAAATACTGTATAAATACAACTAAGAACAGTCAATTATAATTTGCGATTCTGTAGAATTAAAATAAAATTTTTTTTCATTTCCACTTTTCAAAACTAAATTACCATCCTCATTAATTCCACAATTTTCACCTACATAATTTATTTGATTAAAATTAACATAAATTTCCTTTTTAAAAAAAATATCATATTTACTCCAATTATTTTTCATAAATTGCACTATATTTCCCTGATTAACACAATCAACTGTCATGTTGTAAGCCTTTATTAAATTATCCTCTACAAATTTCTGTTTAATGTTAGGAATATATGAAATTAAAGCATCTGCTTTATATCGTGTTTCATTGAGTGCACAAATATTTGGATTTGAAAGTACATTTATCCCTACTCCTAAAACAGCATATTTTAGATGCATTTTTTCAAATCTTGTTTCCAGTAAAACTCCGCCAATTTTTTTAAAATTACAAAAGATATCATTTGGCCATTTAATCTTTAAACCTACGACATCCTGCATACTTTTAATAAAATTTAAAACAAAACACTGAGGGAAAATACTTAACATAGAACTTTGCATCTCCGATGTATCTATAGCGAAAGATAAATATACATTTCCTGGATTGCTTACCCATTTATGACCTCTTCTTCCATGCCCATTACTTTGCTCTTCGGCAATCACTGCAAAGGCAGGGCTTTCACCATTTTGTAACATTTTAAATGCAGCATTATTAGTACTTGTAACTTTACAAAATCTAAAAATTTTCATAGACTTTTACACTTTTTTTATTCACAATTCACTCCCCATGAATAAAACCACTTTTTTACCAAAACGTCACTTATGTTTAGAGTTTATACTGAGGAAATGTAATAAACAGAATCCTTCTGTAGATCCTGCAAACTTAGACAAATCCAATGTTACTAGGTCAAACATACATTCTGAAAAAGAAATAAAAGTAGAAGCTGCTTCTATATCATCTACCAAATCAAAAATAAACGAAAAAAATTTAACCCAAAGAACAATTAGAACTCAACACCAATATATAAATCAAAAGGATTTTATCTCCAAGGTATTAAAAAAAAATTGTTGACTGCGGAGGTGGAGGTAATTGCTTAATTTATTCCATACTAAAACAAACTTCTCAAGACCACTCCTCATTTAATGGTACTGAAAATTTTGATGCAATG
>CAZALH010000003.1:65382-66738 GCA_964486285.1 uncultured Opitutales bacterium | reverse complement strand
CTTTATGAGTCGTATTATAACTGTTGTATAAGCAGTAGCGGGGGTACGTATAATTTCAATAACTCCGATTTTGATAATTATATAAAAAATACCTGTGGTTACTCTGAATTTACTAGCCAAGAGTATAGGTATCATGTTTACAATACTGAAGGTGGCACTGGCAGCGGAGACTATCAAAACATTGATGTGGAAGAGCAGGGAAATTTAACAAAAATTTCCAATGCTCAAGAAGCGATACGTATGTATGGTGATAAGCTGTCAACAGAATCTCAAATGGCGACTACTAATTTGCAGCAGTATACGCAAAATTACAATACTGCTATTTCAATATGCTCACAGTTAGCAAAGTCAACAGGAGAGTATTTTAAAACTATAGCTTCTAATGTTAGGTAAAATATGTAATTGGAGGAATTATGGAAGAAGGGGAGAATCAAGCTGTTGAAAACGCACAGCATCAAGAAGAGTTAGAAAGAGTAAAAAATGCTATCTTAGATGGCACTTTTGATATTAAAAAGTATTATAATGTTACAGAGGACGGATTGAAAGCAATAAATGCAATTGCAGTACAGCTGTATACAAATAAAAAATATGAACAGGCTATGAATGTGTTTAGCATATTGTCTATGTTAGATCCAAGTGGAGACCGTTATTACGCTCAAGCTGCTGCTGCGTTTATGTTGGGTAATTATGATCTCGCTTTTATGCTGTATAGTATGTCAATTTTATTTGGGAAATATACTCCAATTTTATTTGAACAATTAGCAGAATGTTGTGCTCATTTAAATAAGACAGAGTTGTTATATAAGTATGCCAATGAGTCAATTCGTTTATCTCATGAGGAGGAATTTAAGAATAATAAAGTTGAATTGAAGTATGCGGAACGTGCAAAATTAATCCTTGGGAAATTAGACAATTTAATAAAAGAAAAAGAAACTGAAGTAAAAGAAGATCAGAAGAAGTAAATTTAAGTAGAATATAAGACAAATAAAATAAACTATGGAAAGTCGCATTACAGATATACAACAAGAGTCTATTATAGAAGACTTGATTTCTGATTCAGTTTTGACTGAATTAAATAGAAGTGAGAATGTCAGCGACAATACTGTTAATACTGTATTGAGTTTTAGTAATTCTATTTCTACGAATGTACTTACTGCTTCCTTAAGTACCTATTCAATGATTGATCCTTTGCTTGATAATGAGTTGGGATTGCAAGGGAGTGCAATTGCTGAACTTTTAAAGTCTAGTGAAAGTCCAGCAGTGTGGGCATTAGGTATAGCAATTTTAAACAATGTTCTTAATACTTCTACATTAGAAGCAGATATTGAATCGGTCGAATTCTTGCAAAAAACTCAA
>CAZALH010000003.1:32661-65282 GCA_964486285.1 uncultured Opitutales bacterium | reverse complement strand
TGGGCAATATCAGATTGAAGTAAGTTCAAAATCAGAAGCAGGTGCAGAAAAAACAGCAACTGCTGTATTGAATAGTTCAGTTGCTACTCTGACGTTTTCAGGGGTTATTACAAAGAATATCTTAGATGGCTTAAACAATCCTATTACACCTTTGGATGCTTCGGGAAGTTCGGGAACTGGTAGTACGGCAGATGTGGATACTATAACATCTGCTGTTGGTATGGTAGATTTGTTGACTGGTGGGAAAAGTTTGCAGAATTGTTCATTAAATGAACTTATGTCTATTGTTAGTTTTTTATTACTGTCTTCTTCGCAAGAGCGCAAAGAGACGGAAGGATTGGCTCGAAGAAGTAATAGAGATATGGCAACAGAAGGAGCTAAGGTTAAATTCCAAATGGGGGTGGAAGCCGCTAAGGAGACTAGGGAAGCTGCAAGAACACAAGCAATAACCCAAATAGTTTCTGGAGCCATGTCTGTTGCTATGGGAGTTGTTAGTCTTGGGATTTCTGCTTATGGCGGTTTTAAAGCTGCTCAAGCGCGTAATAATAATAGTGCAGCTGGAAACACTGATTCTGCTAGTGCTAAAATTGACCCTAAATCAATTAGTGAAAAGTATTCGGCAATGGCTCAAACGATAAATTCATTTTCTAATGGTCTTTCGCAAATTATTACAGGTATCGGTGGCATTGTAGCTGCAGATCATACATTTAAAGCCGATATGATAAAAAATGCATCAGATGTCATAGCAAATTGTATGCAGCTTGCTAATGAAAATGCGTCGACTTTACAACAAGATATGAGTGATATTAAGTCTTATCAAAGTAATGTGTTGAATTTTTTACAAACGACGCTGCGTAATACATATGATACAATTTCACAAATAGCAAGGAACATTTAGTGGTAATTGTGCTTTGCTTTAAATATAGTAAATTTTTTGAAAATGCATATTCATTGACATTTTCTTGAAAAATGTAAATGTTAAATGATATTATGCATTGTCCAAAATGTGGGTTAGCTGAGTCAAAAGTTATTGATACTCGTGAAGCTCAGGATGGTAGTTTTATAAAACGCAGACGCGCCTGTTCTTCATGTGGATATAGATTTTCTACAATAGAAAAAATAGAATTTGAATTTCCTTACGTTGTTAAACGTAATGGATCAATCGTAGAATTCGATTGTGATAAAATAAAAAAAAGCTTATGTAAAGCGATGGATAAAGAACTTTGTTCTGATAGAATTATTAACGGAATGTTATCAAAAATTCTTTCACGTATCGTCGATTTACGCACTGAAAAAGTAGAATCTCAGTTTATCGGACAGGTAATAATGGACGAACTAAAATGTACTTATCCAGTTGCTTACATCCGATTTGCAAGTGTTTATAAAAACTTTAAATCTACGGAAGAATTTACTTCAGAATGTCAGTTGCTGAATCTAGACGAAAATTATTAACCCTGGATTAATTCAAAGATATGCTTTATTAAATCTTCAATTCCTGTGCGTAGGTGGCAAGAAATACTCAACACTGGGACTTTGTGCTTTTGTTTAAATTCCCTCAAGTATCTTTTAGAAGATGGAACATCCATCTTATTAGCAACAACTAATGATTTTTTTTGTAACAGTGACTTGTCGTAGTAAAATAATTCTGACTTTATGTCAGTAAAATCATCAGCTGGATCTCTGTTATCTGTCCCTGACATATCAAGTAAATATATTAAAGCTTTGCATCTTTCGATATGTTTCAAAAATTTTATACCTAATCCTTTATTTTTATGGGCGTCTTTAACCAAACCTGGAATATCTGCGATAATTGCTTTTTGTGTATTATTTCTTAATATTCCAACATTCGCATGCAGCGTTGTAAAAGGGTAATTGCCAATTTTAGGAGTAGCATCAGTTAGTATAGACATCAATGTAGATTTCCCAGCATTTGGAAACCCAATTAATCCAACGTCTGCTATTGTTTTTAGGATAAAATTAAATATTCCATATTCTCCTGGTTCCCCAGGTGTTGTATGTCGAGGTGTTTGATTGGTAGATGTCTTAAAATTTTCGTTGCCCTTACCACCTTTACCACCTCTTAATAAAGTGATCTGTTCGTTATTTGATGTGATTTCGCAGACAAAATTATTGGTTGTAGCACTAAACACTACAGTCCCTATGGGAACATTTAATATGCAGTTTGCACCATTTTTTCCATGCATTGAACTGCCCATTCCTGGTTGTCCATTTTTAGCTTTGGCATGTGGTTTAAAGCGATATTCAGTTAGATCGTTAATATTTTCATTACCAAGTAAAATAACATTCCCTCCATTACCACCATCTCCTCCATTTGGTCCACCCTTAGGAATAAATTTTTCTCGACGAAAGCTTAGACAACCATCGCCACCCTTACCGGCAGATAAGTGAATATTTTTTACTTCATCAACAAACATTTTTCACAAATGAGCAATAGTCTAGTATTTTATGGAAAAATTTTGCAAGGTAAATCGTTAAAAAAAGTATGCTAAAAAAATGATGTTAGAATTTTTCATGTGATGTCTTTTTTTTAAAGAAAATATTTGACTAAAAAAAATAGTATATCAATTTGCTACTCAATTTAATATCTAGTATAGGTAATTTCACTTAAAAAATGATAACTAGCATAAAGAAATTTTTATTGTCACTTATATTAGCTTTATGTTTTAGTGGATGTACGAAAAATTCTGTTTCACGAGAAAATAAAACATTAGTAATAGGCAGTATAAAAGATATTATAAACGTAGATCCGCAGGTGGTTTCTAATATCACGGAGATTAAAATATTGAGTGCTGTTTTTGAAGGCTTGCTAGTTCCTGAACCAAAAACGTATAACCCTATGCCAGGAGTGGCAGAAAAGTGGAACATTTCGGAAGATGGTAAGGTTTATGAATTTTACTTAAGAAAAGATGCCAGATGGTCTAATGGTGATTTTGTAACAGCTGATGATTTCGTTTTTTCTGCTAAGCGCGCACTGTCATCGCGCTTGGGATGTTCTTTTATTGAAATGTTTTTTCCATTAAAGAATGCTAAAAAATTTTATGACCGCGAAATAAGAGATTTTAATAAAGTTGGAATAAGTGCTATTAATAAACATACTTTAAGAATAGAGTTAGAAAATCCATGTGGTTCTTTTATATATTTTATCATGCAACCTTGTTGGTATCCGTTAAACAAAATGGTATGTGAATCCTTGAAAAATTTTGGAGAATTTTCTGAGGTTTGGAATGATGTCTATCCTAACATTATATCTAATGGTCCGTTTATCATTTCATCATATCAATCAGGTAAAAATGTTGTTTTAGAAAAAAATCCTTATTACTGGGACTACGATAATCTCAAGATAGATAATATACAATGGGTAGTTGATAACGACAGCGAGATTCTAAAAATGTTTCAAGAAAATACCATTGATGTTATTCCTTATAATGTTGTTGATACTATTTCGGGCAGTGAAACAGTCAATGATATCGCTAATAGCATTGATGAGAAAGAGATTAAAATATCTCCATGCTTTGGGTGCTGTTTTTTTTATTTAAACACATCAGTTGTACCTTTAAATGATCGCAATGTTAGAATAGCTTTGGCGGTGGGTATAAATCGTGAAAAGTTACTGACTTTATTACCTCGTGATGTCTTGAGTGCAGCTTATGGCTTAATTCCTACATTGTTTGATGAGTATAAAGCAGATCCTTTGTTTAATGAAGATTTAAACTATGCACGAGAATTGTTAAAAAGATCAGGATATCCTAATGGAGAAAACTTCCCGCGACTAAGGTTGATATGTAATAATAGACAAAAGTATCGAGTTATTGCAGAATTCTTAAAAAAGGAATTAAAAGATAATCTTAATATAGAGATTGATATTGAATATCAACAGTGGGATAGATTTTTATCAGAACGTAAACAGGGAAATTTCGATATTTCTTTTGGTGAGTGGTTTGGAGATTACCCAGACCCAATAACGTTCTTGAGTTTATTTTCTGGTTTAAGTCAACAGAATTACTGTAAATGGAACAATTCGGAGTATGATAATTTGCTTAAAACAGCTTCAAATTCTTATGATTTACAAGTACGCTTACAAATTTTAAAACATGCAGAGAATTTTTTAATAAATAACATGCCAATAATTCCATTATATTTTGAAAGTAATATCGTCTTGATGAAAGATCGTGTGTTAGGATGGGATATTAATTTGATGGATGTGTATCCATGGAAATTTATAAACTTTAAAAAAAGGTAATGAAGTTTTATTTAAATTTCGATATTTGTAAGCTTTCTTTTTAGAATGTAACATTGAGTTGTTTTTATCGGTGTCATCGTCGTTAATCTGTATATATTCGTCTTGATCAAAACTGTTGTCGGTAGTGATATCTAAGAAACACACTTGGGGGGCATGTTTATTTTTTAAATATTCATTAAATAGACAATATTCACCTTTATGAAGGAGAATAAATAATACGAGCTTTGTGTAATTTCGAGTAATTTGAATTAAAGTGTCAAAAATGTCTTTAGTTTTTATTACTTTGAAGTCGATGTTGTATTTTAATAGATTTATTTTTTCTTCTTTTTCAGTGAGAATAATGATATTTTTAATATCTAACTGATGGACTATATTAATTATTTTTTCAATAACATCTGTTTCTTTTTTATCTTTAATGCATTGAAATATGGTAGGTGTCATTACTAATATTTGCATATCTTGTGCCAATTTAATTTGGTATTGTTTTTCAATAAGATTTTGAAAAATTTTTTATTTATTAAATTTCTTTGAAAAATTTTTCTCAGATTTTATTTCTGGTGTAATATGTATTCTCTGTTAAATTTTCTAAATGTTGAACAATGTACTAATAATGATTTTTTACATTCAGTAATGGTTGTTTTGCTTTTTTTAACAACTTTTAGTTTAATAGGGTTTTTAGTTGTTAAAATTTGTAAACGTGGAAATTGTATAAAACATTTTGCAAAGAAAAATTTAAAAAAAGATGATCAAATTCGCATTCTTGATGTAAAATTTTTATATGGCAAAAGGTGTTTATATTTTGTTTCTTGTTGCAAAAAAAAGATTTTGTTTTTTGTTGATCAGGAACATTCTTGTAAACTAGGTGAATGGAAAGAATTAGAAAATGAAATTAATAGATAGTCACTGTCATTTGGATGGATTTTTAAAAAACGATAACATTGATATCGTCTTAGAACGTGCTAGATTTAATGGCATTAGGCATTTTATTTCAATCGGGACAAACCTGGAAGATTGTAAAGAAAATACCATTTTATCTAAAATGTATAATGATATTGATTATACCGTTGGAATACATCCAACATATGCAACAGAGGTAAAAGATGTAAATTTAGATGAATTTTTTTCCATTGAGAAAATCCCATGTGCAATTGGTGAAATTGGATTGGATTATCATTTTTTACCGAATGATGATAGCAAACATGGTATAATTGATGCTCAAAAAGATTTATTTATTAGACAGTTAGATTTTGCTGCAAAAAATAATTTACCAGTCGTTGTTCATTCTAGAGATGCTTTTGATGATACTTTTGATATATTAATAAATTCAGGGATTAGTGGAGATAAAATTTTATTTCACTGCTTTGCGTATTCTGAAAAAGAAATGTTAATTTTGAAAGAGGTCGGGGTATATGTTTCTTTTTCTGGAATTGTTACATATAAAAGTGCTAGTGCGGTTAGGGATGCCTTAAAAATTGCAGATTTAAGCAAGGTTTTGTTGGAGACAGATTGCCCATATTTATCTCCTGTTCCATATCGTGGAAGAGAAAATGAACCAGCGTTTATTTCAGCGACTGCAGAGTTTGTAGCTAATTTTTTAGAAAATAAAAACGTGCTGGATCAAATATTTGATAATACTGTTAGGTTTTTTAGTATTTCAGCGAAGTAGGTATTTAATTTGAATGTATTACTTAATAGTGAACAAAAGAATGTTCAGAAAATTGGTCTTGCGATGATTAATTCTCTGAATGTGCTGCAGATGAATGTCGTAGAATTGCGAGAATTTGTTCTCAAAGAATATAGAATAAACCCAGCGATGGAACTTGTTAAGTATGATAAAAATACTTCAGAAAATTACGATAAAAACAATGAATATTTAGCATTAATAAAAGATAAACAACCTATTGAAGAATATATTTTAGCCCAAATTCCAGATTGGACACAAGAAAAGCAAGATATTTTGTTAGAAATTATTTACAATTTGGATGAACGTGGTTTTTTTCATGGAAATTTTACATCAATTGCTGAAAAATTTCATGTCCCAGAAAGGGAAGTAGAAAATATTAGTGATGAATTAAAAAATTTACACCCGTATGGTTTATCATCAAGTAATCTTGCAGAAGCATTAATAATACAAGTTAAAAATACTTTACCAGAAGGTGACGTTAAAAACTTAACTATTAACTTAATTCAGGATCATCTTGAGGATATATTGCACGGTTTTTTTAAAAAAATAGCAAAAAAAGAGTCTATTTCTATTGAGAAAGTTAAAAAAATTAGCCATCTTGTAATGAAATTGAATTTTTCACCTTTGTCTTTTTTTCATTCAGAGGACGCACTTGAAATTGTTCCAGATGTAAAATTTTCTAAAGTAAATGGTGAATGGAAAATTGAAATTAATGAATCATATTATCCGGAAATACGGTTTAGTAAGATATATAAAGATGTTTTTTCATTATCAGAACAAGCTTCAACGATAGAATACATGAGAAATTGTGCAAAGAAGGTTAAGTGGCTTTCTAATGCCATTCAAAAACGCAATACAACTTTATATAAAATTGCAAATGCTATTTTAAGCCGGCAGCAACAGTTCTTTGAATTTGGGCAAAAATGGCTTAAAGGGTTATCTTTAAAAGAAATTGCAAGTGATATAAATGTAAACATTTCCACTGTTAGTCGTGCAATATTGGGGAAATACGCTGATACTCCTTTCGGTATTAAGAAAATGGATTTTTTCTTCGATTCTAATGTCAATGGATATTCTTCAACTTTTATTAAGACAGAAATAAAAAAAATATTACAGCGATCTGTTAAGCCACTGAGTGATCAAAAAATCGCTGATTTATTGAAAGGATTGGGAATAAATGTGGCTCGTCGAACAATAACAAAATACCGTAAAGAAGATAATTTACCGAATTCTCGTTTACGTTAGATTTCGGTAAAAAATTAAAATTTTGGTTTAACTATATTTTGTTTGTTGCAATGAGCTACAAAATTTTCTCCAGTATTCCAAATTTTATCATTGATAAGTAGCTTATATTCAAAATCTTCTGTGCATTGAGGTAGTTCTAATGCCCAAAAGTTAGTATCATGGTTCTTTAAAGCAATTCCCTTTTCCCAATTTAATCCGCATCCAGCCCCACGTATATATAATGTATTACCAAATCCTATATTAACTTCCGCAATAATTTTTGTTAGACTATTTTCCATTTTAGAACAACAACATTCGGACTCTGCGTCGGAATCTGTATCGAGATATTCTATTTTAGTGTTGCCGCAAATTGCTACTTTTGTTTTGCGAGGCGAACTTGAAGAAGTTTTTTGTTTGGGTTGTGTTTTATTTTTATTACATGTTTTTGGCATATATTTTTGCTCCACTTTTAAAGTTACTGATTTTTATTGTAAAAAAAATATTTACTTTTTAAAGTATTTTTTTGCAGTTTTGTTTTTTGAAAATTCCTTGACTTTTGTTTTATAAGGTTAAGTTGACTTATATGAACTCTTTCCGTTTTTGGATGCTATTATTTTTATTATCAGCTGCTTTGTTTGGATGTTCTTCAACAAGGGATCCGGCATCTTCTAAGTTACCGTGGGCACGTCCGGCTAGCTGGGATAGTGGGTCGCAAGTCACTAATCAAACTGATTCCCATGTCAATGCGTCTAATCACTTTAAAAATGGACAATAATTCGTGGGATTATATATAGTAGGTACCCCTATAGGAAATTTAGAGGATATTTCATATCGTGCGGTAAAATGTTTGCAGATGTGTGATATTATAATTTGCGAAGATACAAGGATAAGTTCCAGATTGTTGTCAAAATTTGATGTTTGCAAACCATTGATCAGTTATCGAGATGATAATGAAGTCCAGATGAGTGAAATTTTACTATCGAAGTTACAAGCAGGCAAAAATATTTGTTTAATTAGTGATGCAGGTATGCCATGTATTAGTGATCCAGGGTTTCGAATTGTTCGTGCATGTCATAAAAATAATATTAAAGTGAGCATTGTCCCAGGTGCATGTGCTGCATTATCGGCATTAGTTTGTTCTGGATTACCGAGTGATGGATTTTTATTTTTAGGATTTTTACCCAATAAATCTGCAGCGAGGGTAAAAGTTTTTGAAAAATATTCTAACTTTGATTATAGTTTAATTTTTTATGAATCTTGCCATCGTTTATTGAAATTTCTAGAAGATGCTTCTAAGGTATTAGAAGATACCCGGTGTATATGTGTCGCTAAAGAGATTACAAAAATTCATGAACAATTTTTTATTGGAAATTTAATAGACATTAAAGAAAATTTAATTAAAGTCTCTGTTAAAGGAGAATTTGTAATTATTATAGCACCTAAGCGATTTGTTATTTAATTATTATTGCATAGGTAAGAAGGTGTGTTATTAGAAAAAGTTGACGTCATATGTCAGAAAGTAGTAAATATATTTTAGAGTTTGAAAAACCATTGCAAGCTTTGACGAAGATGTTGCTTGATATACAAGCACAATCCATGGATGCTAATGTCAATGTTTCAAATGAAATTGAAATAATAAAATCTAAGATCATGGCAATGCGTCAGGAAATTTATTCAAATTTGACGATATGGCAGAGGATACAGATAGCGAGACATCCAAATCGCCCATATTCAATGGATTATATTTCAGCAATTTTTTCAGATTTTCAAGAATTACATGGCGATAGGTTATTTGCAGATGATCATTCCATCGTTTGCGGCACTGCTTTTCTGGAGAATGAGCCGGTAATGATAGTCGCTGAACAAAAAGGACGTTCTACTAAGGAAAACATTTTTCGAAATTTTGGATGTCCGAATCCGGAAGGCTATAGAAAAGCGTTGCGTGTGATGAAATTAGCGGATCGGTTTCATTTGCCTATTATTTCATTCGTTGATACACCCGGAGCTTATCCTGGAGTTGGATCAGAAGAGCGTCACGTAGCTGAAGCTATAGCGGTAAATATTCGCGACATGTTTACTCTTACTGTGCCAATAATTGCCATTATTGTTGGAGAAGGAGGGTCTGGTGGTGCTTTAGGTATTGCTGTTGCTGACCGTGTATTAGCTCTAGAAAATTCATATTATTCTGTAATTTCTCCGGAAGGGTGTGCAGCTATTTTATGGAAAGATCACTCCAAAGCATCTTATGCTGCAGAAGCATTATCTTTATCAACTGATCAACTTTTAAAATTTAACATTATTGAAGATGTTATCAAAGAGCCATTAGGAGGAGCCCACAATGATTATAATCAAATTACCAGTTCTGTAAAAGGTGCCATATTTTCTCATTTACAAGAGTTAAAAAATTATTCTGCAGCAGATTTAATCAATCGACGGTATGATCGTTTTAGAAAACTAGGAGTATTTGAAAAGGTGAATGATGAGGCGATGTAATAGGGTATGAAAGGGGTTAATTTTGTATTATCGTTTATTTGTATTGGTCTTTTGTCATTAATTGGTTTATTATCGAAGCGGTTAATACATGCGATAAATGAAGAATTATATTTTAATAAAAAAAGTAAGATTTTAAGCGTTCAAGAGAACAAATTGATAGAAGAATTTAAATTAAAGCAAGATTATATGCGCAAAATGATTTGCGATAAGAGTTTTATTGAGCAAATGATTCATGAAAAAACTGGCTTGTGTAAGCCTAATGAAATTGTTGTTAAATTTGAGGATTAGTATTTATTTATGGATAATACAGCCAAAGAAATTCGGAAAAAATTCTACGACTACGGTCAAGAACATGTTTTTAAATTTTGGGAAATTCTGTCAAAAGATTCGCAATTAAAACTATTGCAACAGGCAAAGGCTATAGATTTGGAATATTTAAAAAAAATTGTTCATTCTGTTTTGTTTGAACGTACTGTGAGTAATTCACTTAATGATATTCAACCAGCTAATTTTATTAAATTTCCAAATAGTGAAACTGACTGGTTACGCTGGAAAGATACTGTACGACTAGGAGAACAAAAAATTCGAGATGGGAAAGTCGCTGTTTTTACAGTAGCTGGAGGACAAGGAACACGTCTGGGATGTGTCATTCCTAAGGGAACATTACCGGTTACTCCAATAAAAAAGAAAAGTTTATTTCAGTTGTTTGCTGAAAAAATTAGAGCTGCTGAAAAAAAATATGAAACCCAATTTCATTGGGTGATTTTAACAAGTGATAGAAATCATAATGAAACGATAGAGTTTTTTGGCAAAAATAATTCATTTGGCCTTGAAAATGTACATTTTATTAAGCAAGGTTTAATGCCTGCCATTGATTTTGAAGGTAAAATTTTAATGGAGGCAAAAGACAAGATTTCTATGCACCCTAATGGACATGGTGGTGCATTGAAAGCATTGGGACAAACTGGCACCTTAACAATGTTGGAGAATATTGGTGTTGATACGATTAGTTACTTTCAAGTGGATAATCCGTTGGTAAGGTGTGTAGATCCATATTTGATTGGTATACATGAACAAAATAAGGCTCAAATTACCTCTCGTATGGTAAAAAAATTATTTCCAGAAGAAAAAATTGGGGTGTTTTGCGAACAAAATGGACAGATTAAGGTCGTAGAATATTCTGATCTGCCGAAAGAATATGCAATGGTCAAAACTGAAACTGGTGATTTAAAATTTTGTGGTGGAAACGTCGGAATTCATGTCTTAGATGTATCGTTTATCAAACGATTTAATGGAGCAAACATACAGTCCGAAATTCCGTATCACGTTGCAAAAAAAATTATCCCTACAATTGATAATTTAGGTGAGCCGATAGTACCGGAGCAACCTAATGGTATTAAATTAGAAATGTTTATATTTGATGCATTCCCGTTTGCTAGTAAAAATATTATTGTTGAAAGTAAGCGAAGTGAAACTTTTAGTCCAGTAAAGAATATGGATGGATTAGATTCTCCAAAGACTTGTCAACAGGATCAATTGCGATTATTTTCGCATTGGTTGTTGCAAGCTGGTGCAGATATTCCGACAGATGCTAGTGGACTGCCTCCATTTGATATTGAGATCAGTCCAATGTTTGCTGATAACGAGAAGGATTTTTTAAAAAAATGGTCCAGTTTAGAAACAAAACCTGCAATTGGTCCTGGACAGTATATTGAATAAATATATACTACCTACTATGGTAGATAGTAAATCTTTAAATATGTGCGAGGAATTACTCGAAAGTACTCGTGCTAATATAGCAGATTTTATCGAATGTGACGATTTGCCGAAATGGGCAAGTGATTCGATTTATGAATTGTTGGAAGAAAAAAAATTTGAAGAATTAAACGATCGTTTTTTTAAGACTTCTGAATTTGGTACCGGTGGGATACGTGGGCGAACTGTTGGTAAATTTGTTTCACGATCAGAACAAGGAAATTCTTCTTCTAAAATTCCAGAACATGCTGCTGTTGGTTCAGTTTGTGTAAATGATTTCAACGTTGTACGTGCAACAATGGCTTTATTTAGATACTGTCGAAAATTTTTATCACATAATAATCAAGGTCATAAAAATCCTACTTTAGTAATTTCTAGAGATACACGTTGTTTTTCTAAACATTTTTGCGAATTATGCGCATCGACATGGAGTAAGCTTGGTGGGCAAGCGTTTATTTTTGATGCTCCTCGTTCAACACCACAACTTAGTTTTTCTGTACGATGCTTACATGCGACAGCTGGAGTGATGATAACCGCTAGTCATAATCCTTGGCATGACAATGGTTTTAAAGCTTATTTTTCGGATGGTGCTCAAATGGTCGATCCACATGCCTCCGGCGTAGTAGATGAATATGGTAAAATATCAATAAAGGAAATTATTCCATATCTTGATATTGATCTATCTAATGTTACTGTTCTTGAAAAATATGTTGATGATATTTACTTAAATAGTGTTGCAAAAACTGTAATTGATGATGAACTACTTCTTAATAATAGTCCATCGGTAGCATTTACGCCATTACATGGTGTTGGAGCGATTTCAGCTTTACCATTGATGGATAGGTTTAAAATAAAATATTTTGTTGTTGAATCTCAAAATGATCAGGATCCATTATTTAATACGGTAAAATCACCAAATCCAGAGAATAAGGAAGCATTAAATCTTGCCATTGAAAGTGCTAAAATTCACAATGCGGATGTTGTGTTAGCTACTGATCCTGATGATGATCGCGTTGCTATAGTTGCAAAAAATAAAAATGAGGAATATGAATATTTTTCTGGGAACATGGCATGGTCAATGTTATTAGAGTATCGATTAAAATCACTTTTTGATAAACAAATTTTATCATCAAATAATTCTCAGTATGCAGTGATTATAAAGACCTTTGTGACGACACCACTTATTGAAAAAATTGCAAAATATTACAATGTTAAATGTATAAATACCCTAACAGGGTTTAAATGGATAGGAGAGAAAATTAATGATTATGAATTAGATTTGGCGAAAAATATTTATTCTGATGATGGTATTAGTATAAATTATGATCTCACTACATGTGAAAAAAGAAAAGATCTTTTGTTGAAATATTCCAATTGGTTTATATTTGGATGTGAAGAAAGTTATGGTTGTTTGTCAAGTGATGTTGTTAGAGATAAAGATGCTAATTCGGCAGTATTGATGCTGTGTGAGTTGGCTGCTTATGCTAAACAACGCAAAATAACTTTATGTGACCTAAAATATGAAATATTTAAAAAGTATGGATATTTTGGGGAATCAGTTTTAAATATTTATTATAATGGTGCCGATGGCGCTAAAAAAATTGCCAATATTTTAAGTAGTTATCGCGAAGATCGGCCAAGCATAGTAGATGGTGCAAGAGTTGTTAAGTTTACAGATTTTAAACAAGATGTTATTGTTGATGCAGATGGTAAGAAAATTTCTAAGCAAGATTTCTTTTTTATAGAGCTTAATAATGGGTGTAAGTACGCTGTGCGTGCTAGTGGTACAGAGCCAAAAATCAAATTTTATATATTTTGTGAAAGAAAAGTTGATTCAGATGTTTTTTATACTCAAAATGAAGTGGAGACGCTGATAGGTAACTTGAAAGGTTTTTTGGAACATGATGCTGCTAGAAGATCAGTTTTAAAACTTGAAAAATGACATCCAATAAACTTATTTACCGGCTATGATTTTTGATGAAAATCAATTATTGTTAATAGCTGGTCCATGTTCGCTTGAAAACGAGATGGTTAGTTGTACTGTAGCTGAAAATCTTGCAGAATTACAGGAAAAATATCATGATGTAAAAATTGTATTTAAAGGATCTTTTGATAAAGCTAATAGATCTTCTATCTTTAGTAATCGTGGTCCAGGTTTGAAAGAAGGGTTAAGACTACTTTCTTTGGTGAAATCACGTTATAATTTATTGACGACAACGGACATTCATTTGCCGGAGCAGGCAAGTGTTGTTGCTGAAATTTGTGATTTATTACAAATCCCAGCTTTTTTATGTCGTCAGACAGATTTATTAATTGCGTCTGCCAGAACAGGACGATCAATATCTGTTAAAAAAGGACAATTTTTATCGCCACAAGAAATGCATTATGTCGTGCAAAAGTTAAATGAAGCAGGGGCATATGAAGTTTTGCAAATGGAAAGAGGGACGACTTTTGGATATAACAACCTTGTCGTTGATATGCGTTCATTTGAGATTATGAAACGTAATGGTTGTCCTGTATTATTTGATGCTACACATAGTGTACAATTGCCAGGTGCGGGTGATGGTTGTAGTCTCGGGCAACGTGAATTTATTCCATTGTTAGCACGAGCAGCGATAGCGGCTGGTGCGGACGGGTTATTTTTTGAAGTTCATCCAGCTCCAGATGATGCTATTTGTGATACTTCAAATCAAGTACCATTAAATAAATTTGAAAAAATAATTGTTGAATGCTTAAAAGTTTGGAAAACCTTGAAGGATAAATAGCAGTGTTTTTTCAAGTAAAATAAGTAAATTTTTTTTTGATTTATTACTTTTTTTTCATTATTTGTATAATATAAAAAAAACAGGTATTTGATCTTGCGTTAAAATAATTAAGCTGCTTAAAAGACTGCACATTTTATTTTTTAGCAAAGAGTTTACTTATTTTATTCAGGAATATTAGTTATGATAGGGATATTTTGGTTTGTGCCGTTAGTTGCATTTTTTGCATTGTGGTTTGCACGACGTTTTTTTGTTAACATGAAAAAAGCAGATGAAGGAACGGAAACAATGGTTTCCATCGCATCTAGTATTCGTGCTGGAGCTATGGCATATTTGAAGCAACAATATAAGGTCGTTGTTGTGGTCTTTTTGATTGTCAGTGCTGTATTATGTATTTTTTCTTATATTCTAGAAATTCAAAATCGGTGGGTACCATTTGCTTTTATGACTGCAGGGTTTTGTTCAGCCTTAGCCGGATTCATTGGTATGAGAACAGCGACTGCTGCTTCATCACGAGCAGCATATGCAGCATCTAATTCATTAAATGCTGGACTAAAAGTCGCATTTAGAAGTGGTGCCGTGATGGGATTAGTAGTAGTGGGGTTAGCTTTATTAGACTATTCATTTTGGTATATAGTGTTGAATGTATTTTTTCATGATTTTGATTCAAATATTAGAATGGTATTATTAACAAGTATCATGTTGACTTTTGCTATGGGAGCTTCATTGCAAGCGTTATTTGCTCGTGTGGGTGGAGGAATATTCACTAAGGCTGCTGATGTTGGTGCGGATTTAGTTGGTAAAGTTGAAACTGGTATCCCGGAAGACGATATTCGTAATCCTGCGACAGTTGCGGATAACGTAGGGGATAATGTCGGAGATGTTGCCGGTATGGGAGCAGATTTGTATGAATCCTATTCGGGTTCAATTTTAGCTGCAGCAGCATTGGGAGCAGCAGCGTTTATTAATTCTGATAATATTACTCAATTGCATGCTGTGCTTGCTCCAGCTCTTATTGGTGCTGTTGGTGTATTAGCATCTATTTTAGGGATATTTTTTGTGAAGACAAAAGAGGAGAGTAGTAGTTTGGATTTATTGCGTTCATTGTCGCGTGGTGTACAAGTGAGTTCTGTTGTTATTTGTTTAGGATCTTTGGCTGTATTAAAATTATTGGGTATTCCCAATGCCATTGGTATTTGGGGAGCTGTTATGGTTGGGCTTTTGACTGGATTGTTTATTGGTAAAAGTACAGAATACTTTACGTCTCAAGCATATAAACCAACAAGGGGAATCGTGGAATATGCAAACACTGGAGCTGCTACTGTTGTGATTTCTGGGTTTGGAACAGGGATGATATCTACGTGTTTACCTGTTTTAGGAGTTACGGTTGGTATGATTTTATCTTATTATTTAGCAATGGGATGCAGTACTAATATAACAGCTGGGTTATATGGAGTATCTATTGCTGCTGTTGGAATGTTATCTACTTTAGGGATAACATTGGCTACAGATGCTTATGGGCCTATTGCTGATAATGCTGGAGGTAATGCTGAGATGAGTAAATTGGATGCAAAAGTTCGTCTAAGGACAGATGCATTAGATGCATTGGGAAATACTACAGCTGCAACAGGTAAGGGGCTTGCTATTGGATCCGCTGCACTTACGGCATTGGCATTAATTGCATCATACATAGAAAGTATAAAAATTAGTTTAATACATGCTGGGGTAGGTACTATATGTTGTAATGGTGTAAATGTCGCAGTTGATAGTGCCACTATAACTGATATTTTGGCGTATTATCAGGTTGATTTAATTAACCCTCGTGTGCTAGCAGGAATGTTTATTGGATCAATGTTAACTTTTTTATTCTGTGGTCTAATAATTAATTCTGTGGGTCGTGCAGCAGCTAAGATGGTCAATGAAGTTCGTCGACAATTCAGAGAAATAAAGGGAATTATGGCTGGTGAAACTATGCCAGATTATGCGCGTTGTGTAACAATCGCAACAACTGCGGCGCAAAAAGAAATGATGGTACCTGCCATATTAGCTATTATTTCTCCAGTATTGATTGGATATATATTAGGTGTGGCGGGAATAATTGGTTTGCTTGGTGGAGCGTTGGCTTCCGGATTTGTATTGGCTATATTTTTATCAAATTCTGGTGGAGCATGGGATAATGCTAAAAAGTTTATTGAAGAAGGTGCTTGTGGAGGGAAAGGTTCAGATGCTCATAAATCCGCAGTTGTTGGTGATACTGTAGGTGACCCATTTAAAGATACTGCTGGTCCAAGTTTGAATATTTTAATAAAGCTTATGACTATTGTGTCGGTTGTAACCGTAGGAATTGCTGTGTCATTTAATCTTTTATAAAATTAAATTTAAATTTTTTATCGAAGGTATAATATACCATTTTCTATGAAAATGGTTGAATAGATAGTTTTAACTCTTAGTATTAAGATGGTTTTTTGTTGTATATGTACAATAAGCGTTCAGAAAATACGTTTGATTCTCAATCTATTCAATGCTGGCATGAAAAGATGCTGAGATTTGATCGTAATTTTGCCTTTAAAAAGGAAATTATGATTAAAGGACGTATGATTTGGGCGACGAATGTTATAAAATCACTCAAATTAACCCCAGGCGCTGCAATAGCGTCAGTTAGGTATAATAACGAAGATTTTGTTTTATCATTTGATGTTGATCAAAATGGGTTTTTAGTATCACAAGCAGATTTAAAAGATAAGAAAATATACGCCATTATATATGCTTTGTGTTTGGAAATTGATAAAATTTTGTCTACGTTACCAGAACGCTCTGACAAACTAGAAAACAGTAATGGAAATAATAAATCAGAGATACTAGATAAAAATCCTTCAATTGATACAGTAAGTCTAGATGAAAATAAATGTTTATTAGTAAAAATTTCAATTAATAATCAGAATTTAGTTCTCCGATCATTTCTAGACAATGATGAACATAAGCCAATTTTTATGCAATCGAACCGAGTTCTATCAAGAATTTCAGGGGATGATAGAAAGATTAGTATCTTACGGTTGTTGTTTAATGCTAAGAAAGCAAATTGCAAATTTTGTTTAGATCATCGAGATTATAGGATCTCAAATTGGAGAGATGCTATTTTGTTTTATTCAGAAAAGTTGCCAGTTTGGAGAAAATATTTTAACATTAAGCTAGATTCAGAATGTGATCTCCTTTCGCGAGGAATATTAGCTATATCGATTTGTGCTAAGATTAGTGCTGCAGATGAAGGATATATCAAAATTCTTTGGGAAATATCAACAAAATATGGTAACATAAATAATGAACATTTGTCTATATTATTACGAGCTAATGGCCGCCCAATTTTCTTAGAAAACATAGGGGTAGTATGTATGTCTTCTGAACAGGTTGAGGCGATTCGTTCGGTGCTATCGCTTCAAATTAAAGAAAACATATTCCCTTATTATATGTTATATTTTTTAATAAATCAGAGTTCAATTTTAGTCGATACTGATTTACCAAAAGAAATTACTGCTACTGAATCTACAACATCTTTAAACTTATTGCCATGCTTAAAGGAATATCAAAAAATAGGTGTTCAGTGGATGCGTAATGTTTTAGATTATGGGTGTCAATGCTTATTGGCTGATGAAATGGGACTTGGGAAAACATTACAAGTTTTATCTTTAATTTGTGCAAATAGTACAGCTCAACGTAGTTTAATTGTATGCCCTGCTAGCGTAATTTCTGTGTGGGAAGGAGAAATCGGAAAATTTTTCCCAGAAAAAACGGTTACAGTATTGGGGATAAGCGATAGCATTAATTCTGATTTTGTGTTAGCGAGTTATAATCAAGCAAGAAGATTAAATGATCATTTTACTGGTCTGGTTTTTGATTATGTGGTGTTGGACGAAGCTCAGTATATTAAAAATTCATCATCCAAAACTGCACGTGCATGTTGCAATATTTTAGCTAAACACAAAATTGCGGTTACTGGTACTCCAATTGAAAACAATCTAAATGATGTTTGGAGTATATTTAAGTTTTTGATGCCAGGTTTATTGTATAATTTCCGAGATTTTCAAAAAAAGATAGCACACAAAGAGTATCGGGAAAAACTTAAATGGCAAATCGCTCCTTTTATTTTACGTCGAACAAAAGAATCTGTACGTTTACAATTACCAGAAAGGAACGAGATTGAATTATTATGTCCTTTAAGTAAGACTCAAAGTAAATTATATCGTGCATTTAAGGAACAATTATTTGACGATTGTAAGAATTATCACGCTAAAGGCTCTAATAAAGAAAGAATGAACATACTTACTACAATTATGAGGATGAGGCAAGTGTGTGATTGTGTTGATATTTTACCAAAAAAATATTTGGCAAATAAGAAAACAGAATGTCCAAAGCTCGATATGTTAATGCTTAAGTTGGACGAGATTTTTGCTAAAAACAAGAAAGTTGTAATTTTCAGTCAATTTTTAGGTTTTTTATCAAAAATAGAAGAAGAAATTTCACAAAATTTTCCGCAATGCAAAGTATTTAAGTTAACTGGTATGACGAGTAAAAGAAGATTCCTTGTAGAAAATTTTCAAAACGACAGTGGAGCGTCTGTTATGTTAATTAGTTTGAAAGCAGGGGGGGTAGGAATTACTTTACATGCAGCAGAATACGCATTTTTGATGGAACCATGGTGGAATCCAGCAGTTGAAGAACAAGCAATAGCTCGTATACATAGAATTGGGCAGGAAAAAATTACAACAATTTATCGACTAATTACACAAGATACTATTGAACAGCGCATGAGGGATATGCAAATTAAGAAAAAATATTTATTCGATGAAATGATTAAAGATAGTGGACAAGATGTTACTTTTGAAAAGTTTTGTATACAAAATATCCAGGAACTAATTAATTAATCTTTATGTCTATTAAGTTTAATAAAAAAATTAGAAACCTTATTGCTGATTTTCGATTACTTCCACGTGAGGATAGTATAGCTTATTTGCGTAGACCGAAAAAAATAGGAAAAGTAGTAGATGTGGCGTTGACAGATATGTCAATTAAAAGAAAATGTGAACACATTTTGTTAGAAAACTGGAAAGAAATAATAGGTGAACAATTTTATAGACGTTGTCGACCTGTTACAGTTTTAATAAATGATGTACTTTTAATCGGTTGTGAAAATAGTGTTATTCACTATGAGCTTGAGAGAGAAAAAAAACTAATATTAGAAAAAATCTCTACTTTGCCGAAATGTACACACATTAAAGATATCAGATTTAATATTGCCAATATAGTTTCTTAAAACTTTTAAATCATAAAACAAATTCCCATTATTATTGTTGGCACAACAGCGCTTAAGAATAATTTTATAGGTGATATACCAGATGGGAAATGTTTTGATAGTATACTTTGACCCGCAGGATTTGGTGCGTTTGCAATTACTGTTAAACCACCACCAGTAACAGCGCCAGATAGAACTGCTTTTTGCATGGCATTATTTGCTGAAAAAGCAGGGACCAATGATGATAAGTAAGTAATAGCTGCATTATCATTAAATGCTGTCAAAATTGTTGCCCCTAAAAACAATGTTGTTTCTGTAAGAGATGAGAGTACTGGTGATAACCACCATGATTGAAATCCTCCATGAGTAACTAATCCAGCTAAGAAAAATCCTACGAGCAGTGGGTTGCGTATTTCAAGTTGAGATTGATATTGGCTGGTTGCTTTTATAAAACCTATAAAAAATAATAATCCAGAAATTACAAGAGCTGGAGTATGCAAATTTATTACTGTCCAACATAAAAACAATATATGAACAATTGTAACAACGAAAGGAATTTTTTCTTGAATTTCATCTGTTTCTGAAACCCGTTGGTTGCGCAATTTAGAAAATTCCTTATGGAAAATTGCATAATACAAAAATGTATTTAGTAGAATCCCAGCAACTGCATGACATCCAAGTTGTGTAAAAACTTTAGAAAATGTTAACCCCCATTTATCTGCTACCATTAAGATTGGAGGAGCTGCAAAATGTGTCAACGTACCACCAACAGAGACATTGACAAATAATAACCCTAAGGTTGCGTATTTTAATTTATTTGAAGGGTCATGTTGATAAAATTTTTTTGACAAAAGCATTGCCCCTAACGTCATTGCTGCAGGCTCTGTAATTAATGATCCCATCATGGATGATAATATTAAAATACTTAACCACCATGATGCTGGAGTATATTTTCCAATTTTAGCAACTTTTGATAGTATATTTTCTACTAATATTAAGACTGGTTTTGTAGCCGTCATTGTCATTATAGCAAAGACAAATATTGGTTCTGAATAATTAACATTATGCTTAAAAAAAGAAGTTGTAGCATCCCAACCAAAAGTGCATATTAAACAGACAACTAATGGAATGCACCAAAGTCCAAAAACTATTTCTACTTCGCTACAAAAATGTAATATTTCTGAAAAAAATGTAATAACTGGACTTTGATTGATGTTCTTTTGTTGTATTTTATTTGCTAATTTTTTTATACTTGGGGTAACAAATGTGTGCAGTATAGCTAATAGAAATATTGCTGATGCAGTTGCGTTAAATGGAGAAGTATTAATACGGCTGATTAATATGTCTTTTAGTGATAATTTTCCCTCGGATTCTATTTTTTCGTAATAACTAAGGGGGATGGGAATATCGATGATCTTATTGGAAGGTGAGCAGCAAGCTTTACTTAAAGCCGATGACAACATTATGATTAGTAAAGAAAGATGTGATATTCGTTTCATATTTTTTAATTTTTATGTATTTGAAAATCAAATAATTTACAAATACATACAGTGAAAATATAAAACCGATATGTTGGGCAGTAAAGATTTTTTGATATTAGCTAATGGGAAAAATGAAAATTTTTCTAAAAAATTTTTGAAAAAGCTTCTTTCCGAAAAAACATTTATTTCGCTTGATGGTGCCTGTGAAATATTGCACCAATTTAATTTAATTCCGGATTGTATCTTAGGAGATTTAGATTCAGTGACAAGGGAAACTCTAGAATATTTTAAGAGTAAAGGTAGTAAAATTGTTTATGCATTTGATCAGAACTTTTCAGATCTTGAAAAAGGAATAATGTATTGTTACCAAAAGTCTGCTCAATCTATTACAATAATTAATGCATCTTATGGAAGATTTGATCATTTTATTGCAAATTTGTTCTTTTTGAAAAAATATTATAACAAATCTTGTCCAATAAAAATTTTATCTAATTCATCGTGTATAATGTATGTGAAGAATGAAACAATTACGATATCATCGTATGTAGGGGCTAAATGTGGTTTTTTTGGATTACCTGAATGTTTGGTACAATTTTCGGAAGGATTAAAATATTTACTCGATGAAAAAAACTTAATATTGGGGGAGTTTGAAAGTATGGCAAATGAGTTTATTTCTGAGTCCGTTACCTGTAAAATTGAAGGAGATTGTTTATTAACGTATGAGATGTAAAAAATTTTTTTTGACACTTCGCGGTGAAATCTTTTAGCTGTTGGTATTCTAGAGTGGGGCAGTAGCTCAGTGGATAGAGCAGCGGTCTTCTAAACCGAAGGTCGAGAGTTCGACTCTCTCTTGCCCCGCCATAAAACGTACTTATATCGCCCGATACTCAAGATGATGTTTTAATAGAAAATTTTTACGTCTCTAATTTGAGTATCTCCTTTCATTTTTTTTGGCTAAGAATGTCAGCAATATGATGGCTATTATATTTCCTAAAAGGACAGTTATGCTATAACTTAACGGGTTCTGTATTTTTATGTCCGCTGGTGGAAAAAATCCAATTAAATAACTAATTGTACATGTAACTAATCCCATTGTTGATAGTAGTATTGAACCAAATTTACCACCAGGTACATGATAAGTCTGTAAATTGTTATTTTTATATTTTAGTTTCAATATAATTGCTGAAGCAAACATAAGGATATACATTAATAAAGAAAGTTGAGCAGTAAGATCTGTTAAAACAACAAATGCGGTACTAATAGATTCAGAAAAAACGAATAAAAATGACAATACAGTAGCTACTAGTGCCTGAAATATCATAATATTGGTTGGCATCCCAAATTTATTTAATTTATGGAAAATTTTTGGTAAATATCCATGAGTTGTTGTTGTGTATAGCGCTCTCGGTGGGCCAGATACCCATGCACAAAACCATGCAATAGATCCAAAAGTTATAAATAATGCTACGACTGGTGTTAACCATTCTATGTGAAACTCACAAAAAAATCTTGATAATGCTTGAATTGTTCCAGCATGAATTGCTAACTCACTTTTTGGAATTACTATAGCGATTGCTAATGAACCAAATATTGATATGAAAAGTATCATAGTTGTAGCTAAAAAGATTGCACGTGGGTAATTTTTTCTTGGATTTTCCACATCACGTATATGATTTGCAGACATTTCAAATCCAGTAAAACTTAATAATAAACCGAGTATTAACGCTAAACTATTAGGGCCAGATATACTAGGAATAAGTGCTTTGGTAGACATTGTAATTTGTGAGTCATGACCACTCAAGATCCAATATATCCCAAATCCTACTATTATTGTAGCTGGTAAAAAAGTTCCTAAGATGCTACCAATGGTACTAATTAGTCCGGTAATTTCCATACCTCGTAAAGTAATAAATGTCCCTGCCCATATAATTGTTAATATTGTCAAGATTAAAAATAAGCGACTTTCGATCAAAAATGGGAAGATTCCGTAAGTAATTGTACTGGCAGCAAATGATAAAGCGACAGGGAAACATATAAAATTTCCAATATTTTGTAAAAGTACAGCTAAAACTCCCATCTTTTCACCAATAGCATGTGATACCCAGTTATAAATTCCACCTTCAGTGGGGAACGACGATGCTAACTCTGCTGATATAAGTGCAGTTGGAATAAGAAATAGAACGGCTGCTATTATGTAAAAAAACAACATGGAAAATCCGTAAGGAGCTACTGTTGGTAAATTTCGAATATTAGCTATCGCTGCAAAATTTATCATCGCTAATGAAAATACATTGAGTGCACGTTTTTTATTAGTTGTCATCTTATTGATTAGATGAGGAAATATGTGTTTTGGTTTTTTGCAATACTATTTTCTTTTAAAAATACTAATTTAAATGTTACACATAAATAAGCGATAGCAGCTAACGGAGTAATGCAAAACAACATCAATGTATTTGATAGTTTATAGAAATGTCCAAGCATTACACATAAATATATACATATTAACCCACAAGTAATATTGTATACTTGAGATTTATTAATTTTTATAATGAAGCTTTTTTGTTTATTTTTCAATTTAATGTAGAGTAGATATGTTTGAGTGATTACAGCTATAGTATTAGCTGTAGCTATTCCCGTAATTCCAAAGAATTGCATCAATATCAATGTAGCAATGATGTTAATTATAAAATTAATATACCCAATATGTACTGGAGTCTTCATATCTTGTATTGAATGAAAACTGCGTACTAAGAATGTCGAAATTCCATAAAACGGAATACTTATGGAATATATACCTATTATAGGTAAAACCTTGTTTGTGTCGGTAATACCGAAATTTCCCCATTCAAAAAAAACGTTTAAGATTTCTTTTTTTATAGAAAATAAACCTACTGCAGATGGCAGTAAAATCCATAGTAACGATAATATGCCGTAATTAAATGATTTATTTAAATTATGCGGGTTATTTTCAAAGTTGGCGACGGATTTTGACATGTCTGGGAAAAATACAGTGGAAATAGCTATTGCAAATATTCCAAGTGGTAATTCAATTAGCCTGTTAGCTAGATATAAAATAGATACTGATGTAGCGCTATAAATATATGCTAAACTGCGCGAAGTTAAAAGATTGATCTGAGTAATTGCTGCCCCGAAAAAACCTGGCCAAAATAGTTTTAAGATTGTACGTAATTCTTCACGATGATTTCGATGATATTGGTTGTTGGATTTTATCTTTATTTTAAGGGCTATACTAGGAATAATATATTGTAATACCCCTCCAAACACTACTCCAAAAGATAACAAATCTAAAAGACTAATATCTGATAGGTGCAATATTTTCCCTGCAATCAGAGACAGTATCATGGAAATATTCAGCCAAATAGCGTTTAATGAAGCTACAAAGAAATATCCAAGTACATTTAAAGCCGCTGATATAATTGCTGTAATACACACAAAAAACATGTATGGCAGTACAAGAATTATAAAGTGTGCACCAATTGTCCACTTATATTCCAGAAATGTGCACTTTGTTATAAAAAATGCTAATGTACATCCAATCGAGATAATGATAATTAATATTATTGATAAGCTAAAAACTATTTTGTTTAGCAATGAACGAACAGCATTTTCACCGTATTGAACGTATTGTTTTGATAGTATTGGTATTACTGCTGAAGATAGTGCACCTTCACCTAAAAGTCTGCGAAATAAGTTTGGAATTGTGAATGCGAATAAGAAAGCGGCACTGATTTCAGAAATCCCAAATATACTAAAAAATAGTGCATCGCGTGCGAATCCCGATATCCGAGATAAAAAAGTAGAGAATGAAACAATAAAGATATTTTTAAAATTTTTAGACACGTGTATATACAATAACATTTGGATGATTTGCTGAAGCTATCCTCCCTAATCTCCTAATTTCTACAAATCCGTGAACTTGTGGCGTTTTATAGTGTGCAGGGACTTCAAATATTAAGCGTGCATTATCCCTGCGTTTTAAAAATTTTCCAAAAGTTGATAATATTTTTTCACCGTATTCTTCAAGCATACTATAAGGCGGATCTATAAATATAAGATCAAATTCTGTGTTTAAGTAGTCTACTGCGTCAAAAACATCTTGGCAAATAATTTTGCACGCTGGATCACGTTGAGCGGATTTTTTAACTGCAGAGAGGTTTTCTTCAATTGCTTTTGTTGCATTGGAATCTTTTTCGATAAAAATTCCTGCAGATGCTCCACGACTAACTGTTTCTAGTCCGTAACTACCAACCCCAGCGAATAGATCAAGAAATATTGCTCCAGAAGATTTTCCTTTTATTGATGAAAATACTGCTTCGCGAATGTAATCAGTTGATGGTCGCAAATGTTCACATTCTATGGGAACAGTAAGTTGTATTCCTTTAGCTCGGCCTCCTGTAATTCTCATATTTGCTTAGATTCCATATTATAAATATTTAAAAACTGTCTTAAATCTTCTTTTTTAGAAGAACTATTTATAATATATTTGTATTGATTTGCAAACTGTAATTCGTATTCAGCTACTTGTAATCGTTTTTCTATTTCTTCTTTTGTTTCCGATCCACGTAAAATTAATCGTTTTCGTAGTACATTAATATTAGATGGTTTGATAAAAATTGATACAATTTTTATATCTAATTGTTGGTTGATTATTTGATTATATCCTTGAACATCAATAATTAATATAGTATTTATTCCCTGCTTTATATTTTTATAAACCCCCAATTTTGAAGATCCATAATATGTTGAATTATGCACGATGGCATATTCTAAAAACTCATCCTTTTTTATTTTTTTTTGAAATTCTTCTTCTGAAACAAAAAAATAATGAACTCCTTCAATTTCTCCTGGTCGTGGATTACGTGTAGTAGTAGTAATTGAACGTTGTAGTTCATTGTTTGGTATACATTTTAACATACTATTAACAACTGTTGTTTTCCCCACTCCTGCTGGTCCAGATACTATAAATAATAGACCGAGTTTATCTTTCATTGATGTGTATGTAAAAAGCTATTTTAGTTTATTTTTTGTTGGCGCATCATAGGAAATAATATAATATCGCGGATATTTTGTGTGCCTGTTAAAAGTGCCACAAGCCTGTCGATTCCGATTCCTATACCGCCTGCTGGTGGCATACCATATTCCATAGCTAGTAAGAATTCATTATCGAGATTTTGTCTTTCTTCACCTATTTGTTTCTCAAACATTTCACGTTGAATGATAGGGTCGTTTTGCTCAGAGTATGCTGGAGCTATTTCTTGACCATTAATGCACAATTCGAATACATCCAGATGTTTATCATCATTTACATTTAATTTTGCTAATGGGCATAATTCGCGTGGTAGCTGAGTGACGAAAGTTGGTTGAACAAGGTTAACTTCTATTAATTTACTATATACTTCATTAGTGATCTCAAAATCTTCCCAAGAAGTATCAGTATTTAATCCTACTTTGCGACAAAATTCTAATTTTTCTTCTTTTGTGATTTCAAACCAATTTGGATTATTCGTAGCTTCAATTATTAATTCAGAATATGTTCTGATTGGCCATTCACCAGAAAGGTTGATTTCTGTTCCATCTGGACGCTTAATTATATTTGTTTTTAATATTTTTGAACATAGATGTTGGATGAGGTCATATATTAATTTCATCATACCGCGATAATCAGTATAAGCTTGATAGATTTCAATCATTGTGAATTCAGGGCTATGTTTGCGAGATAACCCTTCATTCCGAAATACACGGCCAAGTTCAAATACTCTATCAAAACCAGCAATTAGCATGCGTTTTAAAAATAATTCATGGGCGATACGTAAATAACATTCTTGATCAAGTGCATTTATATGCGTAACAAATGGTCTAGCTGCTGCTCCTCCAGCTACCATTTGTAAAATTGGAGTTTCTACTTCTTCAAATTCATGTCCCCAAAGGAATTGCCTTATTTCTTTTATTATTTGGCAGCGTTGTTTTGCTCGTGTGCGAGACTCTTTATTAACAATTAAATCAAGATATCTTTGACGATATACTTGGTCAAAATCGGTTAAGCCATGCCATTTATCTGGTAAAGGTCGCAGAGATTTTGAAACTAAAATAATTGAACTTGCTCGAACTGTAATTTCTCCGGTTGTAGTTTTAAATAATTTTCCTGTAACACCAACTATATCACCAATATCAAATTTTATAAATTCTGAATATTGTTCATCTCCAACAACATTTTTTGCAACGTATACCTGTATTTGGCCATCTCGGTCAAGTAGTTTTATAAAACTTGCTTTCCCCATGTTACGGAAAACGACAATGCGACCAGCAACTGATACCTCTTCTTGTTCTTGAGATCCTTCAATAAATAAATTGATTGCTTGTTTTGATGTTTGTTTTTGTTCACAGTTATTGGCATATGGATTACTTCCTATGCTTTTCATTGTTAAGAGCTTTGACATTCTAACTGTCAAAACATCGCTTCCGTTTACTGTATTACTTTCCATAATGCTGTACTATCAGCATTTCAATATAATAGCTTTATTTTCTCAAGATAAAATGTAAGAATTGTCTTAATTTTTTATTTTTCTTGAAAATACGACGCGTCTTAGTGTCTTAATTTTGGTTTCTTTTGCGATTTATTTTTCCCTTTAAATACTGCATAACCTTTGTTTTCTAAATCTCCACCATTAACAAAACCACCATATTTAATATCTTGAGTCTCTAAGTTTACAACACTTGGAGAAATGACATATATTCTTTCTACAACTTGACTAGTATTGTTAGTGCGCTTAAATGCATGTCCTATTAATGGTAATCTCTGTAAAAAAGGTACTCCACTAGCTGTTTTAGTGTGATTATCTTTAAAATAACCACCTATTAACAAACACTGATCTTCATATAATACTGCTTGAGTGTTTATAGAATTGCTATCGCAGTTAGGAGTGGCTTCTTCCTGAGCAGTGCCAGATAAAGAATCATCCTTAATGTTTACGAACATTTTTAATTTACGCTTGTTTTCTTTATTTACGTCATTTGGTATTATATGAGGCACAACTTGTAGGGTTGTGGAAGCTGAGATATCATACAATCCCTCACTATATGTTCCCTTAACTTTTGAATACATTGTTTGGCCCTTTTCAATGATTGCTCCAACATTATCTAATGTTAAAACAGATGGTTTAGCGATTGTTTTGGCATCACCATGTTCTTCCATAGCTTGCAAATGTGAAAATATGGAGTATCCCTTAACTACACCTTTCATTGAGCCATAAACATTAGCATTTTGAGATACTTGGCTTGTATTCATTATATCTTCAAATCCGGAGCTAACCCCGATATTTAGTATGTTTTTGTTGTTGCTTGCACCTAAGCCAACTAGACCAATATCATTTCCTTTGCTTTTGTCGATATCAACGATAGCTACATCTATTTTTATAACCTCGCAAGGGACATCTAGTTGCTTAATAATATCTTCATAAAATTGCATATTTTCATACCTATCACGTATAATTACAGCGTTTAAGCGTTGATCACATGTAATAAACCCGGGCAATGAGCTAGTTGTGGTTGGTTTTGTAGAGTCTTCACTAGAATTATTATTGGAAGAATCTTTAGAATCCTTAGATGTATTTGAGCTTTGATTTTGCTGAAATGGATTGTTTTGGGCTTGTGAAACTAAAGTTTGCATTTTATCACGCTTAGCTGCAGTTCTACTATCTAAATTCACGTCCATGCCAGACATTGAATATGGTGATTGATTTCCGGTTACGATATTTTGTAGTAATGTAGAAACACCAGGAACAGTAATAGATCCATCCTTATATGTAAAACTCATATCATATGCCCAAGCATACTTTAATGGAAAAGTTTTAACGATGGTAGTATCTGATATTTTTTCTGCAACAAATTTTGCGGATAAATCATTTATAGTTTCTAAATATTTTGGTGGGGCAGTTACGATTAAAATATTAGCGCTTGGAACGGAACGAAATGAAAAATCGGAGCTACTAAATCCGAGATTTTTGATAATATTGGACATTGTTAAAATTCCGCCTTCATCCATTTTAAATATTTGAGTCTGCAATTCGCTACTTTTGTAAACATAAAGAATTTTTCCGTCATAGAACCACGATAAGCCATAAGCTTGTGTAATGTAGTGCCAAAATTCCGAAGGGTCCATCTTATTGAATCTGCCATTAACGACATCTGTTATCGTTGGGCTGACCACAACACTTATGTTTTGCATAGAACAAAAATCTTTTATCAATGCACTCATTTGTTGGTCTTTAGAAAAGTGATAGTAGTAAGAATTAGTAAATGGTATACTTTTAGTTACTTCTATATTGTCAGTTGCTGCAAGTGCAAAAGTGCAACATACTAGGTATAACAGAAATGATGTATATTTTGTAATATTATTCATCTTATATGCAAATTGTTTAATAAAGGAGATAAATTCGAAGCTATAGATTTTTTTTCTATTGCTAAAAACCAAAAGCTAACATTCATTACAAATGATTCAATATTTTCAAGCAAAGAGTTTAAATTTAAGTGCTTTAATGTTAATTTTCTTGTAACTGCAATTTTTCTAGTGTTTTGATCAATTGATAGGACATCATTATTATCTTCTATTCTTGCGAAATTCCATTGGAGAATTAACTGTAATCTAGCTTCTGCTCCATTCCCTGATTGTGGTAAAGGTTCACCTATTTGTCCTTGGAAAATTATAGAATCTTTGTCTAAAGACATGATTCTTATTTCGAGTTGATCATCAACTATGAAGGCATATGCATCATTTTCTTTTTGCCAATTTTCTATCAACAAAAACTCTGATAAAATATCAATTACTTCTTCCCAGGTCATAAGAACTCATTTGCTCAATGAAGAGCAATGATATTTAATTTAAAAAGAAGTTTCAAGATAAATTTTATTAATCTATTTTTTCGGACAAAAAATTTGTTATTTCATTTTCATGTAAGCGTACTTGCTGTGTGGAATCTCGATCTCGTATTGTGAAAGTGTTATTTTGTATTGACTCAAAATCAACAGTTAGGCAAAACGGGGTTCCGATTTCATCCATTCGTCGATATCTTCTTCCAATAGCCCCAGTTTCATCGTAAAAAGTACAGTATTGATTTTGTAGTCTTTTATAAATTTGTTGTGCTTTTTGAACAATTTCTTCTCGATTTTTTACGATTGGTAAAACAGCGATTTTAATGGGGGCAATTTTTGGTGAAAGTTTTAAAACTATTCGTTTTTCGTTGTTAATTTCATCTTCACAATATCCTGCACAAAGAACAGCTAGTAATGTACGATCTACACCAACTGATGGCTCAATTACATGTGGAATATATTTGCGTTTTGTGCTCTCATCAAAATATTCTATTTGTTGTCCACTAAACAATTGGTGCTGTGTTAAATCAAAGTTGCCACGTGCAGCAATCCCCTCAAGCTCTTGTGTCCCAAAAGGATACTGAAAAGTAATATCTGTACATGCCTTAGCGTAATGCGCTAATTTTTCTTGCCTATGTACGTCCAATTTTACCATAAAATCTGGTATTCCAATGCTTTTGTGCCAATTCAAACGTTCGTTTATCCAATATTGGTGCCAGTATTGCCAAGAATTTTCACTATCATCTATAAAAAATTCAAGCTCCATTTGTTCAAATTCACGTGATCGAAAAATAAAATTTCGCGGAGTTATTTCATTTCTAAATGACTTTCCTATTTGAGCAATTCCAAATGGAATTTTTACACGTGTGCTGTCAATGATATTTTTAAAATTTGTAAATATTCCTTGTGCTGTTTCTGGGCGTAAATACGCTTCAGTTGAAGCGTCATTTAGTGCTCCGATATGTGTAGTAAACATTAAATTAAAATTTCTTGGTGGAGTTAATGACCCTGGTTTATCTGTTGCGGGTGAAGGAATTAATTTATATTCATCTACATTTGCTTCAGTGTATGGTTTAAGTAAAATTTTGTCTAATTTGCCTTGTAACCCGAGCTTACGTTTAATATGTTCTGCTTTGTTTTCAGCGATTTCCTGCATATCTTTAGATTCAATTACAGATACGTATCCGATTTTTTCATTTTTGATTGAGATTGGTGCAAAAAATAATTGATCGGCGCGGTACCTCATTTTAGATTCTTTGCAGTCTACCATTGGGTCGGAAAACCCATCAACATGCCCAGAAGCGCGCCATATGTTTGGGTGAGAAATTACTGAACAATCGATACCCACGATATTGTCGCGACATTGAACTATATTATGCCACCATGAATCCTTGATGTTTTTTTTTAGCTGACAACCTAGTGGTCCATAATCAAAAAAACCGTTTAACCCACCATATATATCGGATGATTGAAAAATAAATCCCCGTCGTTTGCAGAGAGAAATTATTTTATCCATTAGGCTCACTCCATCATCTTTATTCATGTAGCTGTATGCTTAAAAAAAATATTACATTTTCAAGTAATAACTGATTTATCTTGATTTCTTAAAAAGGAAAGTTACACTTTCCCAATTAAGGATTAATGTCCTTAGATAGCAGAAATGTAACTTTTTTTATATAAAATTTGTATAGGGATTGAATATGGAGTTAACTAGTGCAAATGGCAATACAAATGTCTATACTTTTAAGGCAGCAGATAATATATCTGGAGGTTGGTTAGTTACATTGCCTAATGAAGATACAAAATACTTCAGGATTGATTGTAAAACAGGGAATGTAATTAAAGATCCTCTAGATGGATTTTTTTATGAACACGAAAATGTTCTTAAGAGTTTTAGTAAAGTGCTGCAAGATAGAAAAGGGAACATAGAAAAATTTACAATTACAGAAAATGAAGGTACTTATGTCGTAGACGATATGCAGGAAACAGTTACACTTGAAGATAGCCCAGTAACAAGTCAAGATGTTCCATTAAATTTAAATGAAGTGAGAGAGCCTGTACAAGAGGAATGTGTTGTGAAAGAACTCGGAAAAATTGGTGAGCTTAAATTTGAGAAAGGGATTAGCAATGCTTTGAACACAAATTCACTAAAAATGCCCTATGATACGTTTGGAGCAAAGGTTAGAAATTTTTTCGCTGATTTAGCAATGAAAATAGCAGCGTTTTTTCATGGTGAGGTGCAATTTGAAGAGAACAACTCTACTGCTAATAAAGCTGAAGCAGCAATTAAAGGGTTAGAATTTACAATAAATAATGATAATAGTAGTAGTGTTAAAGTAATAGATACACCAAGAGACGGGAATTGTATGTTATGGTCAACATTAGTTTCTAAATATGGTGCTGAAAAAGTTGAAAGTAGTTTTAGCGAGGTTAGAAATATTATTATTCCAGGTTTGCGTGAGCAAATTGCTAATAAATGCCAAAATGACAGAAACACCGAGATTACAAAAAATGTTGGTTTAGGGGCAGCAAACATTAAACCTCAAGAAATGGCAGCAATTTCTAAATTTTTAAATACTGATATCGCTATAATTACGCAACAGGGGGGTCAGTCAGTGGCTTATTTATGCACAAGAGAAGGAGAGTGTAAGAGTAATCAAGATAAGGAATATGATCAAGGAAGGTTTATTAAAGCTCTCAATACAGGACCAGCAATTTATGCAACAAATGGTCATGCTCGTGCCTTAAAAGTTGAAGTTTTAGACGAGAGAAATAATCTTAATAA
>CAZALH010000003.1:26010-32561 GCA_964486285.1 uncultured Opitutales bacterium | reverse complement strand
AATAATACAAATAGTGCAAATATACAAAGTAATGATGTCGCAGATTTAGTGATAGAATTGGATTAAAAAAATACACTTCTTGTTAAAGGCGAGAATTTCTCTCGCATTTTTTTATAAATATTCAGAGATTAATAGAAAGATGAGTTCTATTAATACTTTTGATGTTATTGTTGTTGGTGCAGGACATGCAGGTTGTGAGGCTGCTGCTATTGCTGCTAAAATTGGATGTAAAACTCTATTGTTGACTGGGAACTTAGATACAATTGCTAAAATGAGCTGTAATCCATCAATTGGTGGTGTTGCAAAAGGTAATATCGTGCGTGAAGTCGATGCTCTTGGTGGACAAATGGCAATGAATGCTGATGCAACTGCTATCCAATTCCGTATGTTAAATGCTTCTAAAGGGACTGCTGTGCAAGGACCACGAGCACAATGTGATAAACAAAAATATAGTGAACGAATGAAGTATATATTGGAAAACTTTTCTCCGGATTTAAACTTATTTCAAGCAATAGTAGAAGATTTAATTATCAATGACGATACCGTTATAGGTGTTAAAACAAATATAGGAATTAATTTTTTTTCAAAAACAGTAGTATTGACGAATGGTACATTTCTCCGAGGGTTGATGCATATAGGAACTTCTAAAATTGTTGGTGGGCGATTAGGAGATTTTTCTTCACAGTCATTATCTAGCAATCTTGAAAAGTATGGAATTAAATTGGGTCGCATGAAAACAGGTACTCCGGCAAGAATATTAGGATCTTCTATAGATTTTTCAAAGTGTGAAAAACAAATTGGAGATTTAAATCCATGTTTATTTGGTTTTTATGAATCACGTTCAGATGATTTTAAGTTACCAGTAAGCTCTTGTTTGTTTAATGCTATTATGAATAAGCAGTTAAACTTAACCGATTTACAGTGCGCATGTTGGATAGATCACACGAATGCCAAAACTAAGGAAATTATCCTAAGAAATATTGATAAATCTCCTCTGTACTCTAAAGAAATTACAGGTATAGGGCCGCGATATTGTCCAAGTATTGAGGATAAATATGTTCGTTTTGCTGACAAAGATCAACATAGATTATTTTTAGAACCTGAAGGGAACAGTACAGACGAATGGTATATAAATGGTCTTTCAACAAGTTTCCCATTTAGTGTACAAGAAGAAATTATTCATAGTGTACCATCACTAACACATGCTAAAATCATGCGACCTGCATATGCCGTTGAGTATGACTATGCGCCACCAACACAAATATACTCTACTTTAGAGTCAAAAATAATTCAAAATTTATTTTGTGCCGGTCAAATAAATGGTACTTCAGGATATGAAGAAGCTGCTGGACAAGGAATACTAGCTGGAATAAACGCTGCCCGTAAAAGTCTTGGATTAGATCAAATATCATTAACGCGATATAGTTCTTATATTGGTGTTTTGGTCGATGATTTAGTCACAAAAGGAACATTTGAACCATATAGGATGTTTACAAGTAGGGCAGAATATCGCTTATTATTAAATCATAGCAGTGCAGATATTAGGCTAATTGATATAGCAGAAAAATGTAATCTTCTAGATGAAACTAGATTAAGTAAAACAAAATATAAACTTGAACGTGTAGAATTTTGGACGAGAAAATTGGAAGAAGTTTATGATACAGGAGAACGTTTAAGTGATTTATTGCGCAAGAATTTTGGAAATCTTAGTCGTGTTTCTTTACCAAGTAAATTAATTAATGAACCGAAAGGTATACTTGATGAAGTAATTTATCGGGTAGTATATGCTGGCTACATGGAACGTGAATATAAATGGATAAAAAAAACAAAAGACATGGATTTAGTGAAAATTCCAGATCTTTTTGATTATGAGCAAATTAAAAGCTTGAAAAATGAAACTCGCCAAAAATTACAACAATTTAAGCCATTAACCTTGGGTGAAGCCTCTCGAATAAGTGGCATTAGTCCAGTTGATATTAGCACAATATGGGTGCACATTGAAAAATTAAGAAAGTCGTAATTATAACATTGCTTTTTCGTGTATTGATTTATTGTGTTATAGTGCTTAATGATTGTAACTAATTCAGTTTTATTATCTGTTATTTTGATGCTTATACTCTGTATAAGACACGTTAATGTAGTTATTGCACTTACAGCAAGCTCTATAGTTTGTGGGTTGTTGGATGGTATGTCATTGCGTGATACTGTTGTTATTTTTTCTAATGGGTTAGGTGGTGGAGCAAAAATTGCACTAAGTTACGCAATATTAGGAGCCTTCGCATCTGCAATTGCGCATTCTGGGCTGCCGGATTTATTAGCTAAAGAATTGGTCAATAAAATAAAACTTAATTCAAAACATAGTATAATGTTTATGAAGTTTATATTTTTTATTGCTATTGGCTTAATGTCAGTAGCGTGTAAAAATATCATTCCTGTACACATTGCATTTATTCCTATACTAATTCCGCCCTTGTTAAAAATTTTTAATAACATTGGAATAGATAGGCGAATTTTAGCATGCATTATTACTTGTGGTTTGATTGTATCATATATGATTATACCAATTGGTTTTGGTGAAATTTTTTTAGATAATATTTTGCGCAATTATCTGTTAATTAATGGATTAAATGTTTCATTGGAAGATGTTGTGTTTATTCTAAAAATTCCTGCCATTGTGATGCTTAGTGGCTGTATATTGGCTATAGTTAAGTATAGGAAAAGGCGTGAATATAAAATAAGTGATACGTTAACAAATGTATATAATCTCGAAAGGATATCTTCTAAAACAGTTTGGATATCTATCCTTGCGATTTTAATAGCATTTATTGTTCAGATATTTACTCGTGAAATTATTTTAGGAGCTTTGTCAGGGTTTTTTGTATTTTCCTGTTTAGGTATAGTTGAACGAAATGATTCTGATAGGGTGGTAATTGAAGGATTTAAAATGATGGCTGGTATATCATTTACTATGATAGCTGCGGCTGGATTCGGTTGTATTTTGCGTGCCAGTAGTGATATGGCAATTTTGATTAATTGGGTCGCTGAATGTGTTGGAAATAGTAGATTATTAGCAGCAATTGGTATGTTATTGGTTGGTTTTTTAATATCCGTTGGTATTGGTTCTTCTTTTTCTACAGTACCAATTGTTGCACCTATTTATGTCCCTTTGTGTTTAAAGCTAGGGTTTAGTCCAATTGCTACTGTTATTGTTGTTGCTATCTCTGGAGTATGTGGTGATGCAGGCTCTCCTGCTTCAGATTCTACACTTGGTCCAACTATGGGATTGAATGCAGATGGACAACATAATCACATTAAAGATACAGTGTTTCCAGCTTTTTTGTATATTGTGATTCCAGTATTTTTTTGCGGTATTATATGTGCCTCCATATTTTAATTACGAAGTACATCTTACTGTAATGTTTCAGACTGCAAGGTTAGTTTTAAATTTTCTTAAAAAAAATTTTTATTTTATGTAATGTAAAACAAAGGCCCCCAATATAAATTGGGGGCTGGATGGGATTGGGATGGGAGAAATTTATTTATAAATTAATTTTGACAATAAACTTTTACGGCGATTTGCTGCATTTCGATGAATTATGTTCCTTTTTACTGCTTTATCAAGTGCAGATATATAATTTTTAGCTGCATCTCGAGCCTGTTCAGGGGTAGTAGTACACAACTCCCGAACTTTTCTTGCTAAGGTTTTTAATTTACTACGGACAGATCGATTTCTAGAACTGCGAACTGCAGTTTGTCTAATGTCTTTTTGTGCTGCTTTTTTATTTGCCATTTAATTTCAACTATCTGAAAATTAAAGTCGATTTTAGAGTAGTCAAGATATTTTTATAGTTTTTTGTTATTTTACTTTATATTTGCTGTTGTGTTGAAAAATTAGTAATTAACGATAATTAGGAAAAAATGATCTTCCACTAACATATGTTAAACTATAATATTTCTCGTGAAAATGAAGATAAAACGGCAACAATTATGCTGTTTGGCGCTTGGGATATGTACTCAAAACATCCTAGTGTTGATGAAATAGTTAATGAAATTAATTCCAAAGGAAATACCCTTAAGAAAGTTGCTCTAAATGTTGATAAATTAAACGTATGGGATACAAGTTTTATAAATTTTGTCGTTGAATTAGCAGACAGGTGTAAAAATTGTGGTTTCCAATTCGACGAAACTACACTTGAGAAAGGAATGCTGAATATTCTATTTTTGGTGCGTAACTCAAGAAAAGGAGAGATAGAAAATAGAGAGTGCAAATCAAAGGAATGTTTTAAAGATAGAATAAAGAGTTTTTTCAGGAAAAAATATTTGATTTGTCGAGATAGTTTGGAGTTTTTGGGCGATTTTATTTTAGAACTTTTGGCAATACTAACTAGTAGAACTAAAATTCGCTCAAAGGAATTGTTTGTAATTATAGAACAAGTTGGCGTGCAAGCACTAGGAATTGTTGCTTTGATTAGTTTTCTAGTTGGGCTAATTTTAGCTTTTATAAGTATTATTCAGTTAAATAAGTTTGGTGCTGGGATTTATTGTGCTGATTTAGTTGGTATAGCTATGATGCGAGAAATGGGTTGTTTGATGACTGCTATTATTATGGCTGGTCGAACAGGTGCGGCATTTGCTGCTACAATTGGAACAATGATTGTTAATGAAGAAATAGACGCTATCAAAACCACGGGGTTATCTTGTTTTAGATTTATCATAATGCCGAGAATATTAGCACTAACGTTTATGATGCCTTTGTTGTGTATTTTTTCTGATGTAATTGGGATGCTTGGTGGAATGTTTGCTGGTGTCACTATGTTGGATATGAATATCGCTCAATATTTTTCGGAAACACAATCAGCAATTGTCATAAGTGATTTTTTTTGTGGGTTTATTAAAAGTATAGTTTTTGCGATTTTGGTAGCAGGTATTGGTTGCTGGGAAGGGTTAAGGTGTGGACGTGATGCTGAATCGGTGGGTAAAGTAACAACTTCTGCAGTTGTTGTGAGTATTACTGCTATAATAATAGCTGATGCAGTTTTTGCCATTATATTTAACGCACTAGGAATATAACATTAATGTATGGTGAACGAAATAGAATTAGAAGTGAAAAATTTGACAATGTCGTATGGCTCGTACATTGTTATGCGGAATTTAAATTTTTCTGTATCAAAAGGAGAAATTTTTTTAATTGTTGGTGAAAGTGGATGCGGGAAAAGTACGTTATTAAAACATCTTGTCGGTCTTAATAAGTGCTCGCGAGGAAAAATCTTTCATAATGGGATAGATATTTGTGATGAACAGTATCAAGAAATTATGTATAAAAAGATGGGGATTCTTTACCAAAGTGGAGCATTATGGAGTTCGATGACTGTCTACGAGAATATACAGTTAGTTTTAGAAGAATATTCGAATTTGTCTAAAACTGAAATCAATCAAATGATAAATTTGAAACTTTCTCTTGTTGGATTGGAAAAATTTAAACATTTTTATCCTGCACAGCTGTCTGGAGGTATGAAAAAACGTGCAGGATTGGCACGAGCATTAGCTTTGGACCCAGAAATATTATTTTTGGATGAGCCGTCTGCAGGACTAGACCCTATATCTGCTGCTAGATTAGATGATTTAATTTTAAAGATACGTAATTATTTAGGAACAACGATAATTGCCGTTACTCATGACCTTGATAGCATATTTAAAATAGGTGATCGGATTATTTATTTAGATGCTACTTCAAAAACTATGTTAGCAATAGGGAAACCGGATGCTTTAAGAAGTGCACAGAGCAATTTAAAAGTATCCGGTTTCTTATCTAGAGAATATATTTTAACTTAATTAAAAATCCAATTTTATCTAATATTTCCTGCGATTACTGACAAGCATTCTTTTCTGCTTTGGAGTATAGATGATATCATATTTAATAGAGATGACTGTATTTGATATAACCTTGATATATCTTGTGCAATCATTGATAATTTGCTCTGTTTTTGATTGATTATTAAAGATAATTCTTCAATTTTTGTTTTATTTAATTTAATAACCGATTTGCTTTCACTACCTGTTAGAGAGTAAATGAGTTCAGATACTGGCGATGATTCTTTGGTTAGAATGGTACCTACAGTACTCACTACACCCACTATACAAGGCACTGCAATTCCTCCTGAGACAAATGCTGCAGCCCCAGTAAGCACCGCACCTGTAGCTGTAACTAATATATTGATTAAATTGATTTTTTTGTCGTGTTCTCGTTCTATTCGATCAGTTTGATTTTTTAATTCAGATTTTTCTTTAATTAGTTGATTGATTTCAGAATATTCTTTTTCCCATTCTGCATAAGCCTTCTGGCAGTTTATATCTCCTTGTCGATGTAAATTATTTATTGTGTAGGCTAAAAGCAGGTCTGGAGAATGCTCAAACACACTGATATCTACTGTTGAACATTGTGTATTACTTTTAAGTTTTGGGGATAGAAAATTTCTATCATATGTCGCGTTGTTTAAGTTTAAAATATCATTACCTTGCGACTGTTTTGCTTGAGGTTGTTGTTTGCTTTG
>CAZALH010000003.1:17455-25910 GCA_964486285.1 uncultured Opitutales bacterium | reverse complement strand
TTTAGAAAGCTTAAGCTTTTCTCGAATTTTTTGGAAAATTTTTTTCAACCAAGATTCATTTTGGGATAAGGTTGGGTTAGTTTGTTTTATTTTACATGGAGGTTGTGACGAAGTTTGAGGATGTAATTGTAATGAGGGAGGTTGGCAGGTAGGTTGTGGAGAATGTGGTAATAGCATATTTTGTTCAAAAGAAAAATCTTTAGATCGCAGATCAATGTTATTGAAAAGTAGAAGTGGTTGTTGTGTGTTTACTGAAATAGTCGCCATAATTTCTTACGATCTAAATAAGATGTATAAGTCAATCTTTTTTTTGCAAAAATTTAAAATCCTAGCAAAAAAATATCGTTTTTCATGGCAAATTTAATGTTGTTCTCCTTTTGGAGAAATATAACAGAGTCACTTTCTAACACTGCAGTATTTAGCCCGTATTCAAGCATAGTATCTATGGTCTGTTTGCCAAATATTGGTACGTCAAATCGAAAGTCTTGATTGTTTTTGCTTACTTTTACAAGAAATGCATCTTTAAGTGTAAATTTTGATGCTCTTTTTATTAGATCATTTGTTCCAGAAAAATCTTCAACTGCAATAACTGTTCCTCTTTTACAGATTGCTGCTTGACCTATATCGAGTCGGGCTATTTCCTTAGCTATCATTATGCCATGTGTAATGTATTCAGGTGCTATATTAGGTGATTTTTTACACATGTTGCCCTTTGAGACTAATTCAGTGTCCATAAAGCAACGTGCATCCAATAGTTGTGTTCCAATATTTTCGATTTCTGTAGCGATTGCACCAAAAATAGTTTCTGCATTTTTTAACTTTAATTTTGATAGAATTGATAAAGCTTTTATATCAAAGTTTAAAGGATTAAACAATTTTTTTGGCTGTATTTGGCCTGCCATAATTGCATATTCAATGTTGTTTTTTTTTAAAAAAGACAACATTTTGCCAATTTGTCCGATATGTATTTTTATTTTTTTATCACTATCAACTTTTTCATATAAACTGCTTTCAGTTTCGTCATTAATAGCTACTAAATAAATGTCTGCTGATTGTTTGGCATTTTCGAAAAGAATTTCAGGGTACATTCCTCTACCAGCAATTATTGCCAATCTAGATTGTGTAGAAAAATCGTGCGGCAAAAATCTAGATAAATTTGGCATCGCTTCATATAGATAAAAAAGTGTCGCGGTTTCAACGAAAAAATATTTTTATACAACACATATGAGTTTTATTTGATATGTTATAAGTATGTAGATGTAGCAGTTTTTAGATGATGGTTGTTTTTTACATAAATTTTACGAATTTTATTGATTTCTTTGTTCTAGTATTTCATTTTTTGGAGAAATTTTTTTTAATTTTAAATTAGAGCACAATTTTATATGAGAAATTTCCGTATATTACATAGACCATCAGTGGTGCATTTTAATTCACTGAGTGCAGCAGAATTACATTCAAAACCTAATAATAATAGATTATTGCCTCGTACATTTTTTGTCCCTCAAAAAGTGATATGCTCTCAATCAATTTTAATAAGAAATAAGGGTTTATCGAATTATGCAGTTAAATCACCACTTGTTCCAGTAAATCCGGTTTCTAATTTTACAAAATGTTTAAGTGCGTCATCTTCTTTAGATTCTTGTGCTTCTTTGGATGAATCTTCTCCTGAAGAAGAGGAAATATTAAATTGGGTAACAAATAACATTAAATGTGTATCTCGAATAGAGCTTTTGGACACTATAGGGCATATTTTAGCTGATGAAAATGAATTGTCCAGAAATTTGATGACAGATGCAGATTGTGACAATGTTGAAGTTTGTGGATCATTTGTGTCGAGAATTGATATATTTAATACGAAAAAGAACAGCAGAATAGTAAAAAAAATCATTCCACAAGGATCACAATTAGCTTTTTCACATAGAGGATTTTATGTCAATCCTGCTTATAGTTATGGTCAGCATAGTGGTTTAGGAGTGTTGCATGATCCAGTTAAAGAGTATCGGCCTTTGGTTAATTTGTTAATGGTTAAAAGAATGGCAGAAGAATTGAATATTGTCTCACCTGAAAATGATGTATGTCAATTCCTCATGATTCCCACAATATATGTCAGTTCCAATTTTTCCTTTTACCAAATTATGCCATATGTAGATACTTCAGTAAAAATTACAAATCAGATGCTTCCTAAGGATGGTGATAAAATTGCTTTAATGACAAAAAATATATGCAATGCTGCTTGTTTAGCTAACGTTACTATGCAAGCAGATTGTATGCCTTCAAATTTTTGTTTTATTAAGGATGAAATGGGGGACATTGTAGATATTAGGATGTTCGATTGTGATGTAGTTGATGCTGGTGATGTAGGAGATATTTCTGAAATTTATGATTTTACACAGCCCAAAAATTTTATCAGAGAGAACTCTAGTTTCCAAATTTGCATAGACAATGGGTCCTGTTATGATGCTAGGGCGGCACTTCCACCTTTAGTATCTGCAAAATTATTTGATGTCGTGACGAAAAAACTTTCTGCTCTCGCGGAAATCGCTAATGATTACGCAGGGGAAAATTTTATCCCATTTGTACTGCAGTCAGAGGGGTTAATTGATCGATGGAAGGATAGGGTGATGATTTTAACAGGTGACAATAAATTATATAAGAATATACATAGCTCAGAGTCTATAGAGTTTGACCATACTGCTGCCCTTTTTGTTTTAAAGAAATTGCACTGCGTAAATAGCAATCCGTCTTTGTTTATTGATATGTCGTTTAGAAATCTAGAAGAAAAATATGATGAATTGGTTTCTAGTGAAAGAGAAAAGGAATTGAATGATTTTTTTAAAGAGTTTTTACCAAATGAGTAAAAGTTTTGAGTTTAAAATTGTTTGAAATTGTATACTTGCTATAAAAAATCAATCCTGGCGGTAGCGTAAGAATATTAGGTTTTTTATAAAAAATAGGCCACTGTTGATTTTGTATTAAACTTTTAGCTTGTAATATTTTATCTATTTTGGAACGTTATTCCACCAGTATGAAATATATATTTATTACTGGTGGCGTTACTTCTTCATTAGGGAAAGGGTTGACAGCTGGTGCGTTAGGTGCTTTATTAGAGTGTTATGGATACAAGGTAATTTTACAAAAGTTTGACCCTTATTTGAATGTTGATCCGGGAACAATGAGTCCGTTTCAACATGGAGAAGTTTATGTACTTAATGATGGTGCTGAAACAGATTTAGATCTTGGACATTATGAGCGATTTACAAATGCCATTTTGAGTCGTGAAAATAGTATTTCTGCTGGGCAAATATATTTGAATGTTCTTCAAAAAGAGCGTCGTGGAGATTATTTAGGAAATACGGTGCAAGTTATTCCACACGTTACAGATGAAATTAAACTTAATTTTAAAAAACAACGACAAGATTGCGATATTACTATAACAGAAATTGGTGGAACGGTAGGAGACATTGAGAGTTTGCCGTTTTTGGAAGCGATGCGTCAATTTGCTTTGGAGGAGGGGAAAAATAATGTGTTATTCATTCACATGACGTTAATTCCGTATTTACGTGCAGCAAGTGAATTAAAAACGAAACCTTCGCAACAAAGTGTAGCAAAGTTACGTGAAATCGGTATACAACCGGATCTTTTAATTTGTCGATCTGAAAAACATATCTCACAAGACATGAAGAAAAAACTAAGCATGTTTTGTAATGTTGAAGAAAAAAGTGTTATTGAAGAATTAGATCTACAATCTTCAATTTATGAACTACCAATTGCATTGCACAATGAACACGTTGATGAAATTATTGTGTCAAAACTGAATTTGAAAAATACAAAGGAATGTGACATTTCTCCTTGGAAAAATATTATTAATAAGCTTAAGCATCCTGAATTAGAGCTAAATATTGGAGTAATAGGGAAATATACTGAATTGCGTGATGCTTATAAATCTATCAATGAAGCCCTTGTTCATGCGGGTATAAAGGAAAATTGTAAAATCAATATAATGCCAATAGAAGCAGAAAATTTAGAAAATAATGATTTGAGTAGTTTATTAAATTTAGATGGAATATTAGTACCTGGTGGATTTGGTAACCGTGGGATAGAGGGTAAGATTTTATCTGTACAGTTTGCACGTGAACATAATGTCCCCTTTTTGGGAATTTGTTTAGGGATGCAAATTGCAGTTATAGAGTTTGCTAGGAACGTTGCGAAAATAACAAATGCAGATAGTGAAGAATTTGGAAATAAATCCGGTAAGCATGTAATTTGTTTAATTAATTCTCAAAAGAATATTGAACAAAAGGGGGGGACTATGCGACTTGGAGCATATAAATGTCAATTAAAAGACAATTCTCGAGCACAAATAGCATACAATACAAATATAATTTTTGAGAGACATCGTCATCGTTACGAATTTAATCCAGAATTTGAAAATGTATTGACTAGTAAAGGATTGCAGATTTCCGGTAAAAATCCGGAAACTAATTTAGTTGAAATTATTGAAATTTCTTCACTCGATTGGTTTATTGCTGTACAGTTTCATCCAGAATTTTTATCTAAACCAACGTTACCACACCCATTATTTGTTGGCTTTATACATGCAGCTAAATCTAGAAAGCAAAAAAAATATTAATTTTTTTCAAAAAAACTTGATTTTCATTTGCTTTAAAACTAATTGTGTGGACGGTCCTTCTAAGACTTGACATGAGCAATGAGTGACCATACAATTTAACTTTTATTATGACAACAATGGAACAACAACCGAATTTTGGAAAATTGAGAAGAATTTTTTTCCCAATTCAAGGTTATGAATTGAAAAAAGCTCTTCCAATGAGTTTTATTTTTTTCTTGATACTTTTTAATTATACTTGTCTAAGAAATATAAAAGATTCTTTGATAGTAACTGCTCCAAATTCCGGAGCGGAAGTATTATCCTTTTTGAAAGGGTACTGTGTAATGCCATGCGCGGTATTATTTATGCTTGTGTATGCAAAAGCTAGCGATATCCTAAGTAATGAAAAATTATTTTATGCGACTTTAAGTCCGTTTATATTATTTTTTGGTGCTTTTGGGTTTATTATTTATCCGAATTTAGATATTTTACACCCAGCGGCTTCTACTATTGCTAGTTGGCAAGCACACTGTTCAAAAGCATTGTATTGGCCTATCGCTATTATTGGGAATTGGTCTTATGCTCTATTTTTTGTTCTAGCTGAACTATGGGGGAGCACAATTCTTTCGTTATCTTTCTGGCAATTTGCTAATCAGATTTGTAAAATGTCAGAAGCAAAGCGGTTTTATGCGTTCTTTGGTCTAATTGGGCAATTTTCATTATTGTTAGCTGGTTCGTTGGGAGAACATTTTTCCAGGGTTCCTAAAAACTTACCAGTTGGAGTAGATCCTTGGGGAGTGTCGTTACATTGGTTAATGGGAATGGTCTTTATTGCCGGTGTTTTGACGATGCTAATATATCGTTGGATATATACTAATGTTCTAACAGATAAGAGATTGTATGACAAACCAGAATTGCCAGGGGCTTCAAAAAAGAAAAAGGCCAATGTTGGGTTTTGGCAAAGTATCAAAATTATGGCTACATCTCCATATTTGGCACTGATTGCTTCCTTAGTAATTTGCTACGGAATAAGTATTAATTTAGTAGAAGGATTATGGAAGGGGCAAGTGAAGTTGCTATACACAGGAACAAATGAATTTAATGCTTTCATGGCACGTTATTCATTCTATACGGGTATGGTTTCATTAATTGTTGTTATTATTGGTGGTAATATATTACGTATTTTTAGATGGTTTACTGCTGCTATCATTACGCCAATTTTAATGTTTGTTGCAGGTAGTACATTTTTTGCCTTTATTTTATTCCGTGATAATTTTAGCAAAATTTTAGAAGTAATTGGCTCGAACCCAATTTCTTGTTCAGTAGTCTTGGGAATGTGCATTATAATTTTAACTAAAGCTACGAAGTATGTGTTATTTGATTGCACAAAGGAAATGTCATATATTCCCCTTGATGAAGAAATGAAAGTAAAAGGTAAAGTTATTGTTGAAGTTGTTGGTGGACGTCTTGGGAAAGCTGGTGGAGCATGGATTCAGTCAGGCTTAATGATGATTATTGGTCTATTCAGTGCTTCAGCGGTAAAATTAACAGATATTGCTCCTTATTTATTTGGAATATTTTTGATTGTGTGTGCGTTGTGGATGTTTGCAGTGAAAGGCCTTTCTAAAAAGATTGAAGCTGTTCTATCTGCGCAATCTGCACAGAATAAATAAATCCTTTGTGGAAGTTGTATGAAAGTATAAAGGGCTGTATTTTACAGTCCTTTTTGTTTTATATAAGCCTTAAGTGTATTTTGCATTAACATTGCTATTGTCATTGGACCAACTCCACCTGGAACTGGTGAAATCGCGCTGCAATAGGGATAAACGTCTTCAAAATTTACATCCCCACATATACGATATCCTTTTTTACGTTGTAAATCAGAGATTCTATTAATTCCAACATCTACAATGACAACACCATCTTGGATCATCTCTTTGTTAATAAAATTTGGTATTCCGACAGCAGAAATTAATATATCAGCGCTTTGTGTAATATTTTTTAAATTTTGAGTTTTAGAATGACATAATGTTACCGTTGCATTACAGTTTTCAAAATTTTGTGATAATAATATGGAAAGTGGTCTGCCCACTATTTTACTTCGCCCAATAATGACGACATGTTTCCCTGATAATGTAATATTGTAGTGTGTTAAAAGTTTTAAGATTCCTAATGGTGTGCACGATATTAAACAATCTGCATCCCCGTTACACATTTTCCCTATGTTACTTACAGTGAATCCGTCAACATCCTTTTCTGGAGAAATCGATTCAAAAATTTCATCTTGAAAATCTTGGTTAGGTAAAGGGGATTGTACTATAATTCCGTTAATATTTTTATCCTCATTTAGGGATTTTATTGTACTTAAAATCTCTTGTTTATCACTTTGTTCAGATAAATGTATTACTTGTGATTCTATATTTATATTTGAAGCGTATATTGTTTTATTCTTTACATAAATTTCTGAAGCGGTGTTTTTTCCAACTAAAATTATGGCTAATTTCGGCTTTACTTGTAAATTTTGGGTATATGAAAATATTTCATTTGCCAATTGAGTAGCTAATTTTTTACCATCAAGGATGAGGACCATAATGAAACAATATGTAGAATCTTTTCTTTTTAAAACAATATTAATCAATTTGTCTTGCAAATATTCTCTTTTTAAGAAAAATCACCATAATTTATGTACAAGCCGTTAAATCTAAAAAAATTATCGGATATAGATATTAAATTTTACAATACCTTTATAGGTACGAGTCGTTTGTTCCCTCTTATAGTAGGTAAAAGTAAGTATTACGTAACTTTGCATGAAAAAATATTAGAGTTGAAACATCAATCAATGTTTGAGTTGGATGTTGCTGGAGAGAATGTTTGTTTGTATATAAAAAATTATCCTGTTCTTGAATATTTCAATCAAGATTTTAGCGGTATCGATTTGAGTTTGCTGCCTGATCCCCTGTCGACAGAAGTTGCCAATGTCGTTTTTGGGGAACTTCTTAATCAATTAACTGCTTTTCTAAATTTAAATTGCGCACTAAAATGTGTTAGTTTCGATACTTCTACACATGATGGCTTTGAAAAAACAGTAGGTTTTAGTGTTATAAATGATTCTTCACAGAAGATTATTGTAGGAAATTTAGCAGCGAATCAAAGTTTTTTAGAAAAATTAATTATAAGTTTTGAAAAAATTCCTGCGAGTCGTTCACTAGAAGATCATGATGTTGATTTTGAAGTATTTTTAGAAGCTGGGAAAACAACTCTATCTAGAGAAGAGTATGAGTCTGTAGAGGAGAATGATATTATTTTTTTAGATGATGATGCACATATCCGCAGTGGAGTGTTTGATATATGTGGTATTGATCCTATAAAAGCGAGTGGTGTTTTTAAAAATGGTAAGTTTGAAATAACGAATGTAATAAAATAATTTGGAGGCGCTTTGATGAAAACATGTACTGGTAATATTGATGCAGATGTCGATGGAGTATTTTTGGAAGAGGATGATGAAGAGTATGAGGGTTCAGAAGAATCTTCATTAGAAGTTGACAATGAAAAAATTAAGGATGTTCAAGATGTAAACCAGCATGCAGAACAGGAATCAGAAGATGATGAAGAACATACTTTTGATTTATCTGATTTTGATGATGCTGATTTTGATGATGATCAAGTTGATTTAGGTGATGACACAGTTGGTGCTTTGAAAGAAACAAAAAGTAAGAATTCGAAAGTTGATACTAAAAATGGCAGCAATAAAAACAGTAAGGGTCGTAGTAAAAAAAGTAAAACTAATGCCTTGACTTCAAATAAGAATGACAAGCTTCTTCAAGAAGCCACTGAAGAGATGGAAGC
>CAZALH010000003.1:0-17355 GCA_964486285.1 uncultured Opitutales bacterium | reverse complement strand
GAAGCCACTGAAGAGATGGAAGCTAAAAACACTAATGTTCCAGAAGGGATGGTAGAAGTGAACCACATCACAATGAACCATAAGGATGGAAATAACACTACTTACGCTGTTCCTAAGGTTACTCCTAATGCTACTTCTAAAAGTATTTCTGTTCCAGCGAGTAACATAAATATAACTCTAACATTTGAAACTGGACGACAAAAAATTTCTTTTGGTGAACTTGATACTTTAGAAAAAGGTTATACTTTTATTTGTCAAAACCCCGTTGAAAATCCTGTTGAAATTAGAGCTAATGGTACTTTAATTGGATATGGACAATTGGTGGATGTGGATGGTAAAATTGGTGTGCAAATAACAAAATTTTTATAAGATGTTAACGAATTTTAATTTTGATCCTATTTCGGTAATCACAGTTCTAGTATCGTTATCACTAGCGCCTTTTGCAGCCCTGTTGGTATCGTCATTTGTAAAAATTGTGATTGTGTTGACGTTAGTAAGAAATGCGCTTGGGGTTCAGCAAGTCCCGCCAAATATGGTACTTAATGGACTAGCTATTATGCTCAGCTTATATATTATGTACCCTGTAGTTGTAGATACTGGTAAATTAGCGCTAGAAACAGAATTTAAGACTGACACTTTGGAAGACGTTGTATTAATTGTTGATAAATTGAAAGTTCCATTGCAAAATTTTTTGAGCAAACATACAAGTGATACGAACAAGGCATTTTTTGTAAAATCTGCACAGAGGATATGGCCAAAAGAACTATCTAAGGACGTTAAACCTGAAGACCTTATGGTATTATTGCCAGCTTTTACAGTCACTGAAATAACGTCGGCATTTCAAATAGGATTTTTATTATATTTGCCGTTTATAGCGATTGACCTTATCGTATCTAATATACTTTTAGCTCTTGGAATGATGATGGTTTCACCAATGACAATTTCTTTACCTTTTAAACTTATGTTATTTGTGTTAGTAAATGGCTGGGGAAAAATGATTCAAGGTTTAGTATTAACATATCGATAGCTTTTGCTTGCAAAATCATTTGTTTGAGCTTCTTTGTAGGGTGTGAACGGTATTTATTTAATTATTGATACTGCTACTCCAGACTTACAAGTAGGGTTTGTTTATAATTGTCGCAATAGGATTGAAAAGGTTTTATCTGCTACAGGTAACATTTCCGAATTACTACCAAGCTTGATTAAACAATTGATGTCAGAAATTTCTTTTGAGGATCTAGAAGGAATAATTTACTGTTATGGGCCGGGGACAACATTAGGGTTGAGATTATGTGTAACAATGATAAATGTTTGGGCAAAGTTATGTCGGAAAGAGTTACAGTTATTTCGTTATTCTAGTTTAGACATGGCTGCTAATATTACAAATTTTGATAATTCTGTTACTGTTTGTATAAATAACGGGAAATATTTAACGCGAACAGTGAATGGTGAATATATTATACGTGATACCATTGATGAAAAGTCGTTGTTTTTACAAACAAAGCGTTTAAACGAGCATTGTAATAATACGCTAGTACACTACAATATTAGTCAATATCGCGGAAATATTTTTGATATCACTAATTTGACCGTTGAGCCAAAATTATTTAATATAGAGGAAAAAATTTTTACTAAGTGGAATGGAAAGCGGCACTTTTAGTGTTATATTTAGGATTGATATTGTTTAAATTTCTTTCATAACTTTTATAGAGGTGAGTAAGAGTTTTAATAAAATTAAAATAGGATTATTCGTTATATCTGCGATTATATTATTCGTATTTTTATTAATCGTTTTTTCTTCAAATAATGTTTTTTCTCACAATGTTCGATTTTATACCTTTTTTAATACATCTTTAAATGGTTTAGACTTAGGAGCTCCAGTTAAATTTAAAGGGGTCCGAGTTGGCTCAGTTGAATCAATAAATATTATTCATGACGATGATACTGATGAAGCTTGTGCATGTGTTTTAATTAAAATAGATGCGAATGCTTTTAAAACTATAAATGGGCGTCATGTTGTTGAGCGCGATTATGATGCATTTTATGCCGAACAAATTGCTCATGGGATGGCTGCAAAACTTGCATTAGATAGTCTTGTGACTGGCAAAAGTTTTGTAGCAATTGATTATTACCCACGTGCAACGGAAAGATATTTTAAGGATATTGAAGATTTGAAGTATCAACAAATGCCATCTATGGCGACGAACTTGGATGAGTTTTTAGCATCTGTTGAAACTTTAATGAAGAATTTATCAAATCTTAATTTATCGAGTGTTGTATCAAATTTAGATGATGTATTGTCAAAAATCTATCAAAGTTTAGATGAGATCGATTTTAAACATGTGAGTGGTTCTTTTATCAATTTATGTAATAGTTGGTCAAATTTAGCGAATGATGAACGTATACAAAAAATTTTAGATGTGACATATTCTGCATTAAGCAAAGTTGATACGCATATTGATCAAAGTTTTTCAAACTTTAATGACGTATTAGATGTAATAACTGATATGTGTAAATCAAATTCATATTTCCGTGAAAGGATGGAAGAATGTTTATTACAGTTAGAAAAAATGTTGCGTTCAGTAAGAGAATTTTTTGATTTTCTTGAAAGAAATCCAAATGCACTGATTGCTGGGAAAGCATTATGAGGAATTATTTAATTGTATTGTTATGTAGCTTGTTATGTTGCGGATGTGTTTTTACACCTAAGAAAGATAATTCTCATTTTTATGCACTAGGGTTTAGAACTTTAGGTGAACAAAATAAAACGGTGTCTGATTTCACAGCTTCTGAGCTTAAGATTGTTTCTTTGGATTTGGAAGAAATCCCTGCCTATTCAGATATTTCACAGTTTATAGAGCTGCAAAATAAGTGTGAAATCATTCGTTTAGAAAACGTACGTTGGGGAGAATCTTTTAAAACGAGCATAACTCGTTCATTGTACACTTCCTTAAGTAAGGAATTAAAAAATAATTACACTGTAGTTTTACTTCCGGGAAATAATAATTTTAAGGAAAGTGAGTATAAAATTGGTGTGAAGATTGTAAATTTTATCTTTAATAAAGATAAAAATGAAATGTGTTTATCAGCAGTTATTACTATAATGAAGCACGGTAGTTTATATGCTATTTGTGACTATAATGACTGTTTTAAGACTGGATCACAAGACATTCAAGTAATTATTAATAGTATGGATTGGGCTCTAAACATGATGAGTTCTTTCATTAGTCACTGTTTAGGTTCTAAGGTAAATGCTTTTGATAAACAAAGTCATGGAGACGTTGTAGTACAAACACAAAATTCTGCAATTGAAACAGACAAACCTCTTGAAGTTGTTGTTGCTAATCAAGCTCAAGGGAAAGTAAATCAGGAAGAAACTCTTATTGCAGAGCATAAAGGTAAACGAGATATTGAAATTGTTTCACATGGAGAAGTGTATGTTGTTGTAGATAGTGAAGATGGCAATGTACGTTATTTTTCTGGAAGGTTATTTAAAGGTTCTTCAATAACTGTATCCTGTGATGGTCCATTTAAAGTAATTTCAACAGATAATTCTTTAATTGAAATTCATTGATTTTAATTTTTTTTAAAACCTCCAGAAATATATTTTTCTGGAGTGTAGTTTTTTAATTTTTTCTACAGATTACCTGCATATATCGCTGATTTTTCAAGATATTCTTCGATCCGCATTAATTGATTATATTTACATATCCTATCAGTTCTGCTCATTGATCCTGTTTTTATTTGCCCAGCGTTTAATGCAACTGCTATATCGGCTATAGTAGTATCTTCCGTTTCTCCAGATCTATGAGATATGATCGGTTTATATTTTGAAGTTTTGGCCAGCTCAACCGTATCAAAGGTTTCACTTAGTGAACCTATTTGATTTACTTTCACTAATATTGAGTTTGCTACATTTAGTGAAATCCCTTTTGAGAGATATTCTTTGTTGGTTACAAAAAGATCATCTCCTACAATTTGAATTTTATGACCCAATTTTTGGGTAAATAGTTGCCACCCTTCCCAATCATTTTCATCTAATCCGTCTTCGATCGATATAATTGGAAATTTTGATATAAGTGTTTCATAGAATTTAACCATTTCTTCAGCACTATGTTCGGAGTGGTCAGATTTTTTAAATATGTACTTTTGTTTGTTGGAGTCAAAGAATTCTGAAGAAGCAACGTCAATAGCAATTGATATATCTTCCCCTGGTTTATATCCAGCTTTATTTATAGCTTCAACGATGACTTCTAAAGCATGTTCATTTGAGGAAACATTTGGTGCAAATCCCCCTTCATCTCCTACAGCAGTAGATAGTTTGAGATTATGTAATACATCTTTTAATGAATGGAAAGTTTCTGCTCCTATTCGTACGGCTTCACGAAATGATGAGGCTCTGTGAGGTACTAGCATAAACTCTTGAATGTCAACTGGAGCATCAGAGTGCGCACCACCATTTAAAACATTCATCATTGGTATAGGTAAAATTTTAGCGTTTGTTCCTCCTAAATATTGGAATAATGGTAATGATTTACATTTTGCTACTGCTTTAGCAACTGCCATTGATACCCCTAATATAGCATTTGCACCGAGCCTATTTTTATTCTTTGTACCATCTAATTCCAGCATAGTATGATCAATGAGATTTTGATTGCTAGCATCTTTCCCAATTAAAGCATCTTTAATTTCAGTATTAACGTTATGAACAGCAGATAAAACACCCTTACCATTGAAACGTTTCGTAGGATTTGTTACTCCTATTAATTGTTCACGAGGAGCATTTTTATCACGTAATTCAATCGCTTCATGTTCACCGGTGCTTGCCCCCGAAGGTACACTAGCGCGACCAATACACCCACTGTGTAACATTACATCTACTTCAATTGTTGGATTGCCGCGAGAATCGATAATTTCTCTAGCAGTGATATCTTTTATATTTGTCTCTAAGTTATTTTTCATGGTAAAATTTATTTATTTATTTTTATCGATCGATTTCGCCTTGAGATAGTATTGATATACCAACTTGATTAATTGCTTTTGAAGCTAGATTTATATCTTCAATACCAAGTATTATGCCAATTTTATTATTGTAGGTTGATAATATCGGGTATATATAGTGTACTTTTATTTCTGCAGAAAAAATTGCATCGATAATTTTTGATATGTCATCAGAGTGCCTAAATTCAACAGCTAATACATCATGTTCACAAAAGTGAATCTTATTTTTTATTAAAATTGTTTTAAATTTATCAGGATAATTAGTCACCAAGCGTAAGATTAAATATTCGCTAGTTTCGTTAGATGAAAAGGCAATTAATGTTAATTTGTTGGAAGATATAAGCTTTAATAGGAAGTTTAGAGAAAAAGTTTGCTGATCAATGAATATAGTAAATTGTTTTACTCCATTATATGTATTTGAATTATTAAGTAATGTGCAACTCATGACCTCCATAGAAATTTAAGTAAAAATTTAAAAATGTCTAATTTTTTCTTTTGTTTTGTATCGTAATTTTATATTTTTTCATTACATAATAATGTTTTATGAAGTTACTTCAGTATGTAATTTGGCTATCAGTTTTATTTACATTATATAATAGTAAAGTGTATGGGGTAAGGGAAGACGCCCTTCAATTAATTGAAGCTCATGTTTCGTTTTATTGTTATCGCTTAAATCCTGATAAAAATGCAGAAATTTTAATATTAAAACGACAAAATAATAGAAAAATTGCGCCAGGAGAGTGGGAATGTGGTGGCGGACAAGTCAGAATTAATGAAAGTTTTGAAACAGCAGTACAGCGACAGCTATATGAAGAAACAGGCTTAAGTGCATCTCACTGGCGTCCAATGGGGTGCTTTGAGATGAAGGTCGATGATAAAATTGTGCCAGGGATAAGTTTTTCTTGTCGTGTAGATTACACTAATAATGTAAAACTTGATAACCGCGAGCACAATGAATATAGATGGGTATCTTTGGATGAAATAAAAGATTTAGAGTTTGTATCTCCAAAAATGAAACAAACAATAATCCGATTATTAATATCTCAGAGTAGAGCGTGGTAATATTTGTGATATGTTATTTTCATCCTGGCGGCCAGCCCATTTTTCTTCCAGAAAGTAGATGTATATGTAGGTGAGGGACAGTTTCACCGGCTTGTGGTCCGTTGTTTATAACAATTCTAAAATCTGTGATATTATTGTCATGGGCATATTGTATAGCTACTGAGAATAAATTTGATATAATACTATTGTTTGGTTGCATTATTGTATCGGCGAGTCTTGTTACTTTTTGTTTAGGAATTATCAGTAAATGTATGGGTGCTTGAGGATGAATGTCTTTGATTACGATAGCATGCTCATTTTCAAATAAAATATCGGAATCTATCTTGCGGTCTATAATTTTTTCAAAAATTGTTTTATCGCACATTGGTTAGATTGATCTACAAAATAATTTTTTTGTGTAAATATTTAATTTGACAAAATTTTTCTAAGATGTCATTTCGTGTGTGCACGAGAAAATAATAAATATTATATCCACAATGACGATGTAAAGGTGTAATGTGTAAAGTTTTAAGAAATTTTGCATTAGATTTGTAATTGTAGCAGTGTATAGACTTAAGCAGATGGTAAAGCGGACGATGTTTCTGAATAAAAACTATAATAGTTCAATATTAAAACCATATGTTTAAGTTTGACTGTTTTAGATTTAAAATTTAAAAGTCATAGTGATGAGGGTTGAGGTGGATATTATTGAGATAATATTAGTGACTCAAGTTTGGAGGTAGATGTTCTTATGATTTCAACTGTAGAATTAACTAATGGTATAAAAATTCCTATGGAAGGATTTGGAGTATTTCAAGTACCTGATCCTGAAGAATGTGAAAGATCTATCAGTTATGCTTTAGAGACCGGTTATCGTTTGATTGATACAGCATCAGCTTACTTTAATGAAGAAGCAGTAGGGTGTGCTATTAAGCATAGTGAACTAAATAGGGAAGAATTATTTATAACGACAAAGTTATGGGTTCAAGATGCAGGTTATCAAAATGCTAAGAGGGCCTTTCAGACTTCTTTAGATAAACTTGGACTCGAATATCTTGATTTATACCTCATTCATCAGCCTTTTGGTGATTATTATGGATCATGGCGAGCAATGGAAGAGTTATATAGTGAAGGAAAAATTCGGGCGATTGGAGTTTGTAATTTTTCTCCGAGTAGACTGGTTGACCTTTGTTTAAATTCAGAAATTAAACCTATGGTTAACCAAATTGAGTGTCATCCATTTTTTCAGCAGACAGATTCTTTGAAGATCATGCAAGAGTATAACGTTAGACCGGAAGCTTGGGGACCTTTGGCAGAAGGGAAACATGGAATATTTGTAAACGAAGTATTGGTTAATATTGGGAAACAATATGGAAAAACTGCTGCACAAGTAGCTTTACGGTGGAATGTTCAACGAGGAGTTATTGTTATACCGAAGTCTGTACATAAAGAGCGAATTGAAGAAAATTTTAATGTTTGGGATTTTGAACTATCTCCATCGGATATGAAAGAAATTTCTTCATTAGACACAGGTCACAGTGATATCATTGATCATTTAGCCCCAGAAACTGCAAAATATTTAAATGAATATAAAATTTATAATTAACCAGTAGTTGGTGAGAAAAGCATTTGAAGTAATTTGTTGAAGATCAACAAAAATGAGTAAAAATTTTTTATGTCAGAAATGGCGATATCATAGTCTTACGTAATTTCATAACGTTTCTAAGACAACATACTCATACTATAACAAGTTTTGTGGAATATACCTCTAAAGAAGATTTTGTTGATAAATGAAATCTTCTTTAAGGTTTTTATTAATTAGGAGTAATATGTATGAGTTGTGTTGTCACTTATGGCAAGTGTCATTAATTAAAATTAACAAAGCTCTGCATCATTTAATCCAGATTGTTCAAGAGAATTTGTTTTAGCTTGGACACAGATATATTGCATATCACTTTTTGCTTCCATTGTCCTTGAACATCTTGGTAAAATTTTTATACAAGTTCCTTCTTTGACTTCAATTATTTCATTATCAAGTGACATTATTCCGTTACCCTTGATAAAAATATAAATTTCTTCATTTTGTTTGTGTTTGTGACGAAAAGGGAGTTTTGTACCCGCAGATATTGAACTTACAGAGATTTCACAACTTGTTAAGTCCAATAAGCCACGCAAGAACGCTTTGCCGTGTTCATAGTTTTCCCCGAGTTCTTCTAATTTTCCAATTTCTGCTACTTGGAAGTTTGTCATAATTTACTCTCCTTTGTGTGTAGAATACCGTGAGTTCAATTTTTCAAAAAATTTGAAGTTGTAATGTGTATTACTTCTGTAATGTTTTGAGTTTAAATGGCGGAGAGAGAGGGATTCGAACCCTCGGTACTGTTACCAGTACACAGCATTTCCAGTGCTGCACAATCAGCCGCTCTGTCATCTCTCCATAAATGAAAAATTCGTTTTATTAAAGACTTTAAATATAAAAATTACTGCCAAACATTTGATAACTTCTGCAGGGATAAAAAATAAGAAACCGCATTGAAATGCTTTCATAAAAGATCCAGTGATTACAGATAGCCATAATGTTCCAGAAAACAATACAATCATTTGGCTTAAAAATACACTTTTAGCTAGTGTAATTGAATTTTGTTTAAAATTTGGTTTGGTTAAAATATATCCCATTATAAAAAATCCAATTAAATACCCTAGAGTTGGAATAACAAGGGTTGCGGTATTAAAAATATTATAAGCTAAAAATATTGTTAATCCGTAAATAATTTGTTTTCGTGAACCAGAAAATAAACAAATTAGAGCAATAAACAACGTTTGTAGTGTAAATGGGATAGGGTAAAATGGAATGCTAATATTTTTCCCTAATGCGATGAGTATTGCAAATATTAACCCAAAAGACAGATCATTTACTGCCTTGGATAAAGTAAGTTTTAAATTTATTTGTCTTAGATTAGTTCCATTCATTTATTATTTCCCTTTTTTATCTGGTACCCGGAGAGGGGGTCGAACCCTCACTCTAGTACAAGAATCGGATTTTGAGTCCGACGCGTCTGCCAATTCCGCCATCCGGGCAACTCTTTCAGTAAAATGAAATTTTGTTTTGATTTAGCAAGTTAAAGTTTGGAAAATTTTTATTCTGTTTCTATGATTGCTGATTCTATTTGTGATAAATCAATTTTTTTTACCTTATGGTGCTTTAATTTATTATCATTTAACATGAAATCTAAGTTTAGTAATTGGATTTCTAAATTTTGAGGATTAAAAACAATGATTCGCCCACTTTTTTGATAAACTTCTATACGTGACCATGGAGCATTTATTCGTGGATCGTATCTTAACAATGAAAACTTATTTATGTCTTTATATATTTCAGGATATTCATTTTGTAAAAGGTTAATAAGATGTGCAATCGGTTTTATTCCCTGTATATTTTGGTATCCTATTTTATTTTGCTTTGATTTTTCCAAATTCAATTCAGAGTATGGAAGAGATAAAATTATGGATTTTGGTAAGCAAGCACCTCGGAATATACTACCATCAGATTTATCAATAAATAATAACTCTAATTTTTCTTTATTTCTTACGACAAACTTTAACAGTGGTTCTCTTTCTTGAATTTTTATAAAAATGGAAGCAGGGAATTGTCGTTCTATATATACATCCTTTATTTGTGAAATGTTTAGTAATTTTTCTTTTAGTTTTAAAATATTAATTTCTGAAAATAATACGTTTTTCTTTATCGACAATGCTCGTATTAAGAAATTTTTCGTGATGTATCCATTTGTTTCAAATTTTATTGACTCTAAAAAGATCTTATTACCTGGAATTTTTTTTGGTGTAATATTTTTGAAAAAGAAAAATAAGATAATACATACTGCAGTTAATAATAATGTCCATGTGATAAATTTTACTGGTGTACTAAATCTCACTTAATTGAAAGTTTCATAAGTATTTTTATTTTAGCAACATTTTGTTTTAACTTGGTTTTGTAATTGACGAAATATATTTTTTTTCGAAATATGGAACTATGCTTAAATGTAGTTTGCATGGAAAGACTTGTGTCGTGACAGGTGCTGGTAGGGGAATAGGTAAAGATGTTGCTATTAAATTAGCTAGAAGAGGAGCTCATGTTGTATGTGTTAGTAAAAATGAACATTCTTGTTCGGGCGTAGCTCAATTGATAAACGAAGAAGGATATAGTGCTGAACATATATCAGTTGATGTTTCCAATAAAGATTTAGTATCTGATGCTTGTTCAGTTATATTAAATAAGCATAATTGTGTAGATATATTAGTTAATAATGCTGGTATTACGAAAGATAATTTGATGATTCGCATGTCGGATGAAGAATGGTTGGATGTTATAAATACTAACTTAAATAGTTGTTTTTTTTGGATTAAGAATCTCCTTAAACCTATGTTGAAAAATCGTTGGGGGCGCATTATTAATATTTCTTCAGTTGTCGGTTGTTTAGGAAATTTTGGACAAAGTAATTATGCAGCTGCTAAAGCAGGAATTTTAGGACTAACGAAGAGCATAGCGCGTGAAGTAGCATCTCGAGGTATTACGGTAAATGCCATTGCTCCTGGTTTTATATGCACAAATATGACTGAAACCTTAAGTGAATCCGTAATAGAAAAAATTAAGGAAAATATTCCGTTGAAAAGATTTGGAGAAGTGAGTGATGTATCTGCTGTGGTAGAATTTTTATGTAGTGAAGGTGCGAGATATATTACTGGGCAAGTAATTCATGTAGATGGTGGCATGTATATGTAAAAAAAACTTGCACTGGTGTAAAGTTTTGTTTTGCTGAGCTAAAATTTTTACAAGGTATGGCTAATCAAACTATAGAAGAAAGAGTACGTAAGATTATCGTAGATCAACTCGATGTTAATGAAGAACAAGTTACTGATAGTGCATCATTTTTGGATGACTTAGGTGCTGATTCCTTAGATACCGTTGAATTGATTATGGCTTTTGAAGAGGAATTTAAAGATGAATTAAAAGGAGAAATACCTGAAAGTGATGCAGAAAAAATGCGCACTGTACATGATGTTGTCGCATATATTAAAGAAAAATTAGGAGAATAATTTTAATCCCTCTTTTGTCAGCATGCTAAGTAAATCTGAATCTCTAGGTGATTGTACTAGGAACCGGGTTGTCGTTACTGGTTTGGGGTTAGTTACACCTGTGGGAATTGGTGTTGAAAATTTTTGGAAAAATATTACTTCCGGTAAAAGTGGTATCGGAAAAGTAACATCCTTCGATGTCTCAAATTTTCCAACGAAGATTGCTGGGGAAATACATGATTTTGATCCGTTAAATTATTTAGATGCTAAATCAGTAAGGCGATATGATTCATTTGTTCAATATGCTGTTGCTGGTGCTAAGTTAGCTATAAGCGATAGTAATGTCGATATAACAAATGAAGATCCTGATCGTTTTGGCAGTATTATAGGTTCTGGTATTGGAGGAATGCAAACAATACACGATCAGTCTTCGATTTTCCATAAAAAGTCCCCTAGGTTTGTATCTCCCTTTATGATTCCAGCTTTGATCAGCAATATGGCGTCCGGTGCCGTTGCTATTGAATTAGGGATTCGTGGGCCAAATTTTAGTACAGTAACTGCATGTGCTTCTGGAACACATGCTATTGGAGAAGCATATCATATATTAAAGTTGGGGAAAGCTGATATTATTTTAGCTGGTGGTACCGAAGCAGCAGTTAGTCCGTTAAGCTTTGCAGGATTTTGCGCAATGAAAGCGATGTCTACTGCTTTTAATGATTCTCCAGAAGAAGCGGTGCGTCCATTCGATTTAAATAGGGATGGATTTGTTATGTCTGATGGTGCTGGTATTTTAGTATTAGAAACTTTAGAGCATGCTAAAAAACGTGGTGCAAGAATTTATTGTGAAATTATTGGATACTCTGCTAGTTGTGATGCGTATCACATTACTAGTCCAGACCCTGACGCTAAAGGTCTAATTAAATGTTTTAAAGATTTATTTTTGGAGACAGGGTTGAAGGAATGTGACGTTGATTATATAAACGCACATGGTACTTCAACTAAGTATAACGATAAGTCCGAAACTAAAGCAATTAGTGAAGTCTTTGGTAGTTTTTCTGAAAAGTTGTTAATCAGTTCTACAAAGAGCATGACAGGGCATCTATTAGGCGCGACTGGTGGAGTAGAAGCTGCAGTTTGTGCGAAAGTCATTGAAACTTGTATTGTCCCTCCCACAATTAATTATCAGACTCCTGATCCTGAATGTTTCCTTAATTATGTACCAAATCATGCAATAAGGTCGGATGTTAAAATAGCTATTAGTGATAACCTTGGCTTTGGTGGTCAGAATGGAGCACTGATGTTTAAGCGTCTAAGTCTTTAGAATAGATGAGTGAATTGATTTTTTTTATAGAAAAAGCTGGCAATGTTTAAACAATTTATTGTATGTAGTTACAGTTGTTTATGAGTAAGCGATTTGCGTACTTGGTTTTTGCTTTTGTATTTGTATTTTTGTGTATTTTTTTTGCATATCCTATTTGGCAAGTATTGCAAGGTGGATTTATCGATGCAAGTGGACATTTTACACTTGATTATATTTGTACGGTATTTGAAAATCACGTATATGTTAGTAGTATTATAAATTCCATTTATTTGGCAATTGTTACTACAATCATTGCATTATTAATCTCACTGCCTCTTGCATATTTTACTGATCGTTATAAATTTCCTGGCAAGAAAATTTTCACTAATATTGTACTACTCCCAATCATGTTGCCACCGTTTGTTGGCGCTATCGGAATTCAGCAAATTTTTGGGACACGGGGGATTATAAATTTAATATTATTAAAATGTGGAATAATTGATCATTTGCACTTAATTGATTGGTTGGGAAGCTATAAATTTTTAGGAATCTGCTTATTAAACGCCCTTAGTTTATATCCGATTTTATATTTGAATATTGTATCTTCTTTAGCAAATATCGACCCTGCTATGGAAGAAGCTGCCGGTAATTTAGGATGTCATGGTTTACGGCGATATTTCAAAATTACGTTTCCATTAATTAGGTCGGGTGTTTTTGCTGGTTCTACGTTAGTTTTTATATGGTCGTTCACAGAATTGGGGATTCCTTTAATTTTTGATTATAACCGTGTTGTTTCTGTGCAAATTTACAATGGTTTAAAAGAAATTGGAAATAACCCAATGCCTTACGCTTTAGTTAGTATTGTTTTAATTTTATCACTTATTTTTTATATTTTGGGGAAACTTACTACTGGACAACAAAGCTATGCTATGATGGCGAAAGCTTCACATAGTGCATCAACTCGTAAGATAGGAGTCTTGAAACAAATCATGTGTTGCGTTTTGTTTGGAGGGGTTACTTTGTTAGCGATATTACCACATATTGCTGTTATCATAACTTCATTTGCAGGTGATTGGTATAATTCAATTTTACCTAATGTTTGGACTTTAAAAAATTATGAAATCACTTTGGGACATCCGTTAACAATTCCAGCAATAAAAAATAGTTTAATTTATTCTAGTTTTGCAACTGTTGCAGCACTGATATTAGGAGTTTGTGTAGCTTTTGTCGTTGTTAGATCTAAAATCTATGGGCGAAATATATTAGACACATTGACCATGTTGCCACTTGCTGTCCCAGGTCTAGTCATGGCATTTGGGTATTTGGCTATGAGTCAAAAGGGGCGACCTTTTGAATTTTTGAATCCTGTTGAAAATCCGACAGTGTTGTTAATCTTATCATATGCTGTAAGAAAGTTGCCATTTATGGTACGTTCAGCAGTATCTGGTTTGCAACAAATGAGTTATAGCTATGAAGAGGCAGCTCAAAATCTTGGTTGTCATCCGTTGAAAGCTAGTATAATCGTAACCTTCCCATTAATAATGGCTAATCTATTAGCAGGGGGATTATTAGTTTTTTCGCAAACTATGCTTGAAGTTTCGGATTCATTAATTTTAGCGCAAAAGCAACAGTTTTACCCAATTACCAAAGCTATCTATGAATTGATGAATTTATTTGGTGATGGCCCGTTTTTAGCATGTGCTTTAGGGGTTTGGGCTATGGCATTCTTATCTACCGCAATAATTGGGGCATCAATTTTTATGGGGAAAAATTTTGGTGCAATATTTCGTGCATAAATTTTTTATAAATTTCTTTTTTTTTATAAAATTTAATATACCATATTGGTATGGCAAATGTACATAGTCCAATGATATTGATCATTCGTGATGGATGGGGATGTAACCATAATCCTGCGGAAGATAGTGTTAATTCATTAAAATTAGCAAATATAGATTTTTCTAATGAATTATCGCGGAATTGGCCACGTACTGAAATATTTGCCTCAGGCTTAGAAGTTGGGTTGCCTGATGGTATAATGGGTAATAGTGAAGTTGGACACCAAAATATTGGAGCTGGTAGGGTAGTTGATCAAGAAATCGTTCGTATAGATAAATCTATTGCTGATGGTTCTTTTTATGAAAAAGATACTATAATTAATGCTATTAATAATGTAAAGAAATATGATTCTAAACTTCATTTTTTTGGATTATGTTCAGACGGTGGTGTACACTCTGTTTTAAGACATTTGTTTGCTTTGTTAAAGTGTGTTAAAAAAAATGGTCTAGATAAAGTATACATTCATTTTTTCAGTGATGGACGTGATACTCCACAAAGTAGTGGTATACAGTTTTTAAAGGAAATAGAAACTCAATGTCAGTTACTTGGAGTCGGGAAAATTGCTACCGTTATTGGACGTTTTTGGGCAATGGATAGAGATAAACGTTGGGATAGAGTAGAGAAAGCTTATCAATGTTTAATAGGTAGTAATGATAGTAAATTTGCGTATTCAGCAGAAAAGGTTTTTAAAGAGTATTATGCAAATCCTACAGGTAAAGCAATGATAGGAGATGAGTTTATTCCACCAACAAGAATATTAAATTCTGATAATATATTTGAAGGACAGGTACAAAATAATGACAGTATAATATTGTTTAATTTTCGTGGAGATCGTCCACGTGAAATTACACGTGCATTTGTAGATGATAATTTTACAGGGTTTGAACGTCCAGAGAAATTGAATTTATATTACGCAACTTTGACGGAATATCAAGCTGGGTTAGTAGAAAATGTTATTTTTTCGCGTCCTGCAAAAATGGAAAATATTTTAGGTAAGTACATTAGTGATCTGGGGTTAAAACAATTTCGATGTGCTGAAACAGAAAAGTATGCTCATGTTACCTTTTTCTTTAATGATTATCGTGAGGAACCTTTTGCTGGAGAAGAACGTTTGTTAATTCCCAGTCCACGAGATGTTAAAACATATGATGAAAGACCTGAAATGAGTGCTTATGCTGTTAAGGATGCTGTAGTAGAAGCGATCCTGAGCAAAAAATATTCACTAATTGTGGTAAATTTTGCTAACCCGGATATGATAGGGCATACTGGTAATTTAGAAGCTGCAATTAAAGCTGCAGAAGTGGTCGATTCTTGTGTAAAGGATATTTTATCCGCTCTAGATAAAGTTGATGGAAATGCATTAATAACAGCTGATCATGGGAACCTTGAATGTATGAGAGATTTGGTTACCGGGAAACCTCATACTCAACATACAACGAATATGGTTGAAGTTGTTTTATATGGTTCAAGATGCAAATCTTTAAAGTTAAAAAGAAATGGTAAATTGGGAGACATTGCACCGACTTTACTGGAAATTATGGGATTGGAGCAACCTAAAGAAATGACAGGAGAATCACTTATTTTGCATTAAAATTTTCAGATGTAAGATTATCTTGATGAGAATGAATTAACAGTTCACTGTGAAAAAATTTTGAATCGAGGTAATCTGGTATTATTTGTTCTCCATGGTGCAACACAACTATACTTTCGCAAAAGTTTTTAAGTTCACGTACGTTTCCTGGCCACTTATAGTTTTGCAAAATATTCATTACATTTTTTTGGAAAATTGGAGGAATTACTTGGTTTTCTTGTGAAAAATTTTCTATATAAAAGTTTATTAATTCTGGAATATCTTCAACTCGTTCTCTTAATGCGGGAATTGTAATATTAATGACGTTAATTCTGTAAAACAAGTCTTCGCGGAATTGATGCTCTTTTACCATGTGCAAAAGGTTTCGATTTGTTGCACAAATTAATCTTATATCAATTGAAATTTCGCTCGATCCTCCAATTCGTGATAATTTTCTAGTTTCCAAAAATCGTAACAACTTGACTTGTGTTTCTAGATCTATTTCCCCAATTTCATCTAAAAAAACAGTTCCGCCATTAGCACGTTCAAACAATCCAATGTGTTTTGTATCAGCTCCAGTAAAAGCACCTTTTTCATGTCCAAACAATTCACTTTCGAGTAGATTTTTAGGGAGTGCTGCACAGTGAATAGCAACAAATGGTTTATTTTTTCGTAAACTATACTTATATAGTGCTTGAGCAAATAATTCTTTCCCTGTTCCAGTTTCTCCTGTTATAAGAACTGTAGATTTCGTTGGTGCAATTTTTTTTACTAACTGTAATGTATCTTGTATTTTATTTGAAGCTCCGATAATATCCCTTTCTTCTAAAGGAATATATGGTTTTTGTGTGTTAGTGTCTGATTTATCTTTTTTAGATAATATTGCTCGTTTAATTAAAACTTCTAGTCGATCAAAATTTATTGGTTTAGTAACGAAATCAAATGCTCCATGTTTTACTGCCTCAACAGCAGTTTCAACGCTACCATAGGCAGACATCATAATACAGGGGGGAGAATAAGAATTTTTTTTGGCTTCATCTATTACAAACATGCCATTTTTACCAGGTAATCGTAAATCAGATAATACTAAATCAAATCGTTCATTTTTTAATAAATTTGTTGCTTCGTCGTAATTACATGCTCCAAATACTTCATATTCCGATTCTAGCAACTGTATTAAAGTGTCACGCGTGTTTTTTTCATCATCAACTACGAGTATACAAGGTAACATGATTTACTCTTCTTTAATTTCTCTGGCAAAGAATGAAATTTTATCTAAAACCTTTTCCTGAAAATCTTCAAGATAAAGATATATTACTGGTGTAATATATAATGTAATTATTTGAGACACTACTAATCCACCGATAATAGATAATCCAAGGGATATACGAGATGCGCCATCAGCACCAAGGCCTAATGCAATTGGAACTTGTCCCATCAAAGCTGCTAATGTTGTCATAATAATTGGTCTAAAGCGCTCCATACATGCAGTATGAACAGCTTCTTCTTTAGACATTCCTTCTTTTTGTCG
>CAZALH010000002.1:17559-119138 GCA_964486285.1 uncultured Opitutales bacterium | reverse complement strand
TTTGAAATTATTTTCACAAGTATTAGGAAAATGCTTTTTATATTAAGTTCTTAGATAAATCTTTTGCTATCTATTGGCACAATTTTTGTCTAGTTGTTTTTTTATTGACAAAAAGAAAAGTTAACTATTATTTACTAATAATGAGCGATGCGGGATACCATTCTTTATTGCAAGTTTTAGAAGGCGCAGGTATAGAATACATGTCAGCGACGAGCGATGCAATGTATAAAAACTTTTCGTTCAATCAAGTAACGAAAAGGCAAGTGAGTATAGAAGGCTTCTTTTTAAAACTGTATCGAACATTATAGGGTATCTTGGTAAAGATACTGAATATTCTACCTGTTTAGGATATCTTGATAGAGATTCTACCTCTTTATCTACAATCAAACTTGCTGACAGAACAATAGCGGAAGAAAAATTATTAGAAGAAGCAATTAATCCTCAAACAGCAGTACCGGGTACTGGAGGAGCGAAAGCGAAAAGAACTACAAAACAGGCCAATGGAAAGGCTAATCGAGCTACTTCAACCACGAAATATCCAGATTTGTCTACAAACTTGAAAGTAGACTGTGCAAGTCGGATAACACTAGCTAATTCAAAGGAAATTGTTTTTGATATAGAAATGCAAGTATCAAAGAATCAGAAACCTCTTATGGGATCTCGATTGCCTCATTATGGGGAATATTTGTGCCAGCTTAAGTTCAATGGAGATGAGGCAAAATGTCAAGCACGAAAGGCATTCGCTACAGCGCTGTGTATGTGGAATTGCGATGAAACAAATAAATTTGGAGTAATATGGGGTACCCCGAGAGAATGCTTTACGAGTACCGAATCAAATGCAGGGGTAGAGTATCCTGATATAAAATTCCCAGTATGTTGTGTGCGAATTTTTTTAGGGAGAACAGTAAGAGCGTTAGAAGTAGTAAAAACAAAACTGGAATCGGTGGGCCACTTGATAGATAATGCTGCTGAATATAAGTCTGCACTTGACGAAGCTTGCAAAAGCCGAAGTACAGAGTTAGAGTCGAAATTTAACCAATTATGGGGAACAAATATTAGCATTGATAATCTGCGAAGTGAGCTTATTGAATTTATAAAAACAAGGAGAAAAAAAGTAGAAAAAAATGAAGGTTATGAGGAATCGGATTTTAGCAGTGACCAAGAATTTTTAGAAAAGTTCAAAAAAGTAGAAGCTTTTGAGCTCATGCAGCTTATAGCGGCAAGTAGTGCTATGAGTAGTGAAAAAGTTGAGCAAATTTGTAGTAAAAAGGTAAGAAGTATGTATGAATATTTAAAAATATCGGAGGAAAATATAATGGATGATGTATTGTTAGAAAAAGAATGTGAGTGGATGAAAAGTATTCAAGCCGCTCAAACGAAAGAGGCAATAAAGGAAGCGGCATTTCGTATAGCTGGGTGCTTTATTGGCAATACAGTAGTTCAGGCTGATCAAATTACACAGATTCTCAATGAAGTAGCTGGGAAGTATCCTAATGTTACATTGGAACGTCGCCAGGTAATTAAAGAAGTAAAAGGTTTAAATAAAAACATTCATGAAGGAAATAACGGATTAGAGTTTATTCCGCCATCATCAAATAAACAGGTTAAGAATAATAAACGACATATGATTTCTTAAGATGAGAAAATATGTTGTGTTAAGTTTAGTATTAGTTAAATTTTAACTTTTTAAATACATGGCTCTCCATTTGAAGGGGAGAGCCGTATATCGGTTATTAGTAATTTTAGACTACTTAACGGTTACAATTACAGTAGGTGGATTGTGCTCACTTGTATGAGTGCGTTTTTTGCGCTACCTGAAGAATCTATAAATTTCTCGGCATAAGGAACATTTTGAGTATGATATATAAGTTTGCTTGTTATGAAAATCATCCAGTAATTGTTCAGTGGTGTTCCTGAATACTACGAAATTAAAGAAATTATATTTTTCATTATTGTGTTGAGCGTGGCAGCAACAACTACAGAAGTAGTGCCAGAAATTATAAATACAGGATTAAATATTGGGTCAGAATAGTTAGTGTTAGTAGGAGTAGTTGCGTTTAACCCTGCTTCTGTTATGTAGTGGCCGGTTATTGCTGCTGGTCAAACAGCACAACTAAGGTCGTTTTCAGTGGTCAACAAGTAACTAATCACTCCTAAAGTGGAAATAATTCTAAGGTTAGTGAATCTTCTAATAGTGAAGGCAGAGAAAGAAAATATATGTGATAAAACATACATACTTTTCGGAAGACAAGCCTGCAGAACACGTTGAATTAGAGTACGTGAAAGGAGAGAATATTAGGGAAACAAATAAACATCAAAGATAAAGTTAATATTTCTATTATCTATCTTTTAGATTTGGGATAATTTTAGTAAAGTCCTTTTGAATTCAGCTGGATGTATTTAAACTATAAAACAAAAAAATCAAAAGGATACTTAAGGAAGCTTGTTTATACCATTTTTGAAGAAAACTAGTAATAGAGGTTTTATAAATACATCATACTTCAATTTGAACCTAATGTTATAATCCTTGAAAGAAAACTACAAACTTTTTTAAAAAAACTAGAGACTGTATTGAAATTTTGAGGTGTTTTGGGATAAAGCTTATCTAATAATTTTTTGATTAATACATAAAATTGTCTTTCTTTATCACCTTTTAATGATGAAATTTCCTTATGATAATCTTTTGCTGAAAAATGGCTTAATCGCACCAAATTTTTCTCAGAAATCGTGTCGATATTTAGGTCATCTTGTAAACCAGAATCATCCTTTAAACCAGAAAATATTGGTTTTTTATTTTGATGCAGATTCTTAAAAGCTTCCATAGTTGTTTGGCCATCACTGAAATCAAAAATTTTCTTTTTAAAAATGGTAGATTTAGGTAAAATATTAAGTATTTCATCATAATCTCCATTCCAAAGTTCAAGAAAAGTCTTTTCCAGAGGTGAAGGATTCAGAATATTAATTACACCTTTTAGTAAGTTCTCGTATTCTGTATGACTATATCTCGTCATCACATTATCAGCACGAGACATAATATCTTGCAGCAAAGCTGCAGTGCAAGGATCGTGAATTATTCCGTTATTATTTCGGGCATCAGTCATAGCTGCTGCATACCTAATATGGTTAAATTCCTTTGCCATATTGCTCTGAATATAAATTCCACTTATATAATGCCCTAATTCATGTGCTAACACTACTGATGCAGGTACTTCAGCTTCAATTGTTTTTTCTAGATCTTTTACAAAAAAAAGCCAACTTGTACCTCGACACATGTTATCTTTGTATTTGAGAGATATTTTACATGGTTCTGGGTAATCAAACCAATCGCATTTACTGCGATTATCAGAACTGTCAAAATGAAATATTAATTTCGATAATCCGACATTATTATGATGTATTTTAACTATATTTTCGAAAAGCTTACGACCTGTTGGCAACTCTAGAAGATCACATATGGCTTGTGCAAAACTCAATTTATAAGCATTTGGAATAGAACTTTGATCCCAGGAAAATATTTGATTAATAGAAGCTTCTGTTACCTGTAAGATTGTTTTCCCGAATTTTAAGCCCTTATCCTTAAAAACATTGAACCACTTTCCATTAGTTAGATCATCTACGCTTTTAGAATGTGTTTGGGAAGTAGATAGTTGTGTTTTTGAATTTTTACTAGTCTTTGGTGCCTTGGTTTTGCTTGATGTTTTTGCTGTAGGTTTCTGCTTATTTTTGTTATTTGCGCAATGGGTCCTCACCAATCTTGTTGTAAGATTGATAGCACTAGTTTCTTCCGTAGAAGGTTTTCTTACTGTAGCAGAAAATGTTTTTATATCTTTTCTATTGAAAGTTGACGAACTAGTTTTGCTTCCTTCAGGCAATGATGTTTCGTTAAAAATGTCTTTTATTGAAACTTCTTGCTTAAGAGGATTTAAAATATTAACCCCGTTAGGTGACATAAAATTAGGCCTTTTAAATTTTTAGTTATCTGTTATCCGTTTTTTTTACAGAGTTTTGGTTATCTGTTTTATTGTGGAAAAGATTCTACCAGAATGTGCACTCGAGTGCTCTATTATAGTATTAAGAACATTTAAAATACGTCTTAATTGAAAAGCACTAATATCTATGTTCACTTGCTTATCATTGGATTTGATTATATTTTGAAACCAGGACAAAATAATATTTGTTTTTTCGATTACTGTATCTGAGAGTTTTCTCCTGTTCAAATAAGCTCGTCCATTCCAGATGTCCAGTTGTATTGATTCAGTTAATTCTAGCATAGGTTCAAGTGAAGAACTCGTATTTATATTAAAAGTATGGCCATTAAATGAAACTTCATTGTTGGGGTACTCATCAATTGAAAAGCATTTTTTTTCTGCCGCAGATATTACATCTTGGAATTTTTCAAAATTATTAATTGTTTTGTTATCAGTAGTAATGATTTGCATAAAACCTCCTTTGTTTTTGTTCTGAGTCCAGAAATAAAGTGTTAAAACATTGAAAGCAATAAGATTTTAACCAGAAAAGAATTATGTTATTTTTCTAACAAATTTTTAACAGGCTTAAATGAAATTAAATTCTTTTATGGTAATATTCTGCTTTAACCTAAGAGATAATTTTTTATAAAAAAAGGAGGAGTTTGCTATAAAAAAGGGATATTGATGTCAATGGCTTTATAAACCTTATACAGTGCTTTTAAAAAAGATTAAGTAGATACACAAAATACATTGTTTTTTATTTGCCTAAACATTTAATATTACTTTCATTAAAAATGGCTTGGGTGTTTTTATTATTAGCAGGTTTATGTGAAGTTGCATGGCCTTTAGGGCTAAAGTTGTCACAAACTACTCGATATTTTTATTCGTCAATTTTATTTGCTGTTGCTGGAATGGCCATTAGCGGTGTCTTTTTATTCTTAGCACAAAAGCAAATTTCTATTGGGGTGGCATATTCAATATGGACAGGTATTGGTGCAGTAGGAACATTTCTTGTGGGGTTATATCTTTTCCATGATACAGCGTCATTTTTTAGTTGGTTAGGAATTATCTTAATAATAACTGGAATAATTTTGTTAAAGGCTTCTCATTGAATTATGGGTTATTTAACTTCCCATTCAATTCCTAAGTAACTTAAAGCTCGTGCTCCAGGATTAAGAGATTCTTGTATATTAGAAGTACTTTCTCCGGTGTTATAATTTATTAGTTGATTGATTTCATCTGTTAAATTTTCAAAAAATTGAACATGTCCATCTAAGAACGCAATAAATCCTCCTTCGTTGGAATATACGCCACCATTATTGCCTGAAGATACATCCCAGTAGCCATTTTTTGTGTTCAATCCACGAGTATAAGCAATAGGAGTAATTGATGCTTGTGATGTTGTAGATATATTAGTAATTACTACGATACTTAGTGGAAATTTTAGAAAATTTTTATTAGGAATCCATACATTATTGTGCGAGGTACCGATCGATTTTGGTGGTTTAATATTAGAGATCAGGTAATCAGACTGTACATAATATACTTCAGGATTAGATACGTAACCATGTTTAGCTAGTATAGCGGCAAATTCATAGAGATTTTTGCAAGAATTTATTTCGTATCGATTATTGGAATTATATAAATAATTTATGTAACCAGCTGCTAATTGGCGTAAATTATTGGCATCTTTCATGCGACGTGCATGATCAATTGCTTGCCCAATGGATGGTAATAACATTGTTGTTAGTATCCCAATTATGGCAATTACTGTTAATATTTCTATCAATGTAAATGCTCTATATAATTTCTTCATACTCAAGGAGTACAAGTGTACTTTTGGGCTGAAAAGTAGCAATAAATAAAATCATACTGAGCGATAAAATTTTTTAAGTTAGTACGGTAATGGAAATTGAACACATAGATCTATGACATGTTTTTGAATGGTTTGAAGTGTTGATGTATCATTGATATTATCTAGAACCATAGCGATCATGTCAGCGATCGTTTTTACTTCCGATTCTTTCATCCCGCGTGTTGTAATTGCCGGTGTACCAAGTCGCAACCCACTAGTCAGAAATGGGCTTCGTGTTTCATTGGGTATAGTGTTGCGATTAGTAGTAATATTTACCTTATCTAATGCATTTTGAGCATCTTTACCGGTAATTTCTGGATGACTCCCTCGTAAATCAACAAGTAATAAGTGATTATCTGTTCCTCCACTTACTATTGTTAACTTTTTTAATGCTAATTCCTCTGCTAATGTACGTGCATTTATAAGGATTTGTTCTTGGTATTTTTTAAACATAGGAGATAGTGCTTCTTTGAAGCAAACTGCTTTGGCAGCGATTATATGCATTAATGGGCCACCTTGTGTACCTGGAAATACTGCTGAATCTATAGCTTTAGCGAATTCTTTTTTACACATTATTATTCCGCCACGTGGTCCACGCAATGTTTTGTGTGTTGTAGATGTGACGAAATCGCAATATGGAACAGGGCTTTGATGTAACCCAGCTGCTACTAACCCAGCAATATGTGCAATATCAGCAAGTACTAGTGCTCCAGCGTTATGCGCAATATTGGCTACTCGTTGAAAATCTATGTTTCGTGGATAAGCAGAAGCTCCTATTGTTATTAATTTTGGATGCTGTGTATTGGCGATTTCTTCAAGTTCATCATAATTGATAAGTCCAGAATCTGTTATTATTCCGTAATGCTTAACATTATATAGTATTCCACTAATGTTTTTAGGATGTCCGTGTGTTAAATGTCCACCATTTTCTAAAGACATTGTTAATATTGTATCGCCAGGTTTTAATGTAGCCAAATAGACCGCTGTATTAGCTTGACTGCCAGAATGTGGTTGTACGTTTACGTGTTCAGCACCAAATAGCATTTTGGCACGTTCAATTGCAAGTGATTCAACGATGTCGACATACTCACAACCACCGTAGTAACGTTTTTGAGGGTATCCTTCGGCATATTTATTAGTAAATATACTGCCTGTTGCTTGCAGGATTGCTGGAGAAGTAAAATTTTCTGATGCAATCAACTCAATATGGTTACCTTGCCGAGTTCGTTCTGACTGTATGGCTGAAAAAATTTCTGGATCTTCCTGATCAAGAGGCTCTGAGAATGTAAATTTTGTCATATTTGTTTTTTTGTTGGAAGAATTTTTTTCTGTATCATTTCTTGTATTTTGTCAATGGCATGATTTAACAACATAGTTCCGTTTAATTCTATATTTATACGTGATCGAACGGATACATATCCAGATTGTTCTTCTTTGTTTCCAATGATGAACATATGAGGTACTTTATCTAGTTCTGCATGTCGAATTTTTGCACTAAGACCTTCTGGATGAGAATCAATACTACATCTTATATTATGTTCTTTTAAAGTTGACTGTATTTTTAATGCATATTCCATTAAATTTTCATTTAATGTTAATATTCTGACTTGCTCTGGAGCTAACCATGTTGGAAAATCTCCACCAAAATGCTCGATTAACAATCCAGAAAATCGCTCCAAAGATCCAAATGGAGCCCTGTGAATGATGATTGGTTGATGTTTTTGGTTGTCATCACCGATATAATATAAGTCAAATCGTTCAGGTAAATTATAATCTACTTGTACAGTTCCTAATTGCCAATCACGCCCGATAACATCTTTAACAATGAAATCAATTTTAGGACCGTAAAAAGCAGCTTCTCCACATTGTTCTTCGAATGGTACATTTAAATTTTTGGCAGCTTTACGCAGCGCAGATTCAGAGATTGCCCAATTTTCATCAGACCCAATGTATTTGTTTGATGTTTTGTCTCGTAGCCCTATTCTTACGCGAAATTTTGTTATGCCGAGAGTTGAAAAAATTAGCTGTACTAGATGTAAGCAGCCATCAATCTCTGCTTCTAATTGATCTGGTCGACAAAATAAGTGAGCATCATCTTGCGTGAAACTACGAACTCTTGTCATTCCGTTTAATTCTCCCGATTGTTCCCATCTATAGACTGTACCAAATTCAGCTAATCTAATTGGTAACTCACGGTATGAATGTTGTTCTGATGCATAAATTCTAATGTGCCCGGGACAGTTCATAGGTTTTAACAAAAATCCTTCTAATTGCCCTTCTTCCATATTTTGAAACATTTCCTTGGTAGAAACATTATTATTTATGCAAAAATCTAATTCTCTACGATCAGGTAATGGAGGGAATTGTGACTCTTTGTAGTATGGGAAATGTCCTGATGTGCGGAATAAATTAAGCTTAGCGATATGTGGAGTAAAAACTTGTTGGTACCCATTTTTCAATAACTCTGAGAGAATAAAATTTTGCAATTCATTGCGAATAATTGCTCCCTTAGGCAACCATAGTATCATTCCTTGTCCAATTTCATCATCGATCATGAATAACTTTAATTCTTTCCCTAATTTGCGATGGTCGCGCTTTTTAGCCTCTTCCAATTGATTTAGATAGATGTCTAAGTCCTTTTTTGAAAAAAATGCTGTACCATATATACGCTGAAGTTGCTTATTATTTTCATTTCCACGGTAATATGCTCCAGCAATGCTTAATAACTTGAAAGCTTTTATTTCTCTTGAATATTTTACATGTGGTCCACGACAAAGATCAGTGAAGTCACCATTTGTATACATGGTAACTTTTTCACTGTCTGGAATATCATTTAAGCGTTCTAATTTATAAGTTTGATTTTTAGACTGTAAAAGATTTTTAGCGTCTACTTTTGAAACTTCTGTACAGATAAATTGCTGGTTTTCAGAGATGATTTTACCCATCTCTTTTTCAATTGCTATAAGATCATCCTGTGTGAACTTATGATCAAGATCAAAATCATAATAAAATCCGTTATCAGTTGCTGGTCCGATATCTAGTTTGACTTCTGGGAATAATCTCAATGTTGCGGCAGCTAATATATGTGCAGCAGAATGTCTTAAAGTGTGTAAATCGTCGTTACTCATGTTTTTACCTAATTTGAGGTATATTTTTTATAAAAAGATATACAATGACTAATTATAATATTTTTTTATGTTGTTATGGACATTTAGTAATAATGTGTCTTTTATAAAACTTTTTTTAAAAATATATAAACTTTATGACCATCAGCTTTTTGTTTCCAAATTTACTGATCATGTCGTTTGTCCATTTTAGGAATGGAGACTGAGAATTTATAGCATCGGAACATACTATAACTGCAGTATCTGATGATGTATATTTATTAACTTTTAGATCAGTAATTGTACCATCAGAATTTAAAGTAAACTGTATTACAATTTCACCACAAGATAGGGAATTGTAGCATCTTTGAGATAATAGTTGCCAATTATATGAAATAGCTTCAAGCAATTGTTGCTCATATTCACCGAATTCTGATCCTTGTACGGTCATACTTACTGTACCAATTACAGCTACTGAAGTATTAGATTTTCTTAAGGGTGATAACGTAGAATTTAAATTTTCATCAATTTGTACATATTGTTTTTTATAACTAGAAATTTGGTGATCAATGTACTGCTTTAATAGAGTTTTCTGGTTATTACGATTTAATCCAACACTATTACTATGTTTATTGTTTGAATCTGATGAAATGATTGTTTCTCCATCTTGTTCTTTAAGAGATTTCTTGAAAAAATCTTCGAAAGACTCTTGCGAAGGAGGGATTGTTTGTGATATTTCATCTGTGCTAAAGCTATTGTGTTCTTTGGGATTTGATTCTGTAATTTTTTGAGATAATACTTTTCCTTTAAGTATAGGATCTTTGCCGTTAGGTGGCATATTTTGTTCTTGTGCAGCTAATTGGGAGTAGGTGCCATAATAAAATGTCTCAGGTACGATATCTGTGTTTAAAATTTTATCTGTTTCTATATATACTTGTTCATGAAGTGATTGTGTGGATCTAACTATCTTTGTGGAATAAACTGCAAATTTGCTGACAGGATATGTGGTAAATAAAAAAGCGATATAAGTAATGAAAGATATTAGAGTTGTAAAAAATAAACTTGATCGGTCTTCTTGTATTACGAACAGTGGGTATTTTGATCGTTTTTGTTCGTTATTAGTAACATTATCCATGTGGATGGCAGTGTTGATAAATGTTTTGAATATGTTTAGAATCGACGTGAGTATATATCTGTGTCGTTTCTAAATTGGCATGTCCTAGAAGTTCTTGTACCAGTCGTAAATCTGCACCAGCATTTAATAGGTGAGTAGCGTAGGCATGTCGTATTGTATGAGGTGATAAGTCAATTGGTAATCCACATAATTTTAAATAATATTTCATTCTGTATTGAATATTTCGTATTGATAGTAATTTTTCGCTTTTTTCAGTAAGTAAAAACTTACTAGAAGTTGGTAAATATTTTTCAATGTATGTCTTTATTGCTTTTTCAGTTGATATGGAAAATGGGCAGATTCGTTCTTTGCTTCCTTTGCCTAATACTTTAATGACTCGATTAGTAAAGTCGATGTCGGAGAGTTTAATTTTTTGCACCTCACTGATACGCATGCCAGTTCCATAAAAAAGTTCTATTATCATAGAATCTCGAAAAGCGATTTTCGAAGAAATAAGTTCAAGTTTTAAAGCCTGAAAAGGGGCTTGTAATAGTTGCTTAATCTGGTTTTTAGTTAAAATTTTAGGTAATAGTTTCTGAAGTTTAGGTAATGATAATTCTGTTGCTGGATTTTGCGAAATGATATTTTCACGTACTGCAAAGTTAAAAAATGTACGTAATGCTGATACATAATTATGAATTGTTGTACGAGAGCGTATCTTCTGCATTTCAATGATAAAATCTTGTATGTCCCGACTAGTGGTGTTTAATATATTGTCGGTATTTTTCCACTTTTTAAATACTTTTAGGGCATTTTGGTAAGTAGATATGGTATGTTGAGAAAGCATACGTTCATCGTTAAGTTGATGAATAAATTTTATTTCACAATCCATTAACGTTTATTATACATTTTACGTATATATTTCAATGACAGACAATAAAGTTATAAATTATATAATATGGTTTTTACAGGTATTACGCGTAAAGTCATTACGTCGACGGGCAGATATTTTTTTAAAGAAATTTCCTATTTTTTTTATAAGTATGAAGGAATTTTTTACACGTTGCCTAGTTCTAGAACAAAATTTCGCAGGAATTGTATTGGGATATCCTAAATCGAATATAAAAGTAAAGATAATTTCTACAAATAATGTTGAAGATGTTTCTGATGAAAAATCACTGCCTATGGGATACTTTGGTGAAATTGTTTATAAAATTAATGGAATTTGGTATAAAACTAATATGTGCGGATTTACTGACCAAAGTTCTCGTATATGGTGCTGTGGAGACATCAGTAACATTGTACATTTTAATGGGGAAGATTTTTTCCCATATTGCATAGAACCAGTATTTGAAACATTGATTTTTGTAAAACAAGCTACTTTGTGTACAAGTAAAACTGGGCAACCTTTATTAAAAGTTAAACTTAAAAAATTCTTTCGTTTTGTGTGTTTAAGGAAATTTTTTATTAAAAATTTATACTCTTTTGCTCAGAAGTTTGAAAAAACTAAAAATATTTTGATCGAGATTATTTAATTACTATGGCGCTTTTGCACAGTAATTATTCGTTCCATTGATTAAAATAAAATCAATATTGTCCCTATATCGGAAGTAATTATTTTTCGATTTTTAACAAAAAATTAAGTTTTTTAAAAAATAGAAATAATAATTTAGCTATTAATAGCTATACTCTAGCTTTACCCCAAACATCTGCCCAATCTCCAGATAGTGCTCCTTTGGCATAATCTACTACGCGGTTTTCAAAAAAATTAGTATGAGTAACTCCTAACATTGCGTCGACCCACGGTAAAGGATTTTTCTTCTCATGAAAAATTGCTTTCATTCCCATAGCTAATAATCGTCTATCTGCTATAAAGCGGATATAACGTTGCACTTCTGCCTTAGTAAGCCTTTGCATTTCACTTACTCCGAATGCTAAGTCTATAAAACGATCTTCAAGTTGAACCATTTTTTCAGCAATAGTGTATATTGTCTTTTTTAGCTCATCATTCCAAATGGATGGGTTTTCAGTAATATATTCTCGGAATAATTTGATCATTGACTCTGTATGTAATGTTTCATCATTAATCGACCAGGCGATGATTTGCCCCATACCGCGCATAGTTCCATTCCTAGTAAAATTTAAAAGCATTACAAAGCTTGAAAACAATTGCATACCTTCTGTAAAAGCAGAGAATGCAGCCATTTTAGCAGCAATGTTTGCAGTATTATTTAACCTAATGCCATGAAAATAATCATGTTTGTCAGCCATTGCTTCATATTGTAAAAATTCATTATATATTGCTTCTGGCATGCCAAGTGTTTCAATCAAGTGCGAATACGCCGCTATATGTACTGCTTCTCGTGCTGCGAAACTAGATAACATCATTCTAATTTCTGGCTGTTGGAATGTCGGTAAGTATGTATAAACATATGCAGCGCTTACATCTATATCTCCTTGAGTAAAGAATCGGAATACTTTTGTTAAAAAATCACGCTCTGATTCATTTAATCGTGTTTTCCAATCCTTAATATCCTCTAACATTGGTACTTCTGTCCAAAGCCAATGCATTTGTTCACTTTGCATAAATGCTTCATATGCCCAAGGGTAAGAAAATGGTTTATAATAATCTCTAGACTGAGTTAATGATTTTTTAGCTTTTTTCATTATTATCCTTCACACGCTAAACATGTATTGTTTTCAACAATTTCTTTCATATTAATATCTTCTTCAATTTTATGTCGTTCAACATCTAATCCGACACGGTCAGCTTTCCTTAATTTATCGCTGCGACAGTAATAAAGTGATTTTAATCCTTTTTTCCAAGCTAAGAAGTGGCATGCATGTAAATATCCGATAGCAACATCTGCTGGGAAAAATAAATTAATTGATTGCCCTTGGTCTATATACTGTTGTCGATCGGAAGCTAAGTCTATGATCCATCTCTGATCGATTTCTTGTGCTGTTTTAAAGATATCGCGAATATTTTGAGGGATAAATTTGAGATGTTGTATGCTGCCGTCATGGGCGATGATATCTGTCCAAATTTCGTCATTATCTAGTCCTAAATTTTTTAATTCTTCTACTAGGTAGCGATTTTTCACTACATATGCTCCTGAAATGGTATCTTGTCTATATACATTGGCGCGCCTTGGTTCAATCGATGGCGAAGTATTGCCAACAATTAAGCTAGATGTAGCATTTGGAGCAACTGCCATCCAGTGAGAAAACCTGCGTTCGATGTTATTCTTTTTAGCATCTGGACAAGCTCCTCGAAGTTTACAAAGATATTTATCTGCATTGATACAGCGCTGTTGAATGTGGGAAAATATCTTTTTATTAAGTGACTTTGCAATCGCACTGTCGAATGGAATGTGCTTGCGTTGAAAGTACGAGTGCAAGCCTAATGCTCCGAGACCAATTGAACGTTCGCGTTCAGCAGAACGTTTGGCTCTTAAAATACTTGTTGGTGCATAGTCGATAAAATATTGCAAAACGTTATCTAAAAATTCCATAACATCTTGAATAAATAGATCGTCTTGTTTCCATTCATCAAAATATTCAACATTGACAGAACTTAAGCAGCACACTGCAGTGCGTTCCGGGTTAGTAGGTAGAAAAATTTCAGTACAAAGATTGGAGCCATTAATCTTTAATCCTTGCTGTTTTAACCATTCTGGTAGTGCGCGGTTAGCGGTATCGACAAAAATAAGATATGGCTCCCCTGTTTGCATACGAATTTCTAAAATTCGCTGCCAAATATCCCTAGCACTAACTGTCTCAACAATTTTTCCACTATGTGGATCAATTAATGGCCAAGAATCATCACTATTAGAATCTAGCATGCTTTCTTGTATTTTTTGCATGAATTTGTCAGTAATATTAATGCCATGATGAAGATTTAATGTGCGCATATTTTGATCGCCAGTCGGTTTACGCATTTCTATGAACTGAACGATATCGGGGTGATCAATTGACAAGAATGCTGCATATGATCCTCGACGAGTTGTGCCTTGTCGATAAGCTAAGCATGCTGCATCATATACTTTTAAATGAGGCATAACGCCAACACTTTTCTCATCTGCACTGCGAATATCAATGTGAATCCCAACTCCTCCTCCCATCATAGATAACCAGTTAACCTCAGATAAAGTATTTACTAGTCCTTCAGCACTATCTTCCATATAAGACAGGAAACAACTGATAGGGAGCCCTTTTTTTACGCGACCAAATGATAGTATAGGTGTTGAAAAACTTAACCAATGTTTGGAAGCGTAATCATAAATTCTTTGAGCATGTTCATCCGTGCTGGCAAATGATTGGGCGACGTAAGCAAGGCGTTCTTGAGGGCTGCTTTCATCCTCTCTCATATAACTTTCTTTCAAACGTATGAGTCCGAGTTCATCGAATAGGGCGTCTCGACTTAAATCAATTTTAATACTCATGTTTTATTCCATACTTGTTTTATTAATTTAGTGAAGAAAAAATAATTGACAATATACCACTGTATCATGCTTTTCAAAATATCTTACTGTTCGGTAAAAAATGCACCATTAAGTTTGTTAAAAAAGATATCACATCTCCATTAGAAGTCTGAACAAATAAAACTGCCTATTTTTAATGGGTAAAATTTTTAATGATAACGTTTTTAAACTGAAAATGTATACATGTACTATTTTAATTAATGAAAATTTTAATAGCCAGTAAATATTTTTACTCTCTTTATGAATAAGAGGGTAATACTTAATATGAAAAATTTTCCTTTTTACTGATCTGACTGTTCAGCATCAGTGCTTTCGCCTAATACCGTTCCTCCAGACACATGTACACGCTTAGTTATCGCTTCTTCGATTCGCTTTATTGTTTCTGGGTTATTTCGAAGATATTGTTTTGCTGCTTCGCGTCCTTGTCCGATTAATTTTCCTTCGTAAGCGATCCAGGCACCTTTTTTTCCCAGTATTTTATGCTCAATGCCTAAATCTATTAATGACCCTGTACGGGAAATACCCTCATCAAACATTATATCAAACTCACATTCAGTGAATGGAGGAGCTACTTTGTTTTTTACTACTTTAACACGTGTTCTGTTGCCGGTTACTTTACCAGAGTTATCTTTTATCTGAGAGATACGTCTAATATCTAATCGAATAGATGAGAAAAATTTTAATGCACGTCCACCAGGAGTAGTTTCTGGATTACCAAACATTACTCCAATTTTTTCACGAATCTGATTGGTAAAAATGCATACACAATTGGTTTTACTTATCGCTGATGTTAGTCTGCGCATTGCTTGGCTCATTAGGCGAGCTTGAGAACCGATTGTAGCATCGCCCATCTGACCATCTAGTTCTGCCTTGGAAATCAAAGCCGCTACGGAATCTAAAACGATTACGTCTATTGCCCCTGATCTTATTAATGTTTCAGTAATGTTTAAAGCATCCTCCCCACTTTCTGGTTGAGATACCATTAAACTATTTAAATCAACACCTACAACTTTAGCGTATCGTGGATCTAAAGCGTGCTCTACATCAATAAATACTGCATTCCCACCATTTCGTTGTGCTTCTGCAATGACACTTAAACAAAATGTTGTTTTCCCTGATGACTCTGGCCCGAAAATCTCACATATTCTTCCACGTGGTAGCCCATGTACCCCTAAAGCTAAATCAAGCGCTAAAGAACCAGTTGATATGACAGAAACATTCATTTGTTTAGCGTCACCGAGCTTCATTATTGAGCCATCACCGAATTGACGATTAATGGCATTCATAGCAAGCTCAATTGCATTTGAATCATGTTGTTGATTTTTACTCATTATGCTGAACTTTCTATAGGTATTTTTTTAAACAATCAAGCATCATTTTTCTCGCGTTAATAAAAAAGAATTTTACTTTATGTACTATGGCGATGACTATTAATTTTGATTCTGAAAATTTTGGGAAGTTGTTTATTCGATTTTTTCTAGGGGTTTATTTTATAGTTATTGGTATACATTTTTTTGTTAGTGGACATAATGCACTAGTTTTTATTAGTAAGGTACTGAAAGTTTTACATTTTAAGTTTTCTCCAATGTTACTTGGTTCATCTTTAGCTAGTATACAGATTGTTTGTGGAATGACTGTAGTGTTAGGTTTTTTATTCCGATTATCATGCTTTCTTCTTGGTAGTGTTGTATTATTGGATGCAATTATTGCTTTTTATATGCATAATAATGTATTTAGTTCTATATTGCCTACCGCTTTATTAAGTATGATTTTATTTGGAATGATATTTGTTGGGGGAGGGAAGTTTTCTGTATCTAAGAGTAAATAATTAAAGGAAATTCGATTATCGAAAATTTTGAATGACGTGTTGTGCTTGTTTAATTGCTTGTTTTATCTTGCTATATACTTCATATCTAACAGTATCAACACCTGCTCCAATTAATCTGTTAATTTCTCCTTCGTATTCATGTAATTTGTTAATTATTTCACGGCGATATGTGCCAGATTTGTCATCCATTAATTTTTGTTCCATATCTACCATGACAACGCGTTCTTTTTTTTCGTTCATTATTGCATATCTCCTATTTTTAAAATGACTTCTTGATTATTTTTTACTAGTGTAATTGTTTCAGGAGTAATTTTTTGGATTGTGTATCCATTAGCTAATGTAGATCCTACCATATATCGTGACCCATTTTTAAACCCTATCCAATTTAATCCATTTTCACTGATTGATATACTATCTACTTCACTGCCGAAATATTGACGCTTTATGACTTCAGGATCACTAACTTTTACGAAAATTTGTAGTGGAACGTCCGGTCCATATGTACGTTCAAGTTGAATTTTTGCTAGTTTCCAGTTCTCTTCTTCATCTGATGCGACAAGCCCTCCAATAACTACACTGTCTTCTTGCGGAAGTACCATGACTTTACCTACTAATTTGTAACGCATTAGTATTGGACGTGCTAAATTTGTAATTTTATTAGGTAACATGATTTCATCCTGAACGTCTATAATCCCTGGTATATCACCTAAGATGCGCTGACGTATTTTTTCCCACTTTTCTTTATCGTACACGTATCCACTGATTGTAAAAATACCAGGTTTTATGCATTCTATCCTTAAATTAGATGGTATATTTGACATGAGATCTTGCATTTCGGATACAATGCGTTCTTCACTATATAATTTAATCTTTATTGTTTTTGAAATTTTTGGAAGAGATGAGCGTAGTGCTGATAGTTCACTATTTGTATCAGTATAACCAGAAACTGTATATATTTGTCCGTTATAATCTACATTTATGGTATCGCTTAATCCGATGCTGCGAATTTCATTATTAATTAGTTGTTGAATATTTGGTTCTTCTCTTATTTGCTCATTGTCGGAAAAAACAGATAAAAATATTAAAAGAGAAAGCGCAAATGCAAAAACAAACGTGGTACTAATACCAATAAGCCAAGTGCGTTTTGTATGTCCACTTTTTATGGAAGATTTTTGTACAATGGCATCTTCAGCCGTGTCAATATTTTCAACGTTTTGTTGTTCCTGTTTTTCAGAAGAAGATGTATCTTGGCTTTGTTCAAGTAGAGGGGCATCGTTAACAGTAATATTTGGCCACGGTTCATTAGCAGGTCCAAAAATAATATGTGTGCTTCCTAGTGTTATAAATTGAAAATCTGCAACCTGCTTGTTCTCTTCTTTTAGTAATTTCCCATCAACATATATTTGCCCGTCCATTGGGCGAATTGTTGCGGCTTCTTTCGAAAATGTAATCTCAGCGTGATGCAGCTCAATCATTGAATCGTTCAGTATAATATCGCAATCATCTCCACTGCCTATAACAACAGTTTCATTCCCGAGTACTACTTCGGCACCCTGATGATTCCCTGATAAAATTTTAAGCAAATGTTCGCTGCTCATGATATGATCATAATTTAATTCACCCAATAGGGTAAAGTAATACTAAAAAATTGCAAGAAATATAATATCGATTTTTGTTAGAAGTTTCATTAAACAAATGTTTAACATTGTCTTTATATGGTAGAAAACTTACGTAATATAACAATTATTACAGGAAATTCTAATAAAATTCTTGCTAATAAAATTGCAGAGAGCTTAGGAGTAAAGCTTTGTAATGCGAAGATCTTTACGTTTCCTGATGGAGAAACTTCAGTGATGATAGAAGAAAGCATACGAGGCAATGATGTTTTTATTATTCAGTCTTGTGATCGCCCAGTAAATCAAAATTATATGGAACTTTTAATATTGATTGATACTGTACGCCGAGCATCAGCTAGTCGCATTACTGTAGTGTTACCGTTTTTTGGGTATGCTAGACAAGATAGAAAAGACAAACCACGTGTGCCGTTAACTGCTAAGTTAATTTCTAATTTATTAGTTTCTGCAGGAGCGGATCGTATACTTACTGTCGATTTACATGCCCAACAAATTGTAGGTTTTTTTGATATACCTGTTGATCATTTATTTGCGTCTAAGCTTTTCATTGAATTCTTTCGTGAGAATGCATTAAAAAATTTAATGATTTGCTCACCAGATTTGGGAGGTATGAAAATGGCAGTAGCATATGCAGATGCTTTGCATTGTAGCCTTGGGGTTGTTGCAAAAAGGAGGATTAATGGTGGAGAAGTGGAGGCATTAAATGTTATTAGTGATGTTCGTGATAAAAATATTTTGTTAGTAGATGACATGACCGTTACATTTAATACGTTAAATGAAGCGGCAAAATTATTAAAACAACATGGAGCGGGTAATGTATATGCTGTAGTGTCGCATTGTTTGTTAACGGATGATGGTTATCAAAATCTTAAAAATGGAGAAGTCGATAAATTAATAACGACCAATTCTACTGGAATTTCTCATGATTTTTGCAATAAGGAGAAGATTATTATATTGGATATAGGGGAGCTATTAGGTGAAGCAATTATGAGGATACACACGAATTCTAGTATCACAAGTTTATTTGAAATTAAAGGATTTTAATTAATTAGCCAATTATAAGGAATGTTATCTGAGAGCTTGACTGCTCCTGTATTTGTTATTAAGAAATCATCTTCAATTCGTACACCTCCTATTTCAGGATAATATAATCCTGGTTCAAGAGTTATAATATTTCCATTTTGCAAAGTATTTATGTTATTTGATAATGTTGGTGGTTCGTGAATATCTAATCCGAAGCCATGACCCAATGAATGGAACATCCCATATGGAATGCTGGCAGCTTTGTCGGTTTTGTATCCTTCTTTTTCAAGGAGATCTAGCGTGTTAGCCATTAATTCTTGGCATGTAATACCAGGTTTTAACGCTTTATAAGCTAGATCTTGAGCATTTTTTACAGTGTTGTACATTTTAATTTGTTTATTAGATGCTGTACCTTTAAGAAATGTTCTCGTAATGTCAGCATAGTATCCAGATTCTCTATCATAAGGGAAAATATCAATTACAATAAATTCGTTAGAGTAAATTGGACCGCTTCCTTGGCAGTGGGGATATGCTGATTGTTTCCCGCATGAAGCAATAGTGTTATTGGATATTAAGTTGTGTTTGTAACAAAAATTTTCAATTTCATGCCTTAAGAATTCAGAAGTTAATAGCGTATTATCAATATATAGTCCATTTGATTTACTAATTTTCGATTTGCTTATGATATCTTGAATATATTCGAAGCATAAGTTGATAACTTTTAAAACTTTTTTTATGTTTTGAATTTCTTCTAGAGATTTTATTGTCCGTTCTGGTAAGATATTTTTTTGATATGTATCGATACTGTAACCTAAATTAATAAGCTCTTTTGCGAGTTTGAACGGAAAATTATATGGTACAATGATCGAGTGTGAATGGATATTATACTGTATAAAATGATCGACAATTACACTAAACTCAGATTGATTTTTGCGAAATTGTTCGATTGAGTAAATTTTGTTTATCTTTGATTCTTGTTTCAATCGAGTAATTTCTAATGCTGATACCATTGCAATAAGGTAATTGCCAATTTTCAGTAAGCAAAAATCATCTTCTACATCACATTTAACTAGGTATTTTAAATTTTTATCAATTTTTGTGTTTGAATAAAATAGTAATGGTAGATCACTTTTCATCTATTATTTTTATTGAATGAATTACAGCTAATAATCCTTTTTATGCTCAAAAAAGTGGCGTGAAAGAAATTATATGATTGATACATTTTAATTGCGTATTTTGAGCAAGTTACGCGAAATCTACATCGACAATAAGGACCAAATATATAGAATTTAAAAGGAGATATTGTATATTGGTAAATCTTAATTACAAATATTGCTGTTTGTTTAAAAAGATGATCACTCTTTAGAAAAATTTGATGTATGGCATCTTTCATTTTTTAAGGAAAAATTGGAGATTTTACACTTTCTATGAATTGATTACATATTTCCTCAAATTTGGCTGAGATCATAGCTTGACGGACAATGATCAAAAAATCATACGTTCCATAGTAATTTTGGATTTTTTTTCGAAAAATCTCCCGTATTATACGACGTGCCCAATTACGTTCAACAGCGCAACCAACTTTCTTTGAAGTTATTATTGCAATGCGAGAATAGTCAAAATCATTAGGAATTTTCTTTAAAACAAAAAAAACACTTACGTACTTAAAAACATCGGGGCTATGAAATTTTTGAAGATCTTGAGACTTTCTTATGTGCTGCTTTAAATAAAATTTTTCGCACGCTCTATTTGGCATATGCATGTTCACACAATTTGCGACGTCCTTTACTTCTTCTTGAAGATAATACTGCTTGACCGCCACGTGTGGACATACGTGCACGAAATCCACATTTCCTTATTCTTTTGATTTTAGATGGATGATATGATGGTTTCATTTTTAAACTTTTGGTCAAGTAGATTTAAAATTTTACTTATATGTCAAGCATTCATTCATTAATTTCTGGTAATTACACGATATATCCTCTCGCGAACTTCATCTATTGAACCTTCAGTGCAGATTTCATCATACTCAACTAAATTCTTTAAGATCGACAAACTAGCTTGAGTTTCGTCAAGGTAAGTTTGGTAGCGCAAATTTGCGGCATCGCGATCCATATCTGTTGCGCGAACATGCACTTTTTCACCAATATTAGACTCTTCAACTATACGATTATGTTCAATTGAAGAACGTCCACGTGCTAATTGACGTTCAATACTTGTTTCTCTTGAAACCATGAAGTTTATTACAATAAACTTGCACCATTTATTACGTTCGTTTGTTTGTAATTTTTGTATCAGTAATTTCAAGCATTGTGCTTGTACTTTTGTTCTTGGAAATCCATCAATTATAATATCTTTTGCATTTTCTGGACGCAAAAGTTCTTGAAATACTAAATGAATGACGGTTTTGTCATCAACCAATTTGCCAGATTCTTTAATTTTTTGAGCTTCAGGAGAGGTTAGTAACGAACTGACCTCAACCGGCTTACTAGATATTTCAAATATCCTCATTATGCTAGCAGTATTTGTTCCTTTTCCAGCACCAGGAGCCCCATTTAACCAGATCATATGCTCTGGGAATATTAATCCATCTTCCCCTTTTTGAGCTATTAGTTCGCTAAATAATTCATCGAATATTTTTTGAGCTTCTTCAAGACTTGAATCATTAGTCTGAATCTCATCATTAATAGAATTATCTTCATTTGGTTGTGATACATTACCACTATTCATAGAATAATCTTTTATTGTTTCAGTACTATTTGATGCCTGGGATAAAGTAATAGATAGTAGTACTAAAATAGCTGCCCAAAAACTTTTCTTCATCTGCGGCTTTCATACTTCCCTATTTCTTTTAAGTCAATTTATTTTTTAAAATATTGTATTATCAGGGATTATCGTGTTTGCCGTGATACATAAGATTCCATCTTTAATATATAAACCATCTTTTTCGTATCCATCAGGCTTGCCATCGGGAGTTAGATAAACATTTTTACCAATGCGGACGTTTTCATCTATAATTGCATTTTTTATGATTGTATTTTCTCCAACTCCCATCGCGACTTCGTTTTCTTGTTGTGCATCGTATGAATCAAAAAAATCGGCTCCAAACATCAGTACGTTACTTAAGTGAGCATTCTTCCTTATCACAGATCGTAGGCCGATGACACATCGATTAATTTTCGCTTCCGTTATGATACATCCGTCAGATAGTAATGTGTTTTCAATTTGACTACTGTTAACTTTACAAGCTGGAAGATATCTTGCGCGGGTATATATTGGATTATTTGCGTCGAAGAAATCAAATTCAGGTACAACATCAGTGAGCATTAAATTTGTGTTAAAAAATGAACGAATAGTACCTATGTCTTCCCAAAATCCGTCAAAAATATAGCTGCTTAATTTGTAATTATGTAACATCGCAGGAATTATATCTTTCCCGAAATCGCTGCCATTATTTTCTAGTAATACTTTTTTCAGGATTTTTGCAGTAAATACATATATTCCCATAGAAGCTAGGTATGTTGGACAAAGTGATTTATTTTTTAATAAACGTTGTATAGCGATAGGAATGGTAAAATCTTTTGCTTGTGATGGTTCTTGAGGCTTTTCTATAAAGCTTTTTATGTTTAATTGTTCATCAATTGACATGATGCCAAAGTGTGAAATTTTGTATTCCGGTATTACTTTTGCAGAAATTGTTAGGTCGGTATCTAGTTTTATATGTTGATTGACTAAGTCGGCTAAGTCCATGCGGTATAGCTGATCACCAGATAATACAAGTATCACATCATCGTCTTGCGCTGGAATATATTGTAAATTTTTTCGTACAGCATCTGCGTTACCCACATACCAATGTTCTCCTAATGATGCTGTTTGTTCGGCCGGGAAGATATCTATAATCCCATCACTAAATGAGTCAAATCGGTAAGTTTGTTCGATATGTCGGTGTAAAGAGCGTGTTTGAAATTGAGTTAAGATATATATTTTGTTGAATGAAGAATTGATGCAATTACTGATTGGAATATCTACTAGTTTATATTTTCCAGCTAGTGGAACTGCGGGTTTACAGCGATTTTTTGTAAGCGGATAAAGTCTATCTCCGCGTCCTCCTCCCATAATAATGCAATATACGTTTGGTGTCATGCTTACAAAAGAGGCTACAAATTTTTCGTAAATAGTCAAATAAACTAAGTTATAAATTTTTTTACAAGTTTAAGAAAAAATAGTTATTATTTTTGTAATGCAGATGAATTAATCATTGAAAATGATAATTCGGTCATAAAGAGCGTGGTTAGCGCTAGAGATGTTTGTTAGTCAAGTATAAATTATTATTATAATAATTTTTTTTAAAAAAAATAATTTTAATTTGTTATTAGTTAATAATTGCTTTCTAAGACTGATGATTTTTTGTTTTAATGTTGCCAAAAAGACAGTAAATTTTCAATTTACAAGCGATGTTACATTTCCCAAGAAAAAAAAATAGACAAGATGACATAAACTACCAGTACTCTTATTGGAGAACGAGAATATTATACACGCTTATATTAGGCTATGCAGCTTTCTATCTTGTTCGGCAGAATTTTCAGATTGCAGCACCAAAAATGTTGGATGAACTTGGCTATACAAGGGCAGAAATAGGGTGGGTATTTACTGCGTTCGCATTAATATACGGTGTCGGTAAATTTGTTAGTGGGATAATTTGTGATCGTACTAATGCTAGGTATTTTATGACCATTGGACTGATTGGATGTGCGGTATGTAGCTTATGTATTGGATTATCAAATTCTTTATGGTTTTTTGTTATATTTTATGCACTTAATGGTGCTTTTCAATCAGCAGGATGGCCACCAGTTACAAGGTTAATGACGCAGTGGTATTCTCCAAGTGAGTTAGGAACAAAATGGGGCATTGTGAATGCTTCTCATCAAATCGGTAGCATCGTTATATTATTATTGGGGGCATATTTATCAGTAACTTTCGGGTGGAGATCGGTTTTTGTTATACCTGCAATTTTAGTAATATTTATTGCTTTTATATTATTTGAACGGTTAAGAGATAGCCCGCAATCATTAGGACTACCTTCAATAGAGGATAAGGAAAATTTAGTAAAAGAAGATAATCATTCTGCTTATGAAGAGATTACATTTAAAGAAGTTATCTTAGAACATATATTGCCGAACAAAGCACTTTGGTATGTTTGCTTAGCAAATTTCTTTGTTTATACCATTAGAATGGGATTTTTTTATTGGGCACCAACTTTTTTACAAGAAGCTAGGGGAACAGATATTATTGGTGCAGCTTGGCAAAATGTTGTTTTTGAATTTATGGGGTCAATAGGCGGGTTTTTAGCCGGTTGGTCATCTGATAAACTATTTCGAGGACGTAGAAACTGTACTGCATTTTACTTCATGATTTGTTTGATTATTGCTTTGTTTTTCTTTTGGAAAGTTCATTCATCTTCTGTTTTGATAAATACACTCTTTTTGTTTATTATTGGTTTTTTTGTTTATGGTCCACAGACCCTTGTAGGTATTGCTGGGGCAGAATTTGGTTCGCGTCGTGCTGCAGCAACGGGCAATGGTATGACTGGTATGTTCGGGTATTTTGGTGGAGCGGTTTCCGGTTGGGGAATCGGGAAAATTGCTGATAAATGGGGCTGGGACTCAGCATTCTTGTTTTTTATTATATGTGGTATCGCAGGTGCATTTTTCTTTATGCTTAACTGGAATAAGACAAACCAGAAATATAATGTTAAGGCATAATAAAAATGAGATGGAAGTGCGTGTGTCAATATGATGGCACGGATTTTAATGGTTGGCAAAGTCAACCAAATGGCAATACTATCCAAGATCACATAGAGCGTCGATTGTCAGAGATTTTTGGTGATGCCATCCGAATTTATGGCAGTGGACGGACGGATGCTGGTGTACATGCTCATGGACAAGTTTTTCATTTTGATGCTGATTGGGAACATGGATCTGCAAAATTATTGCGGGCTTTTCGATGTGGTTTACCGTGTTCAATTAGGGTAACTTCAGTCGAAGAAGTGTCATTAAAATTTGATGCTAGGTTTTCAGTAAAACGTAAATGTTACAAGTATTATTTATTAGAAGATTTTGCAGGTGCATTTAATTATCGCTATAATTGGTGTTTAGGTAATAAATGCTTGGATATTAATATAATGAAAAAAATTGCTGAAAAATTTCGTGGTAAGCATAATTTTGCTGCATTTGGAGCTAATCGCAATGATGGAAAATTTTGTAATACTTTTAAAAAAATAGATGTAATGGATTTTTATAAAAATGGAGCCCAAATAATTTTTACTACTGTAGGAACAGGATATTTATATAAAATGGTACGTTTAATGGTTGGCGCATTTGTTATGCTTGGGCTACATAAACTTACTTCTCAGGAATTATTGTACATGTTAGATTCAGGGAAACGTACCATTAATATTGAATCTGCGCCAGCTCAAGGACTATTTTTGGAATGTGTTGAATATTAATTTTTCTTGCTTTTAAGCATCTTGCGATCAGAGTTAGTTTATGTTTACTTTTTTTGTTTTTCTTTTAACTACAATTTTAATTTGCAGTAGTGTATTTATAATATTCATTATCCTTATGCAAAGACCAAGTGCTAATTCTGGGTTAGGATCTGCGCTTGGCGGTGGAGCAGCGGAGTCTGTTTTTGGTGGTGAAACTACAAAAGTTTTAACGAAGTGGACGATATACGGAACAATTATATTATTTATATTTGCTACCGTCTTGTCTATGATGTACGTGCATCATAATTCTCATGTAGCGAAATCGAGTTTACCAATAGTAATCGAAAAAGATGATAGTTTATAATGAAAATATTAAAAATTTTTTTTCAACAGATACTATTATTATGTGTTTTGAGTAAATTGGCTGAATGTTCACCTTATGGAGAAAATTGTAAATTAACATTTTTATCAGACAAATCATCAAAGGTGTTTTTTGAGAAGTTTTTAACTGAACGTGATTCAACTGATTTCGCTGCTTGGATTAAAATAGATGTAGATCCACAAGAAGTGTCTAATGTTTTTGATGGTATTATCTTACATCAAAAAGGAAATTTTATTTTTGAAGTTAACTCAGATGGTGTAGATACAAAAAAATTTTTTATTTCCAGTGAAAATAAAAAGTGGACGAACAGCAATGAGCAAGCTAAGTTTAATCAACCAATAGTAAATGGTTCTTTATTTAGTATTGATGAATTCTTAATGTTGTTTGCATGTCATGAATATAGTGAATATTGCGGACCTAAAAAGGTGTGTGGTCGTGTAACACAACAATTTATATGTCCCTTTAATTGTGAAAATATTAAAAACAATGTTAAATACGCAAGACTGTCAATTGATAGCTCATTATATCAAGTATTACAAGTTGAGTATTTAGATGAGAATAAGAAATTAATAAAGTATCAAAAAGTAGCTTCTTTAAAAAAACATAACAATTGGTGGATGCCAAAAGTTATTGAATTTTTTGATATAAAATCTCGTAAAAGTGTTGAAGTTGAAATTTTAGATATTGAATCAGGTGAAATGCTAAATAGTTTCTTTTTTTCTGAGAAGTTTTTGTCAACGCACTCGTTTTTTTAGTTTATATTCTACCGTATATTTCTGCTAGAAATCTTAGATAAGAATCCGTTTTATATTTTTTTAATTGTTCTAATTGTTCTTCTGTTATCCTCCATGACCAGTTATTAGGTGATATTGTATTTGGAGTATTAAACCGTGCTTCAGATCCCAAATTTAAGATATCTTGTAGTGTTAAAATTAATAAATTTGCAACTGACCCATATGAAAGTTTTATCATATCCCAGGTAACGTCAGAACAGTCTGTCCGTAAATAATTTTGTACAATTTTCTTTTCATTTGACGACAGTGATTGAAACCACCCACGTGTGGTATCATTATCGTGTGTTCCGAGATATAGTATAGTATTTTTTGAGTGACAATGTGGAAGATATTTATTGTTTGGTTGCCCATCGAAGGCGAAGTGCATTACACTCATACCTGGAAAATTGGTATGCTCTAGTAATTCCTGAGTTTCAGGAGTTATTACACCGAGATCTTCAGCAATAAATTTAGCATCTGGTAAGTGTTTTTTTATTTTTGTAAAGAAGTATTTACCTGCTGTTTGTACCCATTTCCCGTGTTCAGCAGTTGATTCGTTTGCTTTTACTTCCCAATTTGATTGAAATCCGCGAAAATGATCAAGCCTGATTACGTCATATATTTTTAAGTTATGTTTTAATCGATTTATCCACCATTGATATTTTGAATGTTTTAAGTATTTCCAGTTAAACACCGGGTTGCCCCATAATTGTCCTGTCGCAGAAAATGCATCAGGTGGAACTCCAGCCACCACAGTTAAGTTTCCACTTGGCGTTACCTTAAAACATTTTCGATTTGCCCAAACATCTACGCTATCTAATCCTACAAAAATAGGCACATCACCAATGATTTGAATCCCTGATTCATTGGCATATTGTTTAATTTCTTTCCATTGCTCAAAAAAGGCCCATTGAATAAATTGAAAAAACCGTATCTTACTATTGACATTTGGGAAAATATGAAGATTTTTTTTCGCTGCTTTTGGTGAATTAAATTTTTGGGGCCATTTATACCATTCAGTCCCATGGAATATTGACTTTAATGACATAAATGTAGCGTAATCATTCAACCAAAAAGCTTCATTTGAGATGAAAGTATTAAAATTTGTAAAATTTGAGATACTTTTTTCAAATCGTTCATAAGCCAAACGTAATATTTCCCAAAAAATGCCATATATCGCACTGAAATCTACACGATTGTGACTCAGTAAGTTTAGTTTGCTTATTTCATTTTCTTGTAATAACCCTAGTTCTACAAATTTTTGTAAATTTATAAAATATGGATTACCAGCGAATGCTGAACACCCTTGGTATGGAGAATTCCCTATTCCTGTTGGTGTCATTGGACATATCTGCCAATAAGACATTCCAGCTGATGTTAAAAAATCAATAAATTGTTTTGCATGTTCATCGAAACATCCGATGCCTTGTTTGCTTGGCAATGAAGAAATATGTAAAAAGCATCCAACTCTACGTGGATACGATGCTTTTAAATTATGCAAACTAATATTTTTTCTTCTCATTACTTTGTTTTTAATGTTCACTAAAAAACTGTTTGGCGTTTTTATAAAAAGTACCAACTGCTATATTTTATTATTTTAGATGTCATTTTGAGATAATTTTTTTTGGTTTTCCCTGGTCCCTATGAGTATTTATTAATGAGTTTTATATCTTTTTTGAAGATTTATACTTGTACTGTCCATATAATATTTTCCTGAAAAAAAAGAAAGTGTATTTTTACTGTTGAGTTTTGTCAATGGTTAATATCCAATTAAATTTGGTAGTGTAGTTTTGATAGAACAATTATCTCCATTAAAGGATATATACTTTGGTATAACTTTGAGGAAATTGTATCATTAGTTATTTGTCAATTGAGGAATGATGAAACTTAAGCGCGATAACTCCCTTTGTATAGCTTTGTTAAAACGAACTAAATATAATGAAGCTAAGGTTGGGTTCTGTATTTGCTCTCTTAGTATTATTTCTATCCCATCTTGGGCAGCTATAAATTTTAATATTGAATCGGCGGCTAATTTGCGATAAAAAGACACATTACTACCCATTATGTATGCTTGTATTGTTCTAAGACTTAAGTTCTTTATGCCAATTATAGGCTCTTGAGTTAGCTTCGCTATTTTTCTTAATGCATCTGCTCGTACTGATGCGTACTCTGACATCGCATTTTGAGTATTTGTTATATTTGTTTGATTATTTGTTGGTATTGATTGATTTAATCCTTGCATGGGAGCATGATATATTTTGTGCGGTATTTGTCAAATTTTAAATGTAAATTTTTTGATTGTATAATGCTTTTTTATTCTGATGCATTTTTTTTGATAAAATTTACGTAAGGGAATGTTTTTGCGGTTATAATTTTTTAACGTAAATTTACGGAATGAATAAATATGGAGGCGCGGGTCGGAATCGAACCGACGCATAAAGGTTTTGCAGACCTCGGCCTTACCACTTGGCTACCGCGCCACTATGAATTCCACTAAAAATACCAGTAAAATTTTTACAAGACCAAAATTATATAATATAAGTAAATGGTTTTAAAATTTTATGCTGTCGTATAAAGACTGTAGTTTGCTTTCTAATGTATTTGCTAGCTCAGGAACTGACAAATGAGAGAAATTTTTATATGGTATTTTTATTCCATGAACAATTACCTTAGAAAAAGGTTTAGGGATAATAAATTTATCCCATGTGTTTAGCTTCCAACAAGATGAATACTTCATCGTTAATAAAATAACATCTACTTTAGCTTGTAGAGCAAGTAAAGGAACTCCATGTTTTAATTTTTGTGCGGGGCCGCGTGGCCCATCAGGAGTTATTGCAACGTTAGCTCCTTTTTTTAATTTAGTTTCCAAAATATGGAGTGCAAATTTACCACCACGTTTACTTGATCCTCGTACATTGTTAATATGAAATATGTCAAACAATGTGCTTAACCATGCACCATCTTTTGACGGGCTAATCAACCCATACATTGGCAACTTAGTTTTTAACATGCCATTTAATTTCCATATTAAAAATAAATTTTTATGCCAAAATGCGATTATAGCAGAATTATTGTGACTATTTAAAATATTGTCTATTTCTTTTGTAGGACATATTCTTATTGTTTTAGCAAAAATTCTTAACAACAGAGCAATAATGTAAGTTAAAAATTTTTTCCAAGTGTGTATTTTTTGAATTTTAATTTTATTAAACATCAGGGGTACTATTTTCGTGGAAATAGAATAATATTTTCTCCTATTTTGTTATTAGATAGTGAGTTGTTAAAGTTTAGATCGTTCCAATTAACATTTCCAGAGTATCCCAGTGTTTGCAAGATTTTATCTGCAGAATGCGGGATAACGGGGCTTAGTAAAAATGTCGATAATTGAAGTGATTTTAGGGCATTGCCTAGAACATCTTGAAGTTTGATTTTATCTTCTTCTTTATCGGATTTAGCGAGTTTCCACGGAGCATGTTGTTCAATATATTTATTTATTGCGCCGACGAATGAAAAGATTTTTTCCAATGCGATGTTGAATGAAAAATTGTTATAGTCTGATATGATATCATATTTTATTCGTTCCCATAGTGATTTTAGTTGAGCGTCTATGTTTTGAATCATTGGAATTATGCCGTTGCAATACCTGTTAATCATGTTTACTAATCGGCTTAACAGGTTCCCAAGATCGTTCCCAAGATCAGTTGTATAGCGTGTAATGAAGCGTTCATGATTAAAATCACAATCTTGACCGACATTCATTTCTCGAATTAAATAATACCTGAACGCATCAGGGCCATAATCATTGATGTAGTCCATAGGGTTGATGATATTTCCAAGGCTTTTAGACATCTTTTCCCCAGAGCATAACCACCACCCATGTGCAAGAAAAGCATGTGGTAATGGAAGATTAAGTGCATGCAACATAATTGGCCAGTATATAGTATGCGCTGGAACTAATATATCCTTGCCTATGATATGTAGATCTGCAGGCCAGTAGGCTTCACGATTTTTAATTAATGTCCCAGAAATGTAGTTTAATAGTGCATCAAACCAGACATATGTAACATATTGATTGTCAAATGGTAATTCAATTCCCCATGATAATCGATCTTTTGGGCGTGATATACACAAATCGTTAATTGGCTCTTTTAAAAACTCTAAAACTTGTTTAGCTCGGAATTTAGGATATATGAAGTTGGGATGGTTATTGATATAATCAATCAACCATTGTTGGTGTTTTTTTAAACAGAAAAAATAATTAGACTCTTTTATTTCAATTACTTGGCCAAAATCTGATGGCCATTCTCCATTTACTTGGTCTTTTACTTGAACGAATCGTTCGGCGCTTATACTATATAATCCAGTATATTCTGCTTTATAAATTTCACCAGAATCAAATAATTTTTGTAAACATTGTTGTACAAATTTTATATGATATTCATCTGTTGTTCGGATGTAATGATCATACTTTACATTTAATTTGTTGCACATCGATTGAAATTTATGTGCAATGGTGTCGCATAGTTCTTTAGGCGAAATGTTGTTCTTTTGTGCAGTTTGTTCAACTTTTTGTCCATGTTCGTCAAGTCCGGTCATGAAGTATACGTTTTTATTTTGTAACCGTGATACTCTTGCAATTACATCAGCTAAAATTTTTTCATAGGCATGCCCGATATGAGGCTCTCCATTGGCATAATCTATAGCTGTTGTGATATAAAATTTGTTCATTTAGTCCGACTCTATATATGTGTTTTTCTAATTTTCAATGTGATTTTTTTTGTAAAAATTAGGTAACGGTACCATGCCTTGCGATATAGCAATATCCATTATTTTTTTTGTAGGACATTCTGTTTTTATCGCATTCCTGATTTCATGGGAAAGTACAAGTGTCTCGAAAATTGCCTTACGTCCAATTTGTTTGTTATTTTGGATATTTGGTATTAAACGTTGAGCTATTATATAGTTTAGTGCTTCAGCTAGCATATTTTTATCAACTCCGAGGTCGAGTAACCGTGGAATAGCATGAACTGCATCGTTTGAATGTAATGTCGAAAATACTGCATGTCCTGTTAATGCAGCTCTTAGTGCTAATTCTGCCGTTTCATGATCTCGAATTTCTCCAATTAATATAATATCTGGATCATGTCGTAAAAATGACCGCAAAATTTTCGGGAATGAAAATCCTATGTCATCGTTTATATTAGTTTGAGAGATTCCATCTACGATATATTCTACTGGATCTTCGCATGTTAAAATTTTTACTTTGTCGGTGTTTAGTTCATTTAATATGCTATATAATGTCGTGGTTTTGCCACACCCAGTCGGCCCAGTTATTAATGTTATGCCGCGGTTTGTTAAGATATTAGGAAGGTGTTTATAAAATACTGTATCCGTGGACGCCAATTCGTAAATGTTTAAAACATTATTTGTATTTTGTAAGATACGCAAAACAACACTTTCTCCGAATTGAGTTGGCATGGTAGATATCCTAAATTCAATGGATTTGTTATCAATTAGTTGATAAATGTTACCTTCTTGCGGATATCTATGTTCAGAAATGTTAAGATTGGCTAATACTTTTAATCGTGTAACTACTGGGTGACCAATGTCTTTTGATGTACATGAATAATCCTGAAGTATTCCATTGACACGATAACGCACTAAAAATTCTTTTTCAAATATTTCGAAATGAATATCAGATGCATTGATAAATACTGCATTATATAAAATATCATCTACAAATTGTATTATTGATGCATCAGGGTTAGCCATGAACTATAGTCGCGATAGAATCTCCCATGAGGATATATGTTTCAATTCCATTTAATGTATTTTCTAAAATATCAGAGTCAAAGCTTATTGTTCCTTGCTCAAATAACATCAAGATTGTAGATCCACCGATTTCAAAATACCCCTTTTCTTGTCCTTTTAAAACTGATGTGAATGGTGAAAAAGTTTGTTTAATTGAACCGACACATGTTGCACCAATTTCCATCATTAGTATGTTCCCGCAATTTTTGGTTTTTAGAAGGGTAGACATGCGTTTGTTTTCCAAAAATGTTTTGAAATTTCCCTTCATAGCAATTGGATTAACTGAAAAATAATATCCATTTATCAAGTATGTAGTTTCCGGTTGACAATCTACTGGGAAACAAAACCTGTGGCAATCTACAGGAGATAATCTAACAATTAATAAGCTTGGGTTTTTAAAATTTTTAGATAAATTTGAATTTCTTGTTAGTTGTTCTATGTTTAATTTTTCACCTTTCACAAAGAAAGGGGTGGTGTTGTGTATTGATTCATATGCAAGCACTCTTCCATCGGATGGAGATATAATTGTGTTGGGGTTTGGAGATATTGGGCGTGAACTAGGTTTCAATTTTCTAGTGAAAAAGTCATTAAAACTAGTATATTCATTCGCCTTTTTTTCAAACGACTCTTCTTTTAGTCCATATTTTTCGATAAATGGTCTTATTTTCGATGCACTAGATTTTTTATGAGCATATACCCCATACAGTAAGGAAAATATCTTTTGTTTAAATAGCAATGTTGTTCCAATCTGTCCGATTGGATTATTGTATGCAAATCTTAAGAATTTTTCACCAAATATTAATTCTGGTTCAAGTTGTTTAGTGTAACGATTAAATATTGATATATTACGCATTTAACTATCTATAGTATAAAAATTTTAATGTGACAATCAATTATAGAATTTATGTTTCTTATTTAAGAAAATTTTATAAACTGAAGTGGTATGTATTTCCGATTTTTGGCACTTGATTCATCCAATAATATTGTTCGTGGAACATTGCATGCTGGTAGTCGAGTTGAAGCTGAATCTATTATTAGTAATAATGGATTAACAGTAAAATTGCTTCAAGAAATTTCCGATAATTATTCGGTTCATTTGAGTTGGCGTGATAAAGCGTCAAAACTTTTTAAGAAAAAATTAAATATTGTTAACTTTAAGAAGCAATTTTTTCAGCAAATGTATCTTTTATTAAAATCTGGAATAAATACAGAAAAAGCTATTCAACTTATTAGCAGCCAATATACTACTCACAGTAGTGAAGTTAAAATTTGTGAAACATTATTAAAGCATATTTGTGCAGGAAAATCATTGTCTGAAGCTATGAGTGCGTTGCAGCCAAATTTTACTTTCATGGAGATTAACGTTGTTCGTGCAGCTGAACACATAGGACGTCCTCAAGAAGCCTTGTATCAGTTAAGTGAATTATCTCAGACTTTGGATACAATGAAAAGGAAATTTATTCTTTCAATGATATATCCTTGTATTGTTATAATAGTTGCAATATTTGTTATGATGCTACTGGGTGGAATAATTATTCCACAGTTTCAAGAGTTGTTTTTCGAGCAAAAAGACTTACAATTGCCGTTGTTAACACGTATTGTTGTTAATTGTTGTAATTTCTTTAGCAAAAATTGTTTGAAAATAGTATTTGGTTTATTGTTATTTGTTGTAGTTGCTAGGAGTATATATCCTCAAAAAATAAAAACACTATGGTTGAAAACTCCGATAGTTAGTAAGATCGTCAAAGATTATAATATTTACTTATTTACTGTAAATTTAGGTACATTATTAACTTATGGTATTAACCTGCAGCAAGGTATAGCTATTGCGAAAAATGTTGTATCTGAGAAGCGTTTGAAAAATCTAATTGAAACGGTAATTGATAACGTTCGTTATGGTACTACTATTTCGAACTCATTGTCTATGCTATTGTCTCGTGTAGCTACTGGAATAATTGTTGCTGGAGAAAAAACTGGAGAAATAGATAGGGCTTTTATTAAAGTTTCTGAAATATATAGGGAAAAATTATTGGAACGTTTAAATTTGTTATCTATTTTGATAGAACCAATACTAATTATTATTATAGCAATAATTGTCGGAATGGTAGTTGTTGCTATGTTTTTGCCATTAATAGATTTGATACAACATGTGAAAATGTAATTATTCCTGTTTACGTATGTATTTTGAATATATTATTAAAACTATTCCAATTATTGCTAAGAAAATTGAAAAAAATTGCCCTCTAGAAATGTGACATATTAATGGTGCGTCTGCTTCACGATAAATTTCTATAAAAATTCTTGCGATAGAATACAATAATAGAAATTCACCAGATAAACATCCTTTAGATAAGTTTTTTGAAAACCAAAACCGCAACTGAACGTATATAAACAATAAAAATCCTTCCGTGAAAGCTTCATATAATTGTGATGGATGTCGTGGAGGGATTTCATATAATTTTGTTATATTCGGTTCACTTTGTGGAAATATTATAGCCCATGGTACATATGTTATTTTCCCAAAAAGTTCTCCATTTATAAAATTTGCTATCCGACCAAGGAAAAGTCCTAATGGTGCAATTGATGCACAAAGATCTCCAAGTTCAAGTGCATTGATTTTGTAGCGTTTACAGAATATAAATATTGCTAAAGTAATTCCAATAAATCCTCCGTGACTCGCCATTCCACCTTCCCAAATCGCGAATAATGATAATGGGTTAGAGACAAATGCGCTAAAATTATACATTAGCATATATCCTAATCGTCCACCTATTAATACACCTACAATTCCATATGTAATAAATGATATATTATTTTCTTTAGAAAGGGAAGAGTATCCCAACTGGGAATATAAGTTTAACATGTATAATGCGATTAAAAAACTTAGCAAGTAACAAACTCCATACCAACGAATACCTTCGATTGGTAGCCAATCACTGAATTTTATAAAAAATGGATCAATGTTATGTATAAGGTAAGCTAACATATTGTTGCTATTCATAAAATTGAAAGAATCTTGGATGATTGTGTATTAAGAAACATCCAATTATAGATAAAAATACCAACGATGCAGCAATTAAACCTATCATTGGAAATGATACACCATTATCAATGAGGAAATATCCAATAAAAGGCGAAATGAAACTTCGAATTCCCACAAATGCTGTATTGGCACTCATATAACGACTTAACTTATCCTTATCAACAATCTTGGTTAGCCATAAACACCAAACTATTTCTCCTCCACTGTATCCAATTCCAGTAAAAATTGCTGATAATATAAGCATAATAACTGTAGTGGAATTAAAAAATAATAAAATTCCGATTAATATAAAAATATTTACAATAACACGCATTTTAATCAAGGAAAACTTGTCAAATAATTTTCCCCAGAAAATAGAACTGGCAATACGACAACCATATGGGATAGTTACTATAATGATTGATATAAGAAAATTAGAAATACTTATTCCGTATTTTTCATTAGCTAAATACTCTGCTCGCAGTGGAGTTGTCATTTGTGTGGCGATACCAGTAAACATCATAATTATTAACATTATGAAAAATAATTTATCTTGTAATATTATTTTGAAATTCGATAGCAAAGTTTCGGAGTTTTTTTGAACTGGTATTGGTCGTGATGGAATTTTAAAAAATGTATATGCAGTACTTACTGCTGCTAATGATATTATTAGTAATATAATACGGTAATTATTTAAATTTGCATCTAAAATATATCCCCCAATTGGAGAAAATATTATAGTTGCTGTTGGTAAAATCATCAATGAGTAAGATAATTTATACCCTCGTTCTTGTTTGTTGTAGTTGTTGCCGTAAACATCAATCATTAAAGGAATGTACTGTTTGAATATGACTCTAGAAATTGCAATTAAGATAAAGTATGCCAAGAATGAATCAACGACAGCACTTATCATTAATGTTACTGTAATTAATATAAAGTAATAACCGCAAATATTAGTTGATGGTATATTTTTAAGCTTAGATGCAAAAGTTACCATCATTGGTGCAATTAGTAGTCCCATAAATCCAATGGATGATAATACCGCTTTACATATGTTAGGTGCATGAAATACTCGAATAGCGATTAGTAGGACAAATGTTTTAAAACCTGCTTCTAATATGCCTGTAAAAAAACATCGTATATTGTCGTAAAAAAAAGTTTTTTTTGCGCAATTAGTTGATGCTAATAAACGATTAGACATATTTTATGATAAATCGATGAAATAATTTTATCTTATTTGTTTTCAAGCCAAGATTTGATATGACTTTTTAGTTAAATTTTTTGTTAATTTTTGTTTCAGTAATGTATTGCGCTTCTTTTACTATATGCAATATCCCTTCAATAGAATGTTCATTTTTTGGATGATATACATTTAATGTTTCTGTTATTACATGTGCAATATCTAAATAATCTATCTTTTTTGCCAAAAAAGCTTGAACTGCTATATCGTTTGCGGCTTCAAAGATTGCTGAAGAAGCATCATTTCGCAATAAACAATTACGAGCAATTTGTAGGCATGGAAATTTTAAATAATTTGGTGGTGAAAAGTTTAATGACAATATTTTATCAAAACTAATTGATGGCGGGTTATTTAATACGCGATTTGGATAAAATAAGCAATGTGATATTGGATATTCCATATTGTGTGGGCTGAGTTGTGCTAGTATTGAACCATCACAGAATTCTACCATGGAATGTATAATACTTTCAGGATGAATCGTAACTTCTATGCCATCTGAAGACAGGCCAAATAACCATTTTGCTTCAATCATTTCAAATCCCTTATTAGCCATTGTTGCAGAGTCTATAGTAATTTTTGTTCCCATTTGCCAGTTTGGGTGTTTTAGTGCCTGATCAACAGTGATGTGCTTCATCTGATTGCTTGTATAATTTCTAAATGGGCCACCTGAAGCTGTAAGTATTATTTTTTTTAAAAATTTTCGTTCATTTTTTAAACACTGAAAAATTGCATTATGTTCACTGTCGATTGGTAAAATTGTAACATCATTAGTATGAGCTTCATGCATTATTATTTCACCTGCTACTACAAGTACTTCTTTACTTGCTAGTATGATATTTTTTTTTGCTTTGATCGCTGATAGGGTAGGTAGTATACCATTAGTACCTGGTATAGCCATAATAACAGTATCTGCATCTGGATGAGATGCTAGTTCGCAATTTCCATGAATACCATAAAAGATTTGAGTTTTGGAAGGGAATAATGTATCAATGTTCTCATTGCAGAATGTACTATGATTAAATATTCCGATATTTTTAACATTAAATTCATGAGCAATAGATGATAATTTTTTTAAATTTGAATGACATGATATCCCAATAATTTTAAATTTGTCTCGGTTCCGACGAATGACATTAAGCGTACTTGTGCCTATTGATCCTGTTGCTCCAAATAAAATTATGTTTTGAACCATTGTTAATGAACTATTGTTAGGAATTTACTGCTTGCAAATGATTTTTTTATATGAAAAGTGTAAAAACCAATTATGTTGTGGAATCGTGTTGAAAGAAGTTTTTCTGGATTTCAAAAATTAAAGAAATATTTAAGGCTATTAAAGAATACCAAATGTGAATTAATAATAGCTTTAATTACTGGTGTAATATATGGTTTAACTAGTGGTTTAGGTGTTCCGTTGATGCTAAAATTTGTATCAGGCATACTATTTACGAAAGAACATATTCAAATTTATATTGTTTTGTTATTTGCTTTTTGTCCATTGCTTGTTATTTTGGTTCGCGCTGGATGTGAGATAATTAATGCATATTATATCGGCTATTGTGGACAAAGTATTCTTAAGGAAATTCGTGTAATGGTATTTGATAAGATCCAGCATTTGCCTTTAGATTTTTTTAAAAAGACAGAGCCCGGTGAATTTATTACACGTGCATTAGGGGATACTGCTGTATTACAAAGTATGGTAATTGAAGTATCTCAAGAAATTATCAAACAACCCATGGCAGTAATTGGTGCATTATTGGCATTGATATATTTATGCTACCAACAGTCAAATGTAGCGGTTTTATTAATCTTTATGTCAGCGATCCCTTTGGTTGTTATACCTGTTCGTATGATTGGAGAAAAAATGCGCAAAAAAAGTCTGAATTTACAAAAGGATAGCGAAAAAATTATGACACAGCTTGCTCATAATTTATCTGCCGTTCAAGAAGTGCGGGCTTTTATGATGGAAGAAACAGAGGTGCAACGTTTTCGAGAAATTTGCAATAAAGTAATGTTTTCGGTTATGAAAACGGTAAAATATTCCGTGATTTTATCACCAATAATTGAAATAATTGCTGCTGGGGGTGTTGGAGTAGCTATGGTATATACATATGCCCATGGTATTGGTCCCGATGTTTTCGTGGCTATGACTGGAGCTTTGTATTTTAGTTATGACCCTATAAAAAAAATTGCTCGATTAAATAATCAAATAAAAGCTGGGATGGCAAGTTTAGAGCGCATTGAAGAATTATTTGATCAACCGGAAGTTATCGTTGATCCGGTAAAACCAGCAAATGTTAATAGACTGCACAACATAGTATTTAAGAATGTATCGTTTAGTTATGACAACGAATGTGAAGTTTTACACGATATTAATTTTGAATTAAATCGTGGTAATACTTACGCTTTTGTTGGGAATAGTGGAGCGGGTAAAACTACAGTAATTAACCTTATTTTGCGATTTTATGATGTTTCTAAAGGTAGTATTAACATTGATGGGATTGATATACGTGACATGCGAGTGAAGGATCTCAGGAAGAATATTTCTATTGTTCCCCAGTTCCCTACATTAATTAATGGAACAATTTTAGACAATATTTTATGGAGTGCTCCATGGGAGAACAGGGATGCTGTTGTTAGGGCAGCTAAGAGGGCATATGCACATGAGTTTATCAGTGAATTTGAAGAAGGATATGATACTTTTGTTGGAGAAAGTGGCATGAGGTTATCTGGCGGACAAAAGCAAAGAATTGCACTAGCACGTGCTTTTTTACGAAATGCTCCAATCTTGATATTGGATGAAGCTACATCGTCATTGGATGCTAATAGTGAACATGCAGTACACAAAGCTATTGAAGACTTAATTGTAGATAAAACCGCCATTTTAATATCACACCGTTTTACTATGATGTCTATTGTAGATAAGGTCTTTGTATTAAATAAAGGGAGTATTGTTGAAGAAGGATCACCTGGAGAACTTCTACGAGAAGAAAATTCACTATATTATTCTTTATACCAGAAGCAACAAGGCATATAATCCTTGTCGCTTCAGAGTTGTTTTTATTGTATTCTTATATATTTCTTGCGACGGAGGTTACATAGTGAAACTCAACTTTTTGAATAACAATTTGTCTGCCATGTTTCCTTCCTTAGAACTTGTATTGCGAGTAGCTGTTTTAATTGTTAATTTACTAGCACAGCCTGTCTCCTGGTTATCATATGGGGTACATTTCCAGCATTAGATACTCGTTTTTGATTCTTTCGTCTAGGTTTTATATTTTTTATATTAATGTTATTGTTCCTTGTAACCTACTTGTTATTTTTGTGGGGATTACTTGTGCCTGTTTTTATTCACACTCTACGTTTCTGTTTTGCTCCTTGAGCATTCGCTTTTTCTATTAGTTTATTTTTTATTTGTTCAATGGAGCTTCTGCTTACCATGCCAGCTTTTAGATTGTTAAGTTCTTCTCGTATTGCTTGATTTCTTACTGTTTCTTTGAGGCTATTTATTTGTTCTTTTTCTGCCGGTGTTGTTTTACTGGAATCAAGTACGAGTTCCAGGGCAAGTTTTATGTTTTCTTCTTTTATATTTTCTTTTGATTTTTTGGTGCCTTCTATTTCACCTCTATGTGCTGGTTTTTTGGTTGTTTGTCTTTTTGTTGTTGTTTGTGTTCTTTTTTTGTGAGTGGTGATTTCAATTATTTGTTCTTGGGGGGTTGTTACTTGGTTTGTAGTAGATTCATCATTTTGATCTTTATTAGGATTTTCTGGAGTGACAATTTTCCTTTCAGTTGTTTTTTCTTCCTCAACAATAGTCGTTTGGGTATTGTTTTCTTGAGTGTTTTGGTTTACCATAACATTTGCTTTTTTTAGAAGATTTGGTGTAAAAATGTCTGCTATCTGTAAACCGCATGATATTATGTTGCTTGATTTAGCATTGCTGTTGGATGCTTTTTTATATAAAAAACAAGCAGCGGAAACTGTAGCAAAAGCTATAGCAGTTATACATATGTTTGGGTGTGTTTTTATCAATTTTCTTGCTTTATCTGTTATTTCTGACTGTATGAGTTTTGTCTGTGCTTTTATTTTGTCTAATTTAATTGATTTTGTTTTATTTTGGTGATCTTTTTGAAAATTAATATCAATTTTTCCACGAGAGATGTTTTGTTCGCCAAAGTTTTTACCTGAAATGTTAACTTCATTATTGTTAATGTCGTTGATAGATCTGTTGCTTATACTTAAAATCGATGTCATAATCTTTTATTGGTTTAAGTGTCCTTTGGGGATCTTAAATTTGTCATTTTGTCAATATTTTTTTGCGAAAAAACTAAAGCTTTATTTGTTTTTTTAGGTAATACAGTTTTTTCTATTTAGGAATGTGCTGATTTGTATTTTTACAAATAAAAAAAGTCATGCTTTATTTTACATGACTTTTAGAAATGTAAATGTCTGTTGAGTCGCTATTTTTTTGCTTAGTGTTCGCCTTCGTGATCTTTATCTTTATTAAGACGTTCCTTAGCATATTCTAATGATGCCTTTATATAATTTTGTATACTTTGATCAATTGCTTCTTCAGCATTCTTTTGTATATCCTTTATTTCTGTTTTGTGTTTATTTTGTATATTTTGTATTTCTGTTTTGTGTTTATCGTCTATATTTTCTATTTCTGTTATAGCTTCATTACCTAGATCCCGTAGGTCTTGAGCATGTTGTTCTTCTTTTTTGTCAAGTTCTGCATTTTTCTCTGCAATTTTTTTGTCTTTCTCTGTGATTGTATTATTTAATTTTTGGATATTTTTACTTTTAATGTGGTTGTTTATTAAAAGAGCGACTGTACCGACAGCTACAACTCCCATAATGGTTGCTGCTATTGGATTTTCTTGAAAAAATCGTATAAAATTCACCAGTTCTTTATTTGCTTCTTTAATAACATTATTTAAGATTGGCATTGCTTTTGCAGATACATTTTTGCATCCTAGTGAAATTGAATTAGTGAGTGACGTGAAGTTTTTACTAAACCATTTTGAAATGTCTGAAATTGAAATGTTTGATGAGAAACTTTTAAATTTTTTAATTTGATCAAAAGGGGTTAGTGCATAAGAGTTGTTTAAAGTGTTATTTGTATCCATATAAAGTTTATTCCTTTTTTTGTAAAAAAAGTGTATGTTTTTGATAGGGATTGGCAAGTTTTTTTTGCGTATTTTTCTTAAGCCGTGAAATGAACTTGTTGATTAATGATGGCTTATTGGATTGTGTTAAATTTGATTGATTCTTTTCTCTTGAAATTGTATGATGCGTTTCTTTAGTGCCGTTGAGAAGATTTTTTAAGATGTTTCCATAATAAGTAGGACGTTCTGAAATGTTTGAAATAGATGCATTAAGTGCATGACAAACTTCATCAAAGTGAACAATTTTTACTGGTATATCGCTCTGTAATATTGATTTTATATTTGATGTTGCAGATTGAAGAATTTGTTCCCTTTTTTCAAAAGTATTATCGATTTTTGTATTACAAAGTTCACTGCGTATCATTTGTATTGGACGTGACAAGTCATAATATTGACAAGAATGTGTAGTGGGTTCGTTTAAGATTACTGACTGGAGTAAAGAGTAACGTTTTATTTTTAGTTCATGATCGGAAAAGAGTGGTGCATTAAAATCTAAAAAATACGCAAATTTGCCAAGGCTTTCGCGTATATATTCAAAAAACAGATCAAATTTTACCGGTACCCATCGTCCATGTTTTGGGTCATTTTCGAAGCGAGAAATTTCCCAATATTGGAACATGGTATGCCCATTAAGCAAATGCACATAATCACAAATTGACTCATAATGTTTAAATAATTGGCGAAAAAAATCGAAATGATTATTATACAATTCGTTCCAACGATAAGGAACAGTGGTATATTTAATGCCACATTGCAGTAATTTACTTTGAGGTAATCCAAGATAAACAGTTGGAATAAAGTTTTTATTTAAATAAAATGAACGAGCATTTCCCCACACTTCGCTGCTATGTTCATCACAAGTTAAATTTATATCGATAGATGTGTAGATGCCATGTTGATGAGCTAACGTAACAAATTCTTTGTATGCGTTATCCGCAAGAAATTGTAATATTTTTTCAGTAATAATTCTATTTGATAGCTGACTTTGAATAATGTTTAGCGTTTTTCTTTCGTGGGACTTGATATCTTCGGGCCAATTACTAAACTTAGTACTGCCGATGTAATCAGAAATCGCAGTAAATAAAATGTAATCAGATAGCCAAAATGAATTATTTTTTTCAAATGTAATTAAATTTGAAGGCATAATTATTTGTTTTTTAGCAATTGTTTGATATAACTTTGCCTTTTTTTCTTCAAAGGGAAGATGCTTAATGTCGTCCCAGTTTTCAGATGAATTTGAAAAGATTTGTTTCCAGTGTTCAGCAGGAATTAATGTTGGGTCTTTAGCAAAGATAGATAAAGTGCGATTAGTACGTTGATTAAAAGCATTAATTTTACCTAATTCTAAGAATTTTATGTTAGCTGCTTTAAAAAAAGGTAAAAGTTTTTTTATTTCACCAAAATGAATATTTTGCTCTTTTTGTTTATTAGATAATAGTTCTAGACGAATTCCGATATATTTTTCATTTTTTTTAATATTGATGAAAGTTTCTTTGTTTAAAGCCATCAAGTGATATTATAGTGATTTTTTTCAAAATTTGAAATTTTTTCTAATCGATTTATGTGATGTCCACCTTGGAAATCTGTAGATATGAAGGTTTCTATTATTTTTAAGCATTCACTAAGGTTTACAAATTCAGAACCAATACATATGATGTTTGCATCGTTGTGTGAACGTGCAAGTTTTGCTGACACAATGTCACTACACAGTGCAGCACGTATGTTATGAAATTTGTTTGCTGCAATTGACATACCTATTCCGCTTTTACATACTAATATCCCAAAATCAGCTTTATGTGAGAAAATATCTTTTGAAACTTCCCAGGCATATTCTGGATAGTCAACGCGTGTTTCTGATGAACTTGGTAAATGTTGTAGAAAAGAATATTTATCTAAGTCCGTTATAATTTTTTGGCTCAGTTGATATCCATTATGATCACATCCAATTGATATTACTGTAAAAAAATTTTTAATAAAATTTATTATATTTTGAGATTCATTTACAATGAAATTTGCAATTTTAATATAAGCTTGTACATCTTCTCCATATGGGTCAGGGATATCAAGCTTATTTGATGTACATTCAGATATAGTGTGACACTTATTAGCAACATTCAAAAAATTAGATAAGATATAATCTTTGTGATTGTGAGTTGCACATAAAATTAAGTCAGAGTTATCAACGATATCCTGTGTTAATTTTCTTGCCTTATGATTAGAAATATCAAGCCTTAACATTTTGGCTGCATAAATACTTTGTTCGCTTGCTGGATCAAAATTATTGGCAAATGTACCTGCGGATGATATTGAAAATTTTTTAGAGGTAACTAAAGTATCGATTTTATCTGCTAAAATTGATGCAATGAGGGGACTTCGGCAAATATTACCTGTGCAAACAATTAAAATATTTTTTTCATTCATGACTTTGAGAGAAATTTTATAAAAACTAACATTTTTTTTGAAAGACTAATTTGAATGTCGTTTTGATTAAAGATTTTTATATTGGACAAGTAAATTGCTGGACCATAATAAGGGAACTCGTTATTTTTTTTGCGATTTGCTTTAAACTTAGGATTAAGGTCTTTAAATGATGGAATTGGTGTATGGGAGTATTTTGTATCACCTAAAATCGAAATGCCGCTTTCATAAGCATGCAATAATATTTGATCTTCTCTTAAATAAAAACATCGTGCTTGCCAATGTTCATATTTCCCTAGTTTTTCTATAAATTGAAATTCTGTATACGATTTCTTTCCAGTTGTGGAAGATATTAGAGAAACATCTTTAGATTTATGTTTCGCTATTGGTAAGGTGCAAATAATTGGTGAAGTGTTTGATATCGTTGTTGCTGTTGAAATTATATCAAATGTTAATTCTATATAATTAGAGCCATAAAGATTACGAAGATATGAAGTATATGTTTTGTTTTTAGAAATTATTATCCCTCCAGCGATGTTCAAAGGCAAATCATAGATGATATCTAAATAAGATTTTTTCGAATGGTAAATTTTATCTAAAATTTCTTTAACTGTAATATCATTAGATTTATTTATAACGTAATAATTTTCACAATCGTAAACAATTTCAAATTTTTTGGAAAAATTAAGTTTAGATGACGTTAAATTTTGTTCGATGAAAGGCATTATTATAGATGTAAAGCATATTTAATTAATTCTTCAGATGACGCTTCTTCTCCAAGATGTATTAGTGATTGTTGTATTGCTTTGTCAGCTTCTGTAGGTTTATATCCTAAAGAAATAAGAGCAGATACTGCATCTTGTGCAATATTAGATTCTGCATACACTTTAGTCGCAATATTATTTGTTGTTTTAGGAATATCTATCTTATCTGCTAGCTCCACTATTATACGCTCTGCTGTTTTTTTACCTATTCCATGACATTTGCTCAGTAAAGAAATATCTTTTGTAGCGATTGCTGTTTTTAATGTATTAATAGACAATCTACTCATTATTGTTAGTGCTGTTTTATACCCGATACCTGATACGCGGTTTACCAAGGTTTCGAAAAATTCGCATTCGTCTCTTAAAAAAAAACCATATAGTTCATGTAGATCCTCACGAATTTGCTCAACTATGTATAATTTTACATTATCTCCTATTGCAGGCATTCTTTCTATCGTCGTTAGAGGGGCATTAATGCGATATCCAAAACCGTTGATATGAATTACTACATGCAACAAACCAATTTCGACGAGCTTACCTTCTGCATAAACTAACACGAACTGCAATCAAAGAAATTTATGATTAAGGTCAACATTTTGATATTGTTGTAGTTTTTTTATTTAAAACCTTGAAATTTTGTATACACTTCCTCGGAAAGGTTTTTGATATGTATACAAGTTTGGCAACAGAAGAAATAGATCATGAAGAAGTTCTTTCGATGGAAGATGGGTTTAAAGCTAATGCTTTAAAAAATGAACTACAACGTGAAATTGTTAAACATTTGCAATGTTTTTTAGCACGTGAACAGAATTCTGCTACCACATACGATTGGTTAGTAGCCATCATATTAGTATTGCGAGAAAAAGTATTAGAAAAATTTATTAAAACGCAAAAAAAACATCACGATAACAATGTTCGACGTATATACTATATGTCTTTGGAATATTTACCAGGACGAATGTTACGTACAACTGCACAAGCATTAGGAATTTTGGAAGATCTTGAAGCGGCCTTGGGTGATTTGGGGCAAGATTTTTCATTGATTGAAGAACTTGAGCCTGATATGGGCCTGGGAAATGGTGGATTAGGGCGTTTAGCATCTTGTTTCCAAGATTCCTTAGCAACACTTGATTATCCAGCAGTTGCTTATGGCATCCATTATGAATTTGGGTTATTTAAGCAACAAATTGAAAATGGGAAACAAGTAGAAACTCCAGATAACTGGTTAAAGTTTGGCAATCCTTGGCAAATTTGTAGACCGGAAAATGTCCAAACTATTCAATTATTTGGACATGTGGAAAATAGATTTGATGACAGAGGTAATTGGGTGCCTAAGTGGGTAGAAGGTAAAACTATTCAAGGAGTGCCTTGGGATATTCCAGTCGCAGGATATGGCACAATAACTGTGAATTTTATGCGACTATGGGAAGCACGAACATCTCAAGAATTCGATCTTGAGACTTTTAATAAAGGAGAATATATTGATGCTGTACAAAAACAATCAGAATCGGAGATCATTTCTAAAATTTTATATCCCAATGATGCTACTGAGAATGGTAAGGAGCTGCGTTTAATACAACAGTATTTTTTCGTGAGTTGTTCTATAAAAGATATATTAAGAAGATTTAAGAATAGTGGATCTGATTTTAAATTATTTGCAGATAAAATAGCCATTCAATTAAACGATACGCATCCAACCATTGCAATTGTTGAATTAATGCGTTTATTAGTTGATGAGTATTATTTACCTTGGGATGAAGCCTGGAATATTTGTAAAAATGTGTTTGCATATACTAACCATACTGTTTTACCAGAAGCACTTGAAGAATGGTCAGTAGATTTATTTTCTAATGTTTTACCTCGACATTATCAGATAATTTGTGAAATAAATCGTCGCTTTTTAGAAAATGAAGTAGAAAATAAATGGCCAAATGATCCATCTACAAAAGAGGCTCTGTCTATTATATCCAATGGAAAAATTCGTATGGCATATTTGGCGATAATTGGTAGCCATGCCGTAAATGGGGTAGCTGCTATGCACTCAGAGTTATTGAAAACCTTACTATTCCCACTGTTTTATGAATTATATCCTGAAAAATTTACAAATGTTACAAATGGGATTACTCCACGTCAGTGGTTGCGTGCTTGTAATCCTGGGCTTTCTAAGCTTGTCGATAGAGCAATTGGTAAACAGTGGACATATGATTTGTCAGAATTAATAAAATTAGAAGATAAAGCGCGAGATCATATTTTTCAAAAGAAATTTCAACAAGTAAAACATGATAATAAAGTAAGATTGGCTCAGACAATATCAAAGCTATGTAATGTAATAGTTGATCCTAATTCTTTGTTTGATGTTCAAATAAAGAGGTTGCATGAATATAAAAGGCAACACCTTAATTTGTTGCATATTTTATATTTGTACAAAAAAATATTACAAAATCCAAATGATGAGAATATTGTTCCTCGTACATTCATTTTTGCGGCTAAAGCTGCTCCAGGATATTTTTTAGCTAAACAAATTATTTATTCTATTAACGTAGTCGCTAATCTTATAAATAATTGCAAAGAGACGAAAGATCTTATAAAGGTTGTTTTTATCCCTAATTATAGTGTTTCCTTGGCGTCCCAAATCATTCCAGCGGCAGACTTATCCGAACAAATATCGACAGCTGGGAAAGAAGCTTCAGGGACGGGTAATATGAAGTTAGCATTAAATGGAGCATGTACAATAGGTACATTAGATGGTGCTAATGTAGAGATCTTGGAAGAAGTGGGTAATGATAATATTTTCATTTTTGGTCATACTGAGCAAGAATTGAGCAATATGCATGATTACAATCCTTATGCGTATTATTATGGCAACGAAGATTTAAAATCAATTTTAGATTGGATCGGATCGGAATATTTCCGTCAAAAGAATGGTGATCATCCGTTATTAGATGTTCGTAATAGTTTACTTGATGGAGGGGATCATTTCTTTGTGTTAGCTGATTTTGATGATTATGTTAAAACTCAAGAACGTATAAGTAAAATCTTTAAAGATAAATCGTCTTGGACACAAAAAGCAATTTTAAATGTTGCTCGTATTGGAAAATTTTCCAGTGACCGTTCAATTCGAGACTATGCGAATAAAATATGGAATCTGCAGCCTATTAAAGTTAATTAATCTATTATTGCTTTAAATGAAAATTATATTAATGTTACCCTTAGTTGAGGGTGGTGTTAGATAAAATATGTATTTAGAGTTTTTTGGATTAAAAGAAAAACCTTTTAAGATTGGTACTGATTCTTCTTATTTATATCTTGGGGATCAGTATCAAACAGCACTTTCCTTGCTTCAATATGGTATAGCTGGCCGTGATGGTTTTACGGTTATTACCGGTGAGGTCGGATGTGGCAAAACTACGATTTGTCAAGCTTTGCTGGATAATTTACGTGATAGTTCAGATGTCAGTATATTATTAGATAATCCTCCGAATAATGAAAATGATCTTTTGATAGAAATGTGCATGAAACTACATGTAGAAAATATCGGAGATAATGTTATAAAGAATCGGGAAATTATAAAAAATGTTCTCTCTGAATATCTGCAAGCTGGGAAACATAGCGTATTATTGATTGATGAAGCGCAAAATTTATCTTTTGATATGCTTGAGAAAGTACGCCTTTTATCTAATCTCGAATCCTATAATAACGGTAATAAATTATTGCACATTGTGCTTCTTGGACAACCTGAACTCAAAAAAAAGTTGAGATCACATTCAATGCGGCAATTGCGCCAAAGAGTATTGATCTATTATGATTTAAGGCCATTGAAAAACTTTGAAGTTGATTGGTATATTAAGCATCGTTTAGAGAAAGCAGGAAGTACTGGGTTTCCGATTTTTACGTTTTGGGCAAAACGAAAAATTTTTTTTGAAAGCAAAGGGATTCCACGAATTATAAACAATATATGCGATAAAGCAATGTTATCGGCTTTCGTTAATTCTTCAAAAATTATAACTTATAAAGATGTTGTAAAAGCAGTAAAAGACATACGGCAATTGAAATGAGTATAATACAAAAAGCAATCAAGCATAACAAGGAAGCTTCTAAGAATTTAAATTCAGGAGCGGTTATTAATAAGGAAGTAATTAATGAAAATTACGGAATAAATAATTTATTTTCGGATAAGAGTAAAAAGAAATCTTTTATAGAATTTGGTAATGGCATTAAGGATATTTTATTAGGGGTGGTGATATTTATCCCGAAAGTATGTTCTGCAGTATTTGATATCGTTAAACGTCCAGGGTATGCATTAAGTTTATTGTTTGCATTAATTATAACTTCACTGATTGTAGCTTTACATGAAGACTCGCACTATAAAGAAAAAAATATAGCAGCTATACGTAATGCAAAATTTCTTGAAATAGATCGAGAGATCGAGGGAAGTTCAGTGTCCCCCAAAAAATCTCTATCAAAAGGAGCAATTTCATTGTCAAAAAGTTCTAACATCGAGCATACTTTAAGACATGCACGTTCATTGGAATCAAAAGTAAGTAACTTCTTCTCTGAGAACAAAATTTCTGGTCTTTTGTGCAAAGATGGTCATTGTCGGTTGAAGATTGGGAATAGTATCTTTTGTGAACACTCTGCACTGTGCGAGTATCCAACAATTATACTAGAATCCTCGAGTGACAATGAATTAGTATTTTCAGATGGTGCTGGTAATTATTGTACAATGAAAATTGAGCGTTTGTTACAGTAAATTATGAAATTTCGATTGCAAAACATAGAATAATATTTAACCGTTCTAGTAAAAATGACTGAAAATTTTGGTAAACAATTTACTTTTGCACGTGAAGCACTGGGTTTATCTACAAAAGATGTCGCTTCTAAAATAAAAATCAGAGAAGAATATATTTTAGATATAGAAAACAATAAGTTCGACTTTCCTTTGCCGTCTATATACATTCGTGGTTTTATTAGAAATTATGCGAGACTACTTAAGTTAGATGTTGATGTCGTTATGTCTCAATGTCCAGTTCCAGAGTTTAAAGTGTCGGATTCTATTAAACATCATTCGGGAGATTTTGTTGAGCACATAAAAAGTGATACCTCAATAAGCGAAGACATTAGTAAAAAAGAGCATAATAAATTAGATGAGACAATCAGTAATGTTACTTCTTGGTTTAAAAATTTTAAATCTAAGTTGTCAGTTTTGCCACAACGAAAATTATTAATTGGTGGAGGTATATTATTATCCCTTATTTTATGTATCGTTTTAGTTTTTGTTTTAAATCATACTCGCAATAGTTTCGATGTGTCTGGAATAGTTCCTGTTGAAGCGGAGTCGATTGCGACAAAATCTATTGTTTTATCAGCTACAGGTAATGTTAATGTTGTAGTGAGAAATAAGGGGTCTTTAGAAAAGATTTATTCGGGAACATTAACTGCAGGGGTAGTAAAATCAATTTCTTACTATAAGACTGTGCAAATTTTTTATGATCACGGAGAGTTTTTGTTGATTCAACAGGATAATGGAGAAAGGGTATATCCTCAGCCTGGTCGTGGCGGAGTTGAGATAAAATAGGATTAGAATTTATGAAAATCACTGTATTTGGAGCAGGTGCTTGGGGAACTTCAGTCGCTGTATATTGCAGTCGGACGGGACATGATGTTACTTTAGTGCCAAAATTTGAAGAACAAGCAGAAATTATGCGCAGTAAGCGCGAGAATGTTGATTTTTTCCCGGGAGTTACATTGCCGGAGAATTTAAAAATTACTTCAAGTGTTCCTGTAGGATTGCATTCAGCGGAAGTAGCTTTTATTGGTTGCCCTTCTATTGGATTGGTTGATCTTTGTGAGGAAATAAAAAGCAATTCTAAAGAGTTGAATCAATACCCTGTTTTAATTTCACTATGTAAAGGAATTCAAAGTGATAAATTAGAAACTGCGTCAGTTTTAATAAAAAAATTTTTACCAGATTTTGAATTTTGTGTGTTATCAGGCCCTACAAATGCAAAAGAATTTGCGGATGGATTTCCGGCAGCAATGGTATTAGCTACGACTTCAGGTAGAGCGCAATTTTTACAGAAAAATCTCACCTCATCCACATTGAGAATATATACTAATACTGATGTTTTAGGGGTTGAGTTAGCGGGTTGCTTAAAAAACGTTTACGCTATTGGTGCTGGGGTATGTGATGGATTAAAATTTGGATATAACACTAAAGCAGCTTATTTAACGCGTGCACTGCGGGAAATGGTGACGATTGGGTGTGCTCTTGGTGGGCAAAAAGATACTTTTTATGGATTGAGTGGCTTTGGAGATTTTGTCGCTACATGTATGGGACCATGGAGTAGAAATCGTACATTTGGTGAGCGTATTGGAGCAGGTGAAACAGTAGAAGATATTTTTAAGACTCAGAAAGCCGCAGTGGAGGGATTTAAGACAACACGTGCATTTTTTAATATATGTAGAGAGCGTAATATTGATGCACCTATTATAGAAGCTATTTATATGGGACTATATGAACATAAAAGTATAGATGAATTAGTTTATCAATTAGCTAATCGACCTTTGCGATCAGAAGTGTAAATGGAATAAAAGAATGAAATTCAGCAGAGAACATCCATGTAAGATAAAGCTTTTAGAACGTTTACGTCTAAGTGGTCAGGAAAGTAATAAAGATGTTTGGAGTTTAATATTTGATGCAAATGAATTAAATTACGAGAACGGTGACTATTTAGCTATTTATCCAAAGAACAATTTACAAGAAGTGAACAAAATTTTATCTTTGCTGGGGTTTTCTGGCGAAGAAACTGTTACAATTGGAGATGGTTCTTTTAATTTAAAAGATACTTTATTAGAAAAGTACTGTATTACACATTTACCAAAAAGATTCTTAAGTGCATTTCGTACTAAATTAAATCACACTCAACAGGAAGATTTTGATAAAAAGTTTTTAGGTGAAGCGGAAGGGCAGTATTCTTTATGTGAACTAATAAGTTTATACCCCGATGTTAAATTTCAACCGATTGAATTGTGCAAGGGATTAAAGAAACTTTCTCCAAGGTTATATTCTATTGCTTCTGCTACGGTGTTGCATGGCAGCGAAATTCATTTGATTGTTGGCACTGTTAATTACAGAAATTTTTTAGGAAATATGCGTTATGGGGTAGCTTCTTATTACCTTAATTATCTTACGAGCATAGGGGAATATATAGAGGCTTATGTTTGTACTTCTCATTTTCGGATGCCAAGTGATTCTCAGACTGACATGATTATGGTCGGTCCAGGAACAGGACTAGCTCCGTTTATGAGTTTTTTGTATGAACAAGAGAGTAGAAAATTAAATGGCAAGCCTATCGGAAATTCTTGGTTGTTTTTTGGGGGGCAACATGAAAGTTGTGATTTTATTGAACGCGACGAAATTATGCGGTTGAAGGATATTGGTGTACTAAATAAGTTGGACTTAGCATTTTCACGTGATCAAGCATCTAAGATATATGTGCAAGATAAAATGTGGGAAGCTCGACATGAGTTATGGGATTGGCTTAAAAATGGGGCGAATTTTTATGTTTGTGGGAATGCTAGTCATATGGCTTTAGATGTTGAGCAAATGTTAAAAAAAATAGCTATTGATGTTGGTGGGATAGGTGCTTCCAATGTTAATAGTTGGATGGTTGAACTTAGATCTCAAGGTAGATATCAAAAAGATGTGTATTAAGTGACTTAATTGTCGGAAATGAATCGAGTAATAGCTTGCTCTAGTAAAGATTCTCCATCCAGAATGTTTATTTCTATTTTCAGAAAAAATGTAGGTAGGGCACATGTGTAATCTTTTGGTATTCGCACAGCATCCTTTTCAGTAGTTATAACACATTCCGCACCTTTATAAATTGCTAAACTAAAGACGTGATCAAGTTCTACCTTTGTAAATTTGTGATGATCTATAAAACGTTTTTTATAGATTAAATTCGCACCATAATTAGTTAAAAAATTCTCAAAGCTGTCAGGCATGGCAATTCCGCTAAATGCACATATTTTTTTGTTTTTTATAAAATCAATGCCTTTTTTGATTGATTCATTATTAACTTCTACCAAAAACTTTGGTTTGTGGCAGCATTTTATAATGCCAACTTTGGGTAAAAATTTATGCACTAGTGCGGGAATTTTAGGGTTATCGACGATATCTGATTTGGTTAATAAAACGTAAGATGCGCGTTTAATGTGATTAATTGGTTCGCGCAATATTCCGCGTGGCAATAGTTTTAGGTTCCCAAATGGATTAGTTTGATCAATAAGTAAAATATTCATGTGTCCACGTAATGGCAGATACTGAAAGCCATCATCGAGAATTAACAGGTTTGCTCCGTATTTTTTTATTGCATATCGTCCGGCTTTTACTCTATCTTTGTCAACGATTACAACAACCCCAGGAAGGTTTTTGGCAAGCATATATGGTTCATCACCTGCGCGTTCTGGACCAATTAGTACCTGCTTTCCATTACTCACCACACGTGGGGGACGTTCTTTGGAGTGAGCTAACCATCGGTAAAACACTCGCAACTTAGATTCTCGTTTACTCTTGTATCCTCGGCTTAAAATTGCGACTTTGCGTCCTTTGGCATTTAATTCTCGAGCAAATTTTTCTACAACTGGAGTTTTCCCAGTTCCTCCTACAGTTAGGTTCCCAATTACAATTACTGGACACCCTAAAGATTGAGATAGAAAGACATTTTTTTTATATAACCAGTATCGTATTTGTACAATTTTTTTAAAAAACTTAGATAAAATTAATAATGGTAATGAGATTATTTTAGTGTACACATTGATTTTGCGATCGTACAATATGTCTGCACAAAATTTTTCAAATTTACTGAAATTATGTACGATTTTTCGAAAAAATTTTTTCCAAATATATCTAACTTTTCTAATAAACCGCATTATATTAGCTCGTTGTTCAACATTTTTTCTACATGGAATAATGTACTTTGCTTTATTATTTGTCTATTCCCGAAAAATGATTTGTAATCAGGGAAAAATGTGTCTCCAGGGTACGAATGATTAATTACACTTAAATATAATTCTCTACATGCTGGTAATAATGTTCGATATATGCTTGCTCCTCCACATACCCATATTGTGCCAGGGATATTTAATAATTCGTCAAAAGAGTGAATAACTGTTGCTCCTTGTATTTCAATATTAGACCTTGTAATAATAATATTTTTACGCATTGGCAGAACTTTACCTATTGATTGAAAAGTTTTCCTTCCCATAAGTATAGACGCATTGATAGTAGTATCGCGAAAAAAATGTAATTCTTCTGGGATTTTCCAAGGAATAGTGTTATTTGAACCTATTACGCCATTTAACGACATAGCAGCGATAGCGCGCAGATCACAATTGTGCAGCATGGAAGATGTTAATTGATTAGATAATATCATACTGCTATTGGTGCTTTTATTGCAGGGTATGGATTGTAATTTTTAAGTTTAAAATCCGAGTATTGAAATGAGTCAATATCTTTTACGGTTTCATTAATTTCCAATTGTGGAAGCTCTCTCGGAATGCGAGATAATTGTTCCTTTACTTGCTCGATATGATTTTTGTAGATGTGTAAATCGCCAAAAGTATGAACAAATTCTTTTGCTTTTAATTCACAAACTTGTGCGATCATTATCGTTAATAATGAATATGAGGCGATATTGAATGGTACACCTAAGAACATATCTGCACTGCGTTGATAAAGTTGGCAACTAAGCTCTCCTTTATTGGAAACATATAACTGGAATAATGTGTGGCAAGGAGGTAATGCCATTTTTTTTATATCTGCTGGGTTCCAAGCAGACACTATATGTCGTCGTCCATATGGGTTTGTTTTAATATCATTAATTACTTCCTTTATTTGATCAATTGTTGACCCATCTGGTGACTGCCATTTTCTCCATTGTGAACCATATACTGGGCCGAGTTCACCATCATCATCAGCCCATTCATTCCAAATTTTTACACCATTATCTTGGAGGTATTTTATATTGGTTGAACCTTTGAGGAACCACAATAATTCATGTATTATAGATTTTATGTGGACTTGTTTAGTCGTTAATAATGGAAAATACTTACTGATGTCGAAGCGTAATTGTGCACCAAATAACCCAATTGTACCAACTCCTGTACGATCCTGGCGCAGCTCACCATGTAGTAATACGTCCTCTAGGAGATTAAGATAATTTTGCATGCAGATTGATTAATAATTTAAATTAAATATTCGATACAAAAATGTTTTTCGTTTTTTTAAAGAGGCACTATTTGTGTGAAAAACGGTGTGTGTACTGCATATTCCCACCAAATTTTTGAAAAAGAATTATATTCTTCTTCCCAAGGTTTTTCCATAGCGTAGTGAATTATTGTTGGATTGCTGATAATTTGTTCAATCTCTTCATTAGAAAATCCTTCTGATAATAACCCTTGAGTTGTAATATCGTCAAAGTTAGACATGAAATTGTATTTAGTGTCTATACATTTTATATGATTTCTACATATAATATTAATGATATCTTGATCCTGATATGGAAATGACCGCCTATCATCTACTCCGTGTTTTATTAATTCTTTAAACTTTGGTACTAGGTTGTGTTTGCGGATTAAATCTAAGTTCATTACTAGCACACCTGAATTTACGTAATTTTGCATATCGAGTAAATCAATAAACTTATCGATAATTCGCGGATGAAATTGTTTATAAGAGTGTATACTCGCCCAATCCTTTACTCCAGCAATATAGTATCCGGTTAAATCGGTATTAAAAAGTTCAGTTAAATCGGATAATACAATAAGGTCCGTATCGAGATATATACACTTTGAATATTTTATTAACAAATCTGCAATTAATAAGCGATGATACATGGAGTCAGGAGTATTATCAAGAGTATTGCATATGCTATCTGATTTAATTGTTATGAATTGAATGTTGCAGTTATATTTTTTTTGTAACCCTGAAATTTTATCCGAAATAGTGATTTCAGATTGCTCAGGAGTTAGTATATAAAAATCATAGTACGTATTTTGGTTTGCGTTTTCTAAAATTGAGTAGATTGTTACATAGGCATATGTGGCGTAATTGTTATCAATAGATAGTATAATAGGAATTTTGGTGTTACCTGATTCCGCGGATAATGTGTTAGAAAACACGCTGCCTTCAAGTGAAAATACCACTATGCACAGCAAGCTTGTTAACTTTTTGAGCGTCACGTGAAAAACAAATGTAAAAATTTTTGCGAAATGCACGAAAAAATTACATTTTTTTAACGCATGTGGTTTAATTTGTAAAAATGATGTGGAGTTTTAATAAATTTACTTTTCAAGTAACTGTTTAAGCAGTTGTAACTGACAATTAATTTTTTTTAATTTACCTTGATAATGCAGTTTTTTATTTCCAGTACAAATATTGCGCAGTAATTTATATCGAAAATATTGGAAGAACAATTTAATTTTATTTTTGTTAACATTTAGTATGCTACGAGTGTACTGCTTTATGCTTGATTCTATTATTTCTTTCCATAAGTCAGAATTTATAGCATATTTTAGCCAAATTTTGATAGTTTTATCATTGCAATTGATAAACGAATTCCAAGGTTTTTCTTGACCTGCAAAATGTATTACTGAAACATCATTATATGACTGCTCTATTTCTTGAAAGATTTTAGAAGCTTGAAAGTATAAGAATTCGTTAGTTTTTATGGAATTATTGAAATTGAATCGTAATGAAATATACTTTATATTTTTTCTGTAAGCTTTATTAATTATATCTTGGTCGACAAATTTACTTTTTTTTATAAATTTTTTATTTCCAAATAGTTGTTGAATTTCTTCAGAAATTTTGTTTTCCCTTATTTTGCGTAAATTTAGTAATAAAACCCCGGCATTGATATATTCCATTGGTTCACATATTTTATATTTAGTTATATAAGATGGATTGTTTTTGTTAAGAACATCTAAAACTCCAGCAGCGTAAAAATCATCGATATCAATTTCAAATAATTCCGATAAATCTTTAAGTACCAATACATCGCAATCAAGGTAAATACATTTATCGTCAGTAATTATTTGATCAATAATTAAACGATAGTATACAGGAGTTGTAAAGTATGACCACTGTTTAGCTGTTGCAAAGGTATCCTTCATATTTATAATTTGAACTGTGCAATTATATTTTTTACAAAGTGCATAAAATTTCCCCTTGTAATTTTCTTCGAAAAAGGGAGGGACTAGTAAGTAAAATTTGTAAATTGTTGATTTATCTTTGTTTTCTAGAGCAGATAGTACAGCTACATATGTGTATAAAGCATAATTGTTATCTGCAGCAAATACAACGGGAATTACTGTCATAATAATTTCTTTTTGATAATGTTTTTTAATTTTCTATGCCGGATTTCCGGTTTTTGGGGCATCCAGATTTTAGATATGTATGTATAAAATTATCTATATCTCCATCAAGTACGGCCTGTACATTGCCCGTTTCTTCATTAGTGCGCAAGTCTTTGACCATTTGATAAGGTTGCATAACGTAACTTCTAATTTGGTTTCCCCAACCGATTTCTCCTTTGGGTCCATAAAATTTTTCTAAGGCTGAACGTTTTTCATCTTCCATACGTTCAAACAGGCGTGAACGTAAACTACGCATCGCAGATTCTTTGTTTTTATACTGTGACCTTTCGTTTTGGCAGGTTACTACTATACCTGTTGGTATATGTGTGATTCGTATCGCAGATTCTGTTTTATTAACGTGTTGACCGCCTTTACCACTAGATCGATAAGTATCAATCCTTATTTCGTCGTCATCTATTTTTATAGAATCGTTATCTTCTATTTCAGCTATTACATCAACGGAACAGAAAGAAGTATGCCGACGTTTATTAGAATCAAATGGACTTATTCTAACTAAGCGATGTACTCCACGCTCAGATTTTAAATAGCCATATGCATATTCACCTTCTATTCTTATTGTAGCACTACTAATTCCTGCTTCTTCACCTGCTTGAATCTCTTGAATGTCACATTTAAATCCTTTGCGCTCTGTCCAACGAATATACATCCTCAATAACATATCCGCCCAATCACAGGATTCTGTTCCTCCAGCGCCAGCATGTATACTTAGAAATGCATTGCATTCATCATGTGGTCCACTGAGGTAAGATGCCATTTCTTGTTCATCGATTAATTTTGTTAATTGTTCAATAATTTTCAGTGTTTCTGAAGTGTATCCAACATTTTCTTTATCATTGGTCAAAATTTCTATGGCGATATCTAATTCAACCAATTTATTGTCAATATTTACTATTCCATTTATTTTTTTCTTAAGTAAATTAAGTTCTGTGATTGTTTGATGAGCTTTATCGTAATTATCCCAAAATTTTTGATCTGCCATTTCTGCTTCTAGAGATCGTATTGTAGTTTGCGTTTCATCTACATCTAAGAATTTATGCAGCGTCGCTATTCTATTCTTTATTGAATTTATTTGATATAAAATTTCGGAAAATTCCGCCATTTTCAGGCAAAAGTACTAGTAAAATATTACTAATATTACAACTTAAAATTGATTAATTAATAAGTAATTAATAAATAAATTTTAGTAAAAAATGTTAAAAAAATTGTATTTAATTTAAAACTTGATATACAAATTGCTGCCTATGGATATGAAAACTTTTTCGAAGACCTTTTGTATTGCGCTTATAAGTTGTATTATATGTAGTAACTTTTTGATATGTGCAGAGCAACCTGCTAAAAATGATAAAATTTACATTACTGTTGATGGTGGATCAGCTACAAAAAAATCACCAATTTCACAAGCAATTGCTGAACGATTTAATCTAGTTTATCTAGAAACTGGTGCAATGTTTCGAACTATTACATACGCACTTTTACAAGAAGGAATATTGCCAATTATGAGTAATGAAGCGAGGGTTGATGAGTTTTTAAATAAGTCAAAGTTTGAAATATTTCTTGAAGGACGTGTTGTGAAGTTTACTATAAACGGAATACGTTTAAGCCATGAAGAATTGCGGTCAGAAAAAGTTAATGCTAATGTAGCAGAATATACTTCACTTTTTAAATCAATTAGTGATTTTTGTATAAAGTACGCTCAATCAGTCGTTGATTTAAAAGACTTTCAAAAGTTTGATGGAATAATTGCTGAAGGTCGGACATGTGGTATGTATCTTTTCCCAAATGCTGATCTTAAATTTTGGTTTTCTGCAACAGTAGATGCTAAGTTGGACTTTCGAAAAAATGTTGAGAAAGAGATCGATAATCCTGTTAGGCGTGACAGTATAGATTTTTCTCGGAAATTTTATCCAATGATACAGCCCCAAGGAGCAATTCACATATGGACTTCATCACGTTCAATTGATGACAATATTACGATTGTGTCGTCATTTGTTGAACAAAAATTGGATTATAAAAAACATTTTAAGTGATATTTATTTTACTTTCTTTTAATTTTCAGGTTTTTATCTTATGGTATAAATGAAAGATGTTGAAAACGTTATAATTATTGGAAGCGGGTGTGCTGGGCTTACGGCAGCAATATATTGTGCTCGAGGGGAGTTATGTCCATTAGTGGTAGAGGGTATACAGCCAGGGGGACAATTAACAACTACTAGCGAGATTGAAAATTTTCCAGGATTTGAGCAGGGGATCAATGGATATGATTTAGCAGAGCGTATGCGTAAGCAAGCTGCACGATTCGGGACGAAATTTTTATCAGAAAATGTAAAGTCTGTTGATTTTTCAAGTGCCATTAAAGAAATTCGTTGTGAACATACCAATATTTACTCTAAAGCTGTAATAATTGCTACTGGTGCAACTCCCAGAATGATGAATGTTCCTGGGGAACAAAAATTTTTAGGTGGCGGAGGTGTAAGTACATGTGCTACGTGTGATGCTCCATTTTTTCGCGGAAAAACGGTGGTTGTTATTGGTGGTGGAGATTCAGCGTGTGAGGAAGCTATATTTTTAACAAATTTTTGCGAAAAAGTTTTTATTATACACAGAAGAAATGAGCTGCGTGCATCAAAAATAATGTCAGAACGCGTATTAAATAATGCTAAAATTAATATCTTGTGGGATTCTGTTTTATTAGAAATTTTTGGTGATAAAAAGGTTCAGGGTATAAAGTTTCAAAATGTGCATTCGCAAGTAATAAGTGAAATTACTTGTGATGGAGTATTTCTGGCCATTGGACATATTCCCAATACAGCACCTTTTTATTCAGAATCACTTGTTGATGAGAAAGGTTATATTAAAAGTAAAAGTGGGAGTTTGGTTGAGACTGATATATCTGGTATTTTTACTGCTGGCGATTGTTGTGATCACTTATTTCGTCAAGCAATTACTGCAGCAGGAATGGGATGTATGGCAGCATTATCGGTAGAAAAATTCTTAAGAGAAGGTAGTATATGAAAAAATGTCATATGTGTGGCAAACCTGCTACACTGCACTTTACTCAAATCATAAACAATGAAATGAAAAATATTGATTTATGCGATGAATGTGCCGCAAAAAATGGTATTCTTGAAGGGCAGGGTACTCCGTTAGCAATGTTAGCAGCGCTTGGAGAAGCATTGTTTAGTGATGTTAAGCAAAATATTTCTGCATTATCTGGAATAATTTGTTCATCCTGTGGATGCACCCCTATAACATTTAAAGAAACTGGTAGGTTAGGTTGTGCAAATTGTTACAAAGATTTAAAGCTAATAGTAGATAAATTAATTGAAAGCTCTCAAAAGGGGGAGTGCCATGTCGGTAAAAAGATAATTAATCAACATTCTGAGAATATTACAGAAGAAAATAAAACTGCTACCATTCATGTAAAAAAGATAAAAAAGACGAGTAGCAAGAGTAAATTACATGAATTGCAAATCGAGTTATCTCGTGCGATTTCTGATGAAAGATATGAAGATGCCGCTAAAATACGTGATGAAATCCAAAAATTGAAAAAATAAAAAATATATGAGTGAAATTAAAGATATTATTTTCTCAGATTCAGCTATTAGGTCATCAATGCCTATTGTTATAAGTTCTCGTATACGATTAGCTCGTAACTTTAAAAGTTATAGATTTCCGTATTATGCCGATGCTAATGATCTTACGGAAGTTGCAAATATATGCAAAAATATTTTAGTCGGATGTAAACTTTTAAAGGATCCCAAAATTTTTGAAATCAGTAAATTGAAGTCTAGAGAGAAGTTTTCTCTTGTAGAATCTCACTTATGTAGTGTGGAGTTAATAAAATCTGATAAAAATAGTTTTTTATTGGTATCAAATAATAATTCCGTTGTAATAATGGTGAACGAAGAAGATCATCTTCGATTGCAAGTGTTTAGTAGAGATCTAGATTTTAAAAACCTATGGATGACTATTAGTGAAATTGATGATTATATTTCTTCCTCTGTAGATATTGCATATGATGAAGTTTATGGATTTTTAACATCGTGTCCAACGAATGTTGGAACCGGTATGCGTGGTTCCGTCATGATGCATCTACCTGGCCTTACACTAGGTGGCCAAATATTTTCTGTCATTTCTGCCATACAAAAACTTGGATTTATTGTTCGTGGCATTTATGGGGAAGGTTCCAATTCTTTAGGTAGTATTTTCCAAATTTCCAATCAACACACCCTTGGCCTCTCAGAAGTTGACATTCTTTCCAGACTACATCAAATAATTATGTCTGTTATTGAAAATGAAGAAATTGCACGAAAAATTTTACTTAAAAATCGTTACACATTATTAAGGGATACTATAGGGCGATCATTTGGATTATTAGCTAATAGCTATATTATGGGAGAAAACGAAGCGATTAATCATTTATCAAATATTCGACTCGCCGTTGATCTTGGGTATTTAGAAAGTGATTATCGTTGTCATATTGATAATCTTATGACTTCTATTCAACAATCGCATATTAAAGTGTTATTGAATTTGGATTCCAATGATGTTGAATGTGATATTAAACGTGCTGATATTTTAAAAAAAGTTTTCACGTCGATACCTACATTGCAATTTTAATTTTTTAAACTATTTCAAAGTTGTTATATCCCAAAGTCGTTAGTAATCCCTAAGAATTCTTTTTTATATTCATCTGAAAATCGCCCATAGAAATTAGGCATAAATGGAATTTTCGATCCCATTACACCTGTACAAGCAATCAATACTTCTTTCGAACCACAATTTGAATGCATATTACTTAAATTTTCTTTATCTACTTGTGTTGGTTCTTTTGTGTAATCAGGTACTTTCCCGTTGACTTCGATATATGCCGCTAAATTTTTTATTTCAGCATCTAATACTCCAGTTCTATCTTTCCCGCTTTTACAATTAAAAGAAGATACGTATCCTAATTTGTAGGTTAATAAAGCGATTCTGGCTGGCATAGCATATGGATTTTTATCTGCAGCACGATATTTTCCTGAACGCCATAGTTGCTTTATTTGAGTTGCTAATTCTAGTAAGATTTTCTTTTCTTTTTCTAGTTCTGCCTTTTTACTTTGATTTCTACTTTGATTATTAATTTCAGTATCGATTGCATCGAGTGTATTTTTTAATATTCCTGATGGAATAGTAGTATTATTCTTTTCTTCAAAAAAATCTTTACCGAGTAGCTTTTGTAGATTTTCTAAATTTATGGCATCTTCTTCTTTAGATCGTCCTAAATGCCACCTGGTTTGTAAGTTTACTCCAAAGTTAAAAGTTAGTAAATTTAATTTTAATTTTACCTTCTTTGTTTGATTATTAGGTAGATCCAACGTAAATTCTATAGTCCCAGGTGGTTCACCATTGGGGTTTTGTTGCGTTGAATATTTTTTTAATTCTTCAATTTGATTTAATCCAATATCTTTATCTCCTGCGATATTAGTATGTGTAAGTAGTTGAGTTGAAGAAAGGTTTAATTCTATAACCTCATTGTCTAGTAAATTATTCAAAATTGAATCTTTTGTTTGTTGTGTCTGTTGTTCGCCTTGTGCCTGTTGTTCACCTGGTGTCTGTTGTTTCTGTTGTTCCTTTAATTGCTGATAAATTGCCATTTGAATCATTTCTTTAGTTCGTGATTCTTTCTTAGATGTACACCCATGTCTCATGCCTGAAAAAAGCACTTTCTCTCCGTTTTTCAATTCTGTTTCCCAAGCATTTAATAAATGTTCAGATTTTCTATCATTTGATGATATTCCTCGTATTCCATCAGAAAAATAATTAAATATATTCATTTCGCAAGCAGGCGTAATTGTACTAACTATTTGGCTTATTTTTGTTCCGTCATTACTTTTATAAGTAAAATTATTCTCGTAGGTTTTCCAGGTTTCTGAACAATAGTTCAAGGCTTTTACTATTTTTTTTCTTGCAATTTTATTGGAGTTTATTGCACTTTTATATATTTTTTTCGCCTGTTTAGATAGTTCAATAAACCTATCACGAGATTCTTTGTCATACTTTGTAAGTAGATCATCTAATTGCTGAATAGCGGTATTTGATTGCTGATTATTAATATTTGATTGTTGATTAATTCCATCTGTATGCCCCTCATTAGGGTCTATGTTAATTGCGTTTTTGTATAAATTTACTACGTGTTTAAAAGCTTCTTTACTATAAGAAAAATTGTTTAAATCTTTTATTTTATTATCGATACCTTGGGTAAGTAATAGCTTGCTTTCTAATTGTGTTTCACAGTCAACAATATTCTTCAGCCTTTCTAAGAAATTTATTCTTTGTTCTCTATCTTCAAGTGGTGTAGAAAAAGTGTCTTCATTTATCGCTGTCAATGCTGTAAGCTCTATCGCTTGAGTTTTAGTAGCAACCACATTATCATCGTTCTTCTTAGAAATTAATTTTTGAATATTGTTTATTTCTTGTTCTGGTGGAACACTGTAGTTTAGGTCGGAGTTTAAAGTTGTAAGATCGTTTTCTATCGTTATTGCTTCTCTCTGTGGTAAAATTATTTTCTCGTTCTCATATTTTATAAATTCAGCTCCGTCCTCTCCTTTCTCTTTTTGTGAGTCTTTTAGTACATTGTCTAATATGTCAAATGCTTCATCTTGATCTTTCCTTAAATATGAAAGCACCAAATAAGTTTCATCTCCCACTTTAGTAAATTTTATTGTTGTCTTCCCATCTATTGTTATTTGCCCTTTAGACTGTGTAAATTTTAGTTTTTTATTTTTACAAATAGATTTCAACTTTTTGACGAACGATTGAATATTTTTTTCTTTTAAAGAAGAATTTTTTTGTGTTGAAGCTCGCCTATCTTTGAGCAAACGTTGCAATGCTAATTTACTTGGTTTTTGTTGTATGAGATTTGAAGAATTTTCTACGTTTTTTATATTGAATTGTTCCGACGGAATCTTTTGGCATTGATCAGATCTTGAAATCGAGTGTACCATACTGGAAAATTATTTTATTTAAAGCGGAATTTTATTCAATTTAAATTTAATTAAATGTTGATTTGTATTAATTTTTGTTTACAACTCTGACTATTAATTAGGAGGAGAAATGGCTGAGCGGTCTAAAGCGCCTTCCTGCTAAGAAGGTGGCCCTCAAAAGGGGCTCGAGGGTTCGAATCCCTCTTTCTCCGCCACTGTTTAAAAATTTTTCTAAGGTTTCACATTTTTTATCTATGCATTTTATAAGCTGATTTGTGAACGAAATTTTACACCTGTTTTTATGAAAGTCTTCTCCCATTGTTTTTTCTTTTAGTAAATTTTTGTGTTTCTCGTTCTGCTGAAGTTTTTATTTTTTATCTGTGTTTTGATTTGTTTAATGCTTTTGCAGGTTCAAAAAATTTTTTTCGCTACGGAAAGTAAAAAGTACACCAATGGTGTTAAAAAGACTAACGATATGTTGTATTATTTTTCTATTTTAATTTGTTGTACTGTTCATCTAATACAGGTTCTAGCCACTCGTTAGATGTTTCAACTCCATTAACTTCGATGGCGAGGTGAGAAAACCAACTGTCATGTGATGCGCCATGCCAGTGTTTAATACCTGCCGGAATATTTACTATGTCACCTGGAATAAGTTTTCTAGCAGGTTTCCCCCATTCTTGATAATATCCTCGACCGCCAATTACAATTAACAGTTGTCCTCCGCCTGATTTTGCATGGTGAATATGCCAGTTGTTTCTACATTTAGGTTCAAATGTTACATTTATTATATTTACCTGACTTTTGGAAATTGGTGCAACATAGCTTTGCCCAATAAAGTATTTATCGTAGGCTGTGTTTTTAATTCCAATCGGAAATAGAATTGAGTTTTCATAATCCTGTTTCGAGATTTGAGAATCTTTTTGTTCATTTACTTTTGTCCATACTTCTTTGGCGAGATCAAATGCAGCCCAAGCATTTGGCCAGCCGGCGTAAAAAGCTGTATTTGTTATAATTGCCGCGATTTCAGATTTCATTACACCGTGATTTTTAGCATTTTGTAGGTGATATTTTAAAGAACTGTTTGTAATGCCTTGAGATATAAGAGCTACAACTGTTATGATTGATCGAGTTTTTGTATCAATATCGTGATTGTTCCAGTTTTCACCAAATAAAATATCATCATTAAAATGGGCAAACTCAGGAGCGAATTCTCCTAAAACGTCTCTACCTGCTGTTTGAGTTATTTTTTTCATAGTTTTATTCCCTTAATTTGTGGTGGCAAATGTGAGATCGAAGCTTACAAGTGCCATTACCACATTCAAGTTGAACATTTTCTGAATTATTTAGCTTCCTTTAAATTTTGAGTGAAAAAAGTTTCAATTTTACCAAATGGAATTTTTTCTAAATTATCGTATAAATCAACGTGGTTAGCGCCTTTGACGATATATAATTCTTTATTATCACCTTTTAGTTTTTTGAATGCATCTTCACTAAAATATTTACTATGTGCGTTTTCACCGTGAATCATCAAAACAGCAGTTCTGATTTCATCACTGTATGCTAAAATTGGCATATTTATTAAAGATAGAGATGATGTCATATTCCAAGAGCTATTTGACCCGATGGAACGAGGATGAAAACCTCTTTGAGGGTTTTGATAATAACCGATATAATCTTTCAGAAATTGCGGCATGCTGTCTGTTGCGGTTTTGGGCATACTATCACCTTTTTTAAATGTGCCGTTTTTAAAATCCTCGGATCTTTGCTTGTTTAGAGATTGTTTAAGTTCATACCGTGCCTGTTCATCCATTGAATCGTTATATCCTTTGGCTGTGACTCTTGTCATATCGTACATTGTAATTGTTGCAGTTGCTTTAATTCTTGTGTCGATGGCTGCTGCATTCAGAGCAAATCCACCGAAACCACAAATGCCTATTATGCCGATTTTGTTTGCATCGATGTTTTCTTGATTAGATAGAAAATCGACTGCTGCTGAAAAATCTTCCGTATTTATTTCTGGACTCGCAATGTTTCTTGGTGTTCCCATACTTTCACCTGTGTAACTCGGGTCAAATGCAAGAGTTATAAACCCACGTTCTGCCATTGTTTGAGCATATCTTCCTGAGACTTGTTCTTTTACAGCACCGAATGGTCCTGAAACAGCAATTGCTGCTATTTTACCTACTGTATTTTTGGGTGCATACAAATCACCTACAACTTCAATCCCGTAACGATTCTTAAAAGTTACTTTTTGAACATTGACTTTTTCTGATTTTGGGAACGTTTTATCCCAGTTGTCATTTTTGGTTTTTGCCATAAGTGTGCTTATGGTAAGAAAATGTATTAAACAAATAAATATTTTTTTTGATTATCGGCCTTCATTTTTGTGTGCAATAAAATTTGTACATCTCATGTCTTTTTTGCTCATACTTTTTATTATTTAACACTTAAATAAGTTCGTATTTCTTTTTTATGAAAATTTTCTGGTTTTAAAACAAATTTTGTCCGTTTTTGTGCTGCAATTTTTCATTGTTGAAAAAAACTATTAACAGCGGCAAATTTATTTCTTATTATTACAGGTGAAGACACAAAAAAGAGGTTAACAATATGGGGACAATTAAACTAATATATCCTGTTTGGCAGGGTGGGGTTAATCCTGATTATTATTACGTTTCAAAATTATTATCGGTTATAGTTCCTGAAAATGACAGTATCGAATCAGTGGAGGTTGCTGTCAGTGCAAATTTTACAGATGACATTAGAACTGTTGGTGGTGTTGATTACGGAGATGTTTTGCTCAAACAAAAGCAAGAAATATTGAAAATTTTAAATGAAAAGAGCCCTAAAAAAATTATTGTTGTAGGGGGTGATTGTTCAGCAAGTGAAGTTCCGTTTGATTACCTACATTCAATATATGGGGATAAACTCGGTGTTTTGTGGTTGGACGCTCATCCTGATGTTTCTGATATAACGAATTCTACTCATCTTCATGAAATGGTTTTAGGGAACTTGTTAGGGTTAAGTCAAAAATCTGACATAACAAGAGTAGATAATCCTTTTGAACAAAGCAAAGTTATGCTGGCAGGTATAATTAAAGAGGACTTAAGGATCGTGACACAGGATAGTAATATTAAAAATTTAAATATTAAGATCGCAGTACCTGATGAATTAACGGAAAACAGCGAACCTATTTTTGATTGGATAGAAGAAAATAATATCAAACATTTGGCAATTCACTGGGATTTAGATGTTCTTTCAAGAGAAGATTATCGTTCAAACACACAGAGTAAACCGCATATTACAAAAGCTGAATACAATGCTGCGATGGGTGAATTATCTTTGAATCAAGTTGCAAGAATTCTAGCAGATGTGAGTAGTCGAGCTGAAATAGTAGGTTTAACGATAGCAGAACATATGCCTCATGATGCGATTAATCTAAGAAATATTTTAAAAGAAGTTTCAATTTTTAAAGGTTAGAAAAATTAGAAAAAGAAGAGCTAATTAGTTGTATTTAATTTAGTGAAATGTTATCTAAGAGTGAATATTCAAAAGCAATAGTTTATCTTTTTTTTTGTAATGTGTTTTTTGTACAAATTTTGAAAAGTTTGTACCCAGCTTTTGTTGTTCCATCAAGCGTCTTAAAAATTACTTGTTTTTTCTGTTGTAAGTTTTCAAGACAGTTCGGAGTTCAGACAATATTTGTGACTTTCTACAGTAAATGAAGGTTTTTCACTATAACCGGCACTTTGCATGTTTTAACTATCACATCTCCATTTGTTTTACTTCCATTGATCACGGTATATGAAAAACTCCTTTTTAAGGTTTCTTGAGGATTTATGTAAGTTTTTAATCAATTCGACTGTTTTTAATGAATATATCGAATTAGTCCTGAAATACGGCTTAGCCTTGTGGTACTGAGCTTATCAAACTTTTGTAAATCATAAAATTTATTGTCTTAAATAATATTTAAAAGTGCATTATTGTTTTTCACAAGTTTTTCGGTGTCTTCTTTTCTTATTATACGATTTATACCTGATTTTATAGATTTTTTTTCATTTAAAGTTTATTTGCGTTGATATCACTTTGTGTTTTTTTGCACCGGTACAAGATTAATAACCTACAAAGCAGTTCCTTTAGTTGGTATTGTAAATTCTTTCATATTACAGCCCTCAAGTTCCAGTAACTTAAACTTCTTATCTATTCCTCCTGCATAACCTACTAAACTTTTATTTGTGCCAACCACTCGGTGACATGGAATAATAATAGAAATTTTGTTATGTCCTACTGCACCTCCAACAGCTTGTGCCGACATCTTTTCTATCCCCTTTTGTTTGGCAATTTCTTTGGCAATATCATTATATGCAATAGTTTTCCCGTAAGGAATTTTTTTTAAAATGTCCCAGACTTTGAGTCTGAATTCGCTCCCAACAAGACTTAGTGGTGGAATAAAATACGGTGCTTTGCCTTGAAAATAAATGTCTAGCCATCTTTTGGTTTGTTTAATGGCATCTGTTTCTACTACTATGTGTTCTTTGTCTACATTGTTGCAACAATGCTTTTCACTATCAAACCAAAGCCCTGTTAACCCTTCATCATTTGCAGCAAGAAATATTTTCCCAATAGAAGAATCATAATTTGAGATGTATTGCATGTATTAATCCTTCTTTTTTGCTTGTTTGTGAACGTTATTATTTTCTTTTTTCTTTTTGCTTATGGTTTTATTTATGCTTTGTGCAGGATCTGTTAATCCCGGTATACTGCCAAGTGATACTTCCCACAGATAAAGGCTTGCGATACTACAATATGGGGTAAATTTTTGCCTGTATTTTTCAAAGATTTCCTTTGTGATTTTTTTATGTCGGTAAATCATACGAAGCCCCCTTAATATTGCCAAGTCTTTGTAACTAAAAACATTAGGACGTTCTAGGCAAAATAATAAAATCATTTCAATAGTCCATTCTCCTACACCACGAAGTGACGACAATTCTTTGATGATTTCTTCATCTGTTTTTTTGTTAATTGCTTGTAAGTCAATTTGGCCGGTTTTAACCTTGTTTGCGAATTCTAAGATGTAGTCAACTTTTTTAAAGGTTATGCCAAATTTTTGTATTTCTTCTTTTGATAGTTTTGAAACAGTGGCAGCATTTACCTTCCCCAAGGTATCTGTCATTTTCTTCCAAATTGTTTGTTCTGCCTTCATTGAAATTTGTTGGGCTATAATGTTATGTACAATGGATGCAAATATATCAGGGTCTGTCTGCCTATTTATGTAACCGATTTTATCGATGACTTCAGCAAGCTTTCTATCCTTGCTTTTTAATGCTTCTATTTCTTTTTTACCGTACTTGAAATACATAACATAATCCTAATTATGGTTTTAAATATATAAGTTAAGTGTGTACAAAAAATCAAATCATCTGATCAATGGCAGTAAACTATAAAAATGATTGGTATCGGATTACCTTTATTTATGAAATTTTATATAGAGTGATAGGTAGAGACATGTTTTGTAAAGAAAGGTCAATGCAGCGTCGCTTAGCAGTTTTTAATATTTAAATTTAAAATATCGATATTTATGTAATATATTTTTTAAGTTTTGGGAAAAATATACACAGAGTAACGTGTTACTTTTAAGTATTTTTACCTTAAAAATGTTCTTGTTATTGCGTTCTAGAGTTGAAAGCACTACTTAAGCTTTAGCCAATGTAATTAAAAAGCCTTCTATTATTGAAATGTATGTTGGCTCAAAAATTTTGGTGCGAGCGAAGGGACTCGAACCCTCGACATCCACCTTGGCAAGGTGGCGCTCTACCAACTAAGCTACACTCGCAAAAGATGGTAGTTTTTGTGTCATTAGACAGAATGTTGTCAACTATATTATTTAATTATTTCTTAACAAATAATCAGGGTTTAATAAATCTAGTCCATCTCTAACAAATATTCCATCTTTACGGATTAATTTTTTATCAAAATATATTTCTCCACCACCATACTCTTGACGCTGAATACAAACTAGATCCCAGTGTATTTTAGATCTATTGCTATTATCTGCATCTTCGTATGCTTGTCCTGGAGTGAAATGAAATGATCCAGAAATTTTTTCATCAAATAAAATATCGCACATTGGTTCTGTAATATAAGGATTAAATCCAAAGGAAAATTCCCCAATGTATCTTGCTCCAGGATCAGTATCTAGTATAGAATTTAATTCTTTTGTTTTATTACCAGCACTTGCCTCAATGATCTTTCCGTCTTTAAATTTAAACGAGATATTTTCAAATGCTATACCATTGTATACTGTCGGTGTATTGTAAGTTAATATCCCATTTACACTGTTTTTAACAGGTGCAGTGTAGACTTCCCCGTCGGGGATATTGTGCGTACCACCGCATTCAATAGCAGGGATATTTTTTATAGAAAACGTCAAATCTGTATTAGGACCAACGATATGTACTTCATCAGTTGCTTTCATAGCTCTTTTTAATGCTTCCATGCCCGGTTGCATGCGTGAGTAATCCATAGTGCATACATCGAAGTAAAATTTCTCAAATGACTCTGAGCTCATTTTAGCTTGTTGTGCAAATCCATCGCTTGGCCAGCGTAAAATTACCCATTTAGTTTTTTGTACACGCCAATCCAATACTTCTTTCATGCACGATGATATTAATTTTTGTTGATCTTGAGAAATATCAGATTGTTCAAAAATATTATTACCTCCACGTATGGCGATATAAGCTTGAATTTGTTTCATTTCTGCTAATGCAAGTTCTGCTTGTTTATTAAATACTTGCTCATTGCCTAGCAGATTTATCGTACGTGAAATTTTATTTGTTCGTATTTTTAATACCGGAGTTGCACCGCATTCATACACTGAAGTTATTAACTGGATAACCATGTCTTCAGGAACGTTGCACATATCCAGTAATACTGTTTCTCCAGGTTGTAGATTTATAGAAAATTTTGTTAAATTATCTGATAATTTTTTATATCTAGTATTCATTTTATTTTAAATTAAAAATATAGGTATATTCTTCGATAGAATTTTTTGAAAATGTTCTTTGTATTTCAGGTCGTGAGATAGAGAGTTGTTCCAATATTTTAAAAACTGTTTTTTTATCTTGGTCTACTATGCTTAAGTTGTTAAATATCTCATTAAGAGTAAATTCTTTGTTTTTATGTTTTTTTAAAAAGTCCAGTATCTTTTGTTGAAGTTCTAGCACATATGCTGCGGCTTTTTTACCGGCTTCAACGCCGGGTTGATGGTAAGCGTTGATCCCTATCATTGAAGCATAAAATCCGACGGCACGTTCATAAAGTGCTATTAGCATACCTAATGAAAAAGCATCGAATTTAGTGAGTGTAATAGCAATTGTTTGTCTATTATTAGATGATAACGCTTTTTCCGTTCCAATTGAAAATCCAAGTAGATAATCACCTGTGGTAATATCGTTTTCAATTTTTAATGATTCACCTTGTCGTGGAGTTAATACTTCAATAATAGTCGCGAAGAAATTATTTATACCATCGCGTAATTGTTGAATGTATGAATGTTGGTCTGTGGATCCTTTATTGCCATACACCGTTAAGCCTTGGTGAACAATGTTGTTGTTTAAATCTTTTTCTTTCCCAATTGATTCCATTACTAATTGTTGTAGGTATTTTGGAAAATTTACTAAGCAATCTTTATATGGGATGACAACCATGTCTTTTTGACCTTTCCCATTTGTTGCATAATACCATGCTAATGCTAGTTTCATTGCCGGGTTACTCTGAGAATGAAAACGTGTCCAAGCATCCATTCCTTTAGCGCCTGATAAGAATGATTTTATATCGATTCCGACCAGTGCAGCAGGGAGTAATCCTACGCTAGATGTAATACTTGTACGTCCGCCGACCCAATCAAACATCGGGAAAATTTTTATCCATCCTTCATGTGTGGCCTGATTGTATAATTTACTATTCTGAGTAGTTATGGCGACTGCTTGTTTAGCAAATGAAATATTTTCTTTTTGGTAGGCGTGTATTACTTCTAGCATTGCGTTGCGTGGTTCTGGTGTGCTGCCAGATTTTGAAGTAATTATTGTCAATGTGTTTGATAATTGCCCCTTGAGATTATCTAAGATGGTGTCGATGCCGTCGGGGTCAGTATTATCAATAAAGAACATTTTAAGTTTAGGGTGTTTGGCAAGGCTTGTATATAACAGTTGTGGTCCAAGTGCCGATCCTCCAATGCCAATATAAAGGACGTTTTTAAAAATTCCTCCTTGGCCGCGTATATTGCCATAATGTACATCTTGAGCAAATTCTAAGATGTCTTTAATGTTAGACTCTATGATTGATGCAACCTTAGGATCAGGTGCAATATTTGGGTTTCGTAACCAATAATGCCCAACTTGTCTATGTTCATCAACATTAGACAGCTTACCTGCTTCCAAAGAAGCCATGTCATTGAAAGCTAGTGTTATTTTTTCGGCCATTTCTTGAAAAAAAGTATCAGTAAACTGCATCCCAGAAAGATCTAAGGATATCCCTAGGTCTTCATTTCTAATTAGATGTTGTGTAAATTTTTCCCACTTGTCAGACATAAGTGTAATGTTGAACTTAATTATATGATAAGCAATCATAAATACATATTTTATGGCGAAATTTTTTATTTAAATTTTTCTTGTAAATGGTTATAGAATAACCAAGTTGAGTGTTTAGCGTTAGAGAATTGTCTCCGCGGTTAGTGTTATATCGCACTGATATAATGTTTTAACGGAAATAAGAGTTTATACTCTGTTTCGAATTTGTATGTACAAATTCCGATAACCGTGAAATTAAAGATATTATGGATAAACAAAAAATTATAAACGAATTTAAACATCACGAAACAGATACTGGTTCTACTGAAGTACAAATAGCGTTGCTGACCAGTAGAATTAAGCATTTAACGGAACATCTTAAGTTGCATGTTAAAGATTTTCATTCAAGACGTGGATTGGTGGCGTTAGCCAATCGCCGTAGATGTTTATTAAAGTACTTAAAGAATAAGGATATTAATTTGTATAAAGATATTATTCAAAGACTTAATCTGCGTAAGTGATATATTAAAATGGTGAAAAGCATAGCAGATTTTTAAAGTTAAGTGTGTGCTATGCTATGTTTTGTATAAGGAATGTATAAAATAAACAATGAAACATAAATACGAAGTTGAGGTTTCAGATTACGGTATAAATTTTTTAACTGGAACACTTGCTAAGCAAGCTAATGGTGCAGTAATGGTTAATCTTGGAGAAACTAATGTACTTGTTACTGCGGTTGTGTCGCCAAATGTATTACCTGGGCAGGATTTTTTCCCTTTAACTGTTGATTATCGTGAAAAATTTTCAGCTGCCGGAAGAATGCCGGGAGGTTATGGTAAGCGTGAAGGTAAGCCTAGTGAAAAAGAAATATTAACCGCGAGAATGTGTGATCGTCCATTGCGTCCGCTATTTCCTAAAGGATTTTTAAATGAAGTTCAAATTATTGGAACATTATTTTCTACTGATTCGGAAAATGAAGCGGATGTTTTAATGGTTAATGGAGCATCTGCTGCATTAATGTGTTCAGATATCCCATGGAATGGTCCAATTGCTTGTGTTCGTATTGGAGAAATAAATGGTGAATTTGTAATAAATCCAACAAATTCTCAAATTTTGCAATCTACACTCGATCTGATCTATGTAGGTAATGAAAGACATATGATGATGATTGAAGGAAATGCAGCTCAAATCCCAGAAGAACGTTTTTTGGAAGCTTTAAATTTTGGCCAGCAAAAAATTCAGCCTATTATTGCTGCACAGCGTGAATTAGCGAGGATAGTTGGTAAACAAAAAAAAGAGTTTCACTTAAATGTTGTCGATGAAAAGGTATTAAATATTTGCGATCGATTTAGTGAAAAACTTGTATCTGCGGTTTTTCAACCTAGTAAAATAAAGCGCGAGAATGCAGTTGCGGAAATTAAGGCTGAGGCGCTAGATACTGTGAATAGCGAATTAACTGACGCCGAAGATCATATTGCACAGGTCAATATGGCTTTTGAAGTACTTCAAGAGAGAGTTTACCGTGATAATATTTTAGATAATTTTAAGCGTGTTGATGGTCGTCAGTTGGATGAAATTCGGCCGATTGAATGTGATGTTAGTGTGCTTCCAGTAGTTCACGGTTCTGCTTTGTTTCAACGTGGAGAAACTCAAGCATTGGTGTCTTTAACTTTGGGTTGTCAAAAAGATTCTCAAGAGATTGATGCAATTACAGGTGGGATTTCATCGAAGTCTTTTTATTTGCACTATAATTTTCCACCTTTTTCAGTTGGAGAAGCTGGACGTATTGGTTCTGTAGGACGTAGAGAAATCGGGCATGGAGCATTGGCGGAGCGTTCCTTGTTGCCTGTTATCCCATCGGAAGAAAATTTCCCGTATACAGTTAGAGTAGTGTCCGATATTTTAGAATCAAACGGTTCTTCTTCTATGGCTAGTGTATGTGGTGGGTGTTTGGCCTTAATGGATGCTGGTGTTCCGATTAGTGATATGGTAGCTGGTATTTCTGTTGGTTTGGTTACCAGAAAAAATGACAATAATGATATAATTTCCAGCGTATTGTTAACAGATATCATTGGAACGGAAGATCATTTCGGAGACATGGATTTTAAGTTATGTGGAACCCGAAAAGGAATAACTGGTGTTCAGCTTGATTTGAAGATTGATGGATTGCCATTAGAGTTAGCAAGAAAAGCAATTTTTCAGAGTAGAGATGCAAGATTGAAAATATTAGATATAATGTCTGCTGTTCAATCAGAACCAAGAAAAGAATTAAGTGCTAGTGCCCCAAGGATCAGTGTTTTGAAAATACATCCTAGTAAAATTGGTGCATTAATCGGACCTGGTGGAAAAACTGTAAAACGCATTACTGATTTAACTGGTGCTAAGATTGATATAAGTGAAGACGGTGTGGTTTCCATTTTTGCTAATAGCCAGGAAAATTTAGATTTTTCAATAAACGAAATCAACGCAATTGTTTGTGACATCGAGGTAAATAAAGTTTATCGTGGTGTTGTAAAATCGGTAAAAGAATTTGGTGTGTTTGTTGAATGTTTGCCTGGTAAAGAAGGTTTAGTGCATGTTTCTGAACTTGCTGATTTTCGTATTGAAAATCCGGAAGATGTATGTAAGATCGGGGATGAAATTATTGTTAAGTGTATTGGTGTGGATGATAAAGGTCGTGTACGTTTAAGTCGACGAGCCGTTATCTGTGATGCTAAAAAGATTCCATATGTTAGTTCACTCACACATGGCTTAGAATACAGTAGAGAGGTGAAAAAATATTAAGTTATCGTTGCGTTTTTTATAAGACAAAGTAAAAGAAGAGAGGGTATTTAAGAATGGTTAAGAATTTGACTAAGAAAGAAATGATAGAGTCTGCTTATAAACAGACTCAGTTATCCCGGGTAGATATTAGTGCCATTTTGGATATTTTTTTAGATACTTTATTTAATGCATTAGTAGCAGGACGTAATGTTGAGTTTAGAAATTTTGGGGTTTTTGAGCAACAAATTCATAAAAGTAGGGTAGGACGGAATCCTAATAATCCTTCTCACACTGTAGTTATTCCTGAACGACGAGTAATAAAGTTTCGTGCAGGTAAGCAATTATTAATTGCGATTAAAAACAATGATCTTAATCATTCATAGTGCCTTAAATTATGGAAGTTTCAGTTTGTATTCCAGCACGTTTGAATTCTTCACGTTTCCCGAAAAAAGTTTTAGCAGATCTTTGTGGGAAGCCTGTTTTGCAGCACGTTTTTGATCGAGTGTGCACATGTTTAAATATTAATCATATTTATATATTGTCGGACTCTGAAGTTATAAAAAATACTGCTTTAGAGTTTGGAGCGGATGTAATTGAAACAAGTGATAAATGTAATTCTGGTACTGAGCGCATTGTGTCTGTATTGGACAAAATTGAAGGTGATTTTATAATAAATGTTCAAGGAGATGAGCCGTTTTTTGATATTGGGATAATCGAACGTATCTTGGTAAAATCAAAAGAAAGTAAAGCAGACATTTTTACTCCAATATTTAAGTTCAAAAATATGTCTGATGTTAGTGATCCGAACTATGTAAAAGTTGTTATTAATTATGCTGGTCAAGCATTGTATTTTTCTCGAAGTGTAATTCCATTTGTACGTGATGAAAGAGATTCTTCTAAGTGGATGGATTATGCTAGCTATTATGGGCATGTTGGGATTTATGGATATCGACGTTCCGTATTAGAGCAGTATAATTTAATGAACCCTTCAGAATTAGAGTATATAGAAAAATTAGAGCAGTTACGCTTTTTAGAGAACGGGTTTGTTGTAGATACTGTAGAGACTTTGAATAAAACGATAGGGATCGATACCCCTGAAGATTTAGAAAAAGCACGTCAGTTATTGAAAGGAAAATAATTTAAAGTGAAATGGCAGAGTTTGCTAAAAAACTATTACAAGTAGAGTACGACGCTATTAAAAAAGTCAATGAGCTTCTTGATAATAATTTTGATCGTGCGGTTGAAATTATTTTATCCCATGATGGAAAGGTTGTTTTATGTGGAATAGGGAAATCTGGACATATCGCTCGTAAGGTAGCAGCAACTTTTTCAAGTATTGGGCAGCAAGCCGTTTTTTTGCATCCCTCTGAAGCAGCTCACGGGGATCTTGGAGTATATTCTCCTGGAGATCCAACTATTATTTTTTCTAAGAGTGGTGCTAGTGATGAAATTTTGAAGTTAATCCCCACATTAAAAACGTTTCAGTCATCTATTATTGCAATTGTTGGAGATATAAAATCTCCAATAGCCGAAGCAGCAGATGTTGTTATTGATATTTCATTTGCAAAAGAAGCTGATCCATTGAATATTGTTCCCACAACGAGTGCAATTGTAAGCTTAGCTATTGGTGATGCGTTTGCTGCAGAAATTATGGGAATAAGGGGAATATCTAAGAAAGATTTTGCTCGTTATCATCCAGCTGGGCAGCTTGGAAGGAATTTATTATTGCGTGTGTCAGATGTCATGCATAAACTTAGTAAGTGTGCTTGCGTTTCTGCAAACGATAGTTTACGTAAAACAGTTATTGAGATGACGAACTTTCCATTGGGTGCTGCTTTGGTCTTAGATAAAGATTGTAAGTTGCTGGGGATAATTACTGATGGTGATATTAGGCGACTACTACAGGGTGAAGTAAATATTGATGAATTACGTGTGAAAGATGTTATTGTTAATGATCCAGAAACTGTTAGTAAAGATGCTAGTTTAGGTGAAGCTATTGCAATTATGGAAAATCGTAAATCGCAAATCTCGGTGTTGCCAGTTATTGATTTCTGTAATGAATGTGTTGTTGGATTAATTCGTTTACATGATGCTTATAAGCATGATTGATCGTTATTTATTTTTTTTATTATACTAGTTGTACTGAATCCATTCAAAAATGGCACAAAATAAATTTTAGCTTGTATTGTTTGTAGTGCTGAACGTTCAGATTTATTTAAGCTTTCCAGTGTATAATCTCCTGATTTTACATATACGTCAGGTTTAAATGATAAAATTTCATTAGTTAGAGTTGAATTTTTAAATAAAAAAATACCATCTACATCTTCTAATGCAGAGAGTATATAAGCACGAATGTTTTCGTTGAATATTGGTCTTTTATCTCCTTTAAGCTTTTTTACACTAGTATCAGAATTTAAAGCTATCCATAAAGAATCTCCATGCGCTGCTGCTTGATGAATTGAGTAAATATGTCCTGCATGTAATAGATCAAAACAACCGTTAGTTAGTACAACTTTCTTGTTTTGATTACGCAAGTTTTCTCGGATTTTACAAGCTGATTCTAGGTCGAATAGTTTAGTAGGATTTAATGTCATATTGAGCTTAATAGCTTTTGAAGTTCCGCTTCTGGATTTTCAACACATTCCTTGTTTATCAATAATTCTGTCAAATTTGTTGAAGGTAGTTCGAATTTAAAATTACGAAATATTAGTTCCAATATTGTAAGTAATCCACGGGCTCCAGTTTGTTCTTTAGATGCACGTTTAGCGATTTCAATTATTGCATCTTCAGTAATTGATAATTTTATCCCATATCCTTCGAAATCTTCAACATATTGTTTTAAAATTGAACCTTCAGATGAAGTTAAAATATCACGTAAGTCATTAGCATTTAATGTCTCACATGACACACGAACTGGTAAACGGCCAGCAAATTCAGGCTCAAATCCAAACTTTATAAGGTCTGCAGTTGTTGTTTGTTTTAAAAAATTATATGAATCATCTTCGGATTGTTTAAGTTGAGTAGAATTAAATCCGATACTTCGTATTCCGATGCGTGTTTTAACTATATCAGAGAGTTTATCAAATGCACCACTTGCTATAAATAATATATGTTTTGTATTTATGCTTGTCGTTCTTTTATTATCAGACATTGTCATAGCTGCTTTTATTTGTGCCATGACATCAGTTTGACTAAATAAACTTACTTCACTTTCCTCCATTAATTTGAGTAAGTTTATTTGCACGCCTCGTCCTGAAATATCACGATTATCACTGTTAGCAGTAGTTGCTATTTTATCAATTTCATCGATAAATACGATGCCATATTGTGCGATGTCTGCGTTACCGTCAGCTGCCTTTACTAAATCGCGAATCATTTCATCAACATCACTGCCAATATATCCAGTTTCGGAAAATTTTGTTGCATCCACTTTGACAAAAGGTACTCCTATTAGCTTTGCAATATTTCTAATTAAGTATGTTTTACCAACTCCAGTTGGTCCGAGTAAAAGTACATTTTGTTTATTGTATTCTTTTTCTTGTGCTTCCTGATTATTGAGACATTTTTTTACATGATTAAAATGATCGCAAACAGCGACAGATAAGACTTTTTTTGCGTCATTTTGCTTTATTACGAAGCGGTCTAGATAAGATTTAACATCATGTGGTTTGAGGTTAAAATTTTTTATTTTTTGTATAAATTCATCTGTTGCACTACTATCTTGCTCTTGGTGTTGAAAATCTTGCCCAATGCTCATTGGCATCAGATTAATTTTCCCAATTGATGAACTGAAAATATCATTAAATTGTTTCTTTAAATCATCAAAAGCAGAATTATTTTTATTTGATTCATCATCCATTTTTAATTACTAGTAATTGTTGATTCATTTTGTCCAATAGGAATTAATTGTGGTTCATTGTCATCTTCTTGTTTATTGTCTTTTTTCCCCCTACTAGGTTTAGAATTGTTGCTGTCATGGTTGATATTTGTTGGTTTTTGTGGAGGTTTTAATGGATTAATGAAGTCTCCATTTTCAATAAGTTCATAAACACATTTTCCGTCAATTGTTTCGTATTTTAATAATGCTTGGGCAAGCTTTTCCAGGAGAGATAACTTTTCTGTCAAAATTTGACGAGCGTGCTTGTATTCTGTTTCAACTATTTCTAAAATTTCATTGTCGATTTTTGTAGCTGTTTCTTCGCTATAATTTTGAGTTCTGGAAATATCACGACCTAAAAATATATGGTCTTGATTTTCACCATAGGCAACTGGTCCTAATATACTCATCCCCCAGTCACATACCATTTTTCGGGCAGTTTTAGTAGCTTGTTTTATATCGCAAGATGCCCCTGTCGTAATTTCTCCGAATATAATTTCCTCTGCAACACGTCCACCCATTGCACAACAAATATCTGCAAGTAGTTGTTTTTTTGATCTGTTAACTATGTCTTTGACTGGGCTCATCATCGTCATGCCTAGACTTTGTCCCCTTGGTATTATTGTCACTTTATGAACTGGAAAATTTCCATCATCTACAATAGCTTGTACGATAGCGTGCCCTGCTTCATGATAAGCAGTGATCTTTTTATCGGCATCATCCATTAATTTTTTTCTTTCTCGACCAAATGAAATTTTGTCTCGCGCTTCATCGATATCTAACTTTGACACTGATTTTTTGTTATTTCTAGCAGCCATTAATGCTGCTTCATTAAGAAGATTCTCAAGATCAGCACCAGAAAATCCAGCAGTATTTTGAGCAACATTCAATAAATCTACAGATTTTTCGAGTTTAATCTTTTTAGCATGTACTTTTAGTATTTCTTCTCGCCCATGTAGATCCGGTAAATCGATGACGATTTGTCTGTCGAATCTCCCTGGACGTAGTAATGCTGAGTCTAAAACATCAGGTCGATTAGTAGCTGCTATAATAATTACTCCTTCGCGGCTATCAAATCCATCCATTTCGACTAGCAGAGAGTTTAAGGTTTGCTCACGTTCATCATTGCCTCCCCCTAGGCCAGCACCACGCTGACGGCCAACGGCATCAATTTCGTCAATAAACAATATACATGGAGCATTTTTGCGTCCTTGTTCAAATAAATCACGAACACGCGAAGCTCCAACACCAACAAACATTTCTACAAAGTCAGACCCACTGATACTAAAAAATGGAACATCCGCTTCTCCAGCCACTGCTTTAGCGAGTAATGTTTTACCAGTTCCCGGAGGCCCAAACATTAAGCACCCCTTGGGGATTCGTCCTCCGATATCATTAAATTTTTTTGGATTTTTTAAAAATTCTACAATTTCTGCTACTTCTTCTTTTGCTTCATCACAACCCGCAACATCCTTAAATGTAACTTTTTTATTATCTTTAGTGAGTAATTTTGCGCGACTTTTAGCAAAACTCATTGCCGTTCTTCCTGCTCCACGAATTTGACGACCGATGAAAAAATATAGAACTAAAAGTATTATTAAAAATGGTGCTACACTGATAATTATTTCCGTCCATAGAGTTGAAGATGGTTTTTCTTTCCAAACAGAAGATGATGAAAGTAACTTATTGTAACGTTCACTTGTTAAACGTCCAGCAGATTCAAAATATGTAGTATTTTTTGTTTGCCCATTTGGTAATTGTATACTTTTTTCAAGTTTCGCTTCTCCATATATTTTGTACCATTCAGGGCCGTTTGCAGGCACTGATTGTATAACTCCTGATAATATTTGGTTCTTTTCTGAGGCTTCTATAACACGATTGATTGTCCAACTTGCTCGAGTATATGAGATTGTATCAGGATTGTAGATATTCCATAGTGCGAAAATTGAAAGTATCAAAACAAGCCATATCGCTATGATGCGCAATTGTAAAATGAATTTTGTATTATTTTTTTTACGTGCCATACTTAGTTTTTAACTATCTATTCAGGTGATGGTAGTAATGGCCCTTATGAATATGTCAATAAAAGAGCACGTTTTGTTCCTTCTTTTAGTTTAAATTTCTCCGAGATTGGTAACCCTGGTATCCAGCAGATTTCATGGCCGATGATAAGCATTGGATGATTTTTAAATGTGTGAATATTTTTCCCAACGATTTCTTTTAATTTTTTTGGAGTTTTATGTCCAAAGCTAATATAATAAGACTCTGGATCGAATGCCTTTACTGTGATTGATTTTTCAGTGAATTCAATGTAAGCCTCAGAATTTATATCACATGATTTCATTTGGTCTATGTACAATTTTTCAAATAGCAGTGTTTTTTTATTCAATATTTTGTTATTTGGCAAACACAATGAACCATCGGTCCAGGATATAAACTTTTGAAATGCGTCTTTTGAGGAAGATTTATTATTCCGTGTTATATATAAGGCATCATCTTTAAAATGTAACTGTTCGTTGTTTAAACAATTCACAATTATTGGTTGCTGCGATTTTATATTGTGAAATAATTTAGTAAAATTGCTCTGTTTTATAGTTAATTGGTTATGAATAAGCCACTTGTTTATAATTCTACGCAGTATTGCACTAGGTAGCTCAATGAAATCAGATAATTCTATTTTTGTATCAAGTGATATATCATTTAAATATTTATTTGCTAATATTTCTATAGCTTCATTTGCTTCGACAATTTGTTCATGACTTTTTGCAAAATTATTTACGATGTCATAATGCCCTGCAGCTTTTTGAAGAACAGGTAAAACGTTATTTCTAATTTTATTTCGAAAATAATGGCACTTTAGATTGCTAGAATCTATTTGCCAAGGAATTTGAAATTTTGTCAATATATCTTCAATGTAAGATTTTTTAAAATGTAAGAGTGGGCGTATTCGTACATGCCCATCCTGGAATTTGCATATTTCATGTGGAGCAGCGAGTCCATCAAGTCCGCTAGCACGTGTTAATCGCATGAGTAATGTTTCAACAATATCGTTTTGTTGTTGCCCTAGTAATAAAATTTTTGATGCTATGGCGTTCATTTGAGTTTTAAAAAATCTGTAACGCAAATCTCGCAATACATCTTCAGATAAATGTTGATTAGTTTCTTTTAATTTCCCGACAATACAATTTAGTTTTAGTAGTTTTGCTAAAGTTTTTACATAATGTTCATCGTTTTCTGATTCCTGTTTACGTAAGTTATGATTAAGGTGTAATATGAAACAATTAGGCAACAAATTTGGGAAATACGCGCAAAATAACAAGGTAAGGAATACAGAGTCACTGCCTCCAGAACATGCTATGCAAACTCTTGTATCATTAGGCAATTTTTTTATAAAAGAATAAGCAGATGTGTGACAAAATTTTATTTTGGTAAGATCCTTAATATTCGTAAGGAAGTCGTGTATTTGGGGCATTATATTCATAATGATGCACTTAATACTTGTCTATTAATAATTAGCAATTAAAAATACTTTATTTTTGTACTTTTCAAAAATATTTACATTTTTTTATATAAATATTGTTTGTAGATTTTTTTGCATATTGATTTCTTTTATGTAAGAAATGCTTGACTAGTTACTTTAGTTTAGTACCTATTGGGGCAGCTTTATTGTACATGTGTACAATTCATCAAGTTTTTGCCTGATGGTGTAATGGTAGCACAACTGATTTTGGTTCAGTTTGTCTAGGTTCGAATCCTGGTCAGGCAGCCAACGTTTGCTTTATAATAAATTTTCTACTATGTTTGGCCTGTTAAGGTATTTTTAGTGCATGTGTGTAATTTTTGTGGGAAATATTTGAGATCTCAAAATATGTGCTGCTAGACATGACAAATGAAAACTTGTTAAATTTTTATGTGAAAATTATTAATTTTTAAGGGATATTTTTTTGCAAGTTAGTGAACTTTTTCATATAGCTATTTTTTTAGTTTATTGACTTTCTTTTAAAATAGGTATGTATCATTTTTTTTTACAAAAATAGTGTTTTTAATTATAAGCCTTGTTAAGTTTTCTCTTGAAAAAATTTCAGCTTTAAATTAAATATCTGATATGGGAGATATAAAAATGCAAGTTCACGACAAGTGGCCAATACCTTAATATAGATAAAGTAACTGCTAAAGGACAGGTAAATACTGAAACTGTTACTCTTAATAAAAAATTACCTGAGTGTTTGCAACTAATAACAAAAGAAAGTATTGAATCAGACATTAGTGGCAGTTCTCAGAAAGTTTGTGATGAACATCAGAAAGCTTCTGTTGATATGCCTGATACGGTAGGTGGTTTGTATAAGGAAAGGCAGCATGGTGACGGTACATGTGGAATACATGCTATAAATCATTTCATTGGGACACGAGTTTGTTCAGTTAAAAGATTAAATGAAACAAAAGTTGAGATGCTTTCCGTAGATTCATTTTTGCCAAAAAATGAAGAGTGTAATATAATAGAAAAATTAAATGAATCTTTAGCGGGAGCTTCAGATGAATTTAAAAATTTTCTAGAATTGCCTGTTGGTGAATATGTTAAATTTATGGGAGTTTTACCTCGATGTAAAATACAAGAGACGTTCAGGCAAGAGACTAAGGAAATTTACAATAAAGTTACAGAATTTTTTAAAAGTAAAGAGAAGTTAAAGCCTGAGAAGTATTCTAACTTAGAAGAATTTTTAAGGGGAAGATTTGATGAATTTAAAGGTAAATATCAGTTATCTTTTTCTCAAGAAAAAGAGGAAAAAATATTTGGTTGCTTTAAATCTATTATTCTCTACTAAGAGTTTAGTATTGATGAAGAATTGCATAATAAAGTAGTTTCAGTTTTGCAAAATGTTGAGACTAAGGAAAGTTTAGTTGAAAGAGCAGAGATGTTGCGTAAAATATGTGAAAATATTGAAACAATGACAAATGGTATATGTGCACCAGGCAAAACTCAACTTAGTTATATAAAAGAGATGACGAGTGCTGAAGGTGGAAATGATCCAGCTGTTCCTCTTTACTATTTGCACAAATTGTATGATCCTGAGTTTACAGGGAGAAAAGATAAAAGTATGCCATTTGTATATAAAAGTGGTGAGGAGTTAAGGGATTTTTTGCATCCAGACAAATCTGTAAAAGCGAAAGATATAAAGTGTGATATTCCATCGATTTGTGAAAAATTGGATGTTCAGGGGGTGGATTGATCAATAATATGTAAATCAGGGCATTTTTTTTGTGTGCGAAAAACAGCTAGGGATGGTTGGGTAGTTTTAGATTCTTGTAAAGATGAATTGCTACCAGTTTCTGATGTGGCTATGGTTGAAGAATATCGGAAAAGTGTTTTGCTAGGTATTATTTTTATAAAAGATGATTCACAAGAAGTGTTATCTGAAATTGTTGAAAATCTTAAAAAAGAGAGATAGAGTTATGAATAATGCAATTAATACTCCTATTGTTCCTAATAATGATTATAGTGCTCGTGTAGAAATGTTAGACGTTTCTCATGAAGATCCTAAACAAATCCTAAATGATTTTAGTGATGAATGTAAGCAGGAATTTGGAATATTGTGGACTTTTGATCAACATGCATTGTATCATATTTCGAATCACCCTAGAACAAATAAAATTTTTTCTCTAAAAATTGATGGAAGAAGCTGTATGTTTTGTGCTGGGACTTTCATGGGTAATGCATTGGAAAATTGTAAGCCAGAAGATGCAAGTCAAATTGCAATGAATATATATAAAAATAATCAATCTTTATTTAGAGATTATGAATTTGTTTCTGATTTTTTTGATTTTGCTGGACGGGATCATATTGAAAATTCGAAAGCTATATGGATAAAATTTAAAAATGAATATTTTGATGGAAATATAGAAGAAGAAGCTTTTGATCAAATAAAGACAGTATGTTATAATGCAGTTCCATGGGATGAGGAAGATGCTTATTTGTTTAAATAAAGTGTGCTTTTATTATGGAAATTTTATAGTGTAAATTTTTATAAAAAATAATATTACTTCATTTATAAAAACACTTGCATTTGTGAAAATAGATCTTAGCAATTTAGCTAAAAAGGTTAGTAATGTCTAGAGTTTGCTTTATTACAGGTAAAACACGATCTGGTGGTTGCCGTATCATTCGTAAGGGACAATCAAAGAAAAGTGGTGGTATTGGTACACATGTCGTTAAGCGCACAAAACGTTTGTTTAAGCCAAATTTGCAAAGAATTAAGGTGGAGTTGCCTACAGGTGAAGTGAAACGTGTTTGGGTATCAGTGAAAGCTATAAAAGCAGGATTAGTTTCAAAAGTAATTTAATGTTTTAAGTTTTTTCTGCATATTTCGGAAGAGTCACAAATATGTGGCCCTTTTTTTTGTTAAAGAGCTATGATCAAATAATATTGTTTAAGCTTGTGAATATACTTTTTAAGAAAAAAATCTTACAGCAAATTAGCGCAAACAACAACGGTGTTCTTCATTACTTTAATTGTTCTGTTAGATTTCAATTTTGCTAAACTATTACAATATAGTGGCGCCCCCACTCAGACTCGAACTGAGATTAACGGTTTAGGAAACCGCGGTTCTATCCCTTGAACTATGAGGACCAGTAATTGATAATAATCCAAGTAATAAGTGCATGTATTGTAAAGAAGAATTTACGTTAGTATATTGATTAATGGTTTTAGTGAGTCTTGTGTAGTTGCACAAATAATTCTATCTCCTTGATATATTTCATCATTACCCGAAGGAATTTGTGCAATAAAATTATGAATCAGTGAAACTAAAATACAATTAGGTGGTAATCCAAGATCTTTTATTTTTTTACCAATAGCACAGCATTGTTTATCTATGCGAAATTCTACTAACGAAATATTAATATCACCTAAATGAAGAATTTCGTTAAAAGCTTTTTCCGAAACAAATGTAGAGATTTCTGCTACAGAAGCTGCGGTTTTGGAAATTATGTGATCTATGCCAAAATTTTTATGTGATGACTGCATTAATGAATCATAATTTTTAGAATTTAGTAAAGTTATTGAATTACCTGTTCCTAGATGTTTTGCTTGTATGCCGCACATAATATTTTGTTCATCATTATTAAATGCTGACACAAAATAATCACAGCAACAAATTTGTTCTTCTTTAAGAAATGTTATAGAAGTACAATCTCCATTAATAACAGTAACATTGGAAAACTGTTGACTGACTTTTTCGCATATCGAAATGTCTTTTTCAACGAATGTTATTTTGTATTTTGGTGAACTTAAAAATTTTACTAGCCCTGCAAGGATTTCTATCTGTCCACAAACTGTAATTTGACATGTGTTATCATACCGAAATAAATCAGAACATTCCTTTTTTATTAACTCGATGTCTTTGTTAGTTCCTACTACAGTGATGATATCTCCAGGCAATATGATGCTATTCCCGTTAGGGATTTCATGTTTATTATTTCTTGAGATATTTATTATTCGAACATTTGAACATATCTTTAATTGGTGTAATGGATTATTAGTTAATTTAGAATGTTTTTTTACAAAAAATTGACGTGCTTCGATACTGTTTCTGGTAAAATTTTCAATAGAGGTTCTTTCGGGACCACGAATAATTTTAGCAATTTCAAAAGCACATAATCTATTAGGGTCAAAAGTAAGATCTATATTAAAGTGTTTCTGAAGATTAAATGTTTCTTTGTTGAAATGTTCATTGCTATTAACACGTGCAACTACAAATCGGCAACCCATGGCTTTTGCCATTGAAGTTGAACATAAATTGGTAGCATAATTATTGGTAGCAGCGATGTAATATTCGAAAGTATTAATTTTAGCCTTACTTAAAAACTGAACATCTGATATGTTGCCAGCTTCAAAATTTACTTCATATATATCTTCTTTTTCATTTAACAGTTCACGGTTTATGTCGAATCCTGTAACAGAGTACCTTTTCTTACATAATAATTTACAGAAACTTTCGCCAATTTCTCCTATTCCGCCTACGGCAATTTTCATATTATTTAGTCTTGTTTCCGGCGGTGTTCATTTTCCATATCGATTAATGCAATTATTTTCTTTTGTAGGGATTTACCATAATTAATATCAACTGCCCATTTACCAGTTAAATCAAAAATACTTTTTGCGCTTCCTCTCTTAATTAAGGCGAATCTAGGGTCTACACACCGATTTGTTAAAGGTTTTGTAGATGAATAAGCTTTTAAATGTTGAATATGTGCACGTATTCCAGTTTTTATATCAGGGAAGCAATATCCTACTACGGAATTTCCTGTTGTTCCTAGTCCACAAAAATTATTTTGAACAGCAGAAACATCTCCACCAAAGCGTAAAAAATTTGTTTCGTGGCACATTTGAGCGAATGCAACATCATGATTAACGCCTTCATAAGCAGATTCCCAAATGTATGTTCTTATTATATAAGCTGCCTTCCTTTGTGGGATTTTTTTATTATACTTTGTAAGATAATCCAGCATCGTTTTTTCACTTAGTACACCACGTCCCATTATTTGATAGCGCTGTGATTCAGTTTTTACAAATGATGTACTTGTGTTAGATTTCCTTGAAATATCTGAAACGGAATTGCATCCAGCAAGTATCAAGACAGTAATACTAAATAAAAACAGATACTTGCCAAAGCTCATATTGAGCTCTTTTATGCAAAAAAATTACAGAATAGCAAGCTTTTATTTAAATGTCATATAATTTTCCTGGTTCAGGATCAATTATTATAGTTTTTGGTTGCAGATCCATTATAGAGTCGAAAAACCAATCACGAGACTTATTTTCTCCATGAGTTAATACTATTGTACGTGGATCCATGCTCATGATAGCCTGTAATAGATCTTCTCTATCAGCATGTCCACTTAGGTCAAAACGTTCAATATATGCTTCTACTTTTGTTGAAAATCGTAAACTTTTGAAATAAAAATTTGAATGTTTTTCGCTTTTTAGTAATTCTCCTCCTGGAGTGTCAGGATCACAATATCCAACGAACAATATAGCGTTTGCAGAATTACCTAAAAGATTTGCTGCTGTTAAATATGCTGGAGTATTTTCTACCAGCATACCGCTACTTACTACAAAAATTGATGGCTTGTCAGGTTGTAAATCACGATTAAATTTTGCGCATTTGAATGACTTTACTTTAAGGTCTCGCAAAATTTTTGCACGAAAGTCAATGCAAGATAATCGTTTAGCAGCTACATCGAAATCATCGACTAATCCAAGGCCAAGCCCTGAGCAATAGATAGGTGTATTTTTATCAAGTTTATTTTGCAAACGAGCATTGTGGATGATTTTTAATATTTCTTGCATTCTACCTAGTGCAAATGCTGGGATAAGTACAGAACCTCCATTGGAAATAGTATTATCAATTTTATTTATCAATCTATCAATTTCAGATTGATAATTATGTTGTTCGTGTCTTTCTGTATTTCCGCGTGTAGTTTCAGTTATCATTATATCGATCTTTTTTTTCGGCCACACTGCACCTTTTAGGGTTTTTTGGTCTCTAAATAATACATCTCCTGAAAAAAATACGGATGTTCGTTTATGTTCTAATAAAACACTACTTGCACCCAATACATGTCCTGCTGAAAAGAAGGTTATATTAATTTCATCGTCACCTTTCTGTAAGGTACGTTTTTTATTATTTGCCATTGGCACAATGTGTTGATCTAAACTGTTAACATCATTTAAACTGTAGAGTGGATATTCCTTTATTCCTTTTTCTTCACGTTGTAATGTCATTATTGTTACAGAATTTTCTAATATTCTTGGTATAATTATCTGTGATGCTAATGATGTTAATACGCGTGCCTGCTTATTATTTTTCATGAAGTAGGGCAATCCTCCTAGGTGGTCGAGATGGCAATGTGAAAGAATTATTATGTCAATAACTTTATCATTTATAATGGAAAAATTTGGTAATGCCGCAAACCCTTCTTCTCGTGGACTCATCCCGCAGTCTAGTAGTATATTAAATGTTCCAAGTTCAATATATAAGCACTGAGAACCAATGTCTGTTGTTTTATTTAGATCGATTAAACGCATGTTTCGAGATTATGTTTTGCTTTGTTAGAAAGCGATTTTATTACTCTACAAATAGATCATGAAAACATTTGAAACGTATTTCAAGTAAAATTTAAATTGAAGGAAATATATTTATTTTTTTATCTCTATTCTTGTATTTGTAAAATATTAATATTTAATATTGCTCTTAATCGATAAAATACTAAACATCAGTAAAAAATGTTTGATGATTTAAAAAATAAACTTGCACGTGCTTTTTGTAAATTGTTTGGATTTTGGTCCCATGATATAGGCATTGATCTTGGTACTGCAAATACATTGGTCTTTATGAAAGATAAGGGCATTGTTTTAAGAGAACCAAGTGTAGTTGCGGTATATTCTGCTTCACATCGTGTTCGTGCTGTTGGTTCAGAAGCTAAACGTATGCTTGGTCGTACCCCTGGTAATATTGTGGCATTAAGACCAATGAAAGAAGGGGTTATTGCTGATTTTGAAGTTACGGAAGCGATGTTGAGATATTTTATTAATAAAGTATCTAGGTCGATGAAATTCGTTCCGCCGAGAATTATCATTGCTGTTCCCTCTGGTATCACTGAAGTAGAAAAACGTGCTGTTAAAGAAGCTGCTGTACATGCAGGGGCTCGTGATGTACTTCTTATACAAGAACCGATGTCTGCTGCTATTGGTGTTGGATTGCCGGTAGATGAACCTTCAGCTAATATGATTGTAGATATTGGTGGTGGAACTACAGAAGTTGCGATTTTATCACTAAGTGGTGTTGTTTTTTCTCGCAGTGTTCGTGTTGGTGGTGATGAGATGGACAGAAGTATAATAAATTACATTAAGAGGGAATATAATCTGATAATTGGTGAACGTTCTGCTGAAGAAATAAAGATAAAGATTGGTTCTGCATATCCATTAGATACAGAATTAAGTATGAGTATTAATGGTCGGGATTCTTTAGCAGGGTTGCCCAAAACGATACTTATTACTTCGCAAGAGATTAGAGAAGCTTTAAAAGATTCTATTACTTCAATGATAAACGTTATTAAAAATGCACTCGAACAATGTCCGCCAGAATTGGCATCTGATTTAGTTGATCGTGGCATTGTGTTATCAGGAGGAGGGTCATTAATACGGAATTTAGATATTTTGATATCAATTGAAACTGGGTTACCTGTAATAGTTTCAGAAGATCCATTAAGTGCAGTAGCTAACGGGACGGGGATTGTATTACAAGATTTATCACTGTGGCTTGAAAACAACTAGTTTTTGCTGTTGACATAATGTTTTTTTATAGTTTTTTGCGAGTATATGAAGAAGAGCGCGTCCTTAAGATCATTGAAGGTTAGGCATCCTGATTGTCAAGTTGTTAATCGTCATGGCCGTGTGTATGTTATATGCAAGACCAATCCAAGGTATAAGGCACGTCAAGGGTAAATCAAGAGGAAAGATAGATTATGAAAAGGGGCATTCATCCAGCAGTTTATCCTGTATGTTTCATTGATGTTTCTACAGGAAAGAAATTTTTTTCGCAATCTACATTGAAGTCGAAACAGAAGGAAAATATTGACGGTGTAGAATATAATATAGTATACAGTGATGTGACTTCCGATTCTCATCCTGTATATACGGGTGAGAAAAGATTTGTTGACACTGCTGGACGTGTCGAGAAATTTAAGAAAAAGTTTGCGCGTGCACGGTAATTAGATTTTTTAGCCGACTTAGCTCAGTTGGTAGAGCACTCGCCTTGTAAGCGAACGGTCGTCAGTTCGATTCTGACAGTCGGCTCCATTGTTTTTATTTTGTTTTACTATTTTATCCGTAAGAATTTTTTTAGGTGCTGTAATGTTTGGTGTTTTAGGGGTGTTGGCTATTTTTTTGTTTACTTCACTTTTGAGCATTTATTTGACGTTATCTGAATATTAAGACACAGTTCTATTTTACTGCAGGGATCGTGTGTTTTGTTACTTTTTTAGTAGGCAAATTTTTATTGCTTTTTAAGAATTCATCTTGTATATCGGTGGAGGAGTGCCGGGATAGCTCAGCTGGTAGAGCAACGCATTCGTAATGCGTGGGTCGTGAGTTCGAGTCTCATTCTCGGCTCCAAAGGGTTGAGTTGTAAAAAAAATAAAAAAATTAAAAATTTTACTTGACTTATGTAAAAAGCTTTTTTACATATTTTATGATAAATATCGATAAGGATGTAATCTGTAAACGAGCTGTGCGAGTGGTATAGTTCGTTTATGGAGATGTCAACTATAATGGTCGGTATATATTAAAAGTATTATTGTAGCTAAGCCCCACGTAAGTGGGGCGTTTTTGTTGTTGTTTTATTTGTTTTAAAAAAAATCTTTGCTCGTCGTTTTTTTTTTGACAGCGTAATGTTTTTTACACATTATTTACACATGTTTTCTGCTTATAGCAAGATACTTGGTTTAGTTTTATGTTTCTTTTGTGTAATTTCATCTCAAAATTTGCGAGCTGGTGCTACCATTAGTACTGAGATAACTAGTACGCAAAATTGGAACGCAGATGGTGGTACAGTGATATTTACTAATGCTGGTGCATTGAATGTAAATACTAATGGTGCTGCGGCAAATGTTTCAGGCACAGGCTCATTAAGTATCAATTTCCAGAACGATCCTACTGTTGAAACATCGATAACAAGTACAAATGATGCAGGGAATGAAGTGCCCGTTAACGCGCACATCTATGCGTATAATACCACGAATAATGGCAGCGCGGTAGGTATTAATCTTGCAGATGGAGCAAGTCTAGGGATTGATTCAACAATAAGTAAGACACCAGTATTAGCAGCGTACAGCAATGTTAGTAGTAGTAGTATTGCTACACTTATAAAAACTAATGCCGAAGAAGGTGGATCAAGCAATATTACTGTATCCATTCCATCGAGGTTGTATGTTAGTAGTAGTAGTAGTAGTAATGGTAATGGTTATAGTTATAGTGGGTCTGCGGTATTTGGAGTAGCAGTTGGTGATGGTAGTAGTGCGAGCCTAGGAGGGACGAACGAGTGGAGCGTTGGGAATAATAATACCCTGACTGCTAGTAGTAGTGGTAAGAAGAGTTCAGCTGCGGTATTTGGTGCAGCAGTTGGTGATGGTAGTAGTGTAGCATCTAGTATAGCAATAAACATGAATGGTAGCGAAACATTAAGTGCGTTATCATATGGAGGTAATTCAAATAAAGTTAATATATTTGGTGCAGACAGTACAGACAAGGGAGAAAATTCCTTTGGTTGGCGAGTTGGAATATTCGCAAGTGGTAGTGATATAGCAACTGATGATGGCAAAGAATTATTTAATACTGTTAGTGGTAATAGCACAGTAAATATACTTGGTGCAAAACTAAATAGCGCTATAACAGTCAGTGAAGATAAAGCCCAAGTGACACTTTCAAATAATCAAGGAAGTAGCAGTAGTGATTATGCACGTGCATTTGCACTTGGTAATGATTTCCAAATATATATTGGTGGACGCGCAGTTGTTGCAAAAAATGAAGGAAATGTTTCAACAAGTTTTGAATCTGTAGTTCCATCAAGCGGGACTATAAATACTGTCAATATCTTGGGTGCGATCAGTAAAGTGCAAAGTTCAGCTGATACAAACGGTAGTTCTTTGACGATAGATAATGGCTGGGTAGTAAATACATATGGTCCAGTGAAAGATTTAAGCGCTATCAATGTGACGAATGGTGTGCTTTATATAAAGAATAATTTATCAAGTATAAATAATGTTACGATAAGTAAAGATGGTAAACTTGTGCTTTGTGCTTCAGAAAGCAATGCTGATAGTTTTAATAGTGTGGTTAGCATGATTCAAGGAAAGATGGTTTACGTTGATCCATCGACTGGGAATCGATATAAAGGGGAAGACGGTGCAGTTTCTATCGATGCGAATAGTTATCCATGGCGCGGCACAACTGCTGCACAATTTGCACTATCCTCCGGAGCGACGTTGAAGAATGATGGGACGATTGAGCATAACGCTGGAGCAAGCTTCACTTGGGAGGATGATTCTTGGACGAATGACGGTACATTTAATGTGATGAGTGATGCAGAGTTTGCGGTAGCCAAAGAAAAGACATTAATAAATGATGGGGCACTGACAAATAGCGGGACTGTAAGTATAGCATCAGGAGCGACGTTGACAAATGATGGAGGGATGGTCAATAACGGTACTTTAAATAGCAACGGGATCATCTTGCTGCCTTCGAAAAATTCTAAAATTGAAAATAGTGGCGAGATAACATTGTTTAATGGATTATCTATTGAAATGCTCGTTGAAAATGACACTGATGGAAAGTGTGTGGCCGCTAATAATGGTATCGTGATTACAAAAAATGATGATGAAAAGTATGGTTCCTTTGACTTTGATGTAAGTAGAGAGATAACGTTGAATGCTGTTAGCGGTAGCAGCAGCACTAATGACGTTGGGAACGCTGATAGAAAGGCAGATATAGTGATTGCTAGTGTATATGACTATAATGATACAATCATTTCAGATGAGGATATTGAAGCAATATTTCCATTTTTTGATGGGAATAAGTTGAGTTATACAGATACCGAAGGAGAGCTTTATAAATATCCATCAGTATTTAAACCGACTGAAGACTCTCTTGATGTTGTTTTGAATTGTACAACAAAGGAATTAAAAGTAACGAATGATATATTTGTTCCTTATGTCCGCGAACAAACATTATATGTAAATGGTGATAATGGTGATGGTGCAAAGGTTGCAATACAGAATGCCTTTGATGAATATTCAAGAGCGTGCTTCATGTCAAATGATGAGTATACTGAAAGTAGTAGTAGATATTCTAGTACTACTGGTATTATTTCTGGAATAGCTTCAAATTCTGCGATTGATGTAGCAGGTGCACTAGAATTGAATTTTGCAGGTGAAGGTGTAATTGGGGCACTTGATGATGGAGAAGGTAATGAGATCGGTGTGCACATAGTAAGTTCGTCAGGAAATGATGAAGACACAGGGAATGGGTACAGTGGCATTGTAGGAATTAATTTAGAAGACAATGCGAGTTTGAGTATAACAGCAGAAAGCGATGTTTCCCCGACGATAATTATTGGTAATGAACAATATAATGTACCTGCAGTAGTCGCTATAAAGGCTTCTAAAAATAACAATGTTACGATTGAAGCACCTAGTAGAATATATAGTATCATAAAAGCGAGTAGCAGTGATGTTTGTCAAGTAGCTGCAACCGTAATTGGAGATGCTGAAAGTGGAAATGCTAATTTGGAAGAAGGAGTTTTCAATATACGTTCATCTAATAATCACTTTTATGCACTGGCAGGTGGCATAATAGCGGAAGGTGTGGATTCAAAAGAATCTCAATTGGCTGCGAGTAGTGTGTTTGGTGTAACCAGTGTTTTAAATGATGCTAAAATTCAAGTTAACAATAATTGGGCAATTAGAGGACAAGATAATAATTTTATCGCTTTTGCACATGGAACAGATAGTTCAGCTGGTGTTGTGTTTGGTGCAGCTAATGTTGCAACTGATGAATCAACTAAGTTTGGAATTGGTGAAGATTATAATCATATAAGCTTAGACAGTGGAAATATGTTGAGCGCGTTTGCTGATTCTGCTAAGAATAGTGCAGTTGCGGTAGTTGGTGCAGCAAGTTATGACAATAATAGTTCGCCTAGTATAGCAATAAACATGAATGGTAGCGAAACATTAAGTGCGTTATCATATGGGAGTAAGTCAATTAAAGTTAATATATTTGGTGCAGACAGTACAGACAAGGAAGAAAATTCCTTTGGTTGGCGAGTTGGGATATTTGCAAGTGGAGAGGAGATAAAAGACGTTGAAAACAAGACACTATTCAATGCTGTTAGTGGAAATAGCACAGTAAATATACTTGGTGCGAAATTAAATAGCGCTATAACAGTCAGTGAAGATAAAGCCCAAGTGACACTTTCAGGTGATCAAGGAAATAGCAGCAGTGATTATGCACGTGCATTTGCACTTGGTAATGATTTCCAAATATATATTGGTGGACGTGCAATAGAAAGTACAGAGGGAATAATTTTTGAGTCTATAGCTCCAGCCGGTGGAACAAATACTGTTAATATTCTAGGTGCGATTAGTAAAGGGCAGGATTCAAGTGATACGGACGGTAGTTCTTTGACGATAGATAATGGCTGGGTAGTAAATACATATGGACCAGTGGAAGATTTAAATACTGTTAATGTGACGAATGGTACCTTTAATGTGAGAAATAAATTATCCGTTGATGGTGGAATGACAGTGGATAATGGTAGCAAACTCGTGCTCTGTGCTTCAGAAAGCAATGCTACTAGCTTTAATAGTGTGATTGGAGATATTCAGAATAAGGTGAAATATGCAGATACAGATCATTTGACTGAAATTGGTGTTAATATTGATTCAGAAAATTATCCTTGGCGTGGTCAGGATGGTGGTACAATGTATTTAAATAGTAAGTTAACCTTAAAGAATGGTGCACAATTTATCGTCGAAGATGGAGCTACTTTAAATCTTGTTTTAGATGAGGCAGGTGAAAATTATAGTAATGCAGGCAGTATAGTTTTAAGTAGTGGTGATAGTGGGGAATATGGTAAAGTATTGTTTAATGGAGAAGATGTTATTGATTTTGTTGGTTCTGACTTAAATAAACTAGATTTAAATGAATCAAAAGAAAAATTGGCAAGTTCTCGAATTCAGCTTATTAATGTTGAAGGCGGAGCAAATTTGAATGATCTTATTTATTGCAGTGGGAATGTTGGTAAATTCCAATATGGTGATAATTATTACATAACTAGGGTTGTAAATTCTGAAGACTTTGATTTAATGATTGGTGATAATGCGCTGTACATTGTTTCAAGCGATAATTTACCTGCTATTAGAATAGCGACTTTATATGCTCAAAATGGTGCGAAGGTTATCTTCCCGGCATCGATATTAGATCTATCGGAAGATTGTGTTGAGTTGAAAGATGAGCTTTATAACAGTGGCGAAGATCGCCTTTCAGGTACTGGATACTTGGTAGGGATGAAGGTTGAAAGTGTTGCTGTTGATGTGGCGAGTAGTGGTGAAGGTCCATTGGTTTTAGATTTTAGTAATGCACCTGCTATTACGACGGGGATTATCAATAATGGAGGAAAAAAAATTAATGCGCACATCTATGCTTATAATACCGCGGATAATGGCAGTGCAATAGGTATTAATCTTGCAGATGGTGCAAGCTTAGAAATTACATCAGATGATGATAGTGTTATCCCAACTTTAGCAGCGTACAGCAAGGCTAGTGTTTATGGTAGTAGTGCTAGTGTTCTTATAAAAACAAATGCCGCAGAAGGAGGATCAAGTGATATCACTGTATCTGTTCCATCAAGGTTATATTCCAGTAGTAGTAGTTATAGTAATAGTAGTGCTGCGGTATTTGGAGCGGCAAGTGGTGATAGTAGCGCGAGCATAGGAGGCACGAACATATGGAGCACGGGGGATAATAATGTCCTGACTGCAAGTAGTGGTACTGATAGTGGTAGTGGCGGTAGTAGTGCTGTGGTATTTGGAGCGGCCAGTAGTAATGGTAATAATGTGAGCGTGGAAGGCACGAATACCTGGAGCGTGGGAGATAGTAATGCCCTGACTGCAAGTAGCAGTAGTAGTAATTACTATAGTAGTGCTGTTGTATTTGGGGCGGCCAGTAGTGGTAGTGGTAGTGCGAGTGTAAAAGGTACGAATGAGTGGAGCGTGGGGAATGATAATACCCTGACTGCCAGCAGCAGTAGTAGTGGTTATAGTAGTAGTGCTGTGGTATTTGGAGCGGCAAGTGCTAATGGTACTAGTGTAGCATCTGGTATAGCAGTAAATATGAATGGTAGCGAAACATTAAGTGCGTTATCATATGAGAGTAGTAGTAGAGTTAATGTATTTGGTGCAGATAGTACAGACAAAGGAGAAAATTCCTTTGGTTGGCGAGTTGGAATATTCGCAAGTGGTAGTGATATAACAGCTGATGCTGATGCAGACAAAACACTATTTAATGCTGTTAGTGGAAATAGCACAGTAAATATACTTGGTGCGAAACTAAGTAGTGCTATAACAGTTGATGAAAATAAAGCCCAAGTGGCACTTTCAGGGGATCAAGGAAGTAGCAGTAGTGACTATGCACGTGCATTTGCACTTGGTAATGATTTCCAGATATATGTTGGTGGACGTGCAATAGTGTCGAAAGGAGAAGATGGAAGCGTTTCAACAAGCTTTGAGTCTGTAGCTCCAGCCGGCGAAACAAATACTGTCAATATTTTTGGAGCGATTGCACCTGCAGGAAATGCAAGTAAACAGGATGTTTATTTAGCAGATATAGAAGTTAGTAGAATAAAAGATAGTTCTTTGACGATAGACAATGGTTGGACTGTTAATGTGTATGGCCCAGTGGAAGGATTGGAATCAATAAATATTAAAAATGGAACAATGAATACTTATGGCTCATTAAAAGATATTACATTAGAAGGGGGAGGAACAATAAATGTGTATGGGAAATCTGAAGGTGTAGGTACCATATGCTTAAAAGAAGGTGTTTTGAAACTTAATAAATGTGATAATAATGGAGCAGAATCAGTATTAAAAGATATAGCTGGGAAAATGAAAGTTTCTCAGGATGGACAGCTATACCCAGTTGAAATGCAAAATACAGAAGAGTATGTTAAAAGCTTTGGCACTAGTGGAAAATTAGTTTTGAATAAAGGAGACAGTGTAGTTTTCCATATAGACAGCTCTAAAAAGGATGAAAGTATTAATTCCAGTGGTGATGGATTTGAACTAGTAAAAGGATATATAGAAATAGATTCTAGTTTGCCTGATGCAATAGATTTCAATGGTGGAAAATTGTACTTCGTTGATGATAATGAAAATAAAGATGAAACCCTTGATCTTGATGTGTTATTTATTCGCACACCAGGAATGACAATCCAAGATGTTTTAGGAACAGACGAAGTAAGTGCATTAGGTTTTCAACAGGTTGACGGACATGAAGGCTTGTGGCAATTGATAGATCCAGACAAGTTAACAATTGAAGAAGCTAAAGATGATAGTCAACCAGAGGTTGCAGAAAATACAGTATTAAAAGCAGCCAGTACAGTAGCGCGTGCAAGAAGTTCTTTGTTAAGTATGGTGAACGCGCTAAGTGAAGGTACTACTGAAACTGCTAATGGTCTTAAATTTTTTGACAATGTAGGGTTGGGAATGGCTGATGTGGTTGATGCAAGTACCGCAACCTTTGCATCTACGGAAGAAGCAAAAGTGTGCATGAATTCTGCAATGGCATCAATTAATACTTCTATGATGAAGATGTTCCGCAGTTCATTTGCCTCAAGGCTATCAGATGTAAAAGGTAATGGTAATGATCCATTCTTGTCTGTCATCGGCGGGCATTTGCATCAGGGACAAATTGATGGAATTGGGTACAGTGTAAATGTGTATGGTGTTGCTGGAGGAGCAGATAAATTATTAAAGCTTTCACAAGAAAAGTATTTGAAGCTCGGGGTAGCCATTGGATATATCTATGGTGATGCTGACTTTAAAGGAAATTTAGTAAACACTCAGACTGCTAAGGAAGACTTATATGTAGCTTCTGTATATGGCGCATATGAATCGTTCGATAAGAAAAACCTAAAGACTGACATCAATGTGTTCCTTGGATTTGGGTACGGTGAAAGTAGATTAAAGAGGGTTGACTCTAAGTCTAATGTTTACAGCGGAACAATGAAATCTCACAATGAATCTATTTCTATAGAATTTATTAAGAATTTGTACGCTATACATGATGTTCAAATTGGCCTTTGGTTGAAGATGGATTATAATCACATTCATCAAAGAGGATACAGTGAAAAAGGAAATAAATCGTTTGCAAAATCAGTATCTAAGGCGAATTTTGACTTACTGAATACAACAGTTGGGGTAAATATCGAAAGAGAATTGCAAAATTTTTCCAATGAAAAAAGTCGTTTACGGTTGTATATGAAAGCTGGTTGGAATTGTCAACCTGTACGGGATAGCATAAGTGGTGTGGTTACTAATGCAAGTTTCGTACCAAATGTAAGTTTTGGATCACGTAATACTGGTGTTGTTGCTGCAGGATTTAGAGAGAAATTTAACGAACATTGGGATATGGTCGGAGAATGGAATGGGACATTTAGCAGAAAGCAATCAGATAATGTTATTACTCTCGGCCTAGGATATTCATTCTAAAATATACAAGAATTCTGAATAAAAGCGGCATTTTTTGCCGCTTTTTTAATTTACAGATTTGTAAAAGCGGTAGTTGAATTTCGTTTGCAGTTTTTAGCGTTTTACTGAATGTTGTTTTTTGTTTTATTTTTTACAAATAATTTACTTATTTTTTTGGTTATTTAATAGTGCTTGACGTTTGTCATTTTTTGTATTTCTTTATGTGCAGCCTTAATTTTTTTTGATTAAAAAAATTTTATGAGCAATAACGAAGTCATTAAAGCTAAGTTTAATCAATTTGTAGAAATTCCTGTTGATATGGTTTTAGATTCTGCTAAAAATTTAAATGTAGAACATTTTACTGTAACATCAGATGCGATGTTTAAGCGTTGCTTTGTTCAAGGATCTACTAATGTTGATGAACATCGTCGTGTATTAGTCAGGTGCGTAAGTGATATGGTTGTAAATTTCTCTGAACAGAAGTTGACTGACAGAAGTGTGACACAATTGTCTCAAGGGAAGAGTTTAAGTTCATGTTCTGTTAAGTCTAGTGAACTATTAGCAGAAGTAGTCCATAATACTCAAGCAAGCGTTAATTTAAACGGAGAGTTAGGTAAGCAGTCAACGGGAAGTAAAAAGAGTTTACCTAAAGAACCCAAAGTAGATTTGGCTGTTAGAAACACGATGGAAGATGGTAAAGCTTGTATAATTGGAATAGAAATGCAAGTTAGAAAAAATTCTATGTTGCCAATGTTTATTCGCTTACAACATTATGGTAGTGTATTAGCAGTAAAATATATGGACAAAGATGGTGTAGAGAAGATCTTTGAAGTTGCTTTGTGTATGTGGGATCGGCCACGCAGTAATAATAGTAACAATGTGAATGGAAGTAATGATGAAAAGTTAGAACCGACAGATTGGATTCAGTTAACGGGGGTAAATAAGGAAATATTACAAAATGAAGATACTATTCGAGAAAAGGATCCTTTGTCATATCCATTGTGTTGTGTACAATGTATGTTAGGGAACAACATAAATGTTTTAGATCGTCTAGTTACTACACTTAATGAAGGGGTTATTAGTATTGTTTCCAATGTGGAGGTACCTAATCGAAGAGCAGTGGATAAGCTTCATGAAAATAGGAAATATAAGCAAGAAATTTTGAAAAAACGATTTAACAAATTGTATGGTTGTAACATAGATGATTTACGAGCAAGCTTTCAGGAAAAATTTAAAGGTAAAGTTGAAAGTGAAAAATACAGTATTAAAGGTAACACAATAGGAGGGTTAAAAGAAGAGAAAGATTGGGATAAAAATTTGAAAAAAGATTTTGAAATTCTAGAGGATTATGAGATGTTAGAGTTTTTTAGTGTTGGGAATGTGACGTCGGAGAAAAATGTGAATGATGAGGTTATAAGCAAAACAATAAGGAGTTTATATATGGAAACAACAATAAGAGACAGTGCTATTATTAATGACCCGGACCAAGCAGCTAGTGTTTGGTTAAGTGGGAATTTCGCAGTACAATATAATAAGCTAAGGGGTGAGAACAACAGACTAGAAAGTGAGCTGGTACAGCAAAAAGTAGTCAATAAT
>CAZALH010000002.1:0-17459 GCA_964486285.1 uncultured Opitutales bacterium | reverse complement strand
GGGTGAGAACAACAGACTAGAAAGTGAGCTGGTACAGCAAAAAGTAGTCAATAATATAATTAGACAATGTTTTAAAAAAGGGACACTAAATAGATCTGAAATTGAGCAAATTATAAAACAAAATACCCTCAAAGATGTCAAGCTGAGTGACAGAGATGTTATCATCGATGAGGTGTGCCAACAAGAAAGTGATATTCAAAAAGTTGATGGTGGGTTGAAATATAATAACAATAGAGCAGCTTAAAGTTTCTAGATTAATGATGTAATGTTATTATAGCGCCAAAGTGCTTTAGCCGGGAAAAACTAAAGCATTTTTTTATTTTAGAGAATGTTTATTTGAGGCTGTTGAATAGAAATTATACTTTGCATAATTTTTTTTGCAATGTCTAAGTAACGATTATGGGATTCAGGACAGTCGTATTCTTGAAAATATAGTGGTTTATTAATTACAATTATTGCGCGTTTATTCCAATTTGGACAGCAAGAAAACCGATTCATAATTTCGTAAGTACCAAATATTCTACATGGCACTACGGGAACCTTGCTTTTATACGCAAATAGTCCAATCCCAGCGTGAGCTTCCCCAAAATTTCCATCTGAAGTTCTTGTGCCTTCAGGAAAAATCATAACACCTTTATTATTTTTTAATAAGTTAAATACTGCTTTTATTGCAGCAATGTCACCACTGTTGCGATCAACTGGGATAGAGTTTAAGTGTGTAAATATCCACTTCTTTATAGGGGAATTAAATAATGATTTTTTTGCAAATGCAAATATTTCACGTTGCTCAATTAGGGCACCTAAAAATGGAGGATCAAAATAACTGGCATGATTACAAGCTAAAAGAAATGGTCCATCAGTAGGAATATTACTTAAACCATGTATAGTACCATCAAATAGTTCATAAAACATAGATTTGAATGCATAGCACATGACTTTGTATACTGGATGGCGCATATACTCCATCCCTAATATTGAAAATTTATGTAAAGTGAATAAAATAGTTATTTTTAATACAAACATTTCAATGTAAAAAAAATATTTTCTCGCTTTTATAAAAGCTTTACTATTATTTTTAATTTTTCTTGACAGTGAAGAGGTATTTGCTTAGGTGAACTCCGTTGAATAACCAGCTTTAAATTCGGTTGTCTGTAATGAAAAAAGAAACTGCAAGTTCGTATAAAATACCTTTTAGTGTATTGATTGAGAAGAAAATCTTAGCCGAAGAGCTATTAGATGATGAAGTTCGTACTCTAACAAATGCAATTATTGACGATAATATCCCGTTGTATCAATTATCTGCATTTTTAATGGCAGTTTATTTTCAAGGAATGAGTGTGCAGGAAACAGCGGTATGGACAGAAGAATTAATGTTGTCTGGTGATTTAATCGATGTCGGCAACATATCTTGGCCGAAAATTGATCATTGTAAAACTGGTGGAGTGGGTGATAAATCTTCGCTAGTTTTGTTATGTGTAGCTGCGGCATGTGGGATCGCTGTTCCTACTTTAGCTGATAACGATGATGGGTTTGTTATTTCGGATATTGAAAAGATGGCAGCAATTCCTGGGTTTTCAACAACATTCGACGCGAAAACTTTTAAATCACAATTAAAAAAAATTGGTTGCTGCTTTTATGAACAGTCAAACTCAATTGCTCCAGTTGATTTAAAATTGACACAGCTTAGAAAAGAAACAGGTACAATTCCAAGTTCACCATTATTAGCCGGTAGTATGTTATGTCGCAAGTTATCTTCTGGAATAGAAGGCTTAGTTGTTGATGTGAAATGGGGGAATGGTTCTTGTATTAAGGAAGTTGAACAAGCTAAGCAGCTTGGCCGTATGATTACTAGGGTAGCCCGTGCTCTTAATAGAAAATGTATAGCACTTATAACAGATGCTAATCAACCATTAGGGAAGACTGTTGGCACAGCGTTAGAAATTAAAGAAGTTATCGAATTACTTCAAGGAGAAGGAGATTTAGAACTTCAAGATTTAATATTGCGTTTAGGCATGGAAATTGTTAGATTAGCAGGTGTAGCAGGTTCAACGCTTTCTGCTAAGCAAATGATAGTTAAAAAGTTGTCCAATGGTGAAGCATTAGAAAAATTTAAAGAACTTGTCAGTTCCCAAGGTGGAGATGTGTCATATATTGAGCGTCCAGAAAATTTTCCTGAAGCAAAATATATTCGCAAATTATCCGCTCAAAAAAGAGGATATATTCATACTGTAAATGCTGGGATGATTGCTCGTGGTGTTCGCATTTTAGCAGAAAATCCAGATGGAACTTTAGATCATTCAGTTGGTGTATCCGATATTATGAAAGTTGGTATGCAAATTAAGCAAGGAGAACCATTGATGATGATTCATTATAATGATGAAGCCCGTCTAGAAGAAGCCTTAGAATATTTCCGAAATGCATATCGTTTAGCTCCAAAGCGCCCTGCTCAAGTAGAATTAGTAAATGAAAGAATTGCGTAATCATTAAATTCTTAAAAGTACTTTTAGAGTTTTAATTTAAAAATTTTAATATCCCATTAGCAATCGCTTCGGATAGTTCTTGTCGATATTGGTTAGATGATAATTTTTGTCGATCATCTGCATTTGATAAAAAGCCACATTCTACTAATACTCCAGGACAGTTGAGATCTTTTAGAACAATAAATCTACTATGTTTTATTCCACGGTCAATTGCTCGTAATTGTAAAATTAATGTTTTTTGTATTTTATAAGCTAACAAAAGATTAGATTTGTCGAATTTGTTATTTTGATAGTGTTTTAAATCAGAAGCTGTGATTTTTGCCTTATTATGAGAAGGTTGGCCACGTGGAGTTAGTGTAAACGTTTCAATTCCATTAGCCGATTTTGACTCAGCTGAGTTGCAGTGAATACTTACAAAAACGGAAGCATTTTTTTGATTAGCAATATTTGTACGTTGTTTAAGTGAGACGTAAGAATCTGAATTTCTAGTAAGAAGTACTTTATATCCAAGTTTTGTTAATTTATTGGCTGTTTTTTTACAAATATCTAATGTAATATCTTTTTCTTTTATACCTGAAGAACTAATCGCTCCATTGTCATGCCCACCATGCCCAGGATCTAATATAATTGTTACGTAATTTTTTGATGGTTTTTCTATTTTTGTAAAGAATGGCAATATGTGTGTAATATAGTCAGAGTATGATATGAATAACTGCTGTTTATAACACTTAATTGGGTTCCCCAGAGGTGTAATTATATTGTTTAATAAAAATGTTCTAGATGAATTTTTAAATGTAAATTCTATTCCATTTCCACGTAATGTATATTTATTTACAGAATTTGAAACGGTTTTAAGGTTATGTAGTCTTGAAATTTTTGATAGTGGTATTTCTCGTCCCGTTGCATAACATAATTGATATTTAGGGCACAATACGTATACAAACGTAAAGAGAAGTATCCTAAGGACACTGTTTCTCATAATTTTAATAATTCACTAGCGTTTAATACTTTTACAGGTTGTGCTTCTTTTTTCTGTTGAGCTTGTGCGAGTTTTTTTTGAGCAGACAATGGTGATATGGTTACTGATATCATTTTACCAAATAACTTAGGTTCAAAATCGACAGAACCATAAACTTTAAGATCACTTATGAAACGCTGTATTACTTCGAATCCAAATTCCGTACGAGAAAGTTCACGCCCTCGAAACATTAACGTTATCTTTAGTTTAAATCCTTTTTCCAAAAATTCAATTGCGTGACGAATTTTTGTATTATAATCATTTTGATCTATCCCAATCCTTAATTTTATTTCTTTGATTTTTGTAGTTTGAGACTTGCTAGATTGCTTATTTTTTTTACTTTCGTCATACTGAAATTTTCCAAAATTTAGTATCTTGCAAACAGGTGGTTGAGCATTTGGAGAAATTTCGATTAAGTCTAATCCTCTACTACGGGCTAATATAATGGCCTCATTTATTGGCAAAATTCCTAATTGTTTCCCATCATTATCAATTACACGAACTTCACGTGCACGTATTTTTTCATTTTTCCTTACATGGTTTTTTGAATTATCCTTTCGATAGAATGGCTTGTTATTTCCATTATTACTAGACTTTCCACTATTTGAAACTTTAGTATTAAGATTTTCGTTTGTCATTGATTTTTAAGTAAAAATATAAAGTGAAACAAAACTTTACATTAATTGCTATTTTGTTTCACTACGTTGTTTTTCATATTATTAAAACTGTTTATTTTGTTGCTGGTATGGTTAAGATAGGTGATACTGCCTTCCCGGAAAACTCTCCAGCTTGCAAATTAAACAAGTAAGACACGAACATGAATGTTGATTTTGAGTGTAAATCATTATCTTCAATATAAAACCACTTCCCACGATAATGAGTCTTTATGAAAGCATTACGTGGATACTTTGTTGAAGATTTTATGTGTATCATCGTCCCACTGGCATTTTTTGTCCAATCAAAAACGTTGCCGTCAGCATCCACAGTGGTCATTACTAAACCATCATCTATGTCTTTTTGTGGCACCTCTACTGCATGGGAAAGATAAAATAATACCCCCATAAGTGAACGCATGCGTACGCTTAACCCATCACGTGAAACTGATAAAAAGTTATCTCTAAAGTAAAATTCATCACGATCTTGATCAAGGTTCAATATTTCGCGTAGTTCCACCATTTCTGCAGATTCAGTAGGTAAATCTTTAAATCTTAAGACTAATGCACTATGTGTCTCTGTATCTAATCCAAGAGACAATTTGTGTTCGTACTCTAATTTTTGCAAAAGAGAAGTGACTTTGTAGAATTTTTCATATTCTGGTTTAAGCCTTGGAGTTGGGCCAGAAGCAAGAGACGCATTATCAACGTCATTAATTCTTTCTATGCATAAGTTAAATACTCTTTCTAATTTCCATCCTGACTGTGACATTAATAACACCGCTGAAAATGGTAAAGGTGTCATTAAATGTTGTAAGAACTCTTGTCCTCTTAGTGGATGGTAGGATATTGTTGGGGTGACGTTGTTAGAAAACAAAGCTTGAGGGGTATAATATACGTAATCTTTAGCTACCATGCCTTTATATATTCTTGCATCTTTAAGCCCTGCATTAATGCCAATTGTATGGGACTCAGTTATATTACTAATTTCTAAAAACGAAGGATTTTCTCTATATTTTAAGCGAACGATATTGTTTAATAATTGCTGATCTAGAGAAGAAACTAACACATTATTATATTGGGGATGTGATCTTTTAATGTCGTGAGATCCTGTGGAAATACATCCGGAACATAACGTTAAAACTATAAAATAAAAAACTAAACCTTTGTTTAGATAGAATTTCGAATGTGGTGAATATGAAAATTTCATACTAAATATAAAAATTGTTACTTAACAAGTAAGCTAGATTGACTAATATTGAAGATGTAGTTTGCAACTAAAAAAAATCTAATGAAAATCGATATATACTTTTTATATGTTTTTTTTATATGTTTTCGCTTAGTTTTTCTTAGGGTTTGGTTTGTTATTTGCAGTTTTGTTTCCCCTTAAAACTATCAAAATTATTTTTTTTATTGACCTATCTTGTCTAATGATTTCTTTTAGAATATTACTTAATATCACAAGGTATTATAAATTTTATTATGGAAGTTTCAAGTGAAATAAATAAGGCAGGTAATTGTTCTAATAAAAGTGTATCCGAGGGCCCTGTTGCAAATAGTAATAATAGTTCTGTTCAAGTAAAAGATTCTGAACTTAAGGCGAATAATGCTGTTGATGACCTATCGTTAGGAAGAGATGATCCCTTTAAAGAGATAAGAGACATCGGTAATAGGGTTGCAGAGTTAGCTAAGTCTATAAATGGTATTAATTGTAAGGTTAACTCTTTATGTAATGATGTTTCTACAGTTAGAAAGAATGTTGGTGATTTAGGTTATAGATTGTCTTCATTAAGAGATGCCCATAATGGTCTTCAATATGAGTTTAACGATCTCAAAAAGGATTACGCATTTGTTAGACTTATGGCACTATAAAAGTGTATTTCCAATGTGTGGGAGACATGGGTTTATTGGAAATAAATATATTGGTAAATATAGTGTTTTGCTTATGAAGTAAAAGATTAATTAGGGATGGAGATGGGAGTATATTTAGATTATTTCAGAAGGGGTGGTTCTTCAGTATTTTTCGACATAAATAAATGACTGTATATAAGTATGGGGCTTTTACTTTTTACTTAAAACAAGAGTCTATAAGTGTGAAGTTTCTTAGGGTTTGGTTTGTTATTTGCAGTTTTGTTTCCCCTTAAAACTATCAAAATTATTTTTTTTATTGACCTATCTTGTCTAATGATTTCTTTTAGAATATTACTTAATATCACAAGGTATTATAAATTTTATTATGGAAGTTTCAAGTGAAATAAATAAGGCAGGTAATTGTTCTAATAAAAGTGTATCCGAGGGCCCTGTTGCAAATAGTAATAATAGTTCTGTTCAAGTAAAAGATTCTGAACTTAAGGCGAATAATGCTGTTGATGACCTATCGTTAGGAAGAGATGATCCCTTTAAAGAGATAAGAGACATCGGTAATAGGGTTGCAGAGTTAGCTAAGTCTATAAATGGTATTAATTGTAAGGTTAACTCTTTATGTAATGATGTTTCTACAGTTAGAAAGAATGTTGGTGATTTAGGTTATAGATTGTCTTCATTAAGAGATGCCCATAATGGTCTTCAATATGAGTTTAACGATCTCAAAAAGGATTACGCATTTGTTAGACTTATGGCACTATAAAAGTGTATTTCCAATGTGTGGGAGACATGGGTTTATTGGAAATAAATATATTGGTAAATATAGTGTTTTGCTTATGAAGTAAAAGATTAATTAGGGATGGAGATGGGAGTATATTTAGATTATTTCAGAAGGGGTGGTTCTTCAGTATTTTTCGACATAAATAAATGACTGTATATAAGTATGGGGCTTTTACTTTTTACTTAAAACAAGAGTCTATAAGTAATAAGTATGAAGTTGCCTTTGTGATCAGTGTAATGTAGTAAAACTAAAAGCCCTAAGAAATTTGAAGAATTATTATTAGAAATAGAGTTGCAATTTAATTTGATGTGCTTGGTGTAGTAAAAAATTTTCTAGTTAAGACCCTTACTAAGGGCGTCTGTTAATCATAAATAATTATAAATAAAAATAAATTTAAGTTGAGTAACTCTTGCTTAAAAAATTTGAAAGTAGAGAGTTTTATCCTAGAAAGTCTTTAGTTGAATCGTAAATTAAATTCAGGTTGATTTGTTACAATATCGGTTTTACCATGTAGGTATCCGTTTTTTTGTGCTGTTTTTACGCTATTTTTCTGAAAATTGTTGCGTTGTTTATTATAAATTGCCAGGGTAGTTCGTATAAGGATTTTTATGGTAGAGTTAAGTGGAAATGTTTTACTGTTGCAAATTGGGAAGCCTACGCCTGTTACAAATGTTGGATTGAATGCATTAATAAATTCAGTATTGAATTATGATTCCGTGGAAGATGTTTATGGATGTTTAGATGGAATGAGTGGTTTATTGGTAAAAGATTTTATAGATCTTGCATCACAATCCCAGAAAAATGTTCAAAATTTACTATGGACACCAGGGGCAGCTTTGGGGTCTGCTGTTATTTCATATACACAGGAAGATTATGAACGGGTAGTTGAAATTTTAAAAATTAGTAATATTCGATTTTTATTTATATTAGGTGACGATAATTGTGTTAATTTTTGTGCAGAATTAGAAAAAGCAATAAATAAATTAAATTATGATGTTCGAATAATCTTGATTCCTTTTTCCATGGACAATTCTTTGCCGTTAACAGATCATTGCTTAGGGTATGCATCAGCTGCTAAACATATCGCTACTTTGTTTAATGATGTTACTACATATGAGATGTCGTTGTATGGTTCAGGTGTTGTAACAATTATTGAACTTGTTGGATGCGAAAATTTATGGTTGCTTAATACAACTGCTTTGATTCATAGACGTTCAGATTCACAAAAGTCACACATAATTTTAGCTAATGTTTTTGATGAGCAGATTTTAATAAATAAAATTCAAAAATCTATAAGAGATAACGGGAACTGTGTTGTTGTTCTTGGAAAGAATTTAACCAATCGAGCAAGGAAAAATATACTTGATGGTAAAAGTGTGGGTAAATTTGTTGAACAGGTCGTAAAAAATAATTTTGATCTTAACGTTAATCTTGTAAGTATACATGATTGGTACCGTGTTCCAAGTACAATTTTATCTGCTGTTGATGTAGCAGAAACAATAGCTTGTGCACAAAAAGCAGTAGAATTAGCTGTAGAAAATGCAGTTAGTGGAAAAATGATGATTTTACTTCGTACAGAAGGAACAAAATATACAAGTGAAATTAGCTGTGTAGATATTTGTAATATAGTTGGAAAAAGAAAAGAATTTCCTGAAGGTTGGTATAATTTTGAAGAAACTAATGTAGATTATTCGTTTTTCAAGTACGCTTTGCCATTAATTTCTGGGGAACAATTTGCTAGTTATGACGCAGGGATACCGACTTTCTCTAAAATACGTTAACTTCAAAATGTTTTTAGTATGAATATTTCGGTATGGTTATCAAGTTTTGTTAAAGAAGCAGCGGAAAATTATGGGTATCTTGATCTTAATCCTGAGATTAGAATATCTGATCCAAAATTTGGAGATTTTCAGGCTGATGGGGTATTTAAATATGCAAAAATTTTAAAAGAAAACCCAAAAAAGATTGCTGAGCAAATATTTAGTTCTTTACAAACAACTAATAGTCTTACTGAAAATGTAGATTTTTTTATAAGTGGTCCAGGGTTTATTAATTTCAAGTTAAAAGATGAATTTTTATGTCAATGGCTAAATAATCACAGGGTTATAGATGATTTTAGAAGAGATGTTTTGCCACTTGATAATCAAACTATTGTAATTGATTATTCTTCTCCAAATACTGCAAAACAGATGCACGTCGGGCATTTGCGTTCAATGAATATTGGAGAAGCAATCTGTCGCCTATTAGAGTTTTGTGGTGCAAATGTAATTCGTGATAATCACTTAGGAGATTGGGGAACACAATTTGGTATATTAATAATGGCCATAAAATATGAACATGTTGATTTGGCAGAATTATCTGAAGAGCGAGCTATTGAAGAAATTGAACGTTTATACAAGTTAGGAAATGCATTGGCTAAAAAAGATGATTCATTCTTAGATATTGCTCGCAAAGAATTAGTTAATCTTCAAAACGGTGATGAAGAAAATTTAAAAATCTGGGAACAGATTAATGATATATCTTATAGATCATTTCAAAAAATTTATGACTTATTTGATATAAAATTTGATTATGTTTTGGGGGAATCTTTTTACCGCGATCAAGTTTCTGAAGTATGTAATTTTTTGGAAAAAAGTGGTATCGCTCGTAAAGATTCAGGTGCTTTAGTTGTATTCTTTGATAAAGATTCCAAGTTTAATGCACAACCATTTATTATTCGTAAGGCAGATGGTGCATCAAATTATGCTTCTACAGATTTAGCTACTGTGAAGTACCGTGTAGATAGATGGCAAGCTAATAGAATGATATATGTAACGGATGGGAGGCAACATGATCATTTTCAACAATTATTTTTGACAATAAAAAAATGGTTCGATTTAGTAGGTATCGATATCCCGATGCTTGAACATGTTTGGTTCGGCACCATTCTTGGTGAAGATGGTAAAGCAATTAAGACTCGTGACGGATCACCTATATATTTAAATGATTTAATTAATGAGAGTATAAAACGTGCTCATAAGATGGTTGTTGAAAAAAATTCACATCTAAGTGAAGAGGAAATTGAAGAAATTGCATCAGTAATAGGGATTAGTGCCATTCGTTATTTTGATTTAGCTCAGAATAGAACAAATGATTACAATTTTTCTTGGGAAAATATGTTGTCGTTTGATGGAAATACTGCAGTTTATTTACTATATGCTGTTGCGCGCTTAAATTCTATCTTATCAAAAGTGAAATCGAATAATATTTTTTTAGTAAAAAATATTACTACTTCACAGGAACGCTTGCTAGCTCGTAAATTATTATGTTTCCCAGTTGTACTTCAGCAAACAGTTAATGAACTTCGCCCTCATTATTTGTGTACATATTTATACGAACTAGCTTGTGAATATTCTTCTTTTTATAACGCTAATCGTGTCTTTGTGGGTGATTGCGATATCCAAGAAACTAGATTAGCTCTTTGCGATAGAACACGGTTAGTTTTGAAATTTGGCTTAAATTTATTGGGGATTAAAACAGTAGACAAAATGTAAGTTTCTAAAAAGAAAAATGGATATTGCTTAATCTTTCTTTTAAGAGGCTTATAGCTTGTTGTTCATTCATCGATGGTGAAGTAAATGTCATAGATAATCGAATTGCAGGTTCAACATCATCCCAAGGGACAGACACTATTCCAAGTTCGTGTATCATCCATTCACTGAAATTTTCAGCACATGAAAATGAATAAGACTTTTCTTTGTTTTTAACGGAATGTGGCAGTGTGTTAGTATAAATAAAGAATCCAGCCTTCGGTTTTAAAAATTGAAATCCGTGAGCATTGAAAATTTCAATTATAGCATCCATGCGCTTGGAATACCGTAAGGCGTTAGCTTTAGGAATGTCAGTTTGTGCCAATGCATAAGCTGCAGCTTTTTGTATTGGTAGAAATTGTCCAGAGTCAGTATTATCTTTTACCGTGCCGTAAGCATTAATTAGGTGTTGATTCCCGCAGACCCAACCTATGCGCCAACCAGTCATATTGAACCCCTTAGACATAGAATGTAATTCTAGAGCTACATTTTTCGCACCATCAATTTGAAAAATAGATAACTGGTCTTCTGGAGAAAATACTAGTCCCGAGTAAGCAGCGTCGTTGATAACAAGTATAGAATATTTATGAGCGATTTCGATTATTTTTGAAAAAAAATCATAAGAACAAATAGCACCTGTAGGATTATTAGGATAATTTAATATTATGACTTTAGTTTTTTGTAATAACGATGCAGTTAAAGAACTTAAGTCAGGTAAGAAATTATTTTTTTCTAAAAGTGGTAAGGGTACGACATTTGCTCCTAAGTATTTTGCGTGTGTGGCGAATATATTATAGCCTGGGGTAGTTGTTAAGACAGTATCTCCAGGATTAATAAAACATAAAGGTAGGATAGATAGTGCAGATTTTGATCCAATGGAATGTAAAATTTCTGTGTAGGGATCCAAGGTAATGTTAAATATTTGTTGCATGTATTTTGCCACTGCAACCTTAAATTCATCGCACCCATTGTCAGCATATCCGCGATTATTAAATTCTTTTGCTTCTTTAGATAATGTATCTATGGTTCTCGAATCTGCTATGTCATCTGGTTCTCCAACTCCCATATCTAAAATTATTCTATCTGGATAATTTTTGATAGCATTTCGTTTAGCGCGTTTAATTTTTTCAAACTTATAAATTTTATTGACCTGTCCAAATGCTTTTCCTCCAATTCTTTCAGAAAAAAAGCTCTTTGCAAAAATTTCTGCAGTATCCATATTAAGTATATTCTCATGAAAATATCAGAAAAAGTAAATTTTATTTTATCTACTTTAAAAACATTATTCCCTGTTCCAGATATCACGTTAGAGCATGAAGATCCTTTTACTTTGTTGATTTCAGTTATTTTATCAGCGCAATGTACAGATGCTAGAGTAAATCAAGTTACGAAAACCTTGTTTAAAATAGCCAATGATCCGCTTACTATGTCCAAGTTGCCATTTAAAGAATTAGCAAACATTATTCGTCCCTGTGGGTTAGTGAATCATAAAACAAACGCAATTTTACGCACATCAAATATTTTAAGTGAACGTTTTCACGGGAATGTTCCTGATACATTCGAGGAATTAGAATCTTTACCGGGTGTTGGACATAAAACTGCATCTGTAGTAATGGCTCAAGCATTTCACAAACCGGCATTCCCAGTGGATACTCATATCGCAAGATTGTCTGTTCGTTGGGGATTATCTGATAGTAAAAATGTACGTAAAGTAGAGGAAAGTTTGAAATTATTATTTCCACAGGAAACATGGCATGATGCTCATATTCAAATGATAAGATATGGTCGTCAATATTGTCCCGCGAGAAATCATAATATTAGTAAGTGTATAATTTGTAAAAAATTTAACAATGAGATTTAAATTATTCTTGAATGTATTATAGAAATTTTTACACTAAAAATAGTTTTTTATTTAAACAGGACGAAAAATGAGTGAAAAAAAATTTGTAACAATTGTACATAATGCACTTGCAGATGGGGAAAAAATTAGTACTGATTTGCGTAAATTTGGTTTTTCAGATTCCTTTGAAAGGGACGGACAGAAAATTGTTTTCCCAACTTCACCGATCAGATTATATTTTAAGGAAGAAAATGGTGATGTAAATGCGCTACGTGATAAATATATACAAACGATGGAAGACATGTGGAAACGTTTGAATATTAAATCTGGTGTAGCTTCCGTATTAGTTGGAGATGATTGGAGAATATAAAATTATCTTTCATGAGGTAAAAAAATGTCGCTAATCCTTGAGCGACATTTTTTATTGCTCTTACGAATTGAGTGAGTTAGGAGCTATACCGTGACGAAAAAGACATCTAGAGCATTGTGGACTAATCATATAGTAAATCAGCTCGCAAAAAATTCATTTATAGAAGACAAAACTTTAATTAAAGGGTGTTATGGCACTATATTAGGTATTGATCCTAGTTTAAGAGGTACTGGTATAGCAGTTATTAAGTCCGAAAATAAAAAAATTTATTTTACGTTTTCTAAGAAATTAGAAATGAAAAAAAAATTATCTTTTTATGATTGTTTAGGTGAAATTTTTTATGAAATTTCGGAGATTTTAAAAAAATTTTCCCCAGAATGGGTAGCTATAGAACAAACTATTTTTGTGCAAAATCATCGTGTTGCTCAAATATTAGGGTCTGTTCGCGGAGCGATTATAGCTGCTATTGCTAGCAAAAAAGTAAAAATTTATGAATATCCACCATTGCGAATAAAGCAGTCAGTAACCGGTGTAGGTAAAGCATCTAAAGTGCAAGTCATGCGTACTGTTAAAAATATTTTATCAATTAATCACAAGATTTCGTTTGATGAAGCGGATGCTTTAGCTGTAGCATGTTGTCATGCATGGACGTACTCCAATTCTTAGAATAAATTTTTTGAATTTTTTTTTGTAAAAATTTAAAGCGACTGATTTAAACATCAGCCGCCTTTAACAATAACAAGGAAATTTTATTGATCTCTTAATCTTGCTAAAAGATGCAAAACTTCAATATATAACCACACTAAAGTTACTGCTAATCCGAACGCAGCGAACCATCCCATGTAACTTGGTAAGCCACGATTAGATATTTTTGCGATAAAATCGAAATCTAAAATGAGATTTAAGGAAGCGATTGATACTACAAATAATTGAAAAAGTAGGCCGAATGTACCTCCTGAATGAAGGAAAGATGTCCAACCAAATAAAGAAAATATAAAACTAGCTAAATAAGTTATACAAATAGCAAATGTAGCAGTTAATATAATTGCGCGAAACTTGTCTGTTGCGCGAATAATATTATATTTATATAACAACAGCATACTCACTGCTGCACCAAAAGTTATTAGTATCGCTTGAAAAATTATTCCACCAAATTGAGATTCGAAAATCTTTGATATACTTCCTAATACCAGACCTTCAAATATGGCGTATAGAGGGCTCGTGTATCCTGCCCATTCTTTTTTTATAACGGTTACGATAGAAATTATAAATCCTGCGATAGCAAATAGTGTCAATTTTGAAGCCAAAGCTTCAATAGATGAATATTTCCCATTCCAAGCAAAACAAGCAGAAAAAATAATCAAAGCTAATAAAATTAGGCATCGATTAACTATTCCGTTGAGGGATGTTGACATTTGTCCGGATAAATTTTCGAAATTGCTGGCACTTAAGATGGGATTAGAAGTTTTTTGGTACATGTCTATTATTCTTACGCAAATAATCGCATGAAATCAAGAAATTTTTATACAAGCTAATTAAAATGTTCTTTTATTGTAATTTATTTTTTATATTACTTTTTTAAGTGAAGTGAAAATTAATTTTCAGTGGTATTTTAGTTTAGCTTTTAAGTATTTATTTCCTTATAAAAAACGTTTTTCTTTTTTATCTGTTATTGCGATTTTTGGAGTATCATTGGGTGTTATGATACTGTTTGTCGTTAACAGTGTGATGGAAGGATTTCAGAGAGAAATTTGCTCTAAAATTTCAGATTCCCAAGGTGAAATAAGGATAGATTCTGATCAAATAATTGAAAATTCATATGATGTTTATGAAAACTTAAAAAGTTATGATGATATTTTGGCTATTTCAAGTTATGTTATGGGTTTTGTAATGCTACAGTTTGAAGAGCGGCAGGCATTTCCATTAGCTAAGGGAATAGATATAAGTAGTGAACGAATTGTTGTACCATTAGATAAATTTATAATTTCAGGAAATCTAGATGATTTGGATAATCATTCTATAATTATAAGTTCGGAATTAGCGAAAGCGTTAAAAATAAAAGTTGGTGATTATGTAGATATATATTCTCCATTAATTTTGCAAAATTTAGAAAATGATGAATTAATTTTACCTAAATCATATGAAGTTGTTGCCATATATCAGAGTGGATGGAATTACGTAGATTCTAATTTTGTAATGCTCACTAAAAGTTCTATGCAAGTATTGTATGGTATGCAAGGTAATCAATGTCATGGGTTTTGTGTAAAGTTGAAAGATAATAATAAAATTAGTGATGTAGTGCCAAAGTTGAAGGATCAGCTGTATAATTTGCGTGTTTGTAGTTGGCAGGAGATGAATGAAGATTTTTTATTTGTTCTTAAATTAGAAAAAACAATGATGATGTTTGTTTTACTATTTATATTACTAGTTGCTTCTTTTTCTATTTCCAGTTCACTATTAATTTCTGTTGTGAAAAAACGACGAGAAATTGGTTTATTGTATGCATTCGGAGCATGTTTACATGAAGTAGCATTTATTTTTATCTTTGAAGGATTTATAATTGGTGTATTAGGTAGCTTAATCGGATTAATATTAGGTACTATAGCACTTTTTATGAGAAACCATATTTTATCTTTACTTACAAAATGTGTAGGTATTGATAATTTTTTACTGAAGTTCTATGATTTCGCTGAACTGCCAGTGCATTATTCATTTAGCGGAGCTGCTATTATTGTCACATTTTCTATCATTGTTTGTTGTTTGGCTGGCGCTATCCCAGCATTAGTTGCTTCAAAAATTAAACCTGCTGATGCGTTAAGAAATGAATAATGATTCTGTCATAACATTGAAAAATGTTAAAAAATCTTTTGATAGGCGTGTTATACTTAATAAGCTTAACTTAAGCTTACATGAGTCTGATTCTATCAGTATTATTGGTGTTTCAGGAGTGGGCAAAACTACTCTCATGAATATTATTGGCATGCTGGAATTTCCGGATTATGGAGAGGTTTATTGGGGAAATTTATTAGTATCTAAACTTAGACCGAATATTATTGCTCGTATACGTGGGGAAACCTTTGGATTCGTTTTCCAAAATCATAACTTAATATCTGAATTAAGTGTTTTAGATAATATTTTGTTGCCGAGTAGAATAGCCAGGGAACATAAATCTCCAGATTTTGAATTTATAGAATTTTTACTTGAGCGGGTAGGGTTACTTGAGAATAAATTTTCACAAATTATAAAATTATCTGGTGGAGAAAAGCAACGAGTGTCTATTGTACGTGCATTAGTAAATCGTCCGAAAGTAATTTTGGCAGATGAACCAACCGGAAATCTCGATGAAAGTACTTCAACTAGTGTGATTGAACTAATTTTAAGTCTATGTAAGGAAACTCATAGTGCATTGCTCCTTATAACACATAATAAATCTTTATCAAAGTTAATGGATAAGCAATTTGTTTTATCAAATACTGTCCTTACTCAGCAACATGATGAACCTTGAAGATCTGTTTTTGTTTCAGATAACACAATATACAGTGTGCTCGGAGTGATTATACATACTCCAATGATAGTTGCTAAGGTTGGTACTTCGTTGAAAAAAATAAACCCTATTACAACGGACAAGAGAAATTCTACATACCGGAAGGGAGCTAAGGATGAAACATCCACTTTTTCAAATGCTTTAAGTATACAATATAAAAGTAGATTAGCTCCTATCCCTAGGAGACAAAATAGTATCATATCCCTTAATGTTACTGTTTGCCAATTTAGCATAGCTGGGATGCTTGTAAGTAAGAGTGTCGCAACGGCAGTGTAGAACAACATTGTTAAAACTCCTTCTTGTATTACAAACTTTTTATTTACTATATCTAAAGCAGCAAACATTATTGATGAAACGATGAGGATAATTATTGCATAAGATGCGAAGCCATTACTTGTAGGTTCAGACGTTATTAGTATTCCAAAAAAACCCGCGATGGTTGCTATTATTTTTGGCCGATTAATTTTTTCTTTTAAGAAAATAAATGCTAAAATTAGTGTGAATATTGGAATCGTAAAGTTTACCGTAATTACGGTTGAAAGTGGTAATTTACTTAATGAGAAACAGTACATTGCTATTCCAAGGGATAATAAAACAGCGCGAAATATGTGCATTATCCAATGATGTGTGTAAAACATGCTCCGACCTCCACGCATTATCATGCATGGTATTAAGGAAACGGTAGCAAATAAATATCGCAAAAAAACAACTTGGGAAGTAGGGTAATTATTCCCCAATAATTTCATAAGAGAGTCATTGCATATGCAAACAAATACACTTAAAATAAACCATGCTATTCCGATTAAATAATTTAAGTTTCTTTTTTTCATTAGGATGTGACGAAAATTTTAAAATTTATCACTGTGTCAAGTTGGTATTCTATTTTTAAAATATATACTTGATTTTTTTTAAAAATTTGATGTTAACTTGTACTGTATTGCCTCGCTAGCTCAATCGGTAGAGCAGTTGACTCTTAATCAATTGGTTCGGGGTTCGAGTCCCCGGCGAGGTACCAAAGTGCTGCGGTGAGTTGATTCACGAATGAACTAATATTTAGTGTTTTACATCAGAATTACAACGGTATTCTACCAGAAATAATACTCGTATAAAACATAATAAGGAAATTTTATTCTTTATTGTTATTGATATTAATAGCAGAAATATGAAGTTTAAAATTTTTCCATCAAAAAAATTGACAAATTAAAACTTAGAAATTTTATGTTTTTAACGTATGAATATCCCTATAAAAATTACTATTCCTGAGGGTTGTGTAGGTGAAGCGTGGATGATAGACAATAAGATTCTTTCAGCTGATCAAATAGAACAAACGAAAGAAAAGTT
>CAZALH010000001.1:167934-184742 GCA_964486285.1 uncultured Opitutales bacterium | reverse complement strand
AAAGAAATGGAACAGCGGGACAAAGAAATAGAACAGTTTTTTGAAGGACTCCCAACTTTACATGAAGTTCCACATTTTCAATATACTCCTTCTGAAAACACAACGTCTGAAGATACACAAACTAAAGTTGAGATATCTAATGAAACCATCCAGCCTGAACCTGGTTTGTCTTTTACAGATGATACAAAAGACTATCATATCCCTGAAAATTATACTCTCTCTCCTTTAGATTTAGAATCTCTAAAATCTCACACAAACACTACTTCTAATGGGGCAACCTTTGATTGGTCGAAACTACCTCCTTTACCTACTTCTCCTGACACTTATGCAACAATCAATCCAGATGTTATTCAAGAACCTGAAGATTCATCACCTTTTGCTAAACCGGAAGATACACCAAAGCACCCTTTAAATAATACATCTGAAAACAACGAACCAGTTGCATAGTAACACATTAAAGGTGAAATTAAACGGACTATATTTAAAATTAAAAGCAAATTACATTACTTTGACTCCAATATATCATGTGCTTACCTATCAATCTTAATTGAATATCATTATTACGTGATCAAAAATAATTACATTAGATGACATAGAATTAATGTAAAAAGGCCTCAAAAATAAAACAACAAACTTATTTTGTCACCATTTTCGTTAGGCTTGTGGGTAGAATATCCTCCTACTATCAATACTTTTTACATCGACCACAATTGCCCAGAATATACATTTGACTGTTAACTAAATATTTTTTACAATCGTAAAAAAGTTTTACTATGGACGCACAAGTAAATAGATCCACACCACAATTTGTATCGAATCAACCAGAAATTTCCAATAATAATGATATAAAAAGTTCCTTTAAAGCTATACAACAAGTATCTAATCAAGACATTAGCAAGCTCTTAGAGAAGCTTCAAAGTCAACAGCAAATGCCTAACAAATCTATAGAAAGCAGAAATGCAAAACAACCAAGTATGGCTGAACAAACTACTGCAAATGCACCAGCCACTACAGATACGTCAGACATTGATGCTAAAAACACCATCAGGGAATTAAAAGCACTTCAATCAAATAACAGGGATACAAAGCCATTAGCGCCACTTTTACAAAAACTAGGGCTACAACAACCTGGCGATGATGTACAGCCGTTTTTTGACATAGAGAATGTAAAACTATCTGGATACGAGGATACTGATGGTAGTTGTGAATTAGTATTTACAGGTAAAAGCTTAGAAGAATGTTTAGAAGCAACTAAAGTTATATGGGATAAAATAACACGAGATGGCAGTAATATAACGTATAACAAATCTACTGGCGAAGTTACGATAGAAGGTAAAAAATTTTATTTAACACCTTTAAACGATATCGACCACAATATAATTGATAGTAATACATCAGCAGCTAATTCACAAAGCACACAAACATTAAATTTCAGTACAAACAGCTCAGCAGTAGCAGATCTGAACCTAAATACACGTACGCACGAACCAGTCCAATTGGCTGGCCAACATGGAAATATGGAATTACAAGGTTTACAGACAGTACCGTCGTTAACAGTAAAATCCTTTAACCATCAAGAACCTCAGAATGCCATTAATATACTTAATCAGAACCATAGTATGGATGATGTTGCCCATCCAAGTTCGCTTGAAACTGTTCATACAGAGACACAATCTATACAAACATTAAATCTAACTCCAGTAGAAATACAGGCAGAAATTTCCGAAACAAAAAATCTGAAATTTAACTCATTACAAAATAAACCACCACAACCATTATCAGCTTCATTAGCAGAACAACAATCTGTGCCACTAATTTTACAAACAAGACAAAATAATGTTTCCACAAAACATCCAAATTTAAATTTATCGAACTTCGATTCATCCTTACTTGAGGCAAAGACTGTCAAAACTAGAGCTTCTCAAACGAACAATGCAATTCAGAAAGAGATTGGCAAATTAGGAGATAGCTTTCAAAATCTTACAGCACTTTTATCAAACCTAAATTTAGGATCCAAACCTACTCCAACAACATTATCTAGTGATGGATTGAACTTTAATTCGGATTCTGGCGATTTAGACTTTACTTCATTACTTAATGAACTTAAGAATGCAATAAGCCTTTTTTCAGGAGAAGCATCAGCTTCACAAAAATTCTCAAGTTCGTCTGTACCAGGACATTCTATTAATATACTCGAACACACCGACAATACAGAAAATTTAGGTAAACAACATTCAATTGAAGGTGAAAGCAACTCTCAAATAGAGGAAGGAAACAATATAGGTACCTCCAACAACGATTCAGGCCCTAATGGAGCATCAACCATGCCAGGGGAGGAAGGTCTGCAAGGAACACCAGGAAGTTCGCCAGCCTCATCTTCATCGATAGACTCTGAAAATACATCTCAAGAAAACATAAAAGCAATAATAGATGAAACAATAAACAGTGGTGAAAAAACTAAAGAATTACCTAAAGGAGAAAAAGAAACTTTAGAAAAAAATGTACAAGAAATAATAAAGGGAAATAATATCACAGATGAAAATGAAATAAAGCAAATAGTTCAAGCAGAGACGGCAAAGGTCACAATAAACAGCACTATATTCGAATTCGTTACGGAAAAGCTATTGCCAGAAATAAACGATAAATTAAGGGGAAAAGAGAACAAATTAATATCAATAAGCGATATACAAAAAACAACAACTAAAGCAGCAACACAAGGCGAAGCAACTAAGCCAATATCACAAACCGAGTTAACTGAAAATATTTTAAATGCAATTATTCAAAAACCTGCAAACAAAGGCCTTACTGGCGAAGCTGTTGCAGAAAAACTAAAAGCGATACTTAATAGGTTAAATACAAGAGAAAATATTAACAAAACAGGTAATCGAATAAGCGGCTATGTGAATGAATTGAACAGTTTAAATAATGCATTAGTCAAAGCTCTTAGTGCAAACAAAGGGGTAGGATTTTTAAGTAATATAAGTCACAACCTTGACGAGGTAATGAAGAAATTTAAAATTAATCAAGTCAAAGACAAAAACTAATTAAAAGATGAAACCTGGTTTTTTTCAAAACACTAAAGAATAGATCGCAAACCTTAACAGTGTAAATTCAAAACAAAATTTAGTTAAGGCAATTACGCTTAAATTGTTCAATGTTTTTCACATTATTCATATGTTTTCATATGAAAGTACAATAGGCGGCTAATCCAAGCATCGGTTGCCGCATATATTTTCTGCTTGTCTGTTAAAGTTGCCTGACTCCAATCACTGAGCTGCGCCCCCTTGGATATCCGCTTCTTAAGGAAAATACCAGTCAAATTTCGTAGCCCAGTATTGATAATTCCAAGCTTATTACTCAACTCCCCTAAATCATAAAATCCATAAGCATCAAACTCCGAAATTTTCTTTAGAGAAGAAATATCATGCTCAACTCCAGCCCCAACTTTTAAAATTGCTTCATTCGAAAAAATTGGCTTAAGCACCTCAAGACCATCTATCTTGGACAACTGAAACAAATAAACCTTTTCTTGACCTGCTATTTGTACTAACGATGGTAAATTAAATTCTCCCTTTTTAAAAGATGGCTTCGATTCTGTATCAAATCCTACAATTTCTTCATGCAAAAGTTCTTCAACACTATTGTTTGCTTTTTCCAACGTATCTACTAAAATAATCTCTCCAGTATACCAAATAAGCGGTAATTTAAGAATTTTTTCACTACTGATTTTTGTAGGTAGAGCCAAACGGCGAATATTTTTCTTTAACCAAAAAATTAAACCTTCTATATAAGTCCACATATACTATATAATTACAACTTGAAAAAAAGTTTAAAATCACTACTGCCGTCAATAATGAATTTTGATAAAAATACTACTTCTGGCAAGTCTTTAAAAATTTTTACCATAGGACATAAAGTTCTACGAAACAAAACAAAAGCAATCACAGTATTTGATGATGCACTACAAGACTTTGTTAATCAAATGCTAGAATGTATGTATAATAATAATGGTATCGGATTAGCAGCTCCTCAAATCGGAGAATCAAAAAAAATTTGCGTAATTGATGTTACACCATGCTTATCAGATAATGATACATGTTTATTCAATGGTAAATTAATTTCTGATATTAAAACTATCATGCCAATATTTTTAATAAATCCAGTAGTGATAGAAAAATCATCCGAAACTACAACAGAACTCGAAGGTTGCTTATCTATTCCAAAATTCTCTGCTAATGTACGTCGTGCAAAAAAAATAACAGTGCAGTTTTTGGATATTAAAGGAAATGAACACCGCATAACAACTGATGGAATTTTTGCACGATGCTTACAACATGAAATAGATCACCTTAATGGAATATTATACACTGATTTGATTAGTCAAAGCGATAAGACTAAACTAGCGAAGTACTTATCCAACAACATAAATTGAAAACGTTATTGATACTGATATATTATATCTAATAGCGTCGTTATATCTATTGGTTTCTTTAAATATGCCCTTGCTCCCAATGTTAAGCCACGTAACTCTTCATCACGTGACACTCGAGCAGTCGTAAAAATAAATGGCGTGTTTTCATACCTAGGAATATTTTTAACATGTTTTAAAAATTCATAACCATCCATATTCGGCATCATAACATCACATAAAATCAGATCAATATTTGGTTCTCTGGTAATTAATACATCTTCTGCTTCGCATCCATCATGAGTAACAATACTAGTTATGTTCTCAAACTTAAATATCTTCGTTAAAAGATTACATAAAATAACATCATCTTCAACTAATAAGATATTCATACGACCTCCTCTTTACCTGCAGGCAAAATTACTTTAAATGTCGTACCTACTCCTTCTTTACTTTTAAAAGAAATCGTTCCATGATGTAAATCGACACAGTACTTCACGATAAACATTCCAACACCAATCCCACGTTTATTTGATACATTTGACCCACGTTTAAAAAGCTTAAACAATAAATTAAAATCTTGTTTAGGAATACCAATCCCATGATCACTAACATAGAATGTTAAATTATCATGTTGATAATCAATTTTTAAAACTACTTTTTTATCATCATCTGAATATTTTAGTGCATTACTTAATAAATTGGAAATAATATGCTCGATTAAACTAGCATCTACAAACACTAAACGCGGAACATTAGGAGTTGTCTCAATTATTATACGTTTCAATGCCAAGGTACACTCTAATTCTTCAGCAACAGCACTACACAAATACAAAACATCGGTCATTGATGGTGTAAACTGAATTTGACTAGTTTGAACTTTACCAAGTAACAAAATGTCATCCATAGTCTTTGTCATACGCCAAACTGCATTATTAATAGATGATAAAGAAGAATCGATATCTGCCTTAGAAAGTTTATCAAAATACGTTTGCATAAGATCCACCGACGATTGTATAATCGCTAGCGGTGTACGAAATTCATGCGATACCATATTTACAAATATACTTTTTGTAATGTTTAATTCTCGTTCTCGCTCAAGGTTATCTATTAACTGTTTTTCTGCAACAATTTTAGTCGCTAATTCAGCTTCTAACCTTTCTGTACGCTCACGTACGCGCTCCTCCAATAATTCGTTCATGCGCTCACGTTCAAGTAAAGCATTTTTCATACTCGTAATGTCCCTTACAGTACCTGCAATTCGCCGAGGACAATTCATTAAATCATCTTTTTCAATGACTCGCCCAGATATACATAACCACTGCGAATTTACAAAAACATCCTCATGGAAACTACAAATACCATCATAAAAGAGTGAACGAAGCACAGTAAAATAATGCTTTAGATCTTTAAAATCAATTACCCGTAAAAAATCTCTCAAAATTAAATTATTCGATTTTATTCCAAATAATTTTTTTGTTGTTTCATCACAAAATATTACTGGACTACCAATTTCCCAATCAAAGAACCCAGCACCAGATGCTTCTAATGCAACGCGTAAACGTTCTTCACTAATAGACAACGCTAAATCATTTATTTCTGTACACGTTACATTAAATAAAATGCCATTTACTATAACATCATTTTTTGAAATTCTTTTAGCTCCTGCACAATCTAATATAATATTGCAGCCACCGAAACTTGTTTTTACAGAATATTTTTTTTCGAAAAAATTATTTTGATCATGTACATTTTTTAAAAAACCGAAAAAATTTGACAATTTTACATCAATATTTTCACAAAATTTTCTATAATTTTTGAATTCTTCAACATTACATCCAACAACATCTTGAAAGTTATCCGAGATATATACTACTTCAATAGAGTTTTTAGAAATATCACATTTTAAAGTGTAAGTAACTACTGGTAAGTACTTGTTTATTAAATTGATCCAAGAATAGACCCTATCGTTTATATAAATTTTATTCTCATCAACAGTACATTCCATGATATTTAATCTACTAGACTTTTATATGTATAAAAAATTTTCATATGCGATCACAAAAATTAACATAATTAGATCATTCTATTTATTTACACTTGCCAAAAGCACACTACTTTTTTACAATTAAGGAAAAAGGAGTATTTTTATGAGCATAAACAATGTATCTTCGTCATCAAGCGGCTATGGTAATGTCAACACGCTTAATAACTTACCTAATAACACACCCATTAAGGATTCTAATATCACACCAACCACCCCTGGAAATATATTTGAAGGCAATGAAAATGTTAAAGGGAGTTCATCTAACGTTAAAATTGAAACAAAGAATGAAATACGAGAAAAACAGCAAGACAATAATAATGATATTGCACATGATGCAATAAAAACTACTCCACAGGAACAAGCTTTAAATAAAATCATACAAAATCACAGCAGTGATGTTATATAATGTTGATCATTTCCCTATGCAGAACGTACTAAATAACTTATCAAGCATATCTTCAGTATTGTATTGTCCAATAATCTCCCCTAATGACTCTAATGAATATCTAATATCTTCCGCGGCACATTCTACATGAAAACTTTTAAATGCTGTTAAAGCAGACATCATATTATGTTTAATATTTTTGAAAATTGCAACGTGACGAGAATTAATGACAATATCTAATTCTGAAGGTAAAAAATAATTTTTTTTTAGAAAATTTGCAATCGTCTGATAGATCTTTGGATCTTTACGTATGACAGAACAATGAATACGCTCATAGTCTGGCATAAAAGTTTTTAAATCCTTACTATCTGGCAAATCTGATTTATTTTCGATAATCAGGCAGTTTTTTCTATTTAAAATATCTAATACGTCTTTAGGTAAAGTTGGTACATCATCACAAGAATCAATAACAAATAAAAAAACATCCGCATGTTTTATCTTTTCTATACTTTTAGAGATACCGATCGCTTCTATTTCTGATTCTACTTGTTCTCTCAATCCTGCTGTATCTAATAAATTTACTCGATAACCATTAATCATCATCGACTCAGAAATAAAATCTCGCGTAGTTCCCGCTTCTGAGCTGACTATCGCTCTATCTGTACCAAGCAATAAATTTAATAAGCAGCTTTTACCAGCATTTGGCTGCCCAATAATAGCAACATTTAGCCCATTGCTTAATGCTGCCCTGTATTGATTCGTAACTAATAAATCTTCAATTAAATTTACTACTGTATTTATTTTCTGTGTTAATTGTTCTACAATATTTCCATTGTCAACTTCATCGTCAACAAAATCTATATGAGTTTCAAGCAATGCTAAAACGTCCAATAAAATATTATCAATTTCAGCAACCTTTTTACTTAAAAAACCTGCTAGCTGTGCTTGTGATACTCTTACAGCAGTTAAACTAGCAGCATGAATAACATCAGCCACTGCTTCTGCTTGGCAAAGATCTAGCTTGCCATTTAAAAATGCCCGGCGCGTAAATTCTCCTCTATGTGCTAACCTGCATCCTCGTGCGCATAAATCATCCAAGATTGATGATACAATTAACATGTTACCATGGGTATATATTTCCGCAGCATCTTCTCCGGTGTAAGAATGTGGAGATTTAAAAAATACAAACATCACGTCATCTAGTACGTCATTCGCTTTCGAATAATACCCACCGTGGTAAAATTTATTAGCTAATAAATTTTCTTTTCGAAAAATATCACATATAATGTCATATGCCCCTTGTCCACTAATTCGTAGCACTGCTATAGCAGATTCTCCACTTGGGGTAGCTAAAGCAGCAATAATGTCACTCATTGTTTGTACTATGATTCGCGTTATTTTTGCGCGATGTACGTCGCGGGCCAAAACTATGCACTGGAGCATTTTTCGCCACATCTGCATTCTTCATTCGAAAAATAATACGAGCCTTCTGCAAATCGTGTGGACTCATCTCCATCTTAACGATATCTCCAACAATCAGTTTTATAAAATTTTTTCTTAATTTTCCTGAGATATGAGCTAATACGACATGCTTATTATTTAGTTCTACTCGAAACATTGTTCCAGGCAGCACCGCAATAATTTTTCCAATAACTTCTATATATTCCGACATTCTTACAAAAGAGAGAATAGATGAGCTTAAAAATTTTGTCCAGAAAAAATGATCAACATTTTATTTTCTAGATTTTTAACTAGAAAATTTTATAAAAAAAGTTAATCTACTAGAAGCTCTATGAAATTTCCTCAATTAAAACAGTCATATACATTTATTTTTACTATTGTTGCCATAATTTTGGGGATTTTTCTTGTAAAATTAAATAATATTTGGCGAGTTTCTTCACCTATAGAAAAGCCGCAAAATCAACAAGATAGTATAAACTATGAAGATTTATTAAATTTTGAAGAAAAACACATACAATGGACATTATCTGAGACAAATAATTCAAAATCTTCTCCACCATTGTTTGATTTATTCACCTCTCCTAATATCTATACAAAAGGCAAGCAGTTAGTGATGGAACCATGTACGCAATGGCAGTTCGATACTGTATTTCCCTTACGTTTAAAGACCATAAAAAACAAAAAATATCGCTTACAATTTGAAGGTTATATTCAACCCAATCAAAATTCAAAGTACACTATTATATTGCATGATATAGAAAATGATCAAGTTTTACGGTGTGAAGAGGGGCAAAGTTTTAATTCTCTAGATTTCACCATTACATCTTTTACTATAAAAACTACAGAAAGAAACGATGTATTGGTTAATATTCCAATGGTCCAGATATTTGATTCCAGATTGAAACAAAACTTTGAACTGACCAACGAAGTAAAATATTACGATGATCAGTATGATGTTGTACTTGAAAGTACTGATGGAGCAACATTTATACTATCAGAGATCGGGAAAGAAGTAAAAATTGGGGAATCGTTTTGTACATTAGAATCAGTCGATAAAGAGAACAACACAGTATCAATTGTTTTAATCGATGCAAACAAGCAAGAGTTTCATAAACGATTATACATGTTATAATATTAGAAAGTTCATAAAAAACATCGATAAAATTTTTCGATTGAAAAATGCCAGCAAGAAAATACATTTATACCCCCATATGGATGGTGTAAATTCTCAACAAATTAAGGTAGATGTTAACAACGTTAACCAAGATGAAACTAACAATATTCAAGATAAAACAGTACAATCAAGATTAGATGTCGCCAAAAATGCACAATCAAAAACTTCTACGAAGTCTCTTTCTAAGAGAAAAACAGAAGATATTACATCAAATAATAAAATCGAAAGTACAAAACCCACTAAAAAAGCAAGTAAGGTTTTGTCCGTCATTTCTAAAATAGGTGAAGCCGCAGGTGCTATATTGGGTATCGTATCCGTTGCATTTCCTCCAGTAGCTATTGCAGCAGGAGTAGCCACAATAGTTGGAGTCGCTGCAGATATTGGAACATCGATAATCAGTCATAAGCAACAATAAATAACATCAATCAAACATGTCTCTCCCCTAACAATTCACTAGCTAATTTAATATTTCCTTGTTTAAGAAGTTGTCTAATATAAGTACTACTTATAACTATACCATTTTTAGTGTATTTCTTAAAAATTTTACAAACAATACCACGTTGAGAACATAAATCTTGCAAAATATTTACATCACCACCACGACAACATCCAAACCTAAAATCCTGTCCGACACAAATACCTACCAAAGATGGAATTTGTAATGTTAAATAATCAATAAATTCAACAGCATTCAATAAAGAAAATGAATTACTAAAATCGTGCTCTACAATATACTTTACACCTAAGGAATGTAATACTGCATATTTACGCTCACGTGAATATATTATCATTTTTTTTAAGTGATGAGGGTACGGCCAAAACGTATAGACTACATTTTCTGCGGACAGTTCACTAGCTAGAATTTGAGATTGTTTTATTAAGAACCTGTGCCCTAGATGAACACCATCAAATACTCCAATTGTTAAAACTACCTTATTATCAACAAATTCTGGCAAATATTTTCGTTGGAATGTGCAACGTATAACACTCATGTCACTCAAAATAATTATTAGGATTAAGAAGTAACTTCATTATCTCTATAGAAGATAAATCAGAAATTTCTTCTAGAGTATAAGAATCTTTTATATCAAACTGTCCAACAGAAATACGTCGCAAAGCACATATATGTGCTCCGCAGTTTAATTGATGACCAAAATCATGAACTAAAGAACGAATGTATGTACCCTTACTGCAATGAACAATGAAATCCGCTTTATCGTCATAGAAATTCATGATTTGAAAACTAAAAATATTTACCTTAACTGGTTTTCGCTCAATGAAATACCCTTTACGTGCTAATTTATACAAAGGATGCCCATTAACTTTTTTTGCTGAAAACATTGGAGGAATCTGAAAAATTTCTCCAGTAAATAATACAACCGTTTTTTGTAATTGCTCAAAATCTAAATGTTTCGTAGAATATACATTTGTCACCATTCCATCTGCATCATAAGAATCAGTTTCTTCACCAAATTTCATGGTACCAGAATAACATTTATTTAAGTCCATAAACATTTGCGAATATTTTGTCGCACGCCCTATCAATACAATCATTAACCCTGTAGCTAATGGATCTAATGTTCCAGCATGTCCAATACGACGGATATTTAAAATTTTACGCAACTTATATATTATATCATGAGAAGTTATACCTGCAGGTTTATCAATTAACAATATACCATTTAATGTAGGAACTAAATTATCAGCCATGATTGATAAAAAATTTACTAATATGGGCATCAATCACTTCTTTAAGCATGTTTCGTGAAAAAGTATCTACATCAGACGTAAAACCAGCAGCACACGCATGTCCGCCACCACCTAATTTACTTGCTAATAAATCAAGACGTAATTCTTTATTTGATGATCGCATGCTACATTTTACAAAATTATCATGATACTCAATATAACATCCAACTAATATTCCATGAAGTTCACGCGTATAACCAACAAATCCTTCAGTATCTAACGGGCTTCCTCCAGTCTCCATAAAGTCGGCAGTAGATAAATACGATAAACATGCACGGTCATTACTAAATAATTCCATATGGTTTAAAAAACGTTCTAGTAAACGATACCGCTTAATGGAATTATTTTCGTAAATAATAGAACATATTTTATTTGGATTTACTCCAGCAGATACTAAATCATAAGCATATTTAAAAGTATTAACCGACGTATTATATGAAAATCGCCCAGTATCAGTCATGAGCCCTAAATATAACGCCTCAGCAATATTGGCAGTTATATGAATTTTATCCCGCTCTAAAAGTTGCATTAACACTTCTGTCGTTGAAGCAGCGTATGGAGCAACAATATTATACTTTCCAAATTTTTTATTAGAAATATGATGATCGATAACTAAAAATGGACTTTCATATTTTTCCAATAATATTTTTCCCACTCGAGAATAAACTGGACAGTCTACACAGATAAGAGGTAATTGATAATTACAAGATTCTAAGTCTACAGAAGTAATATTTATAAAGAAGTAATCAAAATGGTCTGCTACTTGACTATTACGAATAAAAAATCCATCTTTTCCAAGATGCTCTAATACTTGACACAATGCAACTCCACTACCAATACAATCACCATCTGGATTCACATGCCCAACGATATTGTACGCCGGATACGTTGATAAAATTTCTACTAAACCTGGAACAGTATTATTCATGGATTTCCAAGGAATCTAAAATATCTAAAACCTCTTGACCACGTTTTATAGAATGATCTATTCTTAAATTCATACGTGGTACATATTTTAACTGTACTCTAGAAAATAAACGCTTCTTAATAATTCCTAAATTATTACGCAACATATCTATTTCTTTTTTCTCATTCTCTACATCCCCAAGTATAGAAACAAATACTTGAGCATCATGAAAATCAGGAGAAATATTTATCGCAGTTATTGTAATGTTACATAAAGTATCTCGAAAAAATGTGCGCAGAATATTATTAAATTCATTACACAGAATTCGGTTTAATTTAACAATTCGCAACTCACTCATAAACCACTTTACAATGACGGCTGAATTTTTTGGATTTCAAAGCATTCTAAAATATCTCCGATTTCAAAATCTTCAAATCCTGCAATGCAAATACCACACTCAAATCCTGCACGAACCTCTGTAAGATCTTCTTTTAAGTGCTTGATAGAAGCAAACTTTCCTTGAAAAATAATATTTTTTTTGCGCACAACACGTACAAATTTATCACGCAAAATCTTCCCTTCTGTTACCATGCATCCAGCAACAGTTTCAACCTTTAACTGAAAAATCTGTCGAACTTCAGCAGCACCAACCTTCTGTTCATGTAATTCTGGATCCAACAAGTCCGCCATTGCTTCCTGAACTTGTTCAATAATTTCATAAATTATGTTATGTTGTATAACTTTTGTGCCATAATTCTTGGCTAATGATTGAGCGCCAACATCAAATTTTGTATTAAATGCTACAATCGTAGCTTCTGCAGTATTTGCTAGTTCAATATCGTTTTTGCTGATAGCTCCCACATTATATCCAATAATCTCAAGCTTCACCTTTTTACTGTCGATAGCAAGCAAACACCCCTCTAATGCTTCTATGCTACCTTGCACATCAGCACATATTATAACCCTCAAAACTTTATCATTTTCTTCCGACATCGCTGAGAATAATTGCTCAACATCTACAATTTCGTTCTTTTTGAGTGCTTCTTCACGCTTTATTTTAGCCGCTGCAATATTTTCTTCGACAATTTCACGTGCAATCTTTTCATTTTTTACTGTAGAAAAATCTGCCCCAACATCTGGTACGTCAGTCCACCCAATAATCTTCACAGGAGTCGATGGTGGAGCTACTTTAATAGATTTATCATGGTCATTCAATAGGGCACGAACTTTACAGTACGCCGTTCCACAAACAATACAATCACCAATATGCACCGAGCCTTCTTTAATTATAACACTAGCAGTTGGCCCACGTCCAATCTCCACTTGTGATTCTAAAATCACCCCACTTGGAGTATCCGCAGAATCTGCCTTCAGTTCCATCATTTCTGCCTGCAGCAGTATTAACTCTAATAATTCTGAAATGTTTGTACCATTAAGTGCTGAGATAGAAGAACATAACGTTTCGCCGCCCCAATCTTCCGACATAATGCCACGTTGTTGCATTTGTAATTTAACATGATCTACATTTGCTCCCTTTGCATCGATCTTATTAATTGCAACAATCACTGGAATATTTGCTCTTTTGGCAAAATTCAAAGCTTCATCTGTTTGCGGCATAAAGCCATCATCAGCAGCGACAACTAAAACAGCAATATCAGTAATATTTGCGCCACGTTCACGCATTTTAGAAAATGCAGCATGCCCAGGAGTATCAATAAATGTTATTTTTTTCCCTTCATGTTCCACTTGATATGCTGCAACATGTTGTGTAATTCCTCCCGCTTCCCCCTTAGCGACATGCGCTTTACGAATGGTATCAAGCAAAGTAGTCTTACCATGATCAACATGACCTAATACGCAAACTACTGGTGGACGAGAAGTTAAATTGCGCGTCTTATCAGGCACCGCAACTTTCTTTTCTACCTTCGGTTTACTTTTAGTTTCTACATCTCCACGATGTTTTATCTCTAATATATATCCAAATTTTTCTGCTACTCGCTGTGCATTTTCCGGTTCCAATGCATGGTTCATTGACGCGAACACACTCATACTCATTAACTTCGATATCAGCTGGAATGGTTTCACATTCATCTGTTCCGCAAGATCGCGTACAATTATCGGTTGTTTTACTACAATAGTCTTTAGAACAGTATTTTTTACTGGTCGCTCGATCTTTTTTAAAAATGGACGGAAAACTGGTCTGCGATCCTCTTCTTCCTTTAATTTCGAATCAATTGCTTTTTGTTCGCTATCGTTATTTATTGCTTGATTTTTGTTTTCTGTGGAATGAGCTGTAGCAACTACATTATTGGAGTGTTTTGCTATGACACTATCTTGCGATTTTACAAAAAATTTATCACTTTGAGCGACATCTTCTCGCTTAACTTTTGGTTTCGCTGCTTCCTTTAATTTTTTCTCACGCGCTAATTTACTAGCCTTTATAATATCTTCTAATGGATTATGCATTCGTTTAGGCTGTATCGGAATCGAACGTTTTATGACAATTGTATTAGCTGCAGTAACCAAATGGCTATCATTGCTATTATCTTGCGATTCTTGTACGTCATTTCCTTCAACAACATCTGACTTGCTTGTTACAACAGTTTCTGGCACAACGTAATTAACCTCATCAGTCTCTAAATCATCTACCTTCGATGATTGTGCTACGTCTATATCATTTTCGTCTTTATCATTATCATTTCTTACTTCCTGTACATCTTGATCGCCACCATCTTGCTGATCAATAGACGCTTCCTTTAGCTCTTCAATTAAAGCATTAGCATATATCGTGGGAATTGTATTTGACGGGCTATTTACATTTAACCCACGTGCACGCAATAATTCTATTACCTTGCGATTTTCCAGTTTTAATTGCTTAGCTAACTGATATATCCTAACACTCATATTCTATTAGTTTACCCATTATTATTTTTTACAGAATTTATTTATTACTTCAACAACATGTTGAGCATCTTCTGGCAAAAATCCAACATCTACAAGATCATTTGCTTCTACGCTCTCAAATGCTTCAACATCAGTAATTCCAGCTGCTACAAGTTTTCTAGCATCCTGCTCTGAGATGCCTGGAACTTTTGCCCAACCAGCTACTGCACGATATAAACGATCATCAAAATCATTATCTTCTGCAACTTCTTTGCTAATATCTAACTTCCAATTCATCATACGAGAAGTCAACTTAGCATTTAACCCTCGTTTCCCTATTGCCACTGCAAGATCTTCATCTGATACTTCAAATGAAATTTTCCTTTCATTCTCATTAATTACAATATTTTTTGGAACAGCTGGCTTTATTGCCTCACAAAGTAATTTAGCTGGGTCATCGAAATAACGAATAACATCGATTTTTTCTCCTCCCAATTCATGTACTATACTTTTTACCCGCACACCACGTGTTCCAACACATGCCCCAACAGGGTCTATATTTTTATCACTGGAATCGACACATACTTTTGTTCTATAACCTGGTTCACGCGCGATACCTCGAATAACAACACTACCATCTGCAATTTCAGAAACTTCTATTTCTAATAATCTACGTACAAAATTTACATGGCTTCTACTTAAAATTATTTCTGTGTCACGAGATTCCGTACTCAAACGCAATAATAAACAACGGATACGATCCCCTGGGAAATATTCTTCCCCATGCACACATTCTCTTGCTGGCATCAGTGCTTCGACGTTACCCAATTCAATATATACATTGCCATTATCTATTCGCCGCACTGTTCCTGCTACAATATCCCCAACGCGGCTTTTAAAATCATCATATATTTTCTCACGCTCAAAGAATTTAATTTTTTGCATGATCGCTTGTCTTGTTGTTTGAGCAGCAATCCTTCCTAAAAGCGCAGGATCAATTTCAGTTTCTATTATTGACCCAACTTCTGCTTGCGGATCACTTAACAACGCTTTACTAATGTGTATTTGATTTGAGGGGTCGCTGACAGAATCAACAACTTCAAAGATTGCCCATGCTCTAAGTTGCCCAGTTTTAGGATTAATATCCACACGCACATCATGTCCTGCAGTTATACTTTTCAAAGCAGCTGTTCTAATCGCTTCACTGATCGCATTGATCATATCTTGGCGATTGATCCCTTTCTCTTTCTCCATATACTCCAAGACCGATAAAATCTGATTACTGGTTCTCATTGTAAAATTACATAAAATTTTATATAATAAAAAAAGCGGACACCCGCTCTTGCTATACATCAAAAACTTTCGCTGCACTGCTATCAATAACCTTGATAAATGTCAAGGACTAACATAAAACATAACTAAAAAACAATACAACAGGTTCGACAATAACCCTTACAACTAGAATAAGTTATTTCACCTTTCCTGTTATTCCAAGCATTTAAAAAAATTCATTTACTTACTTGCTGAATGATGATTTATTTCCCTCAACTTGTTCACTAGAATGTAACTTATCATTTTGATTAACATTGTTCCTGTAATGATTATTATGACTATTGCATTTACTTTTTTGCCCCACAATTTCAGTATTAACTTGGGAACTATCTCTTTTATCTAGATTTGTATTTTTTTGAAAGGATGATTGAGTTTCGCTCACTGGCATATTACCTAATTCTAATTTCGCGATTTTTGTTTTTTGTTCTTCAACTAACTGCTTCAGTTTTTGAATTTCTTCAT
>CAZALH010000001.1:113274-167834 GCA_964486285.1 uncultured Opitutales bacterium | reverse complement strand
GCGATTTTTGTTTTTTGTTCTTCAACTAACTGCTTCAGTTTTTGAATTTCTTCATCACGCTTTTGAATTTCTTCATTTTTCTTCCTCATTTCTTCATTTAATATTCCATCTAACCCTATTAATTCTCTATAATAATTACTATATTCAACATCTGATATCTTATCCATATTATCCTTTGTTATTTCTAAATTTTTACACATTTCTCGAACTACTTTTGAAAAACTATTTACTAGCCTAGGCCACATTAATGTACTACATCCCATTACAAATATTACTTCCTGTACTATTTTCTTTGTGTCATTTGTTATTTTACTCGTTTTAAAAAATTCATTTACCTGCTTATCTGACTGATCCTTTAGACCCTGAACTTTTGTAATAAAATCGTCTTTTAAATTTTTCTCATTTTCACTCAATTCATTATCACCTTTATTAATGTACGTTCGTCCGCTATGACTAAGGAGCTCACTCTCGATTTTCGGCAAGGGAATATAAGTAATAATATTGCCCCTTCTACTATGCGCTGTTTCAAATTTTTGTGCAGGACAATTCACACACGTTGCTATCGACTTATTTTCATCATTAACTTCAAATATAATTTCTCCTATTGATCTCGAAATATCTCCATATACATCTTTTTTAAGAGGGCGCATGTTCGAGTTTTCTTTGCCATGATCACGAGCTTGCAAAAAGGCAACATAATCTGAAGATCTATTATACATGTTATATACACCCTTAGTTAACTTTACTTGCATTTCAGATGAAAAAATAAACCCTCTCTTTAAAGCATCACACAGAATAGGATACTCACCTTCAAGCTCTAATAACTCTGCGTATGCTTTTTTATCTGCGGATTTTGTAAATTCTTGAAGTTCATTTTCAACAGTGTCATAATTTTCTTGTATCGATTTAAGCTTCTCTTTTATTTCCACATTATTTCCATAATCCTCTGTTGTCTTAATACCTTCAGGATTTTTAAATTCCACAGTACAAGCAAAATCCGTTTCGACTCGCCTATTAGAATCTGGCCTTGCAGATAAAGTGCCTATTAATTTTTTATCCAAACTTTTTTGAACATCAAGCATTCTATCACATAGGAACGAAGTATCAAAGTGCCTAAACGTTAAAGCTGTTATCGCTCTTAAAAAAGCCTCAGGAACTCTACGATTATCTATAGCTAAAACATGTTTAAACCAAAAATCTTCACTAATAGGCGCATATATACGTCCATATTTAGCAGCTGCTTTTGCACATTCGTCAATTTGTTTTTCTTTAGCTTCTCTTATTTGCCGATCTATCGAATATTCACAGTCACGAATCTGAATATTATGATTGCCAGCAGTATTATTACCGTTTACGGAAGTTACTAGATGGGAATTCATAGCACTCTACAAGTTGTACAAAAATAATTATAGATCAAGCATTTTATGTTAAAAAATCTTTCCAAATGAATCACAAAAAGATCCTGACATGGAACGGCGATATGCATTAAGTGCAAATTCTATTAACCCAATATATAAAATGGAATGTGGATTCTTCAAGTATTCTCTAATCACTTCTTCAGCGAACTGTTGCATACGTATGCTGCGCATAATAAGATACTTGTACGCACTATTCTCCGTAAACATTTCTACATTCCGAGCATCAAGTGCAACGTTTGTAGACAACGAATCTTGTCTTGACGGTTCTAAACTTTGCTTTGATTCAACAAAAGAAATCGATGACGCCAATCTATCAGAAACACCAAATTCTTTACCTTCTGAAAGAGCAACTTCACGTTTGACAAATCTTACTCCACCGTTGTTGACTGAACTATTTTGTTCAATATCCACAATTATGCATATTTATTACCACTTAAAAATTTGTCAAACAAAAACCTTCAAATTAAAAAAATTCTCAATATTAAAAAAATAAATATATTTTTCTTAACGATTAACATTGAGCAAAAATTCAATATTTGTCTTTGTTTGTTTTACCCGTTGAATTAACATTTCCATAGCATCTACTCCAGGTACACCCTTAAGTGCTCTCCGCAAGGTATATATCTTTTCTAATTCATCTGGATGGTATAGTAACTCTTCCTTACGAGTGCCGCTTTTTTCAATATTAATCGCTGGGAATATGCGTTTATCAACCAATGCTCGATCAAGATGCAACTCCATGTTGCCTGTTCCCTTAAATTCTTCAAAAATCACCTCATCCATCCTGCTACCAGTATCTACAAGAGCAGTTGCTAGAATTGTCAAACTACCACCACCTTCTATATTTCTCGCTGATCCAAAAAACTTCTTCGGTAATTGTAATGCATTGGCATCGACTCCACCCGATAGTAATTTTCCGCTACTCGGTTGTTCTGCATTATGTGCGCGCGCTAATCGAGTAATAGAGTCTAATAAAATCACCACATGTTGCCCAGCTTCCACCTTGCGACGCGCTTTATCAATTACCATATCAGCGGCATGAATGTGATTATCTGTCGATTCATCAAACGTAGAACTTGTAATCTCTGCATTCGGTACCTGACGTCGAAAATCAGTAACTTCTTCCGGTCGCTCATCAATTAATAAAATCATCAACGCAACATCAGGACGATTTTGAGAAATTGCATTGGCTATACTTTGTAAAAGGACAGTTTTCCCAGTGCGCGGTGGAGCGACAATTAACCCACGCTGCCCAAGTCCAATCGGAGTCAACAAATCAATGATACGCATCGATCGATTATCCCATGCAACATCATTATTTGTTTCTAAAAACAGTCGTTCCGTTGGATAATATGGAATAAGATCTTTAAATTTCGGTAAAATGCCAACTTTTTCTGGTGACATACCCATCACATCTTTAATCGCAAGAACAAATGGACATGTTGAATTATTTACTGGTGGATGAAGATAGGCTGTGATTTCTTGTCCACGACGCAAACCATATTTTTGTATAAACAATTTTGAAACAAATGCACTTTGTGGTTTAATTCTGTAATTATCGCTTGAATAAACAATTAACCCATCTCCTCCTTCTATTGACTCTAATACTCCATGTACAATAATAGGTCTTTTATCGGCAAATATCGCATTAGTAATAACTTCCAAAACCTTGGTTCCAGGAGCACGCTTAATATTTTCAATATCCTCATCAGCATTGTCTAAAATTTTGAATTCCGCAAGCAACTGTGCAGCAGTCTTAGTACTATATTCATTAAAATCAAATACTTCCTGAGAAAAATCTATACTGGAATTCGCTAAATCTTCTAATTTCTCAATAGATTCAAAACATTCCAGGTTTTTCATAAACCCAGTATTGAATTGACCAATACGAACTTGCTTTACGAAACGTTGCTTTGGTTCATTTGAGCGCCCTCGTATATTATTGTTCTTGGAAACATTATTTTTTTTATCTTTTTTATCCTGCCGACGTAAGGATTCTTGCTTTTGTGTATTAATATTATCTTGGTATTCTAACGGTATACTCTCCTGTTCTTCTCCTACCTTCTCTGTATTACTTTGCGCTAATTTAGGAGGTACACTATCTGAAGTATTCCATATTTCTGGTTCTGAATCTACACCATCACGGTAAACATACATTAACTCCCTTTCGCCTTTTTCTTGATTGCTATCCACTGACGGTTTTTCTATAACATTGGTATCAGAACTTGCAGATTCATCACCTTTAATTTCAGTGGTTTTTTTTGAAGAACGTCTACGACAAGCCGATGAAATTTTAGTTTTTTTAACCGATTTTTCAGGTATGTTCGTTCCAACTACATCCACTGTAATATTATTAAATTCATTTTCCATAGATAATAACCTTAATGTCTTCCATCGTAATGACGAATGAAACCCACTTATACTTTGTTAAGTCAATGAGATGGGTAAGTTAATAGAGACCAAAGCTTCTTGCAAAATATTAGCCTATTTTTAAATGTCGAGCATTTTTATAAAAACTTTTAATTAAATGGTTAAAAATTTTCTAAGTGATCTATTCCAAGTTGAACTAAGAAAAATCATATATATCACAACAGCAGAGCAAATAACAAGCCAGCTAAGTTTTGAAAGATTCAATAATATTCCCCCAACGACAGGTATAAAACCTATAACAATAGGTGATATTTTTATAAAAATTTCAACAAACTTACTACAATATATACTCTTGTCTCGCATAATTAAGTCGTCGCAATGTAATTTTTGTTGAAAAGACACAAAACAGTAATTCAAACCAATTAACAGTATATTTTGAATAAAACTTAGTAAAAATAATATATCATATCGTAACTTATTACCATTCCCCAAAAAGAAAAACAACCAACAAGTATTCCAAGTAACTAAATACGCTAATAATCGCCTATTTTCTGTCTTCGAAAAAAATAGTAATGGAACAAATAAAGTACCGATAGTTCCATAAACTGCACAAAATTTTATCACGCACGAAACAACTTTTGAAGTAACTGATGTTTGAAAAAATTGAAGCATAAAGTAAACATTAACTGGATAAAAAAATGCTAAATACGTCGCCAAAAGACTTGATGGAACATGCATACAAAATGGTTCCAGCCAACCATGAAAAAAATATCCACCAAATACTATGCTATAAGCAATTAATGTTATAACCAAATCAGAACAACAATTATTATTTTTATAATATAAATAACTCAATAAACTTAAAGACAATAATTGATAACAAGAAAATTTTTTCGCTGCAAAACGGGAATCAAATATTCCAAATTTTATTAAAAAACACACTACTACAGCAATAAATATTAAGTGATAAAAATATGACACTACATTATTATTTAGTATACATATAATTGATACTCCTATCGATAACATGACACTAACAAACACACAAATAATCTGCTCAATACGGCGATCATAAAGTAATGGACATGATATAAGAAATAAACCGAAAAATAACCAAAGAAAGAAAAAAATGTTAGATATATTCATTAATATAAGTTTTTAACGCTTTCTATATGTTAGTTTTGATAAAAAATGCATCATGCATGAAAGCAATGTTAAAACAGATAACATTAATAATCTTTCGAAGCAATACCGAATAATAAATCGATCGATAAAATCGCAAACTTTTATCAACTTTTTAAAAATTTTCACCTGTACCATAAGCACGATCTCCGAAATCCCCAATCCCAGGGATGATAAACTTATGATCATTTAACCGTTCATCTAGTGCGATTAAAAATACTGGAATATCAGGAAATAAATTTTCTAAATGTCTAATTCCTTCAGGTGCAGCAATAATCGATAACATTGATACGCTCACTGGATTATTATTTAAGATCATATCTATTGCTCCCTCAGCTGACCCACCGGTAGCAACCATAGGATCTAATATAAATACGTGTTTATTTTGTAAATTTGGTAAATTGCAACAATAAGAATGAGCACGGGCAGTAAATTCTTCACGATGCATACCAATATATCCCACAGAGATGTCCTCAAAAAATTCCAATACAGCTGGCATCATCGTCAACCCCGATCGCAAAATAGGAACAGCAACAATATCATCAAGCATTTTTGTCCCTTCAAATGGCGCCAACGGAGTTTGAATATTACATACTGCTGTTTTTATATTTCGAGATGCCTCTATTAACAAAAAGTACGTCAGTTGTTTGCATATTTCTCGAAATCGTGAAGATGAAGTACTTCGGTTACGTAAAACAGTTAACAAGTGCTTTGCAACAGGGTGATCAATGACATGTAAAGCCATAGTTACACAAAAACAGTTTATTGGCAGAAATCAATTTAAAAAATTTCACTAAGAACAATCACTTAAGCAATAAATTCGACCCTATACTTAGAAAGATAAATGTTCCAACAATATCAGTGACGGTCGTTAAGAAGATGTACGAACTTTGAGCAGGGTCACATTTAATTCTACGAAGGAACATCGGAATAAATGCACCGACTAAACCAGATAAAGCCATATTTAATACCATGGAGATAAATATAACAACTCCAACCATAAAATTTGACATCCAAAGTGAAGCGATTACAGAAGCAATAAATCCAACGATAATGCCATTAACAAGCCCTTTTATTAATTCTCGACATAATATTCCCGCTGAATCTCGAGCATGAAATTCCCCAAGTGCAAAGCTGCGAATGGCAACTGCTAATGTTTGAGCACCAGAATTTCCACTGAGAGAGGAAATAAGGTTCATAAAAACTGCCAATATAGTGAGTGTAGCAATCTTATTTTCAAATAATGAAATTACACGTGCAGTAAAAAAAGCAACAATTAAATTAATAATCAACCATGGGATACGCCTTATAACACTATACCAAATTCCATCGTGTATTGTTTCATCTCCACCTGCTCCATGAAGTTTTTGTATATCTTCTGTCGCTTCTTCTTGAATAATATCAATAACATCATCGTGTGTAATAATTCCGATCAGACACCCTTGACTATCAATCACAGGTAAAGTATTATAATGTAATTGAGACATTACTCTTGCAACAGATTCTTTATCTTGTTCAACATTACAAACCCCCTCCACAGTTTGGGACATGATATCCGATATTTTTTGATTTGGTCGTGACCACAACAGCTTGTTAATTGGCAAAACACCGATTAAATGTTTAACATTATCAACAACATATATACTTTCTATATTTTCTGCATCATTTTGACATTCTCGTAAATGTTTAATAGCTTCATCACATGTCATATCGGCATAAACATATGTGACATATGGAGTCATTACACCACCAGCAGTATCTGGATCATATGCTAATAAATCATGTAATACATGTGCGTCGGACACCGGCATTTTACTTAACAGTCGATCCCGATCTTCAGTATTCATTTCGCGCAACAAATTTGCCGCATCATCTGGTTCTAATGCTTGCAATATTTTAATAGCACGCGAATCGCGCATATCAGAAATAATCTCTGCAGAATCTTCAGCATTCATTTCTGCTAAGACCTCTGACGCATCTTGCTCTGACAGTTTACGCAATACTTTTTGACGATCTTCTGAGGATAATCTCTCCAACAATGAACCTACTTCATAGGGTGCTGTACGAGACAATTTTGCTGCATTTAAATTTTTAAACTCATGATCTGCACAATCTTGTAATTCCTCAAAAGTGTACTGATTTAATTTTTTACGAGAAATATTACTTTTATTATCGTCTCGATACATGATTCTTACTTATACAGGGCTTTTTCTACATAAAACTATTACCTCAATTTGTTAAAATTGCAAAAATCATCGTGCAAAATCAAGCACAAAAGCTACATATAAACTATGTAGCTTTAAAAGATAAAAATTAAAAATTTCGCAATACAAATATTACTTAATCTAATGCTTCTTCTTCCTCGTTACTCAATATCTGCTCAATTACTTCATCATTGTCATGTTGTGCTGAAAAACCAAACTCATAACTTTTTACGCCAGTAACAAACATCTCCACTGCTAAAGCTGCTAAAATCAAACCAGATAGTCGGTAGCTTAAGCGCAATATCGTTGGAGTTAACCATTTTGCTCCACGAGATGAAATAGATAAACACAAATACAGGGCATAAATCACTAAAGCAATAGCAATAAACCCTCCGACAAATTCACACCAGTTTCCCGCTTTTGCTTGTTGAGCAATAGTATTTGTTATGCAACATGGCCCAGCAATCATAGGAATCCCAAGTGGCGTAATCGATATATCTTCTTTATTTTTAACTGCAGCCTTAGATTCTTCTATTTCATCGCTTGTTACCTGTGTACTAGAATCCTGTGCCCGCAACATATCCAACCCGACTAAAAATACTAGCACTCCACCGGCGATATAAAAAGAACCCATTGAAATCCCGAAAAATTCAAAAATTTTTTCACCTGCTAATGCGAAAAAAACCATTACTGCGAAAGCTACTTTGCAACCCGTTTTTGCAGTTTGAATACGTTCTTCAAAGCTATATGCAGCTGTCATACTCACAAATAAAGCAATAATAGCTAATGGACTAATTACAACAAACATCGTTACAAAATATTGTAACACAAACTGTATGGTATCTAAAATCATTAATTACTCCTATGTAAATGAATACCAAATACTAAATCAATAAAAGTCAATGCGTAAATTGACAGTCCAATTAGTATAAAGCACCTTAAAAAAACTTGTTTCATACAAAAAAGTTACTACAATTTTTCTATGAATGTCACCAACAATACTTTTTCAGATCTAAATCAAACATTATTAACAACACAAAAACAAGATAAGGGAAACCGACAATCCTGTGATTCTACCAAATTAAAAGATATGCTTGGGCGTATATTGCCAGATACTAAAAATGAAAAAACAGGCTCAATCGATATAACAACAGTAACTGTCGATTTCATCAATGAAGCTTTAAAAGCAGATGATGACAATATTAAAGCTAAAGCAAACGAATTAGCGGAAACTATTGAAAATTATTCTTCAGATAAAGAAACTTTTCGTGATGTTTTAGCCGCAATAGGTAAATTTTTTGCATATATTTGCGCGTCTATTGGATTATTTTCTAATGTATATGATGCTTGCTGTAAATTACGCAACTCCGCTTTAGACGATACCATTCGTAAGCCGTTATTCGAAGGTGCAAAAGAAATAATAGAACAACAGCTCAAAGATGCATCCCATCCACTAGATGATGACAAAAAATTGCAGTACATCCATCTTTTAAGCTCACTAGATGCTGAAGCAACTAAAGAATATTTAAATTCACCTGAGACAAATACATTATTACAATTTTCAGATAAAGTATACACATATGTAGATTTTTTTAAAAAATTAGATGATGAATATAGAAATGCAAAGCTACCAGAGGCTACATCACAACCAGATGGGATACAACGATCTGAACTTATAGCAGGAATCCGTGAAAATTTGACACTTGGTGCACAAATTGGTAAAATTGGCGATGAACGCGAAATATTACAATTCGCTGATTCCCCGCTTGTCAGATATCGTGACCTAAAGTTACCAAAGACACAACAACCTTACATTAAACATTTAGCAGAACAAACAAAGAGCATATTATTTAACTCAGGAAATAATCAAGAACCTTCATTAAACATCTCAGATATGGCACAATGGGAAATAACAGAACAACAAAAACAAAATATCTTTGAGCAGTTGACAAATTTGGAACCAATGTTAAAGGACAGCTTTGGTAAAGGAAAAAAAATTGGAGATCTGACAAAGTCTGACAACAATTTATATCACAGTGAAGATGGTACTCTTATTTTAGGAATCAACCAAGGCAATACACTTTCATTGGAAAACGCAGAAAAGCTCGGATTAGTGACCCCCGAAACAGTTAAGCAGCTCGTAGAGCAATATAGCAGTATAAATAAATCGAAAGCAGACATTACTATTCAACCATTGTTTTTATCTTATCGTCCAACTCAGACAGTTACTGACGGAATGACAGCTGCTAAAAACATTTTCGATGGCACCCCCAAAGCATTAGAACATGCCGATAAATTTATGCAAGAACTCTCAGAAAAAATCGACACGATTAATGATGCCATAAGGGAGATAACAAACATCTTACAACTAGGTACAAATGCGCGGAATTCTGAGTCCAAAGAACAAACACAAACCAATAATACGTTGAACCACTTTACTAATAACAACCCTCTCAAAGTTATCGTAAACCTTGGGCATTCATTAGGAGGGATGATAGCTCATGCGATGGGAGCGAAATATAACCAAGCATCAATTTGTTTTAACCCTCTAGGGACAGGGAAAGGGGTACGTAATTTTATAGGAGAAGAACAATGTAAACAAGCGAATGACGCAAATCACGCGAATTGTCATCAATCATTTGTCGCAAATGAAGATTGGGTATCAGATGATCAACATTCTAAGATTGCTGCATTTATAAAGAAACCGTTGATCGGGCAATCATATTTTATGCAGAAAGACACAAACGAGGGGAATATTATTAGTCATCATAATGAATACAAGGACGATATAAAAAGAAATATCGCAAAAGTTAACGAGAAGGAATCATCAGGTTCAACACAAAACATACCCGATTATGCCTAAATGGTTAAAATATTAACCCATGCTCACGAAAAGAAAAAGTATCAAATTTTGAAATTATTATATGATCAATTAATTTAATATCTAAACACTCTGCAGCACATTTTATCCTGCGTGTAACAATTTCATCTTGATCAGACGGGGCAGCATCACCGCAAGGATGGTTGTGTGCAAGGATTATCCCACTTGCTTTTAAGTCAATAGCAAGCTCTAAAATTTTTCGAGGATATACATTTACACGATCAACAATACCACGTTCAAGCTCAATTATACCATCGTTTAATAAAAATAAATTTGAATCAACGTATGCAACCTCAAATACTTCAACATCTAGCCCTCTTAGCCGCAAGCTCCAAAAATTTTGCAGTTTTTCACTATTATCAAATTCCATTACATTTGCATGCTCAATTGATGCTTTTAAACGTAATTCAGTTAATTCCCTAATAATTTTAATGGCTACAACGGTAGTATGTCCAATGCCCTTTATTGCAATCAATTCTTTTTCTGGCGCTTCAAAAATTGCATTAATATTTTTAAATTTATTCAATAATGCTTTAGCGCTCTCTTTTACGTCACGCCTTGGGATGCATAATGTTAAAAACAATTCTATAATTTCATGCTCTGCAAATCCATAAAAGCCGTTCTTTATAAAACGTTCCCTCAGGCGTTCCCTATGTCCTTCTTTTCCCACCATTGCTTACTTCATAAGAAGGTCTATCGAAAAATTTACGATAAATTTGCAATTATTTTTTTTGCACTTTACTCTAGCAGTTTTTATTGTAAAATAATTTTCCATGGCTAATCAAACAACATTTGTTTTACGTGGAAAATTAGCGGAATACTTGTCAAGTGCATCACAAAAAATGAATTCCAAGCTACAACTTGGGAGTAATGGAATATGTCTTTTTAAGCATGATGTTTCTGAATTAGAAATTGCAATAGAATTGCCTGAAGGCAGCGATATTTTATATTTTTACAGCCCTGTATGTCGCGTGCCATATGATCACACAGAATATTTCTTTGAAAAAGTATTAGAAAATAATCTGCACGGTATTGCCAATCGTCAAGCGACATTTGGATTAGATGCTAAAACACAAAATATTGTACTCACATATTCTATAGCTATGCGACATGTTGACGAGATTTCATTTTGCAATATACTTTTCAACTTTATAAAAGTAGCTGAACGAGCTCGCGCTGCAACTGCACATTGGATTGAAGAAATTACTAAAAAATATACTCTTTCTGATGAAGAAATGGAAGCATTAGAAGAAGAGGAAAATAATAATATTAAAATAAGGGTTTAAAATGGTAGACGCAATACAAGACAATAAAGAGGGAAAATCTAATGAAGTAATGGAGGCTTATATACAAGCTATCCAAAATAATACACCTGCTGGATTAGTTAACGCAAGTGATAAACCGACATGTTCTCCTGTGCAAGAAATCGGCGATACCAGCAAGTCTCAATCAATAGAAACTGCAACTGAACCAATTAGTGGAAGATTAGAAACAATCAACAACACTGATTTAAAGCGCGATTCCGCTGCTGTGGATCAACGTAATCAAGACACCACTGACATTTCTATGAAGCAGGATGCTGACGGAGATGGACTGGTTGATGGATTGGACAAAAAAACTAAGACGCGTGCTGAAGAAGCTACAGAAAAGATGGACGAGATTTCTAGAAAGAGTAAAGAAAATAATAAAAAGTTAAAAAATGTTCATAAAAAAACACAGTTATCAATTTCTGAATCAACACCAGTAAATGAACAAATTGGAACGCTAGCAAATATAAATAAAAATGATAAAAAGGGCCCTGGCAACATAGATTTTTCTGCTGAAAAAAATGAAAATAAAGACAATATTACTTCAATATCCTCTATGGATAGCAGTAACTAATCTTGTTTGATATTATGGAACAGTCAGCTGCAATTATTATATCCGATGGATTTGAAGAAATAGAAATGAGTGCTATATTAGACATCTTACGTCGTGGTGGTATTTCAGTATCTGTTATTGGCTACAAAAGTCGCACCCTTGTTGGAGCGCATAATCTTTCAATCATTACCGATGATATTTTTTCTAATATTTCATCTCAAATATATGACTGCGTCATCTTACCAGGTGGTCCTGGATGTTATAAACTACGCCATTGTGACGAATTGAATGAATTTTTACAAACACACTTTAATAAACATAAACTAATATGTGCGATTTGCGCTGCACCGTTAATTTTATACGATGCTGGCATATTAAAGAATAAAAAGTATACCGCACACATATGCACATATGATGAACTTACCGATGCAATTTCTAGCGAGCATATAGTGGTGGATGATAACATCATTACTGGCTCTGGTCCAGGTGCATCATTGCATTTCGGATTTACAATTTTGAAACATTTAACTGACGAACGCACTATGCATCAACTAGCAAATTCGATGTTATTTTGTGACAAACTGCAAGAATAAATGAGTGATATAAACCTCAGTTCTAGTTCCTCGAAAGAGGACATAGCAGTGTGTGGTAAAACCGCCATTCAAAATGGGAAAATAATTGATAATTTAGACGTTTTTTTAAATCAAAACAAAACAAATGACGGCAATAAAAAACCTCCCTTAAATAACCCGACTTCTCAAAATTTTCTAGATCCACGATTATTAGCATAAAAACATTATAAAAAAGGGAAAAATATGACAACGTCAAACGTACAAACTTATCAGATACAAAATACACCAACAAATTTTGATAATGCATCATCAGTAAAAACACAGCAAGATAGTGCAAATAATTTGAATATAACATTCAAAATTCCTTCAGAATTTAAATCTATTTCCCTTGTTGGTCGACAAACGGAGGTAGTCAAACCCGATACCAATTCAGAGAATAACGCCCCACAAAACTACTCATATGAAATTATTGAAGAATACGAATATATGCCATCGACTTCACAAAATAGGAAAACATTTACCATACAAAAAATATCGACACCAAAACTTCCAGGAACGCATTCAAAGGATGAATCTTCTACCCCATCAAATGGCCCTCAAGTATTATATCAAGTAAATGCCGGAAACTTGACCACGACATTTGTTGATCCAAATTGCGCCAAACAGTACATCGATGAATTGGGGGACTTTGAGTATCAAGATAAGACGCACTTAATCGAGCAACTTTCCCCTTCAAAAGATCAATATATACTGTCAAAAGGGGGAATAGCATGTGCATGTGGAAACATACACGGATTTACAATAGGGAATCAAGAAAAATGGAGCAAACAAGCGCAATCAACATCTAAAATTCCTCGTCACGAATATCAAGATTGCCAAACACCAGATCAAGCAAAAATAATAGCACTAAAGACATTAAAACAATACTCAAAATGCATAGACGAATGCATGCAAAAATTAAATCCATATAAAGAAAATATTTTTCAAAAAATTTGGAATATATTAGTAAAATTATTTGCTTCTGATGAGTTTCAGAAAACAAATAATAAACAGCGGCTTCATCGAGCCATTGATACAATACAAGAAGAACTTACAAAGCTTGCAAATGATGAAAATTTGCAGTCACAGATTGATGTTCAATGTAATAATTTGAGGCAAGAAATAGAAAATAGTAATGTGGAAATAAAAGACATAGAAATATGGATTAATAATAAACTAGATGACATAATTAATAATATACTAGATCCAAATGCATTTTTCTCTACATTGCCTAATAAAATAGACCAGATAATTAGATCCCGCGAGAATAAAATTGTAACACTGGAGAGAAATATGGGAGGCAATAATATTATGCAGAGCGGTGGCAGAGTCTTTGTTGGCTTACAAGATGGACTTGCGACTGCACTCCAGGGATATTTCAAATCAGTAAATGATGGCAATCCCAATGCGTCTTTGATGCATTCCTTCGCTGAACAATATGGAAAAGACACATTAGACCATGCAGTAAAATTGGCAATTACTACAGCCCATAACAAACAAAAATTAGTCGATGCATATAAACAATATTATAAAGAGCATAGAAAAGGTGAAGAATGTCCATCGCTTCAACTTTTGAACGACGACCTACAAGAGTTATATGGTCGATATAAAGAACAAACATCAAAAGAAAACAACACAGAAACAACAGCAAAATTGGAAAACGAATTTGAAAACTATAAAAAAGAGCATGCAACAACAGACGGTGCTACTTGGGAATTAAATATTGGAGATCTGACAATAATGGTCAATCCAGGGCAAGAAAAGAATATACCACTAAGCGCTCTAGTCGCATATTACGTGGAATAATAAGATGATCAATAAAAAAAGATAAGTGGCGTTTCTGCTGGGACTCGAACCCAGATTGCCAGTTCCGGAGACTGGTGTCCTATCCATTGAACGACAAAAACAATAATAAAGTTTAAAATACGCGATATATAAAACTCGTCAATGTATATTACACCAGTCCATGTAATTTTCTACAAAAATAGAAACATTTTAAAAACACAAAAAATCAAAAATTTTACAATTGACCAACAAATTTTATAACATTTATTGCATACTGAATGAATGCTTGCGACATGCTAATATCTGTACCAATACGGCTGTTCTTTGTGCTAACTCCAGTAGCAGCAATCGCAGTGTTAATTGGACTAACTGCGCACATGACAATCCCAGAACGTGTAAAAATTGCAATTAATTCATCAGCGTTAGCATGTGCTATACTCATAGTAGCGGCCATCATAGGGCCATTATTGTTCAAATTATTTCGCATAACTGATTATTCATTTCAAATTGCAGGTGGTATATATTTAGCACTTATTGGATTGGACCTTTTAATCTGCAAACCAACACAAGGTAATACTGATGAAGTTAAACCAAGTGGTGGAAATATCGCGATTACACCGCTAGCTATGCCATTACTCGCTGGCCCAGGAACAATATCATTTATATTTTTACTACGATCGGAAATACATGATACGACAATGTTAGTATTATTATGCACTGGAATATTTATAGCCATGGCAGCTACATTTATCTGTTTCGTCGGGGCAGCCAAAGCATCCAATAAGATGTCCCCCATGATGCTAAGACTGGGAGAACGGTTGACAGGATTAATGGTACTATGTTTAGGTGCTCAAGTAATCGTTTCTGGAATAACTAAAGCATTTTTTATCTAATTGGTTAGCTGCGATTAATGCCTGGACAAGCTCACCAACGAAGTATAACGAACCAGTTATAAAAAATTTTTTCTTTGTACATGAGCATAAAGCAGCAACTGCATCACTAATTGATACAAAGCTACACTTCGGTTGATATTTTTTTTCCAAACACTTAAAAAAGGCATCGGGTTGCTTTTTATATTGATCAGAAATATTTACTAATAAAATTTCAGAAAAGTATGGCATATATATTTTTAGCATATCTTCTCCATGTTTTTGTTTCGTAGAACTAAAAAGCAAACAACTTTGAACATCATTAAAAATACGACAAACATACTGTTCTTGTGCATCCGCAGCCGCTGTATTATGTCCACCATCAAAAATAACATCATTGCCATTTCGTAATATTATATGCTGGTTACGTGCTGGCCAAATGACATGCTTTAATCCAAAGTGAATATTCTTATCGGAAACTGGCAATATAAATGATAAAGTATAAACTACAGCAACAACTAATGCACAATTTCTTTTCTGAAAATCTCCCAGTAAGTTGGTAGTTATCGCGTTATTAGTATTAACATAATAAACCGTTGCTTGTTGCTGTTTACAATACTGAACAATGACTCTACGCACCTCCACCGGCAATGTATTATGTATAAATAAATTGCCATTTTTTTTAATAATCCCGACTTTTTCGCGAGCAATTTTTTCAAGAGAATCTCCCAAAATTTCTTCATGGTCACGAGCAATACTCGTGATAATACAAGCATCGGCATCAACAATATTGGTGCTATCAAGCCTTCCACCAATACCACATTCTAAAATAATAATATCTACTTGCTTTTCTTGGAAATATTTTAACGCAATAAGCGTAAGATATTGAAAAAATGACAATTGAATTCCATAAGAAGAAGATGTTCTAGTAATCTCGGAATATAATCTACAAAAGTCTTCAATAGAAATACATGACCTATTAATTTGAATACGTTCACGAATATCGATCAAATGTGGAGAAGTAAATAAACCAACACGATATCCATTTGCACGATAAACTGATTCTAACATTGCGCACACTGAACCTTTGCCATTCGTACCAGCTACATGAATAATTTTTATATTACCATTAATATTGATAATTTTTTCTGAAAAACTTTTAAATTGTAAAAATGTACAACTATTACGCTTACCACGTAAGCTGTATAAATGATAAATTATACAGTTAAATTCATTTCTTGTCATCAGCAATTTTATCTTCCGTTGGGAAAGTTTTATCGACTACAGCGATAGCACCATTAGATATCCATTCCCATGCTTCTTCGCGAAACGAATAGTGAAAATATTTTACATTTTCTCCAAGAGCCCGCCCAAATGGCCGATCTAATAATACTACTAATTGATCTTGTTTAGCCTGTACCAGAAACGCAATTTTTTCGATGTGAAATCCATAACGAAAAATAAAAACAATGTCATCTAAAGTTGCATTTGCCGCCCATCCTTCAAAATTATCAAGTTCGATTAACAGACGTATTTTTTTATATTTTTTTATAAATTTTGCTAGAAATGGGACAATTTCCGAGTAATCGGAATGCGTCAATTTTCCAGATAATGTCATAACAATAACATTCCCTGATGATAATTTTCGAATGTGGTGCATAAAACAATTATTTTTATATAACATTACAAAAAATTTTCACAAAACAAAAAAATTCCCGCCTAAACTTAAAATTTTTAATTGTAAAAAAAAATATTAAACATATCATGCTATGATATATGGACTGGTTTAGAAATCTATTTTCTTCAAATAAAGCCCCTGAAGAAATGGAACTGGAAAATTTGGACGAAACAACTTCACAAACCGATGTTACTAATTCAAATAATCAATATGAATTACATTCAAATAATGTAGATGAAGCAGTGAGGCAAACATTAGCGGATAGAAAAGTATCAACGTCTTTACAGCCATCATTATTGACTAAACTTCGAAATTATTTCTCAGGAATCTATCGCCCTCATGAGGTAATTCTAGGAACAATAGCATTGGCTGCTTTGATAACCGCTACAGTTGGATCGATAATATCTTGTGCAACAATAGTAGCGGCAGGAGCTGCAATCTTAATTGGAATTTCTGCTCTAAACGGCATATTAAATAAGCTTGGTCTAATGTCCTAAAACAATACACTACAACCTGAGTAAATTGCCCATAACCCAAAACTTGCTATTATCGCAGCAGAAAAATAACGTACATTTTTTAAAAAACTTTTAGGAAGTTTTCCACGAACAATCGTGATTAACGTCCCTAAAATTGTCCACCAGGTTAAAGCACCACAAAATATCCCACAAACTACCGACAAAATACCAAAGATTGAACAGTTACCAACGTTACCAATGCTAGCAAATACACCGATATAGCTAATAATCGTAAGTGGGTTCGTCAATGTTAACAAAACAACCTCTGATAAAATCTTATAAAAATCCTTATGCCCAAATGCTTGCAGTTCATTAATAGATGGCACAGGATGATGTTCCTCTTTGTACGCAATACCAAGTAGTAACATCCCACCTAATAGTTTTATATGTCCAGCATGATTTAATAGAAAACTAGATAATGCAGTTAATCCAGTGGCAGCCACCAAACCATATAATGAATCAGCCAGTGCTGCTCCAATCCCAACTGCAAACGTCCCCATTAATCCAAGTTCTAGTGTTTTTCGTATACATAAGACTCCGATTGGCCCGACCGGCGCCGCAATCGCAAACCCAATCAACCATGCTTTCAAAAACACTAAAAACATTGCCATCATATTGTATATTTTCAGTATAAAAAACGTCAAAACATGCAGTTTAACAAGAAATTTTAATACCTAAATTAAAAGGTTAATGCAAATAAGTTTTAATATCAACTGCTAAACTAAAAACTAGTCAAATTAAAGTTCAAATTACCAGAAAAGATTATAAAATATATTTTTATAAAAAATTTTACAAATTAATACTTGATTCTACCAATGGAAGTAATCTTCTAATAATTTCGTTATATCATACACCGCAATCCTATTACTCTTACTGCAGTAAAATCTTTTTAAAATTACTTTCTTTCTTTTCCGGTTTATATCGCGCACCATTTGGTGATACTGTACGAGCAGTAACGAAAATTAAAAGATTACGTTTTTGAGAAGTTTCACTCTTAGATCTAAAAAGTTTACCAAGTAATGGAATACTACCTAACACCGGTACTTTATCGCGCACTTCTTTAACTTCTTCACGAGTTAAACCACCCATAATTACAGTGGAACCATTCTGCACAGTAACTTCCGTTTGTATAGCTCGCGTAGAAAATATCGGTTGATAAAAACCCGATGGAACAGAAACTGTAGCACCGCCAGTAACTGCGACACTCATACCACCATACTCCATAAATCCTTCAAATTCTGTTACTTTCGGTTCTAATTGTAAACTTATGTTATTATTTCCTTCCACAATTGGGGTAACTTTCATCTCTACTCCAATATTACGCGTAGTAAAATCCTTCGGTGTACCAGCTGTAATTGTAACACCTGCAGAAGAAGAGTTCGTAAGTCCTAACGTTGATCCATTACCAACTTCAGAGTGTGTTTCACCATAATTTTGAGGATACCGCAATTCTTGAGCAACTACAATATTTGCAGTTTTCCCCGATAGAACAGTTAATTTTGGTGCACTCATTAAATCAGACCCACTATTTTGCTCCAATGCACGCATCATCATGCTGACTTGAGCACGATCAACAACTCCTAAAAAGCTACCAAATGGCACACTAGAAGTTCCAAGATTAATCTGTCCTGATAATTGAGGTGGCTGATTTCTCAAATTAATTTCTTTAGTGTCGATAACAATTTTACCATCTCCGCTAGAAGAAACAGAAGGAGCAAATGCCTGCCCCATTGTTCGCAGATTATCTGTCGTGCCACTTCCAGTTGAAATACCACCACGGTCATTATTAAACCGATTCAGTACATTCCACCTAAAAGCAAGCTCATCAAGTGTACCTTGCGTAACTTCTAGAAATTTGGCTTCAATTTCTACTTGCTTCGTTTCTGAATATTTTTGTAGAATACGTTCAATACGGTGTAAATTCTTCAAGTTGTTTGTAACAATTAATTGAACACCGTCAAATGCCATGTTGCTTCCGGGAATTGAAAAATCGACTCCAGCGCGGATAAAAAAGCTTTTAATCGCTTGTTCCTCATCGTGTTCATTAACTACTTGATTGTCAGTAGATTTATGGTTAAGCCCTTGTAAACCTGTTAATTTAATAATAGTGGCACGAGAAACCGCAAAAAAGCGCATCTCAAGTTGTTCTTGCATCGCTTGCGGATCCCCAATAATTACAGCATCTTGTGTATAATCACACCTATAATTTGACGCTTGCGCAGTGTAAAATAATAGGCGTTCAAGTGTGACATTTCTTAAGTTTAAATTAATTTTTGGTTCATTTTCTACATTAGATGCTACTAATACAATATTTATACCTTTTAAATTTTCATCATCTGTTGTTGTATCATATTGTACTGACATTTCAGAAATCGTTTCAACAACAGTACTAATCGGAATATTTATGAACCGTATCTTAGGAAAAATAATTTTTGATAACTTATTTTGAATGTTATTATCTTCCTCTACTCTAGAATCGGCAATACGTGCATCATCTTGTACAATTGGCATCTCCCACGCATTATTAACCTCGGTTAACATATCTGCACGCATCGTTTGCCGAGAATAACAATTAGACTGCTTCATATGTAATTCAATTATGTTTTTTAATTTATTTGCCTGTAAATCTTCTGGAAAGAGTAATAAATGTTGGTCAATTGCCATTTTGGCTTGGACTAAATCATCATTTATAAAAAAAGTACGAGCCTTAAAATAAAACCCTTTATCACTCTCGCTTTCCGGTAAAATTTCTGATGTCGACTGATTATTTTTTACTTTATTTTTACCATGTTTTACCGCTGCTAAAGAAATATTTATTCCAAATAAATAGATAATCACATTAATAGCTAAAAATTTCTTTACGAAAATTTGCATATCAATAGAATATTAGAATGTAAAATTTCTTGCAATACAACTTTGTATAAAATTTTATATAAATATATAACATTTTATTAAACTATGGACGCCATCTTAAAAAGACACAGCATAAGAAGTTACACTGATAAACCTATTTCAGACGAAATAATTGAACAACTATTACATGCTGGAATGTCAGCACCATCTGCTATGCACTCTTCTCCCTGGCATTTTATAGTAATAAATGACGTTGATAGGATGAATACTATAACTCAAATTCATCCATATTCTCATATGTTATTACAAGCTCAATGTGCAATTTTAGTATGTGGTGACCAATCTGCAGAAATTTTACCAGAATATTTTCAACAAAACTGCTCAGCTGCAACTGAAAATATTATAATCGCAGCAACAGATCTAGGATTAGGATGTGTATGGGTAGGGTTATATCCAAATGAGCAATATAGAACAAGTTTTAAACAGCTATTTAACTTGCCAAAAAATATTGAGCCATTTTCATTAATACCACTAGGTTATCCTGCACAACCAGCCAAAATATTAAATCGACTTGACTCCACCCGCATTCATAGAAATGATTGGTAATATCATTATGAAAATCTCAAATTCAATTGAACAATTATTGAACGAGCAAGTGCGCAATGAATATGAATCTGCATACTTGTACCTTGGTATGGGCGTATATCTTATGTCAACACCATATGTTGGTTTAGCTAAGTGGATGCAATTGCAAGCGCAGGAAGAAATTAACCATGGTAATAAAATTTTAGAATACTTAGGAGACCGCTCTAGTAAAATCCAGCTATTACCTATTGCTGCACCTACAGTAGAATATAATACTCCACTTGAAGCATTTCATGCTGCACTAGAACATGAAAAAAAAGTCACTAGTTGGATATATGACATTTATAATCAAGCTATTAATGATAAAGATTATACCACCCAAAATTTTTTAAACTGGTTCATCACAGAGCAACAGGAAGAAGAGGCACAGACACAGCATTTTGTTGATCGTTTACAGCTTGCCGGAGATGACAAGTCAGCTTTATTGTTAATAGACCAAGAAGCTGCTCAACGTACTGAATAGTAAAAAACTTACAAAAATTTATACAGAGTATACTACAAAGTAAATACCATTAACTTTTTTCAGAGTTAATGGCATATTTTATGTACCATTATTTAATATTTACTTTTCACAATCAGTAACAGTCGACTTAATGAACAAATCACGCATCTGTTTATCTGTTGGTTTAGATGGTGCTTGAGTCATAATATCTTGCCCACGTTGAGTCTTTGGAAATGCAATAACATCTCTAATGCTTGTAGTGCCACACACAATAGCAGCTAAACGATCCAACCCTAGAGCAATTCCTCCATGTGGAGGAGCGCCGTACTTAAAAGCACGCAACATATACCCGAAACGGGAATCTACAACATCACTAGGAATCTGTAAAATATTTTTAAATATTATTTCTTGAATATTTGGTTGATGTATTCGAATACTCCCTCCTCCAAGTTCAACACCGTTTAATACAATATCGTAGTGCTGCCCACGTACATCATGAGGACGATCATTCAAAATATCTACATCTTCTGGAACAGGGGCAGTAAAAGGATGATGTGTTGAAACATATCGATTTTGCTCCGCATCAAATGTCATTAGAGGGAAATCAACAATCCATAAAAAATTAAACTTATTACTAGGAATATTTAATATATTGTACTTAATTGCTAAATCCCTGCACTCTAAACGTACGCGCCCCAAAATTTCACAAGACTTTTCCCACTTCCCTGCAGCAAAAAATACGATATCACCATCTTCAATATTTAATTGCTTACTTAATTGTTCCTTTTCATTTTCGCTTAAAAATTTTAAAATTGGTGACTTCCATTGCCCGTTTTCTGCCTTAATAAAGGCTAACCCTTTCGCTCCTAAAGCTCGAGCGGCATCCTCAAGCATTTTCATATCACCTTGTGATAGCAATGCCAATTTTTTTGCATTAAATGCCTTAACTACTCCACCGGAATGTACAGCTTCCCTAAATACCTTAAGTTCTGAATTACGAAATAAATCTGAAAAATCTTGAATAATCATATCAAATCGCGTATCCGGCTTATCTGATCCATATTGGTTCATAGCATCTTTAAATGGAATACGCGAAAATGGAGTACTCAGCGTGATACCTAACACTTCTTTCCAAACTATTTTTAACATTCCTTCTATTAATGCATAAATATCCTCACGATCGATAAATGACATTTCGAGATCAATCTGCGTAAATTCTGGTTGTCGATCAGCACGCAAATCTTCATCCCGGAAACACCTAGCTAAAGAATAATACCTCTCCACACCTGCAACCATCAACATTTGTTTATATTGTTGCGGTGACTGTGTTAACGCATATACCATTCCTGGGTTTAATCTACTCGGCACTAAGAATTCACGTGCACCCTCAGGAGTAGTTTTAAAAAGGTAAGGAGTCTCTATCTCTAAAAATTTATTTTCATCTAAATAATTTCTAATAACATGTGCAATTTTGTGCCGCAAAAATAATCTACGGTAGCAACTTTGCCGACGTAAATCTAAATAACGATACGTTAAACGTAGATCTTCACTGACCTGTTCTGCTTTTATTTCATCCATCGGGAAGGGCAATGGATCACATATATTATGAATAGTTAACGCTTCAGCAATAATTTCAATATCACCTGTACCAATCTTATTATTAATCGTATCTTCAGGACGCAACGCTACCACTCCGCTAACTTCAATAACTGACTCATCTCGCAAAGAATGAATATCGCGGAACTGCTCCTTTTTTGGATCAAATACGATCTGAGTAATTCCTTCACGATCACGTAAATCAATAAAAAATAACCCACCATGATCACGTATAGATTGTATCCACCCAATTACTCTAACATTTTTCCCAACGTGTTCTTTTCGCAATTCACTACAACTATGTGTTTTTTTCATAAATACTAACTATCGCTTAACATTTGTTAAGATTGCATAAAATGGATAAAGAAAATTCTTGATGCTAGCAAGTTTTTCTTAATCTAAATACCAACATATCACGTAATGAATAATTATCACTGTAACGTTAAAGAAAATCCAATTATAAACATTAGTTTTAATATTATTATACCGTCAATAATAATGACAAAGTTCGATGATTGGTTTGAATTAAATCCAACTGTTGCACTGATTATAGCATTATCGTTTCCACTAGGTTATGGTATATATGATTTTATTATTAATCACAAATATAATATATTTTCTACCATTGGATTTTTTAGCATCTTAATCACTGGTAGCATCGGTTTACTTAAATTACCTAGTCAATGGATTCCAATAAAAGAAGCGGTGATACCATTAATTTTTAGCATAATTGTTATTATATCAATGTATGGTAAAAAAACATTATTAGAAAAATTTTTGTTCGCAGAAAATCTTTTAGACGGAGATTTAATTTATTCACACATAACAACTGAAGAACAAAAAAATATTTTTCAAAAAATTATGAAAGATGCCACTATAATGCTCGCTATATCTTTTATCATAAGCTCAATTTTAAACTTCATTTTAGCCAAAAGTACAATCCACAGTGCATCTGATTCCGTAGAGTTTACAAAAGAAGTAGGAGTAATGTTTGCATTAAGTTATCCTGTTATCGTTTTACCATGCACAATTATACTTTACTATATATTACATTTCATAATGAAACGTCTAAAAGAACTTACTGGATTATCAGTTAACGAGATGCTAAACATTAAGGATTAAACTTACTCATAAAATCCAATAATATTAGAAAGTGATCGAATTTTTGTATTTTTAGCAATTACACATCCAGGGTTTATCACAGAATTACACCCAATTTCAGCATGATCTCCAATAATTGCACCAAATTTTCGTCGTCCAGTATCAATTTTTTTGTTCCCTAAAGTTATTTTAACATTTGCTTGATCTAGTCGTAAATTAGCAATAATTACACCAGCTCCTAAATGTACATAATTCCCCAATATAGAATCTCCAACATAATTGAAATGTGGAACTTGTACATGATTTAATAAAATCGACTGTTTAATCTCGGAAGAATTTCCAATAACACAATGTTCACCAATTATAACGTTACCGCGTATATATGCAAATGGGCGAATTTCAGTATACGCTCCAATATAACATGGCCCTTCTATCATACAAATTGGTGGTAATTTTACAGATGCATGAATAAACACATTATCGCCGATAATACATCCCTGTGGATAATCTTTTCGATCTAATAATGCCGAATTTTTATGATAAAACCATGACACTGCCGAATCAATATGATCTAACCAAAATGATGGTAATGCATCCCGTAAAAAGATTGCATTGTATAATTCGTTATCTGGTATGTCGAAGAATTGATCCGCTACTGTTGTCATAACTCTTCTAATTTATCCTTTAACCTCTGAAAAAATCCGGATTGTTTATCAACTGATAGACCACTAACCTTCGCAAAATTCGATAATATGTCCCGTTGCTCTTTCGTTAATTTTTTAGGAACCTCAATTTCAACATAAACATATTGATCACCTCGTGATTTAGTGTTCATACGTACCATACCCTGATTTTTCATACGTAACATTGCACCTGATTGTGTCCCACTTGGCACTTTTAATGAACATCTACCATCTATTGTCTGAACTTCTACTTCACCACCTAACGCGGCAATAACAAATGGAATCTGTTTTGAGCAGAATAGGTCATCTCCTCTTCGGTTAAATATTTTATGGTCAGATATCAAAATCGTAATATACAAATCCCCCGCTGTACCACCATTATGCCCTGCTTCACCATAACCAGCTAGTCGAAGTTTCATGCCATCACTTACTCCTGCAGGAATTTTTATTTTTGCTTTACTTTCTTCAACTACTGATCCTGTACCATTACAAACTTTACATGGATTTTCTAAGATTGACCCTTGACCTCCACAACGTGAACAAGTCTGTTGCATATGAAAAAAACCCTGACTAATAGAGACATATCCTGCCCCATTACAAGCAGGGCACGTTGTACGCTTAGTTGTTCCATCTGCCCCTGTACCTTTACATGATTTACACTGCACACTGCGATGGTATTTTATCGTTTTTTCGATACCAGTATATGCATTTTCTAATGAAATTTGTAAATTATAAATTAAATCATTACCTTGAATTGGCCTGCTTCGTGCTGCCCCTTGACGAGATTTATTACCAAACCCAAAGAAGTCACCAAATCCACTGCTACCAAATACTTCATTAAATATATCAGCAGCATCCCGAAAGCTACCAGAATAAGTATAACTACCTCCTCCTCTAGCATTACTATCAAATGCTGCAGCCCCATAACGATCATAAGTAGCACGCTTATCAGAATCATGCAACACATCGTAGGCTTGCGACACTTCTTTAAATTTTTCTTCCGCTTCCTTATTTCCTGGATTCTTATCAGGATGGTATTTAAGTGCCATCTTTCGATAAGCTTTTTTTATCTCATCCTCGGAAGCATTACGAGATACTCCAAGTACAGAATAATAATCCTCTTTACTCATTTTCTTCTATTACTTGCTTAGTTGACACTACTACTGCTGCTGGTCGTACCAAACGATCCCGAATTTTATAACCTTTACGCATCACAAAAACAATCATATTTTCCGGATTTTTTTCTGAAAATTCACGCCTTATACAATCATGTTCATGCGGATTAAATTCTTGATTAATTGGATCAATTACAGAAAGTCCATAGGTACTTAGCACATTTTTAAATTGATCCAACACCATCTGAAACCCAGATATTATATCGCTTGCATTACTTTGGTTAGCAGCCTGCAGCCCTAATTCAAAATGATCAAGTACCGGTAATAAATCTTCCACAATTGAACAAATCGCTAATATTTTAATTTCTTCACGTTCTTTTTGTGCCCGTTTCTTAAAATTATCCAATGAAGCAAGGGCACGCATATATAGATCTTTCTGCTCATCTAACTGTTTCTGCAAATCGGCACTTACATCGTGTTCTGTTGCAGGAGAAATATCAACAGCAGCATCCGTGATCATTTCTTCTGATTGGTTGTTAGTTTCCGTCTTTTTTTGTTCATCCATAGTATTTCTAATTAGAACTTTAGCAAAAAACATGCCAAAATAATATAAAATATCAATAAATAATCAACATACCTATTAAAGCATAAATATTTTCCACATTTATATGCTTTATTCTTGATATTTTTTTCCCACATTTCATATTTTGTTTCGTTGGGTCTCGATTGATGATCGATCCGATGAACCCCGCTAGGTCCGGAAGGAAGCAACGGTAGTCAGGTAATCTCATGCAGTCGATGTACTCAACGTTAAGAATTTACCCAGTTTACAATTAATGCACTAAATTAGTGCTAAAGTTTAATACACTTGATACGAGACTTAATGCTAGAACTGCAACTAAAGAAAAAGCTAAAAATAACGCTATTGTTGATGACCAAGTGACAAAAAGTTTTAATAATTTATCTAAATGTTTTTCATACATCTCAGCAATATCTACGAAAGAATCTGATAATTTTCCAACCTTTTCTCCGACAATTAACATATCATACGCTGTACCACAAATTAACTCAAATTTATGCATCACGTTAGCGACGTTACCTCCGTCCATTATTTCTCGTTTAGCTAAAAAATATTGTTGTTTAATGAAACTATTATCAATAGTCTTTTCCACAAGGTTAAGCGCAATTGACATATCGATGCTATTTGATAACAATCCAGCGAAAGTATTCGCAATATTATAACGCAGTCGCGTCAATACAAAATCACCGATAAATGGTAGTTTAAGAATCGCACGGTCAAAATACAATTTACATTTAGGGCGTCGATATAATATTTTTATAAAAACCATTAACAATGCCATTAGCAGCAATATTAACCAATAATAATCCACAACAAAATGAGTAGTGTGTAATAAAATTTGCACAGATCCTGGTAAAGATCCTCCCAAACTTTGCATTAAATTACTCATCCGTGGCATTAAGTAAAATACAAATAACCCAATTACGCTAAACGCCATTAAACATATAAATGTTGGATAACTTAGCCCAGTTATTAAACGCTGCGTGAGTTCATTTTTTTTTCTTAAAATTTTCACAATATCTGATACAGCATGAACTAATTGACCAGTTTTATCCCCGACATCTAATATGCATAATTCGTTATTAGATAACGAATTACAAAATTTATTCAGTGCATATGCAAAATTTACACCTTCTTGTACCTCCGATAATATACTCTGCACTAATGACTTTTCACGTGGATTAGAACTATTACGTGAAATTGATTCCAAAGCATCTGGCAAAACTAGCCCTCCTTTCAACAAACGCTCTAGTTTTTCAAAAAATCGGCACATATCTTCCGCTCTAAGTCGCACTGCTAATTGCTGTTTCCTGCGAAAAAAATATAACCGCTCTCTTAACGAAAATTTTGATTCACTTAGCGAAATTATTTTTATCTGTCTTTTAGTCAATATATCAATAGCATGTTTTCTGTCTCTTGCTTCTAATTGCCCATCTACAAATTGAGAATTATTACTTATGCCGCGATATAAAAACTTCATATACATAGTATAATAAAAATTTTATTGTTAACAATAAAACATTACTAATATATCATCTTGTTTTGGTGTAAAGCTTCACTGTATTTTTGCCAAAATACCTTGAAAACAGTTTCAACTTTTTTTCTATCTTTTTCATATCTAGAATCTTGCACTAAATTATGTTCTAATAAATAATCCGACCGTAGATAAAACCCAGTTGTTTGTTTCAGATTTGTTTGCATAACAAAATCATGTGTAATTATTTGATAGATTCCGTTCTGAAAACTAAGTGCAAAATGCATACTTTGCGGATCCAATATATTATCCCCAAACGCAAAATATGAATCGTCGTAACCTATTAGCTCTAAAACAGTTGGCATAATATCAATTTGCTGGGCAACTGTATCTGTGTGCCCTACAAGCTCTCCATTGGGATCGAAAAATATTAATGGTATAGAGTACCCTCCAACAGAGTGCGTGTAATATGGTTGTTGCGGGCTAGAAATATGGTCAGCAACAATAACAAATATTGTATTTTTATACCAATCAAACTTTTCAACCTGTTCAAAAAACTTTTGCAACGAGTAATCAGTATATGCTATTAATTCAGGTAACGGTTCTGTATTATTGGGAAATTTCCCAATAAATTCATTTGGTAACTCAAACGGATGGTGTGAAGACAAGGTAAAAATAGTAGCTAAAAATGGCTCCTGCACATTGTGCATTTTATTTGCTATAAACTGCAAAAATTTATCATCATGTATTCCCCATGCACCTTTATCACTTGGTTGTCCATGATAGTCCTCAATGCAGTAATATTGCTGAACACCAGCTTTAGTACGCAAAGCATCAAAATGACAAGAATTTCGTTCACCACCGTAGAAAAACACACTGTGATACCCTTTTTTACTTAACAATGTAGCTAAGCCTTCGATATTATTTTCTGCATAACGTCCAACGATATATGCCGCGTCACCAAGTGATGGAATACCTGCTAAAATAGCTGTTAATCCTTTAATTGACGAACATCCATTAGCAAAACCATCACAAACATAGCTTTTTTTTATCAAAGAATCCAAAAATGGTGTAAACGTACGGATTGGTACCTGCTTGTATTGCTGATCTAACTCACCAATGTATTCTGCAGAAAAGCTTTCCAATATAATTATAAAGATATTTTTCCCAAGAAATTTTTTAGATATATATTTATCATTTTTGTGTACTGGTGAATAAATACTTAAAACCTCATCATCTTTATTAAAATATTCAATCAGTGGAATTCCATCATGTTTATAAGTATGAATAATATTAAAAGCAGAATTATTAGCTAAAGTTGCTGTTTTAGTATTGTTTGTGAAAAGCATAATATCCGTTGGTCTAAGCGGCTTACTTTGGATCCCTCCACGTAAAATAACGACACTTACAGTAATACTTACTAAAAAAATTACATAATCTCGCTTAGAAAAATTTTTTACCTTGTGCGTAACAGGGAGTTTATATGTAAGATACCATAATATATAAACCATTAGGCATCCGATTAATGCAATGTACCAAAAATCTCTTAACATTTTGAGATAAACATCGAATTTTTCATCCAAAAATACAGATTCATTAATAATATCTCCACTCATACGTTTAAACGTAAAAGCAAAGTATTTAACATCTACCATGTTCACCAATATAGCTAGTAAATTAACCAATCCAAAAGCAGTATTAACGATAAGATTTACCCACGCAACTGATTTATAATTAACGGGTAAGAACCAAAATACAATAAATAAAAAGTTAATAAAAAAAACTAATGATAAATCAACACGCAATCCTATTAAAAATGCTTTGATCATGTCTTGCCAATTTTCACTAAAAAAATAATTGTAGTTGCAAATAAAGAATAAACCTCTAGCAATAAAAAATAAGCCAAGAAGAAGGAAAATTTTATAAAAAAAATTACGATACAATATGCTACTTTCAGCCTTTAACATTAAGCGTTAATAAATTAAACTAAGCGTGAAAAGAAATAAAAAATTTTTACTTTTATGGATTAAGTTGCGCCGTTACTTAATAAATCCTCTGAGCTACTCTATAAGTGGGATGAATTTTATGCGCCATGAACGCCCATTTAAGATTGAATTTGTTTGTGGGGTGGTAATTTGGCCGATTTGCTTTCTAATTTTTGGTTGGGGATGGAAACTTTTACTACTAACAGTTAACTTTTTTATATTACTCTTAACAGAATGCTTGAACACTGCTATAGAATCTGTTGTTGATCTTACTGTGGATAAAAAAAGGCATCATCTCGCTAAAAAAGCAAAAGATACATCGAGTGCTGCTGTCTATATTGCACTGTGGAATATAGTAATTTCCGCGCTATTTATTTTAACGTTTAAGTAATTAATTACTTTACTTTTTTAAGCACTATTTTTAACTTCAGAGCATGTCTGAAAGTGCATATCAAGTGATTGCAATTCGTTGCAGACCAAAAACTTTTGATGAATTAATTGGTCAAGAACATATTGTTAAAACTTTAACAAATGCTATTAAAACAAAAAAAATCCCACATGCTTATTTGTTTGTTGGCCCTAGAGGTACTGGTAAAACTACAACAGCACGCCTATTATCTGCCGCATTAAATTCTGAACACGAACCAACGATTAATATAAATCCTGACAATTCAATTGTTCAAGAAATTTTCAACGGTACATGCTTAGATGTTATTGAAATTGACGGTGCGTCTAATAATTCTGTCGATCAAATTCGTAACTTACGTGAAGAATGCCAATATGCTCCCGTACAATGCAATTTCAAAATTTACATAATAGATGAAGTGCATATGCTATCTAATGCCGCTTTTAATGCACTTCTTAAGACTTTAGAAGAACCGCCAGCACATGTAAAATTCATCTTTGCGACCACAGAAAGAGATAAAGTAATATCTACCATAAAATCTCGTTGCCAACAATTATTTTTTCGCCCAGTACCAGATAAAACTTTATTGCAAAAATTAAAAGAAATTGCGCAAAATGATAACATTAACATTGATGAAAAATCTTTACAAATAATTGTATACTTATCTCACGGTAGCGTACGTGATGCACAATCCATTTTAGAACAAATGATATCATTTGGGGATAATAAAATTTCTGAACAAGACATATTACAGGCATATGGGATGGTATCAAGTGACACACTAGACTCATTAATACAAAATATGCGTTCTGGGAATTATGAAAAAATATTGAAATTAGCAAAGGAGATAGAAGAAGCTAATTGCGATTTATATCGCATACTATGCGACTTAGAATCAAGGTTACATACTACTTTATCTAGTTTATTGTCAAGCAATAACACTAATTTTCCAGAGCGTGAAATAAGAATATTAGAGGCAATACATATTTCAAAAGATTCTGTAAAATCTGGATATAATCAGCAGATAAATTTTGAATCTGCTTTGTTGTACGCAACTGAACAATCTCAAACGCGATCAATTGATGCCATTTTACAAATCTTGAGAAATCAAAATTTAAACACACAAAGCACACAACTGGCTAATAATCAAGAAAATATGAAACAATCTAAGTTGCCACAATCTACCCAAAAATTATTAAAAGATAATTTCCATGCTCAAATACGCATACTAGATAATTAATGAACAATAATAAAATTCCTGCTACTATTCAAGATGCCATTGATGCTTTTGTTGTTAATATCAATTTAGAACGTGGATATAGCAACAATACAATATACAACTATTGTCTTGATACTAAGCAAGTTATAAACTTTTTAGTACAAAAATTCAAAATAAAATGTTTATCAGAAATAACACTTGAACAGTTACGTGAATGGTTAAAAAATCTATCTGAACAAAATTTATCAGCTAGTACTCTTGCGAGAAAAATAACCACAATCCGTACATTATTCACATTTTGTAAAAAAAATCATATAATTGATCAAAATCCCGCAAAATATTTAACTAAACCTCATTTTCATCGTCCATTGCCAGATACACTATCACTAAGTGAAGTTGAAAATTTGCTTGCTGCTCCAGACATTACTTCTCCATTGGGGATTCGAGATGCTGCAATGTTAGAGCTTATGTATAGTAGTGGCCTACGTATTTCGGAACTATGTACTTTAGTAATACAGTCACTTGATCTTGAAAACGCTTTTGTTCGTATATATGGGAAAGGGAACAAAGAACGCATTGTTCCGCTTGGCAAACAAAGCATAAAAAAATTAACACAATATTTAGAATATGCTCGTCCAAAACTTGTTTCACAACTCACTGGAAGTCAACTTTTTATCACTAGAAACGGAGATCATATTTCTCGAAAAACTTTTTGGGTACATTTAAAAAAATATACCAAGATTGCAGGCATTACAAAAAATGTTAAACCTCATTCGTTGAGACATTCATTTGCAACACATATGTTAGAAAATGGTGCTGACATACGTGCTATACAAGAGATGCTCGGTCACTCAAATATCGCTACAACACAAATTTACATGTCTGTTAACAAAAAACGATTAATCACCGAATATCAAAAATTTCACCCACGAGACACATTATGAAAAATGACAAATTGCAAAAGTGGTTTAATAAATTAAACTCGTTGGACATAAACAAGTTAAAAAACTTTATTCAATGTCTTTGGCATGAAAGAGAAAAACTGTATAATATCCTAGATCTATTGCACGAAGGTATAATAATTGTATCTGATAACTGGATAGTAACTTACAGTAATCGCGCAGCAACAGAAATTTTTGGAATACACAACGATAATTTTCCTCAGGATCTGAAACAATATGCTCCAGATTTATTAAGTATTAAACAAATATTAAAAAATCCTAATAGTAATAATACGTTTACAATAAAGGAATTAGAAATTTTTTACCCGCATAAAAAGGTATTAACATTATTTGGGATATGTATCGAAACTGACAATAATAATTGTGTGTACGCTATTGTTGTTGTCGATATTTCTACTACACGAGATATGATTGACAAACAAATTGCCAATGAACGATTTTCAACAATTACTTTATTAGCTGGCGGTGTAGCGCATGAAATAGGGAATCCATTAAACGCTATTTCCTTACGTTTACAACTTATGCAAAAACAACTGGAACATAAGCGCTTATCAAATATTAATGATCAAATTATCCAGTCAATTGTAGTGTGTCGAGAGGAAATTTCTCGTCTCGATGGAATTATAAAAAATTTTTTACAAGCGATTCGTCCACAAAAACCGATTATGAAACCATGTGATATCAACTTGATCTTAGATCAAGTACTCAGTGTTTTAGCTCCAGAAATACATAATTTGCATATAAAAATCATTCGTACAAATATTCCCCTACCATTAATTTTAGGAGATGACAAACAATTAGGTGAAGCAATTTTTAATATTATAAAAAATTCTATAGAAGCTACAGACCCACATGGAGAAATAAGAATCATATGCAGCTATACAGAATTACAAGTAATATTAGAAATTAGCGACAATGGACACGGAATTTCAGCAGAAAATTTGCAAAAAATTTCCGAACCATATTTCTCTACAAAACAAACAGGAAATGGACTTGGGATGATGATTGTAGAACGTATTTTACAAGAACATCGTGCAACACTCACAATCCAAAGTGTTGTAGAACGTGGAACAAAAGTCACCATAATATTCCCACTTAAAGATCCATCTTTACCGCTATTTAATTAGAGTATTTCTTCAATTTATACTGGTACTATATTGCTAATTTGGTATAATACGAGCACATGTTTTTTTATAAAAACCGAGGCTTAGTATTGTTATTTGTTCTGATAATTTTGAGTTTGCTTAGTTTATCAATCAGCACCTGTATTATTACAAATAACATTCATAAATTGCATAGTATAAATGAAATGCTTGAACAAGAGTCTCGTAGTGGTGCTGTTTTTGCGTTAAAATTAGCTCTTGCACAACTTCAACAATTTGCGGGAAAAGACAATGTCATTTCATTAAAAGCCGATAACTTTTCAGAATTAACTTTCCCAAATAATACTTGTAAGAATACAGTTGGATTATGGGAAGTAAATAAAATTAACGATCAGTATACCTATCAATTTAAGTGCTGGTTAAACTCAGATTATAATTCAAATAATTTTCACAATATACTGTCTATAAATGAATTAGATACTGCTTGCTTAAGCAAAAACGAACAATACACAATTGATGTTTCAAAAAGAAAAATATACTTTCCCGATAAAAATCAATCAATTAAGTGGTGTTTTTTTATTGAAGATGAATCACAGAAAATCGATTTATCGTTGGTAGATTTAAATGAAGTTTCTAATGAAGAAACACTGTCATACTTCTGCCCGCAATATCCTAATCTTGAAGGAATTACAATATTTTCCAAACACCAACATAACAACTTATTGTACAAGTATTTAAATTTTTTGGAAGAAATTAAACTAATTGACGATATTTTTAGTCAAAAGGTCATCGATAACCAACATCTATGTACATTGCATACTTATGGTATCTGGTCTAAACTTTTAGGACTGAAAAAAGAAATTAATCACTTTTTAAGTGAACGTAATTTCTGTAACAATGAAACAATTTTCGAAAGCAATCCAAAATGCCTTATACAACCTCCAAACTGGAAATTCTTACAGTCATTTGCAAAATGCGCCGAAAATCGCATCAAAAACTCTATTAAAGTACAACCATCTTTTCCATTTTGTCGTCCACAGTATTCTCAGGATTATTCATCTAGTACATCATTAAATGATATTTGCATGCCCACTCAGCATGGAATCAACCCTATCATTACTCAAGTGCTCTTTAATATTTCGTGCTACGTACAAAACAATAAACTAATAATAAAAATTTCCCCACAAGTTGCGTTGTGGAATCCATATAATATAACATTGCAACAAACGAATTATAAATTAGTTACAAATATTTTTGCGCCTCAAAAATCAGATAAAATCTGCTTAACAATCTTAGGAAAATCAAAAGACTCAAATAAACATAATTTAATTCAACATATTCAGCTATGTTCCAACACTGTAAAAAATTATTTAAATGCATTTTGGACGCTTAGTTTGTCGACTGCTTTCGAACCAGGAGCAGTTAAAATTTTTTCTCTAGATCATGATTACTACGCTGACTCTGCCGATCAATTTAACGGCAACGCGGCATTAGGTGCCACAGACTACAGCTTTATTATCAATACAAATATCAACGCTAATGAATATTCCGATATTACCTTTTCTTTTACTGACTCTAATGGTAGCCAAAATCGTAATTGGAATTCATTTTATGTTCAACTATTATCACAAGATATTTTATGCCAAGAAGTTGCACAAATATCACAAACTACAAAACTTCCAGAGTTAAAAACAAAATATTCTTCATTTAATACTGAACAAATATTATTTTCATTTTCTGCATACATGAAAACTTCCAATCCACACGATGCAACAGACAACACTGGTATACGCTGGTTAACATTTGCCAATCCGCGTGCTCCATATGTTAATCGATCAGTTTTTCAAGATCCAACATCAGCATTTTTTAATAGAGATAATATTGCTGGTAACTGGAGTTGGAATGTCACTTTTCAGAGCAAAAAAACTACATTAAATATTGATCAATTAACGTTTTTACATAATCTCGTACTATTTGACCTTCCACATAAAAAATATAGCATAGCCAATCTAGTGACCTTACGCCATGTTAATTGGACACCATTTGGATATTTGCCGACATATACATTTGCCAATTCAAATGCTAATCCATATTTAAATATCAACGAAACTTTCACATATAATGTTTCCAACGGCCAATGGCCCACACATGCAAAAGTTGAAGCGCTTTTTGATTACACGTATCTACTAAATGAAACCTTATTCGACAATTTCTTTTGTGTGCCAACAAACAATTCTGGTCATTACGTTTATAACCAACGAATTAAACAACTTTGTTTCGGTCAAAATATTTCAGCAGAAAATTCATTAATTAAAGGCGCTTTTAATGTGCATTCTAATGCTACAGAAACATGGATAGCATACCTTTCTACTATCCAAGATAACGATCATAGTATCATATTTCCCCGTATATCATGCCAAGAAAATACTAAATATCCCTGCCAAAAAATAACAGTTCAACAAGTGCAAATATTGGCGAAAAATATTGTAAAGTTAATCAAATTGCGAAAACATTTTGCAACATTAAGTAATTTTATCAATCGATCTATCCATGAAAACAATATGCAACAGCACGGGCTATTACAGCAAGCGATAAATGACGCCAGATTAAACGAAAAATACCAAAAACAGTTTATAACTTTTCATAAAAACAAAAAATGGTTCAATGACAAAATAGCTAGTGGATATCTAGAAGATGGCTTACCACATATCATCGATCAAGCAGACATTTTGCAAACAATTTCACATTTCATGACTACCCGCGGCGATACTTTCAAAATAACTGCTTATGGTGAAGCTGATCACAATGGACAAAAAAAAATACATAAATGTGAAGCAATTGTGCAGCGATTTCCAGAATTTGTAAATCCAAATGACAATTTCCCAAACGATGAAAACTTATCTGAAATGAATCGTACACTGGGAAGAAGATTTAAAATAATTCTTTTTCGATGGTGTGATTAATAATTAAGGAATAATTATCTCTTGTCCAACAGTAAGTGCATTAGGGTAAGGTATCTTGTCTTGGTTAGCTTCAAAAATTTTTTTCCAATGAGCAGCAGAACCATAGTATTTGCGGCTAATAGTAGACAATGTATCTCCTGGTTGAACTATGTAACGTACTTTAGCTTTATTACTACGAATTTCACGCACAGAAGATACCGCCTTCTTAGTATCTTGATATTGCTTATTTTCTAACAACTTACAGCGATTTTGTAATTCCTTTACCATACGTTTTAAGGAAATATTTTCCTCACGTAATTGCTTCGCAACTTCAATGAGTTCTAACCGTGAATCAATCTCAGAATTGTTACCTGGAAGCTCTTTAAGAAAATTTTTCTTAGCAGTATTAATTAATTGAGTAACTACATTTTTTTCATAAGAATTATCACACTGCAGTAAAAATTCATGAAAATGATACATCGCGTATATCGGATTATTATAAATATCTAAATAAATCTTACCAGAAGCCAAGTGAGATAATGGTGTAACATCTCGCCTGCGAATAACCCTTAGAAAGCAATTTAAAGCTTCACTGTCCCGCCCTTCATTAATAAGCTCACTACCACGGATATACTCTTTATCTAAAATTTCACTTTCCGAAGAAGAATGAAAGCATCCACTCAACACTAAACAGAAAGATAAGAAGCAAATAACCCTCACTACATTTCGCTCACTTCAAGTGTAATGCAGAAAATGAATTTTCCTTTGTATCACACAAACATTAATCTTCTGGTTTTGTTTTCGGTAACCCAATAACAATGCTATCATTTACTAGCTGACCACGTTTTTTCAATAGATCAACACGTTCATGCCTCTTTAGAACACTACGCTTTTTGGTAACAGCTCCACCTCTCGTAAAACTTGGATGTTGTGTCATATTATCCCTTCAATTTAATTGCCTTCTAAAAAAGCAACTTCTCTTTAGCAAGCAAAAAATCAGTTTTTACAAAATACGTATTAATACAACAGCTTATCTCACTAGAAAAAACACGTTATTCACAAACAACACTTAACAACATGTGAATAACTTGTTAAATATTGATAATAATTTTATATTATTCACATTTATTAACAATTAATTTATAATATTTTACCACGAAACCTCAAATAAAAAATACATGCAATACATTGATATTGAACAAATTAAAATATTATTTCCTTATTCACACTAGATAATATTAAGGATAAATAACTTTTATTTTTATTTTTCATATTAAAATACCAACAAAAATTTTTCCCACAAAATGTGAATAACTTGTTAATAATATACCAACATCATGTGTATGGGATATGAATATCTAAAACAGTCAAAGGCTCAATATACCTGATATACTGATAAATTTTGCAAAGTTTAAACCTGATTCTTTAATATAAGATCAGCTGCATGCCAAGCAAGCGTGGCACACTTCACTCTCATTGGAAAAGTCTTTACACCGGATAGTGCACATACTTCACCGTATTTAGATAAATCTGATAAAGCTCCATTCAATGAGCAACTTACTTCATGTATAATTTGAATTGCTTCTTGTCGAGTCTTTCCTAATAGAATATCTGTCATTAATGATGCGCTAGCCTGAGAAATTGCACATCCCTCTCCAGAAAATGTTATTTTTTCAATAATGTTGTTTTTTAATTTTATACACACTTTTACTTCATCTCCACACGATGGGTTGTAACCATCTTGACAGATAGAATCTTTGCATGCCGGACATTTATTGTGTGGGTTTCTATTGTGTTCTAGTATGATATCTTGATAAAGCTCTTGAAGATTATTATCCATGAATATTTCTTAAAACTTGACTTAACCTAGTTAATTAAAGCATCTAACATAAGATGAGATTGCGGAAAATTGCAAAACAAATATGTTCTGTTATTGTAGATTCTTTATTTCCAAGAAATTGCACAATATGTGGTACCACAGTAGATAAACATTCTATTTGTAGAAATATTTGTAAAAAATGTACTGATCAAATCATTTGGTTTTCGCGAGAAGACAGTAGCAACATAATTTCTTCAATTAAATATGCAGGTCGAGATAATAATTTATCAAAAAGTATGTTTAACAATGGAGAAACTTGCTGGAAATATTGCGGTGTGGGCCGTAAAATTATATTGGCATTTAAGTATAGAAATCATGACTTTTTAGCGAAAGATATTGCTAATTTGATAAAAATATACCGACCTGACATAATAAAATACATCGAAAATTCTATCTTAGTACCAGTGCCGTTAAATTATTTCAAGAATGTCATGCGTGGTTATAATCAATCAATGTTGCTTGCTCAAGAACTGGCCAAAATCGGACATAATGTTACGGTCAAAAATATTCTAAAAGCGAAATGGCATAGGTCCCAAACTCAGCTTTCACCGAAAAAACGAATATCCAATATTAAAAATGTTTTTTTCTCTCGCAATTGTAGCAATATTTTGAATAAACATGTAATAGTTGTGGATGATATTATAACTACAGGCGCTACGATTGAAGCATGTTGTAAAGCGTTGCATTTACAAGGGATTATTGATGTTAATATATTAACTTTATCTCATAGTTGATTATGGCTCTTTTTAGTAAACCAGTATATTCTACAATCCCGGTAAAAAAACATGGCATACCAGAAGGGATGTGGATGAAGTGTCCAGTTAGTGGTGAAATGATATATACTAAAGATTTGGATAAAAACAATATGGTGGCCCCCAAAAGCGGGTATCATTTTCCATTAAGTGCACGCAAAAGGATAGATTTGTTATGCGACCATGGTTCTTTTCATGAGATGTGGAGAGATTTAAAAAGCGTAGATCCATTAAACTTTGGTGGTGACGGGCGATATTTGAAAAAATTGCAAAGTAATCAGGAAAAGACAAAACTGGATGATGCAGTATTAGCGGGATCGGGTAAAATATATAATATACCTGTCGCGTTAGCAGTTATGGATTTTAGTTTTTTAGGGGCGAGTATGGGGTCAGTAGTTGGAGAAAAGATCACTCGAACGATAGAACTTGGTCTAGAAAAAAAAATACCAGTAATAATTGTTTGCGCTTCAGGTGGAGCAAGAATGTACGAGGGGGTATTAAGTTTAATGCAAATGGCTAAAACATCAGCTGCATTGGCAAGGCTTAAGGAAAAAAATATTTTGTACATTCCAATTCTGACAAATCCTACGATGGCTGGCGTGATGGCAAGTTTTGCGTCTTTGGGAGATATTATTTTGGCTGAACCAGGAGCGCTAATTGGATTTGCGGGGCCGCGAGTAATAAAAGAAACAACACACCAAGAACTGCCTTCGGGATTTCAGACTGCAGAGTTTTTGTTTGAGCATGGCTTAATTGACCAGGTTGTTAATCGTAATGACTTAAAATCTCGATTACATTATTTTTTGAAAGTTTTTGGATATGAACACCGTAGAACTAAGTGATTTACTGTTTGACGTTGATTATTTTCAATTAAAAAATGTAGACTTGCAAAGCAATATTTCTTATCTTAGTCGTGATTCTCGGGATATTCCGAGTGATGGAACACCAGTCTTTTTTGCAATAAAAGGGAACCACGTAGATTCTAACTATTTAATAGATGATGTGCTGAAGAAAAATGGTCATGCAATTATCATTAGTGAGAATGAGCAGTTATCGCATGGAATCATTGTAAAAAATCTTTTCAAATGTATTGCCCAGATGGCAAAACACTTCTATCAAATGCCAGATGAACGTTTAAATGTCGTAGCAATAACAGGAACTAATGGTAAGACAACAATTAGTTTTTTATTGCGACATTTATTAAATTCAGTATCTAAAACTGGTTTGATTGGAACGATAGAATATGATCTCGGTGAAGACAATCACATTGAAGCGATTAACACGACACCTTTAGCACTAGATTTTTATAAGTTTTTAGATATTTGTGTGAAAAATAGATGTCGAAATGTTGTATTAGAGGCGAGTTCACATGCAATAGATCAGTACCGTGTATACGGCTTACATGTAGATGTTGCTGTTTTTTCTAATCTATCGCAAGAGCACCTGGATTACCATAAGACGCTTGACCAATATTTCTTGACTAAGGCAAAGCTATTTGATGGCCAAAATGGTACGCTTCCTAAAGTTTCTTTAGTCAATATTGACGATCCATATGGTCAACGATTAATAGATAGGTTGATTAATTTAGGACATAAAGTTTTGTCTTTTGGTGAAAGTGATAGTGCTGATTTTCGTATCGTAGATGTTGCTAATAACCAGCTTCAGGGGGCGACTTTTGGGATACAGTATGAAGGTACAAAGTTTTATTTTAAAACACATTTAATTGGGCGACATAATATTTCTAATATTACTGCTAGTGTTGCAGCAGCACACTGCTTGGGACTGAATTTTTATGAAATGCAGGAAAAGATTTTAAATTTTTACGGTGTGCCAGGAAGATTAGAAAAAATTTTATTAAGGAATGGTGCTACTGTTTTTATTGATTTTGCACATACCCCGGCTGCGCTGAAAACAATTTTAAATGTATTACGTTCATGTACAGATGGTCGCTTGATTACTGTATTTGGATGTGGTGGGGATCGTGATCGTTCCAAAAGAGCACCAATGATGAGTATCGTTTCATCACTATCTGATTTGTCTATTGCGACATCAGATAATCCACGTTCTGAGTCTCAGGAGCAAATTTTTAATGATATGAAAGAAGGAATTACATCTGGTTCATCAGTAGAATTTATTGAAGATAGAAGGGATGCTATTGAAAAAGCAATTCATATATCACAAATTGGAGACGTTATATTATTTGCTGGTAGAGGGCATGAAAACTTCCAAAAAATTGGAAACAATACTGTTCATTTCAATGATCGTGAAGTTGTGGAGGAAATCAACGAATTAATCTAGTATGGAATTGTCGTATTTCGATGAACCTTGTTTGGGGTACTGGTTAGATGGAAGAAAACCAAAAGTTATTACACGTTTTTGTAATGATACTAGGAAATTGTTACCAAACGATTGTTTTGTAGCAATAAAAACTGCCCATGTTGATGGACATGATTTTATTGAAGATGCCCAACACAAGGGCGCTTCTTGTGCACTGGTTCAATACCCTCATACGGGATTAATGATCCCACAGTTTGTATGTAAATATAATACCATTGAGACTTTAAAAATATTGGCTAAAGTTGCGCGTTCTCACTATACCGGATCAGTTATTGGCATTACGGGAAGTATGGGAAAAACGACAACAAAAGATATTCTCAGTTTATTGCTTGGAGTGAAACACAATAAGACGTTTTTAAATGAAAATAATAAGCTGGGGCTTTGCATGACCCTTGGAAAGTTATGCAACTCTGAAAATAATGCAGTTGTAGAAATTGGGATTGATACAATTGGTAGTATCGAAGAAAAATTACACTTAGTTAACCCGACTGATGGCATCATTACCGGGGTTTGTCGTATTCATTTAAGTGGATTTATTAGTGAAGAAAATGTTGCTAATGAAAAATGTAAATTAGCAGAATTTGTCTTAAATAATCATGGACAATGCATTTTATCAGAAGATTTATTGCGATTTAAATGCTTTCAAAACATCAAAGATGAATGCGTTATTCCAAGTGATAAATCAAATAGTAAGGTAAAATATTATGTTACTTATAAAGAAGATGTTAGGAAATTAAATATAAGCATACATGATATGAATTACTCATTTTTAGTTCCACATAAGATGAGTAATGGCATGACTAAAAATTTAGTATTAGCTGCTGTATATTCTTTGCTTCATGGAGAAGAAAAAGAACGAATCGAACAACGTTTAAATATATGGGAACCATCATTTTTAAGAGGATCGGTAGAACAAATAGGAAATAAAACATTTTACATTGACTGTTATAATGCAAATTTTGTGGCATTTTGCGATTCGTTGGCTAATTTTGATCGATTATTTCCTAATAATGGACGGTTATTCATTATTGGTTCATTAAAAAATGAAGAAATTGGGAATGATTCTTATGAAATAAATATAAACCTTGGTGCGACTTTGCCAATTCGTTCGAAAGATACTATTGTTTTAATTGGTGATCAAGCTAATGCTATTGAAACTGGGATACTCCAGAAATTTTCCAACGTAGAGTATTTGTGCATAAAAAACCCTAATAATATTTCTGATATTATAAATTCATTTTCGGGAATAGTGTATATAAAAGGGCATCATTTCTACCATTTAGAAAAATTTGTATACAAGTAAAGATTATGGTGCAGTTTTAAAATGTAACTTTACGAAGTTTTTCATAGCCTCTTGGCCAAGGCGCTCTTTAAGTGCAATTGCTTGCTCAGTAACACGTTGACTAGCACCTTTCATAAGTGACATATCTGCTAATTTTGATAACTCTTGCATGTGCTGTAAATACTCTGCACGGGCAATTATGGAGGCAGCGGCAACTACGGGGTCCGATTCGGCTTTGGTTTCCATGCGTAGTTCAAAGTTGATGTTTTTTAGCATCGATTGAACAATGGGCCTTTTGGAAAATTGATCGAGCATGCCCCAAGACACCGGTTTTTTAGCTAGAGCATTTTTTAGCGAGCATGTATGCATCCATCCCAGCAGTAAGTTCATATTACTGTGAAACTTAATATATAATTCGTTATACTTTGCCATAGATACACTCATAGTTTCTATGATACATCCAGTGCGTCGAATTTTTTCTGATAATTGAACAATGCTATTATCGCTGCTTACTTGTTTACTATCTTTTATGCCATCGGATATAAGTTGTTTAACTTGTTCCTCATTTGCGATTACACAGGCTGTTACTAAGGGACCAAAGAGGTCACCTTTCCCACTTTCATCCATACCTGCATGTTCTTCAAACCATTCACTATGTAAGACATTGTCGTAACCGATAGTTACTTGCTTTAATATCAATGGTTCCAGTATCAATTGAATAAAATCTTCAGTGTTTTTTCCCTGTACTACTAATTTGTGGCTGTTATATAATACTACATTTACGGCATTCCATTTAAATGCAAGTTGAGCATAATTAACATGGTGTCGTACTAATGATTGAGAATAGAACCATTCATATAAGCTTTTTTCTTGCTCCTGATTTAATGTTGTAGAATATATTGAACGATAAGACTGAGGCATATGTTGTATTGTTACTGTTTCGCAACAGATTGTTCCAGTGGCATATGAAATGTTAATTGCTGCCCATTTCGGGACACCACTATAATCATTGTTTCCCCAGGGTGTGAAAAGAATAGTGCATTGTGCAAATCTTCACGATGTTTAATATGAAATTCGTTCATTGATACTAAAATATCACCAGCTTGCAATCCGCATCGTTCAGCACTGGAATCATGAATTACACGCGAAATTATAATTTGTTGCCCAATTCCAAGCTTATATTCAGCATGAATTTCAATACCCAAAGAACTATAAATTGTGCTTCCAAGCTTTATGATATCATCGTATGTTCGTTTAATTGCACGTCGTGGGAGAATAAAGCTGGAATGTAATTCTGGCAATGCTGCTACCATCATACCGATTAATTTGCCATCAAGCCCAAATACCGGGGCACCACTTTCTCCACCGCAAAATTCAATGTCGCTACGTAGGTATGTCGTTAAAAATACATGTTCTCCATAAGAAATATTTTTTCCAACGATATTTCCAATCGCCGGAGCAGGATCTAATTCCAACCTACACCCTATGAATACAGCAAAATCCCCAATATTGGCCAACTCAAAATTATCCTTTGGCGTAATGTCAACACGCTCGAATTGTTCCGGTGGTTGTAACAAGCGAATAATTGCGATGTTTAACAACGGGTCGTACCCTATACATTCAGCGGCATATGACAAGCCAAAATATTCTACCCATAATACATGTGCTGATGCTACTATTGAGGCAGCCGTTACAACATGTGCTTGATCGGATACAAAAAATCCTGTACCAGATAATACCGATTGCGTATGTGTTACATTTTTGTCAGGTTCATTGTTGTTTTGTATATCTTGAATACCAATTACACGTACAACAGTTGTCTTTTTCTTATTAAAGAGATCTTTTACGCAGTAGTGATTCCAAATAGATGCCGCTTCTGACATTCCTACTTCATTTTTATTTATTTCGACATTATCGGGTGCATGAGCAGATGCGGAAGTATCGTTGGCCTGTTGTTTAATATTTGTAGCGTATAAAAACGATGTCTTTGTCCACAAGAATAGTAAAAATATAAACGTTACTTTGACGATTTTCTCCATGTATTTACTTACTGTGTAGATAAATTACTGTTGCTTATTACGTCACAGACGTAACCAATTCCTTTTTCCCGTCTATTGCATCGTACCCCTAAATCAGCGGATATAGTTATTGGAGTGGAAGTCATGATTGCGTCGTATACATATGATTTTTGATTTTCAACAGTGGAAATATCAACGATTTTATCGTAGTATTGATTGTCACACTTTGTGATCTGTTGTATTAGTATTCCACACGTAATTGTTAAGCAAATACTTGCCAATGCATAAGCCAAGTTTTTATTGAACAATATATTAAATATTTTTTTAGTCCATGAAGTATCTTTTCCTACTATACTGCCTAAGCATTTACGTTCTAAAGAGTATTCAAACTGTGCCCATGTCTGTTCATCTGGACGCTCTAATTTTTTAAGCTGTAGTAAGTTATGTAAGTACCTATCTTCGCTACTATTTTTATTTTTTTTCATTATATGTAATCTTTCAACAATCCTTTTAACTGTTCTTTAGCGTAATGTAACCGTGAGCGTACAGTCCCCTCCGAACATTTTAATATAGCGGCTATTGCAGCATGATCCAACCCTTCGATTTCGTACAATACTACAACCACTCTATGCTTGTTAGATAATTTTTGTAAAGCGATGTTCAATTTTTCCTGTAATTCTTTCAATAATGTAGTTCTATCTGCTGTTGATTTATCGAGAATATTATTTTCTTGATAAAAATATTCTAGGCCATCTTCCTGTAATTTTTCGAAACTAAAAAAACGATTAAACTTATTTTTACGTATAAATGATAGTGCTGCATTAATGGCGATTCGATAAATCCATGTGTAGAATGCTGATTTACCATGAAATTTATCAATTGATTGAAAAGCTTTAATAAATACGTCTTGGGTGATATCTAATGCATCTTCTTTATTAGCGATTAAATTGTAAACGACAGAATATAATCTTTCGCGATATTTTTTTACCAATGTATTAAATGCGTTAATATCGTGATCACGGACACGATTAACAAGGGCTATATCTTCATCATTGACGACCGAAGTTCCGATGTTGCCTTTCACACTGCTTATATCACTTGTAACATCCACTGTTTATAACATACTATTTTATTTGCGATGAATCAAGCATAGAGTATAAGCATTGTATGAACGTACCACTAAGTGTTGCAATTATTGCTTCTAATGAAGAGGATAATATTGGACGATGTTTACAATCTGTACTACCAATATCTTCTGAAATCATCGTTGTGGTCAATGATTCCACTGATAATACATGTGAAATTGCAAGGTCATTTGGAGCAAAAGTATACTTTCATCCTTGGGAAGGATTTTCTGTACAAAAAAATTTTGCACTTAGTATGTCTAGTCAAAAATGGATCTTATGCTTAGATGCCGATGAAGAATTAGATGATGTATTGTGTCACTCTATTAAGAATTTTATACAAGATAGTAACCATAAATATTCTGGGGCATATTTTTCTCGACGTACATTTTTTATGAACCGTTGGATTAAATATGGAGATTGGTCTCCTGATTACATTACCCGTGTTGTAAGGAAAGGATATGGTCAATGGTCGAATAATAATGTTCATGAAAAACTCATAATTTCTGGAAAGGTAAAAAAATTGCCTGGATATTTGCGGCATTATTCATATCGTTCTATTTCACAATATATTTATAAAAATTTAAGGTATGCTGAACTATATGCAACGGAAGGTGAAAATACAATAAAACATATCAAAGCTGTAAGCCATGCTTTATGGAAATTTTTTCGTGGATACGTGATCAAACTAGGATTTTTAGACGGTTATGCTGGTTTATATATCGCTCTAATGCAAAGCTTTTTTACGCTATACAAATATTCAGTTAACATGAATTGTAAACGTGATTTTAATTAATTTTTTTTACATAAAACATTTTTTTGTTAAAAATTATAAAATTACTTGACTACTTATGTATCATTAACATGATTACAAATAAGTAGTCATCAATTAAACTGATGACTTTCCTGAAAAAAACTAAATTGGAGAAAAATTATGAAAAAATTAGCTATGATTGCTACAGGCTTGTTGAGCCTTGGTTATCTTGGTGCTTTTGAGATTCCAACTTTAGGTGTTGATACTGAAGTAAAATTCTCAAGCGAATATGCAAAACGTGGGCGTAAAGAGGGGTGCCATGTATTTGTCCCTAAAGTAGAAGTTAATATGCCTATGTTTGAAAAAGGCAAAGTATATGCTGGAACAAGTGCAGCTTTAGGGCTCGAGAGAGGAACAAGAAATGATGTGGCTCCTTATTTAGGTGCTTCATATGATATCACCGATATGTTCTCTGTAGATGCTGGTTATGTGCATCATTTTTATACTAGCTGGAATCTGGATGGCTTTAAGAGAGATTCCAATGAAATTTATGTTGGGATAATGGCAGATGTGTTATTATCTCCATCAGTGTACTTCTACTATGATTTTGATGCTGAAGAAGTGGCTATTGAAGGACGTGTAGCATATTCCTTTGATTTTGCACAATTTGGTGTAAAGGGTGTTTCTTTAGATCTAGGAGCTAAATTAGGGTATGACAGTGCTGATAAACCTTTTGGGATACATGACAAGTCAGAACGCACAGGTAGTAAAGATTATATTTACTATGGGTTAAATGCAGATTTAGTTTATAATTTCAATGAACATGCTAAGGCCCGTGCAGGAATCGCCTATGAAGGCAATGGCGCTACTGATAAATCGTGGACGAATTCCTTGTTTGGGGAACATACAAACTTAGTGTGGTTCAATGCTTCTGTTGATTGCTCATTCTAAGTAAAAATTTATTGTTTATATCAACAGCTGCTCTAAAGGGCAGCTTTTTTTGTTGTAGAATATTTTATGTGTAGAGTATTTTCAGTAAAAGGGATAAGAGTGGGAACATTTAGGAAAATAGTAAACAGACAAATATTGTAAGCCAGTTGAAATTTGCATCACTGATTAATTTATATATTGTTTTTTGCATAGAAAAAACTGAATAACAAAGCATTACGGTAAAAAAGTGAACAAAAAAGATCCTCTAACAAACTGATAGAAGATCTTTTAATAAATTAATAATGAATGGATAAAAAAATTATATTTGAAAACGTGCAAACCGCCCCACTTTAATATTTTCCCCAATTTTTGATATCCACTCCGTGATATAATTTTCAACAGTTTGATCCTGATTTTTTATAAATGCTTGCTTTAGCAAACATTGTTCAGAATACCATTTTGCGAGCTTTCCTTCTACTATACGTTCGATTGCATTGGCAGGTTTACCTTGACATTGAGACATTGCAATGTCGCGCTCACGTGATACTATTTCTTCAGGTACATCGTCTGGAGATATATACTGCGGAGACATAGCAGCAATATGCATACAAATGTCCCGTGCTAATCGTAAAAATTCTTCATTTTTAGCAACGAAATCTGTTTCACATTTTAATTCCAATAAAACACCGACATGAGCGCCTGGGTGAATATAAGATTGTATTACTCCTTCACTAGCGTCACGCCCTGCTTTCTTTTCCGCAGATGCTATCCCCTTTTTCTTTAAGATGATCATTGCTTGTTCGAAATCTCCATTCGATTCAACCAATGCTTTTTTACATTCCATCATACCGGCACCGCTACGTTGTCTAAGCTCATTTACCATATTAGCAGTTATTTCACTCATAACTTTTCCTATAAATTGTTAATTACCTTCTGCTTCTAAATCTTCTAATTCTTGAGTAATTTCTTGGGAAATGTTTACTTCAGTGTTATTTTGTAAAATATCATCTTTGCTGATTAATTTCTTCGTAGTAGTGGTACCTTTTAATGCTCGTTCAGAAAGACCTGCTTGCGCTCCTTCAAGTAATATCCCTAAGATCAGTCGAATTGATTTTGTAGAATCATCATTAGCTATTATTGGATAATCTATTAAGGTTGGATCAGAATTTGTATCGACCATAGCGATGGTTGGAATGCCCAAGCGTTTCGCTTCCGCAACTGCGATATATTCGTGTTTAGAGTCGACAATAAATAACGCACCAGGTAGTGAATCAATATTCATCATGCCTTCAAAATTATTGTGCATTTTATTCATTACACGCTTTATTGATGCTGATTCTTTTTTAGGCAGTTTATCTAGTTCACCACTTTCTTCCATTTTAAGGAATTTTTTATACTTGGCTAAACTATGCTCGATAGTCTGAAAATTGGTCAATGTGCCACCTAGCCACCGATTAGCACAAAATGGCATACCTATAGCTCCCGCTCCTTCACGGATGATGTCTTGTGCTTGTTTTTTTGTGCCGACGAACCAAATATCCATACCAGCAGCGGTAGTCTTATATATAAAATCCCATGCTGCATCTATTTGTGCACATGTCTTTTCGATGTTGATGATGGTTATACCGCCGCGATTATCATAAATATATGGGCGTGTTTTCGGGTTCCAACGCTTTTGCTGATGTCCTATATGTACACCAGCTTCAAATAATTCTTTTGGTGTTGTTTTCATAATTGAATTCTCCTTATTTGAGCACAAACTACCCATTTGTACCAAACCTCGGATATTTTTGTTAAATTTAGTGTGGTACATCCTTCGTAGAAATTTTCTTTTTACAAGAAGAAAGTAAAAAAATATTATTTAGTTAGTTGAATAATGATAAAACTCGTAATTTAAAAGTAATATTTTTCTTGCGAGAGATGTTCTGAAAAATTGTTTTGTTGTCCAGTGATCATTGGTATTGAAAGTTCATGTGATGAGTCTTCCATTGCGGTATTCGATCGTAAAAATGGCGTTATGTGGAATGATGTGTATTCACAAATTGATTTGCATGCTCAATATGGAGGTGTTGTTCCTGAATTAGCCATGAGGGAACATATGACCAGGTTTCCACTGTTATTAGATCGATTTATTGAACATTTTTCAGGTGAGAAAATTGACTATATTGCAGTGACTTCTGAACCCGGATTACCGGGATGTTTAGCAATTGGAGGGGCTGTAGCAAATGCATTATCTATTATTTGGAAGAAACCGATTATAAAAATTAATCACCTACATGGGCATATATTTTCAGCATTTATTTCATTACATCAGAAACATCCTGAGAATTTCATCAATATACTTCGTGATTTTTTGCCGCATTTGAGCCTATTAGTGTCTGGTGGAAATACTTGTTTATATTTTATCGATAAAAATGGGCTGGCTGAAGTGTTGGCGGAAACTCAAGATGATGCTGCTGGCGAAGCATTTGATAAAGGAGCAAAGTTATTGGGATTTCCATATCCCGGTGGACATTTAATTGAAGAATTTGCAAGAAATGGTGATCCTAAGCGTTATTTTTTTCCACGTGCGTACCATAATGTAGATGAATTAAAATTTAGTTTTTCCGGTGTAAAGACAAGTTTAAGATATTTTTTAGAGAAGAAGGATGATCTTTCATTTGAAAGAGAAAAATGTGATATATGTGCATCATATCAGGAGGCAATTATTGATGCATTGATCGCAAAGGTTGATTTGTGTTTGAAGCAATATAGAGTAGCTAGTGTTGGTGTATGTGGTGGTGTTGCCAATAATGCTGTTTTACGAAGTCGATTCTGTGCGCTATCTCAAGAGCATAACCTTCCATTTTTTGCTCCTGCAAAAGAATACACTGGTGATAATGCAGCGATGATAGCATTTGCTGCTTATATTAAAGAAGTGTTTAATTGGTAAATTTTTTCAGTTAAGTAACTTATAAAAAAGCTTGACGTTAATACTATTTCGAAATATTGCGAGCGATCAATTAATACTTTAGCGGGTATAGTTTAGAGGTAAAACATCTGCTTCCCAAGCAGGGATCGACGGTTCGATTCCGCCTACCCGCACCAGTTTGATATATATCATTCAGAGAAATAAAAATGTTTTTTATTTTACTGCGTTTTTTATTAAGTTTCAAGCGTTCCTGATATAGTTATTGATTGTTTTTTGTGCAAGTGCCATTGCTGGTATTATATAATATTTATTAATGTGTTTACTAAAATGATGGCCTGTCATCTTTAAATTATGCAGGTTGCAATTATGCTGCATAAGAGGTGAACAGTAGCATGTCATGATTTGTTATACATTTTCTTTTAAAAAAGTATGTACGTTTAGACAGGTTTTTATAATTACATTTTCAATCTCAAGAGATTTAATGCGTAATATACATATGGTTTGGGAATACGGATATTTACTATACAGCAAAGATATTAAGAATGATTCTATCTTTCGCAATCTATTTTATTTAGAATAGTAATTAGTCAAGCCATTAAAGTAATGATATTTTCATCATCATTGTTCTAAGAATTTATAAGGCAGTATTAGAGTTTTGCATAATTTGAAGTATTGACAACCGTTACCACTTTTGTTGCTAAAATAAAAGCACTACGCGTTGGCACCCTTACGGGGAATCGAACCCCGGTTACCGGAATGAGAATCCGATGTCCTAGCCGCTAGACGATAAGGGCAATTTAATTGATTTCTCTTTGAATTTGAAATTTTGTCAATATAAAATACTACTTTATCAGTGACTTTGTCAGTATTTGTACGGGTGATTTGCTTGGTAAAAGTCCGAATTGTTCGGCTATTTCATTCTCAATATTTACACCGGAGATCAATAAATACCCTTGTGGCTTAAGAATGCGAAAAAGCTCTTTAATAACGTAATAAATATGACCTGGATAATTATCGCTTGCTTGTTGCCATACTACAACATCACATGAATCATCAGGCATACATATATTATACAAGCAGCCGTACTCTGCCTTTATGTTGTACTGTTTAGCGAGTTCAAAGGAATTATATTCATAGTCCTGACGGAATATTGTTATATCATTGAAGTAGTTACTTAATTGTTTTGCTAATTCCAAATTGTTTTTATTAAAAATGTCCACGATAACACTACTTTTATCTTCACATTTAGATGTTATAAATTTTACAATGTCATTGTCCGTAATATTATTTGGAATGCTGCGATAAGTATATTCATGTTTATTATTCAATAATTCTTCTGCTGCTGCTAAAACTGTATCAGGAGAAATAGAGGACATACATGGTGCTTCTTTAAACCCACGTAAGCAATGTTCAGCCCAATCAAGAGTTATCCATTCGCACCAACCGTGACAGCCGTCGCCCTTAATGTTAATATTTTCATCATAACTAAAAACTTTTTTAGAAGTTGGTCCAAATAATACAATTGATTTGCCGTTTAATGCTCTTTTTAGATGCACTAGACCACATTCTCCATCAAGATGAAATAATGAGTGTTTTAAAATAACAGCTGCTTCTCCTATAGTAGTTTTTTCAGCAAGATTTAAATCTACACCTTGTAATGGAGTACTATTAATTCCTAGTTGAACAATTTTTATATCTGGAAATTTTTTGCGAAATTTTTCAATGAATGTTTCATAGTGTTTCTTTGGCCAAGTTTTTGTTGAATCTTTTCTATGGTTGATAAAATCTATTCCACGTTGTAAAGTTATATAGTTTGTGTTATGTAGCTTAACATTTTCAATTTTATCATAAAAATTATCTTCTAAATGAACAAATGTTTTTGTAAATTTATTTATATTTAAACCTCCGCATACACCAGGTTGCTCAAAGCGCTTGATATCCATTAGTTCAGAAAAATATTGTATTAAAGTATGACAGTAGAATGCATCGTAGTACATGTTTATATGCTGTTCAAAAAATTTTTGAATTTTTTTACAAAAAACTAGTAGTTTTGGGGCTTTTGTTTGCAAAGTAATTTCATCACAATATTCGCATTGAATAAATCGGTTGATTGTGAAAATGGCATCATACTTGATCATTTTTTTAGTAATTGGTAATGCCGCTAAGATTCTGATAAATTTATATGCTGAAAATATGAACTGTAATAGTATTTTTTTGTTAGGTTTATGATCATTGTCCGATGTAATATCAATGTAGCATTTGCAACCTAATTGCTTATACAATTCTTTAATTACTGTACTGTATATCAGTATATCACCTAAGCCGCCACTGACTTTTATTGCTATGTTAATTGGTTTATTGGTCACATTTGTACCTTTATTACAAATTTTATCTTTGAGTGATAAAACTATATCAAATATTGAAAAAACAATAATTCTAAAACACTCTTTTAATGACCACAGTAGTAATTTTGTTGCAGACTTAAGATCATGATTGGCATATTTACGTAGACTATTAACTCTTCCTTGGGCTCGACTTACAAATTTTCCTTTAATCGACATGGTGTTATTTATGAAGTGTTATTTTGATGCAAATGTCAATTAATGATATGTTCATTTAAAATTTTTTCTGAAAGTAATTGACATAGTAAATGGTGCTACTAATGTAACAACGTGTGGGTCGGTAGCTCAATGGTAGAGCAGTGGCCTTTTAAGCCATTGGTTCAGGGTTCGAGTCCCTGTCGGCCTACCAATTTCTTCTGCTGCACATAGTTTTAGTTACTACAATTTCTCTTTTGGAGACAGGAAAATATTTTAGTATATTATTTTTTGATATTTAGTGTTCCTTGTAAAGGAAACTTAATTTTGTAGACTCAACAAAAGTTGACTGAAATAGTCTTGACATTGACCAAATAGTATTTGAAATAATGTTTGTTTAAATTCTTACCCTAATTTTATGCAAAATAGAAATGCCACTTCACCAACAACCATTGTTTCCATAGGTAGTAAGCAGTACGAAATTCTCAGTAAAGACGCTGAGGAAATATCTAGCAAGTCTGATGCTTTACACAAAGTTTTGGAAGAACGGAATAGAAAAATTAATTCCAATGAACATTTTAACTGTCCAAATTTGGATGGGTCGTTTAAGTATATTTATACACGAGATAATTGTAAATATGGTATAAGGTTTGCACAAGATCTAGAGATTATTTCTGATACCAAGCCTCTCGATAAGCGTGACTGTTGTATATTATGTGGAGATTACAAGGAGCGGATTAATTGTGGTGCAGTTCAGATTGAAGAACTAGAAAATAAAGTTACTTCCTCTACTGAAAATAATAAACAGGGCAATAAAGGGAAATTAACTCCCGATATACTGCGTAAGTTCACAATGGACAGCAACCATAGTTTTGTTCTACATTTTGAAATGCAGAATAGTGGTAACATTGCAAGTATTACAAGTCGACAAAAAGAATATATCAGTGCATTTAAATCTAGTAACAGACATAGAGTGGAAACAGATTTACTTAGTGTTTCTGTCTTGAATAAGGATCCTATTGCGGATAAGGAACAACCAGTTAAACTTTTCAAAAAAGAGAAAACTTTTAAGATAGATGCAGCTAATGGGCAAGATACTAATCAAATGTACATTTTGTTTCGTTTAGGGAGTCAAAGTGGTACTATTTCAAATACAAATAAAAGTGAAACAATAGGTAGGGCAGTAGAGAAAATAGTAAACAGGTGGCGTTCTTTTGAAGAAGACTTATTAAAGAAGATGCGACAAGAGCAAGGTAAAGCGAGCAATGAGGCAGTAGAAAACCAACAAGAATTTGAAGGTGCGATTAAGAGGATGATGCGGAGGAATATAGCATTGTCGCTATTAGGGTGGTTCTCGGAAGAGGAATTTAATAAGTATATACAGGATCAAGAAATAAAAGAGGAGTTTAAATGTATGGATATAAGAGATATGCATAATGTATACAGAGATGATATGTTTGAAGTATTAAAAGAATCTAGTGGAGTATATGAAGCAGGTATAAAAGCAGGTATAGAAGCAGGTATAGCTGAAGGTGAGATAAGAGGTACTATAGATAG
>CAZALH010000001.1:109622-113174 GCA_964486285.1 uncultured Opitutales bacterium | reverse complement strand
GAAGCAGGTATAGCTGAAGGTGAGATAAGAGGTACTATAGATAGCATAATTAATTTAATGGAATATAGCGAGGCTGCGAATAAACAAAAAGAAGCACTTATTAAGAAAATAACGAGTTTAGAGCTTAAAGCTTTTGCGATTCGTGAATTAAGTGCAAGAAGTGCAAGTATAGAAAATGAAAGTGATATTGTGTTTATTTCTAATTTAGAAAAAGAAATTGAAGCTTTGCAAGCTGCAGGATCACAGCAAATGCAATCTGAAGTTAATAATGATACATGGGTAGAAGCTGCACATTATGCAAATTAAGTATAATATCCTGATGTAAAAAAAAAATTAATGGAGGGCCCTAAAAGTGTGAGGCCCTTTTTTGATAAGTATAATTTTTAAAACCAGGAACTTTCACTTTAGAAAAGATATTGTGGGTTGAAAATATACACCATGTAAAATATAGCTAAAAAACGAGCGTCATTTAATTTATCTTAAGTGTTGCGTTTGAGCCAATCCTTATGGCAATGTTTTTCTCAAAAAAGAAACTTTTCTTATCTTAAGATCGTTGAAAATTATTTTTACACAATAATGTGGTGCCAAGGGGCAGATTTGAACTGCCGACCAAAGGCTTATGAGTCCTCTGCTCTACCACTGAGCTACCCTGGCATCTACCACCCACACAAGTGAGAAAATATGCTTTGTCAAGCGTATTGCAAAATTTATCATTCGTGAGATGATGTTGATTGGGCATCGGGTATAATATCATATTTCTTGTAAATTTCTAAAATTTTTTCAGGGATTGGTTTTTTAGGACGTAATTCTTGCGCTTGTTGTAATGCAGATTTGAAATCTGTGATCCCAGTGTAAAACAACTCACATAATGCACCTACTTGTGCGGCAGACGGTCGCATAGTAGGATTAGGGTCAATACATATTTGAATAAGTTGAGTAATAAAATTCAATTCTTCATGAGAATATTGTAATACTGGAGGGACATAATTATTAAGTTTTAGTGTGATTTGTTGTAAATGTTTATAAAAGATTTCGCGTATTTGTATGTTATTATTATAATCTAAATGTTGATAAGAAAATAGTTTATAAAAATATTCATATCCTACATTCCTAAAAAATATTCCCATAAGCATCAGCCCAAAACTGTACACATCTGTTGCAGAGGATATAATGTTATACATATCTTGTTTTACCTTATCTTCATTCGCCGCGGTTATGTTTTTTACTATTTTGTATTCCTCCAATGCTGATGAATATGCACAAACATATAAATATTGCGGTGTATATGCTTCATTGTCGTCCTTACTTATCCCAAAATCGATAAGTTTAGTGTTTTGGTCTAAGTCATCATACACTATATTTGTTAATTTTAAGTCTCTGTGAATAATGCCAGCTTCATGTATAAGTGATAATGCGGAACATAATTGTGCAGTGATTCTTAAATTTTCATGTAAGAATTTTTCTTTTTTTTGATGAGGAGTTAGTTTATATTCAAGTGCAATATCAAATGATAAAAATGTTCTATTACATAAATTTTCACCAGGTGCTTCTTCAAAAAATAATCGATAGGTATTAGGGCATTCCTGAATAATTTGTTCATTGTTGGTTTTTGTTGCTATTTCTTGATATCCAAGATATTGTGTTACGAAGGCAGCGCCAGTTTTTAAAAAAACATCAGCGTTGGGGTTTTTAAATAATTTGTAAATATATTGTGAAATAGTTTGGTTTATATCTTTTTCATGGCCAATAGTTTTTACCTTGTCTAAGTTATTGAAACATGGTTCTTTTATTACCAAGTTATGGTCTGCACAGTGTTTATCTTGTGTATGGCAGAAACTAGCATTCCCATATGCCCCTGATAAAGAATCTTTATTTTCATTTTGGTAAATGTATGCTTTTTTATCGTGTAAACACTGCCTTAATAGTTTTGGTGATGGAATATTAAGTTGATTTTCTATAATACTATCTGCGACCATTAAAGTATGTTTTTGAAACAGTACAGTTTCGGGTTCTTCGTATGTAATGTTGTCATTGTCAGCTTGTGGTGATTGTACAAGAAGTGGTTCTGCTAAATTATAAATTCTATCTATGTTTTTTGTGGACATATTCTTGTGAAAATTTTCTTTTTTGGCAATTGAATAAAAAAAATAAAAAAATTCAATGATATTAAGATAATTATGTCATTGCATTTTAGTATAGTTTTATTTTTAGGATTATCATGCGAATGAAGAGTGATGCACGGAAGGATCAGTATACAATAGTGGCGTGGTTAGTTTGGATAGCAGCGGTTATTTTTTATTTGTATGAGTATTTGGTACGTGTTGCGCCTAGTGTAATGGAGCAGGAATTAGAGCAAGTATTTCAAGCAACTCCTGCTGCGTTGGCAGGAGCATTGGGAGCATATTATTTTATTTATGCACCTGTACAGTTATTAGCTGGAGTATTATTAGATAAATTTGGTGGTCGGCGTGTACTAATTCCAGCATCCTTAATGGTAGTGTTAGGTTGTTTATGTATTATTTTGCCATCAGTTAAGTTGAGTACATTAGCGACCGGCAGATTTTTTATGGGATTTGGGTCAGGGTTTGGATTTATTGGCGTTATGTACTTAGCTGCGGTATGGTTTCATCCAGAAAAATTAGCACTAATATCAGGATTAACCACGTCGCTAGGAATACTAGGAGCATTAATTGGGCAAATGCCACTTGCTAATTTAACCGATATTGTAGGTTGGCAAGCAACTTGGATATATATCGCTTTAGCTGGTGTAATTGTTTCGTTAATTCTTGTGATGTTTGTACCAAAAACGCCTGTTTGGGAACAAAAAAAACTAGAATCACACAATGAAGATTTCTCTGCGAAGCATTTGATAACTGGATTAATAACGGTATGTAAAAATAAACAAACATGGATTATTGGATTTGTTGCTTGTTCATTGTACACTCCGTTTGTAGTATTTGGAGATTTATGGGGAGTGCAGTATGTTCGCTTGATTGCTAACGTATCAAAGTCGGATGCTGCGTGTGTCGTAGGGATGATGTACATTGGGTGGTTGGTAGGTAGTCCGTTAGCCGGTTATATAGCTGATAAGATGTGTTGTCGGAGGAAGTTATTGATTTTCGGATGCTTAATGTCGTCTATTATTTTGGGCGTGATATTTTTATTGCCCGTAACTTCGCCATTTATTTTAGCGCTGTTGTTGTTTATTTGTGGCATAATATCCAGTCCAGAGGTCGTGTGCTTTGTTTGTAGTTTACACGCGAACCCTGCATTCGCAAAGGGCAGCGCAATCGCGATGGTAAATATGATAGTTATGTTAGTTGGGGGGATATTCCAACCAATAGTCGGGTGGTTGATTAATATGCACAATGGAGTGTACGATATTAATTCTTTTCGTGCAGCAATGTTATTGCTGCCGATTTTAACATTAGTTGGCTTCTTTTCCGCATTCTTTATGCATCCAGATACAATGTAAGTTATTAATCATATTACCTAAATTGAGTGAAATTTTCATATAACACAACAAATAGTGTATTAACTTTAACTTTCATA
>CAZALH010000001.1:68601-109522 GCA_964486285.1 uncultured Opitutales bacterium | reverse complement strand
TTGAGTGAAATTTTCATATAACACAACAAATAGTGTATTAACTTTAACTTTCATATTTTGTATGTCATAATGCCCTGAAAGGAAATTAAAAGCATGTCCTGCGGTTGCATACTCATAGTCACTAACAATGAATTGTCCAGGTTTTAATTTTTTAGATTTATCGTCTGGTGAGCCGTATTCTAAAATATTAGCCAATTTTTGTATTGTCGTTTCTGGGAAAATATTATTTAAGTTATTTCTTAGTGGTATTGTTTTTACTGTAGCCTTACGTTTATTTGTTATGTTTTGTATGATCTGAGCTTCATATCCTCCAAAAGAATGTGGCGCTTTAGCAATTATTTCTGCTGCATGCTTTAGTGTATCGAATATACCTTCACTCCAGTCACCCAATTGTTTATATATAATATCTGTTAGTGTTTGTACATTAGGTTGACTATTTTCTGTTAGATATTTTAGTACTTCATTAAATATTTTCTCGCGATCTTCGTTAGTAATTTTTTGGCCGTTAGTTTTTGTCCGTTTATAATATATATTGTATAGACTGTCTAACGCCCATCGTATTGTTTTGTCGTCTGTTATTTGATTTTTTGCCCTTATAATTAATTCAATGTCTTTTTTAAATTCGTCATTTTTGGCATCACATAATAATTGATGGTGAATGTTGTCAATTACATCAATTCCTTGTGCACAAATTTCTTGCATAGCGCATACTGGCATCCATCCACAGTTCCATATAAACGTCAGACCAGCAATTGCTGATTCTAAAGGGCGTATATGTAAAATATTTGGATTTAATTTTGGCTTAACTGTTGTGAATAGTTTATTGCTAGGGCCATTCTTGCCCTCTCCCAATACAGCCATACTGTATAATAATTTTTTATCTTGTGGAAGAGAGTTATAAAATTTTTCAAGTGACTCTCTCATTTTAATATCTAATGTACCAAATTTTTCTTCAAAAGTTTGGCGTATTGCATTAACAATGCGTCGATCAGGCTCTGATTCTGAAGAGGGCAGCTTTTCTTGCTTAGATTCTAATAACAGTTCAATAAATGACGGTAAATCATCATGCCATATTTTCATTAAAATAGCTGATGCAAAACATGATCCTTCGTCGTTTGGTTGATATGGTGGCATAAATATATCCTGGAAAATGTCTTGTAAATTTTTAAGGTGTAGTTCCGTATCTCCTGCTGATTCGGAGTCATTGTTATTTTGGGAGTTATTAATAAGTACTTGAATTTGATCATTAATATCATTGAGTTTTTTCAAAACATTGGGGTTATCATTTATATTTTGTAATGTATGTAATACACATCTCAAAGCACCAGGTAATAAAGTACTTGAATTTGCATTCGTATTTTGAAATATACGTAGTGGATTCAAGTAAGCAGTCCATGAAACCTTAGGAGAGCATTTTTGGTTAACGTGTTCAGCTATTGTTTGCATAGCTATTTTTTGATCTTCAAATGAAAGTTTTGAGATAATTTTTATTAATTGATCTTTTAATCGACTGATTGTACTGTCGATATTTCCATTCGATTCATCGTTTTTTTCAGCAAAATTAATAGCTTCATCGATAATATTGTTCATTTCATTGGCTGCTTGTTGTGTATTGATATTTGTATGTTGTGGAATACTGTCTACACGTACAGCGTTATAAGATGTTAACTCGCTAAATGTTATATTAGTATTTTCAACATATTTTAAATGTTGTTGTGTATCGGCATTTGATATTTTTTTTCTGACAAAATTAGTTAATTTGTTGATAGCGGTTTTAAATATGCCAAGAGATTTTTGAACAAATATATTATCTTCCATACAATTCCCCTTTAAGGGAAATTGTATGTTATTTTACAAAATTTACAAAGAAAAAATTTAATTGTCTTTTTAAGTAGAAAATTCAAGTAATAAAAAATGAATATTTATGCGTTAATTATAGTTCTTCTATATAGCGAGAAATAATATTTTCTACCTGTTGTAAGTCATTAGTGCCAGTATTAATTTTTATTATATTTTTTTCATCACCACTAGTAATATGTGTGTCAATAGAATCTCGAGATGATATGCAATCCTCCTCATTATCTTGATTGCGACGTTGTTTGCGTTCCTCTAAGTCAGCATATAATAAAAACCTCAGATCAGCATCTGGAAAAATTACACTACACGTATCACGCCCTTCTGCAATTAACCCATGAAAAAAATGTTGTTGTGCAATATTTAATTGATCTCGTTGGTATTGTAATAAAAATTTACGTATCAGTGGAAGATGTGCAAACTGAGCAACATTATTGTTAACCTCTGTTGAACGTAGGAAATTGTCGCTTACGACACTTCCGTTGATTAGTATTATACTTTTATTGGCAATTACCTTAGAACCTATATCTAAAGAACTTAGTATTTGCTGTATCTCTTCTCCCTTATCTACCGTCATTTTGTGACTTATGAGATGGTACGTTAAAGCACGATAATATTCCCCAGTGCTTATGCGCATAAAGTCATACTTTTGTGCAATTATTTTGGAAGTTGTAGTTTTTCCTGATGCTGCTGCACCATCAATAGCTATCGTTGTAAATGCTTTCATGATTTAACTAGGTTATTTAGGAGAGATAGAAATTCTGTATTATTTTGAGTTTGTGATATACGGTTAATTATATTAGTGGTGGCCTCTACTATCCCATTATTAGCAAATGCACGTCGCAGAAATGATACACTATTTAGTACATTAGAATCAAGAATATTTTCTTCATGTCTAGTACCCGATTCTAATAAATTTAATGCCGGCCAAACACGTAATTCAGCAAGTTCACGATTTAAAACAATCTCCGCATTGCCAGTACTTTTAAATTCTTGAAAAATTATGTCATCCATCTTGCTCCCTGTTTCGATCAACGCAGATGCTAATATCGTTAAACTTCCATGCCCATTACAATCTCGTGCAGATGCGAATAATTGTCGCGGTTTTTCTAATGCCCGTAAATCGATTCCACCACTTAAGGTAGCTCCGCTAGAACTAAATTGGTTATATGCACGTGCTAAACGTGTAATACTGTCAATGATCAATACAACGTCGTTACCAAGTTCTACTAGATTTTTAGCCCGTTCACATGCAAGCTCAGCAATGCGAATATGGTTGCGGGCAGATTGGTCATTTGAAGACGCAAAAAGTTCAGTTGATATGGAACGTTTAAAATCAGTGACTTCTTCAGGACGTTCATCAATAATTGCTGTGATAACGACCAATTTCGGATAATTAGTACACAAATTACGTGCTATCTCTTGCAATAATAATGTCTTACCAGTACGTGGAGGTGCAACTATTAAACCGCGTTGCCCTTTAGCAATTGGGCAAAATAAATCTATTATACGAGAACTAATCGTCCCCTTAGGATTTTCTAATTTTAATTGTTGATGCGGTGATATTGACTCTAGTGTTGAAAATTTTGGACGTGCCAATACTCGCTCTATTGGCAAATTATCGATTTTATCAACTGATATTACTTTTGGATTGGGAAAATTTGTACGGGATAACATGTGAACAGATAATAATTGTCCACGTTTAAGAGATAATTGTTTTAATAAATCATGTGCAATGTATGGATCAGATTGGTCAACATATCCATTTCGCTCAGGATTGATGAGCTGCCCATATTTTCCTTGCTCAAAAATTTCTAGGATTCCGCTATATGCTAACAAATCGCTTGTACAAGAATTATTTCGGTTGTTAATCATGTAGATACGTTACTTTTTTTTGAGTGAAAACCCAGACTTAGAATCATTAACAATCCAGCCCAAAGATTCAATCTTTATACGCATTTCATCAGATAATTTATAATTTTTTTGCAACTTCGCTTCCCAGCGAGCACAAGCTAACTCTTGTATGTCTTCAGGAATATTGTTTCTGTAAGTCTTTAATTCTAAGCCAAGTGTGTATTTTATTAGGTTAAATTCTTTAGCAATGTTTTTTAATATTTTTTCACTAAATTTTTGTGAGTATATATTTTTGATAATTTTGAAAGTATTTCCAAGGCAAAGTGGAATGTTAAGATCATTTATTAATGCATTGTAAGCATCATAAAAAAATTCCCAATGTTCGGGAAGTTGTAGATTTTCATCAACAACAGGTAGCCTTTGGGAAAACTGTATTAATTTTTTTATAGCGTTATCAGCAGCATGTAACCCATTTATTGTAAAGTTTAATGATTGACGGTAATGCCCAGATAATAGACAATATCGCAACGTTTCTGGGGAAAATCCAAATGACAAAATATCATTTAAGGTATACATATTACCTAAACTTTTGGACATTTTTGTTCCATTAACTAATAGATGAGAGATGTGAAACCAGTAACGTACAAATTGTTGATGTGTCGATGCTTCAGATTGCGCAATTTCATTTTCGTGATGAGGGAAGCAAAGATCAATTCCCCCAGCATGTAAATCAATTGTTCCCCCAAGATATTTCATTGCCATTGCACTACACTCTATATGCCAACCTGGTCGACCATCGCCCCATGGGCTATTCCAAAAATTATTTCCATCTTCAGGTTTGCGAGTTTTCCACAATACAAAATCACAAATATTTTCTCGATCGTATTCATCAGCAATATTTTTTTTACCCGAACTATCGGTATCTTGTGTCTTCAGTTTACGGCTACTGATGTTTGATAATTTACCGTAATTGTTAAACGATTTTACCCTAAAATAGACTGATCCTTCAGAAATATACGCATAACCATTTTCAACTAATGTTTGAATTAATTTAATTTGTTCGTTTATATGTTGCGTAGCGCGTGGTTCAATATCGGGAGGCAAGATATTTAATTGTTTACAGTCATTATGAAATAAAGTGATGTATTTGTTGGTTAATTCATTTAACGTAATTCCGATTTGCGTAGAATCGCGGATAGTTTTATCATCAACGTCGGTTATATTTCGTACAACGAGTGGATTATAACCCTCTAATATTAATAACCGAGTTAGTACATCTTCAATTAAATATGTACGGAAATTACCAATGTGTGCACTGTTATAGACAGTTGGGCCGCAGAAATATACGGTAAAACGATCATTTATGCGTTCAATTTTTTCTAATTTGCGTGTAAGAGTATTATATAAGACCAGATTATTCATCGACCATGCCGCTACGGATTAATAATGGTTCAATAGATGGTTCGCGTCCCATGAAATCTTTGTATAAAATATCAGCGTCTTCACTGTCTCCTTGTGCGAGTATTTTTTCACGGAATTCACGACCAACATTTTTATTAATTATGCCAGCGTTGTAAAACTTTGTAAATGCATCAGCTTCGAGTACTTCCGCCCATTTGTATGAATAATATCCTGCTGCATATCCTCCATCAAAAATGTGTGAAAATTCTAACATTATAGTTGGTACTTTTACTGTAAATGGTACTCGATATGCTGTTAGAATATTTTGTAGTTTTTCTTCGATATCGCAATCTTTGTATTGAGAGTAGTGATGGTGTAATTCTAAATCAAGCTTTGCGTAACATAATTGTCCCATCATTGCCATACCTGGTAAATACTTACGTGTTGCAAGCATTTTATTAAACAAATCATCAGGCATTTTATCTCCGGTTTTATAATGTTTGGCAAAGAGATCTAAACTATTGCGTTCCCAACAGAAATTTTCCATTATTTGTGATGGCAATTCAACAAAATCCCAAGCAACATTCATGCCGTTTAAACTTGGATATTTTATTTTACCAAACATGTGATGCATTAAATGTCCGAACTCGTGAAATATAGTCTCTACTTCACGATGCGTTAATAAGGATGGGGAATTTTCTGTAGATGGGGTCAGGTTGCCACATATTGTACCTATTGGACATTGCCAATTTCCATCTTTATCATTCCCGCCAGATACTAATCCATTCGCCCATGCTCCTTCGCGTTTTGATTTTCTAGGGTACCAGTCGGCATAAAAGCTACCAATATATGTGCCGTTTTCATCAAAAATATTATAAAATTTTACATCAGGATGCCAGACAGAAATAGCATCGCTTGGAGTTGGAATATTAGGATCGTCGGAATAAAATGTTTTACATTCTAAAATTTTTATACCATATAAACGATGCACAAGTTCAAATAGTCCACTTACAACGTTTTCCATCTTGAAGTATGGGCGCAGCTCTTCTGCATCAAAATTTAACTTCTGATGTCTATTTTTTTCGGAATAATATGCACAATTCCATGGCTGTAATTCAGCGGATTGATCGTCAGTATACTGCTTTACAAAAGCACGCATTTCTTCAATATCTTTTTGGAAATATTTTTCTGTTTTTGTATGTAAATCTTCAATAAATTGTAATGCTTTTGTGCCATTTTTTGCCATTCTGTGTTTTGTGGCTAAATCTGCAAATGTTTTATAACCAAGAATCTGAGCTTCCTCATTGCGTAATTTAAGAATATCAACTACTAAGTGACTATTATCATATTTTCCTGCTCTTCCGATTGATAATGATGCTTCGTAAAGTTCTTTACGCAATTTATCATCATCAAGATATTGCATGCATGGCCTAAAACTTGGTGCTTTAAATGATAATCTGTATCCTGCATGTCCATGTTGTTTAGCATCATCTGCTAAAATATTTAATGTAGTTTCTGGTAGTCCTTTTAGTGCTGACTTATCAGTAATGTATTTTTCCCAAGCATTACGTGAGTCTAGACAATTTTCAGAAAATTTTTGTGATTTTTGAGACAGTTCAAGGGATATTGTTTTTAATCTCTCACGTTGCTCTTTAGGGAGATCGGCACCACTATCTTTAAATGCATCTACTGTTTCCTGTAGCAACCGCTTTTCTAATGGTGGTAAATTTTTAGACTCATCGGATTCTGAAAAAGCTTTTATGCGAGCCCATAAAGCGTCGTTTAAAATAATATTTGAACTAAACTCTACTACTGCTGGTAACATTTTATTGTACTCATTGCGTAACTCATCGGAATTACATACACCATCTAAGTGGGATACTCTGCCCCATCCACGATCCAACAGTTCAGTAGCGTAGCTAAGTGCTAAGACTGTACTTTCAAAAGAAACATCATTTATATCTTGGCTAGCAATTGCATCAATATTTTTTTGGGCTTCTTTTATAGCAAAAGAAATATCATTTTCGATATGTTCTGGTGTTAAGGTCTGCCAATTAAGAAATTGATCGTCCACTAAAAATGGATGGGTATGAGATTCCATAGTTGAAGCATGTAAGCAATTACAGGCTAAAAACAAGAATAATGTCGCTTTGTTCATATTAACAATTTCATTTTTAATAAAAATTTTCTTTTAGTAAAACAAAATGGATAAGTGATACTATATACAACACTCACGTAGTAGAATTAGGAAGAGGTTTATCGTATATTATTGATGGTTGATTTTTGCATCACATTTGTTAAGTGACATAAAATATGAACATATTTGTGCAGAGAAATGAATCTGATGATAGATGCGATAAAGAAAAGGAACCTTCATGCTATTCTATGGTACAGAAGCGATTCTTAAAGGAGCGGAAAATATTTCTTTGGGGAGAAGTAAACGATGAATCTGCACAGGATATTACAGAAAAATTGTTGTACCTTGAAATTATTCAACAATCTGTACCAATAGATTTTTTTATCAATACTCCCGGAGGATCAATTACTGCCGGCATGGCGATATATGATACGATGAAACTCATAAAATCTCCAATTCGTGTAATTGTTACTGGGTTGGCAGCTAGTATGGGTTCTATTTTATTATGCGGGGCTAAGAAAGGGAACAGATTTTTATATCCCAATGCTAGAGTATTAATTCATCAGCCGTTAATTATGGGAGAGATCGTCGCTCCAGCAGTAGATATTAATATTCAGGCTAATGAAATGGAAAAGACCAGGGATAAATTAAATGAAATCCTAGCAGAAGCATCTGGTCAAGATATTGAAAAAATTCGCAAGGATACTGATCGCGATTTTTATATGAATGCAAAAGAAGCTATTGAATATGGGCTTGCAGATAAAATTATCACAGAAGTTTAATAAACAATTATTTGTTACAAGTGGAATCTTTAGATAAAGAGCCACCTGATTTTTTGTCAATTTTGCTATTCATGATGAAATATTTTGATATTTAGAACAGTGGAGTATTTTATCACGATCACACGGATCGTGCATTAAAATATTTCTTAGTTTCGGTGAGATCGTCGTAAAAAATTGAAATATCTATTTTGACTCGAAATAGTGTCATGAATTTTGTAGGTCCGCGGGAAAGTGTAACATCTCGCTCATAATTACAGGTTTTATGAAAATATTCCTTTGAGGAAATGTGTTATCTCAAAACTCTTATGTGTGTAAACCACGGACAAGAAATTAAGTGTTGTATAGCTAGAAAAATACTAAATGTATTAGTACATTTGATTGATTATCTATTTTTTTTAATCAATAGTGGAGGTAAGGTATGTTAAGTAATAAAAAGGTTGTTTTAACTGGTGTGCAACCAACAGGGAAATTACATTTAGGGAATTTATTAGGCGCCGTTAATAATTGGCGGTGTATGCTCGATGAGTATGATTGTTTATTTTTCCTCGCTGACCAACATGCTACTACTATGCCTTACGTGCCAGCAGAATTGAGAAGAAATACTTTAGATTGCGTTGCGCAATACATCGCTTGTGGATTAGACCCTGAAAAGTGTACAATCTTTTTACAATCTCAAATAATTGGGCATACAGAGTTAATGTGGATACTAGGGTGTATTACTCCTATTGGACAGCTTGAACGTATGACACAATTCAAAGATAAATCAAAAAAAGTTGGAGAGTCGATATGTTCAGGATTATTGTTTTATCCTGTATTAATGGCAGCAGATATTTTATTATATAATGCTGATTTAGTACCGGTTGGAGAAGATCAAAAACAACACTTAGAGATCACTCGGGATATTGCGGATAAATTTAATAGAATATTTTCTCTGACTTTTAACATGCCAGAACCATATATCGGACATTCAGGAGCGCGTATAATGTCACTACAAAACCCGCAAGCAAAAATGTCGAAATCGGACAAAAATCAAAATGCTGTAGTATATATTACTGATTCCGATGACGTCTTACACAAAAAAATTATGAGTGCAGTTACCGATTCTGGCAGCAGTATCATGTATGATTCAGAAAAAAAACCTGGAGTGTCTAATTTGCTAGAGATTTATTCAGCTGCACAAGGAATTAGTATAGAAGAATCTGTTAATCAGTTCTCTAACTTGAGTAATTATTTGCCTTTTAAGCGAGCAGTTGCTGATGCCGTTATCTCAAAAATTGGACCAATTCGTGAAAAATATTTCGAGATCGTAGAAAATAAAGAGTATTTATACTCTGTATTGGCCGATGGTAGAATGGAAGCCCAAAAACGAGCAAATAAAATGATTGCCAAAGTATACCGCAAGGTCGGTTTTGTTGCTGCCAATATATAAGAAAGAAGGATGTTTTTAGTGAAAACGTTAGTAATTACAGAAAAGCCGAGTGTTGCAGCCGATATTGCTAAGGTATTGGGAAAGTTTAAAAAAAATGACATATGTTACGAGAATGAGCAATATATAGTAAGCTGGGCGCTCGGTCATCTTGTTGAACTTTACATGCCAGAAGATATAGACCCGAAATTAAAGCGTTGGTCAATGGACACATTACCGATAATTCCAACAAAATTTGGTACAAAGGTAATTGATAAAACAAAGAAACGTTTTAATGAACTGAAAACTTTAATTAAGCGTGAAGATGTTGGAGAATTAATCAATGCTTGTGATGCCGGTCGTGAAGGAGAATTGATTTTTACTTACATTTATGATTTGGTCAAATGTAAGAAGCCATTTAAGCGCTTGTGGTTATCCTCTATGACTACATCTGGAATACAAGATGCATTTAATGCACTGCGCAGTAGCTTAGATATGAAAAATTTGCAGGATGCAGCAAAGTGTCGCTCTGAAGCAGATTGGTTGATTGGTATTAACAGTACACGAGCCATAACACGCCGTATGTTTAGTGCACGTGCTAAACAGATCGCTACGGTCGGACGTGTGCAAACTCCAACATTGGCAATGATTGTTGCCCGTGATTATGAAATTGAAAATTTTGTTCCTGTAAAATACTGGCGTATAATTGGGCAGTTCGAAGTGCAAAATGGACAATACCAAGGAGTGTTCCAAAAATCGGGAAAATTGGATCCTAAAAATGTACATGATCGTTTAGATCGCATATGGGATGAAAATGTTATTGGTGAACTATTGAAGGACTTAAGTACTGAAAATACTGCAATAGTCTGTGATAAGAAGAAGCGGACTACACAATCTGCACCGCGATTATATGATTTGACAACCCTGCAGCGTGAAGCGAATTCGCGCTATAGTATGCCTGCTGGAATGACATTAAAAATTGCGCAGTCGCTATATGAAAAACACAAATGCTTAACATATCCACGTACTGACTCAAAAGCTTTGACAGAAGACTATGTTCCTAATTGTTATCAGATATTAAATAGTATTACTGGAGAATATAGTACATTTGCTAAGCATGTGGTTGATAATAAGTTAATCAATCCCAACAATAAAAAAATTTTTAATAATAAACAGGTAAGTGATCACTTTGCAATTGTTCCAACTCCTCATCAACCAAAATCTTTAACTCCAGATGAAGAGAAAATTTATAATATGGTCGTCAGGCGATTCATTGCGATATTTTATCCAGACGCAGAATTTGATGTTACTACACGTACGAGTACTGTAAAAAATATTTACCATTTTAAATCGGAAGGAAAAGTCTTAGTCAACCCAGGATGGTTATTAGTTTATGGTAAAGGAAATGAAGATCAAGAGCCGACTCTTCCTGCGTTATCTGATAAAGACTCTGAACCTGCTCGTGCTAAAATTATTGATATTTCAAGTTCACAGGAAGAGACGCATCCACCAGCGCGGTATAATGAAGCTTCTTTGTTGGCAGCTATGGAAGGCGCTGGTAAATTATTAGACGATGAAGAATTAGCAGCAGCAATGAAGGAACGTGGATTGGGTACGCCAGCTACTCGTGCACAGATTATTGATCATCTCTTGAATCTTCATTACATTGAACGCCGTAAACGAGATCTATATTCTACATATAAGGCAGAAGATTTATTAAATTTTTTAAAAGCTCTAAACATTGAAACGTTGGCAGATCCTATTTTGACCGGCGAATGGGAATATAAATTGCGCCAAATGGAAATTGGGGAGTTTGCACGTGAAAAATTCATGGATGAAATTGAAGATCTAACCAAGCGTATCATCGAAAAAGTTAGAAATTATAAGGAAGAAGATGTCCCATTAGTAGAGTCAAAGATTATTTCTCCAATAGATAATAAGCCATTACTAGAAAATTTTAAAAGTTATCGCTCATCAGATGGCAGTATTTTGATACCTAAAACACTATGTGGTCGAAAATTTTTATCTGAGGAAGTGGTAACATTAATTAATGAGAGACGTATTGGGCCTTTAACTGGCTTTTTGTCAAAACGAGGTACAGAGTTTTCGGCATCAGTGATAATGAATAATGAAGGTGGATTGGAGTTTGAGTTTAATAATAATAATGAATCAGTACTTAAGGTAACACCGGAAGATATTATTTCTTATGAAGAAATTGGAAAATGTCCTTTATGTAATTGCTCGATTTTATCATCGCCTGATGCTTATGTTTGTCGAAATTTTTTTGAAAAAAAATGTAACTTTCGTGTATCTAAAACGATGCTTGAATGTTCTATAAATGTGGAACAAATTATAAAATTAATTACTGAAAAGCAAACTGATATGATTGAAGGATTTAAGTCTCGCAAAACGGGAAAGTTATTTAATGCTAGACTTGTATTAAAATCAGGTGGAAAAATAGGATTTTTATTTAAGTAGATGTGGCAGTTATTATTAGCTTCGTTAATTTGGTCATTTTCTTATTCACTAAATAAGCATGCACTAACTGGGACAAATCCATTTGTTGTGTCGTGTATTTTTTGTGCAATATCTGTTGTTTTGTTTTCCCCTGCTTTTAGTAGGCGTGGATTGTCGTTATCGTTGTTTGTTAAGTTAGTGTTACTTGGTGCACTTGAATTTGGGCTAATGTATGTTTTTTTTCAGATGTCTTTTTTGTTCTTGGGAGCATATGAAGTAGCATTATTACTCATAACTACTCCAATATATGTTACCTTTATAGACGGTATTTTAAATAAAACAAAGTTAGCAATACCGTGTTTTTTAGCCACTATCTGTATATTATTGTCATTTTTAGTCCTGTATAGTGGACAATATTCATTTAATAAGTATGGGGTGTTATTGTTACAATGTTCAAATTTATCGTTTGCTTATGGACAAGTGTTAGTGAAGAAATTTTTTCAAAATCATACTAATATTACTTTTAAGCAAAGTATGAGTATTTTGTACCTAGGTGGGCTATGTGTATGTTGTATATTAGCACTGATTGTTAGGTGCGAACATTCGCCATTGACATGGAATGCATTTGGGTGGGCAATGTTTTTAGGGATTACTTGTTGTGGTATATGCCACTATTTGTGGGATACTGGCATAATGCTTGTTAAAACGCCAGTTGTCGCTGTTATGAATAATTTACAAATCCCATTATCTATATTGGTTTCTGTATTGTTTTTTCATGAAACGATTGAATTATATAAAATCGTGACGTGTGCAGTAATGATGCTGTTTATATGTCTTGTATATTTCTTTTTTAAAAAAAATAATGTCTAGACTTTGGTTGCAATTTGTTGATTTTAAACGAGATCTGTGTATTTTTCATTCCAAATAAATTGACGATCACTAGCTTAATTTCAAGATGGTTGTGGTAATTGAAACTTATAAGCTAATTGCTTAATAACTGTTAATTGTTCATTATACCGTTGAGATGTTTCTGAAATTGCGTGCATGATTGACATTTGTAGTTTTAATAGATGTTCTAGAGAATATTGATTTGTTGTTGATAATAGATTAGTTATATACCAAGGGTTTTGAGAAAAAATATTATATGATGTTTTAGGTGTAGCGTTGCAGAAAAATCTTTGAGCAATGTTACTTAATTTCGCAGCTGTTATAGAATTTTTTGATGGTAAAATTTGCGAATCAATTAATGCACGTATCTGTATCATCAGGCGTATGCGATTTTGCAATCCTATTAGTAATGGACGAGTTTCATGATTAAAAAAAATGTAACGTTCAAGCATATCAAAAGTTTTATTAATATCTTGACTAAAAAATTGTTCTATTTGTGGGAAGAATTCATCAGCACATGTCGGTTCTACAAGAGTAGCTACATCTTCACGTGTTATAATATTATGATCGCCAAAGATATAAGTGGCAAGTTTGTCAATTTCTAGTTTTAATAATCGTGCATCATCCCCAATTAAATTATATAACAATTCTACAGCTTGTGGGGAAATTGATACATTGTTTTCATGACATAAGGTCGTTATATGATCATGTATATTATTTTCGTTAATGTTGCTAACTTCTTGACATTCAGATAGTTGTGAAATTTCTTTGAATGTTTTTTTACGTTTGTCTACAGGACTAGCAGATATTATAATAATGCTATCTTTAGCTGCAATTTGCAGAGTTTCTATTAAAAATTTTATAGATGCTTGATAAGATTCAGAGATATTTTCACCTAGAAATGTTATTCCACGAATCCATATATTGTTATTATTTGTAAATAATGATATAGTATTTAAATTTTCATAAATACTTTTTATGTAAGTTGTTAAATCTAATTTATTGTCATATTGTAAAATCGTAGCATCTGGGCATAGTTTTTTATATAAAGCGCGCGCGCGACGATCTACTAAAAAATCGTCGCTGCCATATATAAACAATATATTACTTGATGACATTTAATTACTTTTGCTCGCGCAATTCAGCAGGTGTTATATCATTCATCTTTTTAGTGATATAATCCTTTATTTTAGCGTTTGCATTGTTTATTGCTGTTTGAATAGTATTTGCACTTGTCCCATCAGCAAATGTTAACCCAGTAATTACACCATCACCATGCACATCCAATGTTACACCATTTTCAGAATAGTGTTCAACATAAGATGCCAATTCTTGCTGCATGGCTTCCATGCCATCTTTCATTTTTGTCATATTTTCTAGTAATTTTTCCATGTCTTCCATGTTAACCTCCTATTGTTTTATTTTTATTTGCATCATACGGAGGAACAACAATCCCCCCAGAAATTATCATTTTAACACCATCCCCAACACTCATTTCTAGTTCAATAACATCTTCTTGGGGGACCATTAATAAAAAACCACTTGTCGGATTGGGAGTAGTAGGGACAAAAATATTTACTACATGCTTCCCTGTTTTTTCTTGAATTTCTCCTACTGTATCACTTGTAAGAAATCCAATAGCATATGACCCTGGATGTGGATAAGGAATAAGCACTGTTTTCGAGAAAGCAGACATATTGCTTTCGCCAAAAGTCGTGATTATTTGTTTAGAACTTTTATAAATACTTCTAACGAGAGGAACGCGATTAATAATACGTTCTGTCATTTTAAATAGCCATTTCCCGAAGAAGTAACGTGATAGCAGCCCAATCAAAGTAATCAGTGTTAAAACAAATAGTGTAGAAATTAAATTGATTAATATATTTGTTATTAGTTTGTTACGTATGCTTATGTCTAACCAATAAAATAGAATTCTACTAGTAGGTTCCCCTATGTAATCTAGCATGAAATTAACTATTAATCCAGTTATCCCTATCGGAAGTAGGAGTATCAATCCCGTTAAAAACGACTTTTTTAGGATTTTAAGCATAACTTATAAAAGTGTACTGTAAAAATTTTGCTGATAGAAGCAACATTTTTTTCAAGTATTATGGTGTAGTTATTGCAAATTTAAAGTTTAAAAACTATTTATAATATATATTCCTTCTTAAAATTTTTATGTTTTTTTGAACATATGTTTCCATAATTCGTCTTATAAGCAGTCGGGATCAATTTAGTTAGTAATAATTCAGGAAAATTTTTATGGCAGTAGTAAGTTCTACTGCCATTTAATTTGTTATTTTGCCTGTAGTATTTTGTATTGTGTTGTTCCAAGATTTAATCGTTCACCATATTTTAAGATATTTGGACAATGCTGTAATTTATTGATATTATGTTTCTTTTTTATGTAATTTATTATTTTAGTACATAAACTATCTAGTGCTATTGGATCATTACTTAGTAGTATATGAGGTAAAGATTGTATATAATTTTCATTATATGATAGAGTATCAACATATTGAAAACGTTCAAGGGACGTAATAGAAAATAAGCAATGTTCACTTAATTCAGGGATTGCATATATTTGTGGTGCGATTTTGGCACAATTTATTGGATTATCTAAAAATCGTTTGTTGTTGCTTATATTAAATATTGCTCCTTGAATTATGCTGCCGACTACTCCGTGTTGAGAATGTCCACAGTAAGTGGGAATGTTTATCCAATAATCCACACCAAACATTAACATTGTCGGTAAATAACTTTTTGTAAATTGTTTCGCGCTGCTGTTAATGCCAGATAATATATTTTGATTGATTATAGTTGTACCTGTTGAGGTTAAAGAACTTTTGTATGCCCACTGGTCACTGTAAAATTGTTCATCGTCTATCCAAAATACCGGCATATTATGAAACGTAGCATTGTCGCTATTAATGCGTGAACTTATATACCCACATTTGAGTAAATTATATTTTGAATCTCCTATGATGAGAATATTTTCTGTTTTGAACCCACGATTTGTTAATGACTTACTTAACGCTAATATTAGTTCTGGAGGAGTACATAATCCAGGACCACTATAAGTGTAAATACGCAATGCAATTGTTCCTTTATGACCTGGCGCAATGGATGTATTATTACTTTTTTCAAAGTTTTTAATAAGAGATTCTACAGCGACATCGTAGTTGTTTTGATTAAACTCTGATATTTTGTAGTCCAGTATTTCTCCAGAAGCTACAAGTAAACAATGTATAATCGATATAGTAATACTGTAAATCAAAAGTTGGATACGCACAGTAATGTTAAATATATTTTTTATTTGCTATTATCAATTTTTTTGTAATATGTTGTACGTGTGGTGTTGTAGTATGACGATAGACACGATACTGTCCAAAATTAAGGAATGTAAGATCCTAGTCATAGGAGACATTATGCTTGACCATTACCTTATAGGTGATGCTAATAGGATATCTCCGGAAGCACCAGTCCCAGTAGTGGTTGTAGAAAAAGAAAATTATGTATTAGGAGCAGCTGCAAATGTCGCATTAAATATTCTCAGTTTAGGTGGTGATGTTGAGCTATGTGGGTATATTGGTTCCGATCGTGCTGGGGAACAAATTTCTAAGATACTATCTAATAGTACATTATCTTTTAATTCGCGATTCATTAAGAATCATGTCAGTACAATTGTAAAGACACGCGTTGTGGTTAGGGGGCAACAGTTGTGTCGTATTGATTGCGAAGGAAGTAAATCAATTTACAATATTGATGATGATTCGGATATTAATTATATTGAATCGCGAATTAAGCAGTGTGATGCTGTAATATTATCAGACTATAATAAAGGAGTTTTGGATAACCGTAACGTAGAAATTTTTATACAATTAGCTAAAAAGTATAATAAATTCATTGCGATTGATCCGAAGCCAAGTAATAATCTAAAATATAAAAATGTTGATTTAATGACACCTAACAAATTAGAAGCTTATGAATTAGCTGGAAAAGTTTTCAATAGCCCAGAAGACGGTTTGGAAAGTATATGTGAAGTAATTAACGCAAAATATAGCCCGAAACATTTAGTTGTTACACTTGGGGCTGAAGGAATGTTATTGAGTGTAAATGGGGACATTAAAAAGACGATGCCGACGTATTCTCGTGAAGTTTTTGATGTATCTGGGGCAGGTGATACTGTGATTGCGGCATTGGTATTGGCTATGAGTAGTGGTATTGCGGTGTATGATGCTATGCATTTTGCCAACTTAGCAGCTGGAGTAGTCGTTGGGAAAAGCGGTACTGGAGTAGCATTCCCAGATGAAATTATAAAATTTGAACAAAATGCTGAATATTTTTCTAGATCGTGATGGTACTTTGATCGTAGATAAACACTATCTTAAGTATCCACAGGACGTAGAACTAATTCCTGGAACAATCGAAGCGATACAAACTTTTCTTACTTTTAAGTGTAAATTATTTTTGTTTAGTAATCAAAGTGGGGTTGTTCGTGGGTTGTATACTTTAAATGATGTTCATGCCTGTAATAAACAAATGTTAACCGAGATTGGGTTTGGGGATTTTTTTTGTGAAAAGTGCCTTGCAATTGATGGTATTGATGAGCCGATAACCTATCGAAAGCCTTCACCGAGGTTTATAGAAGAGATGATAAAAAAGTATTTTTTAGATAAGAAAAAATGTTTTATGGTAGGTGATAAATATTGTGACATTTTAGCTGCAATAAATGCGAACATAACACCAGTTTTTGTAAATACAGGTCATAGAAAAACTGCTGATATTGATGAGCTCATAAAAAGTAGATATTGTCTAGAGTTTTCTTCTTTAGTTGAATTTTCACGATTTTTACAACGGAAAATTCTTAATTATATTTAATTGTTGTCTTTTTTGATAAAAAAATGTTAAAAATATAGGAACAAATAAAAATTTATCAAAATTTTTAAATTTACGTTTGACTTTGGTAAAATGTCTTTTTTCTTCAAAAAGAAACTGATCTTTTTATGCCAAATATTAAGCCCTTAATTTTACTTGCCGAGGACGATGTTCGGTTAACTGAGGTACTTGAGAAACAAATTAATTTATCTGGAATGAATGTTCGAACATTCCATAATGGTGCGGATGTCATAAAATTTTTAAAGCGTGACTATGCGTCCATTATCTTGCTGGATATTAATTTGCCAGATATTGATGGTTTTAATGTCATGAGCCAATTGCATGGGTTAGGAATATCGATTCCTGTAATCTTTTTAACGGGGTTTTCGGATGAGTTTTATAAGTTAAAAGGATTTGATAGTGGTGCTGATGATTATGTAACGAAGCCGTTTAGTTTTACTGAATTAATCGCTCGAATAAGAACAATTTTACGCAGAACATCGAGGGCGAGTGATTTTTTAATTACCGAAAATGCTACACTTAATGATCGTAATTTCGCTTTTTGCGATGCTACAGTTTGGCCATCATTGATGCAAATACGATTCCCCAATGGGAATGTTGCTCGCATAGGGAAAAAAGAAGTGGGAATTTTAAAGCATTTTGCTGCAAATAAAGATATAATTTTGAGTAGAAAAAATATCATTCATAGTGTTTGGGGAGAAGGTGCTAATATCCGCAGCCGTTCAATGGATCAATATATCGTAAAATTACGGCAGCTTTTTAAGAAAAATGGTTACACTATGAATAATGTTAAAACATTGCATGGTATAGGCTATATGTATACTATGACACCGGGTGTCGTTATGACACGTCGAGAATATGCTGATAAGTATAGTATCTTATAAAATTAATCTTCTATTTTACTAGAAATTCAGTTCTGACTTTAAGCTTTTTAAGCTATAGTATTCATATCCTTTATGAAAGAACCCCATGATCAGTCCAGCAGACTGTGCTGCCTTAGCAAGAGTCATCCAAAAACGATATTTCCCAAATAAGATAGCGAATGGAATGAATGTGCCGTATTTAATAAATTTTAATATACTTCTAATAAGGGAAAAAGGAGACTGTTGCATATGGGAGCGGTAGAAAATAATAGGTACCAAATTGCCACTTCCGAAGTATCTTTTTAGGAGGTATTTAAAAGTGGCACGTTGCTTTGTAAATCTTTCTACAGAAACTGCTTCTTTTACAAATGCCACTCCAAGACATTTTTGATGAATAGTATCTAGTGCAAATTTTGAATCTTCTCCACCTAAGTGATTAAAGAATTCATCAAAACGTAAATTCATTTTATCTGGCCGTACCAGTTCACTTGACAATAGGCAATTGTTTGTGGAAAATATGTAAGGATCGCCAGTGTTATGATTGGTGTCAACGCTCCATATTTTAATTAATGTTTTATTGGTATCTGCCGGCAATAAGCGATACATTGGTCCCCCAACACATATAACAAAGGCGTTTTTATAGTAATTCCATAATGAACACAACCACTGTTGCGATACAATTTCATCATCATCAAACAAGGCGATTTCAGTAGCTCCTAGCTTTAATGCTTCTTCCAAAACACGATTTCGAGCATGCACTATACCTTGTCGAGGTTCAATAAAGTAGTGACTCTTAAATGGTAAAGCGTTGTGCCAGTAATCAAAAATTTCTTTAGCTCCTCCATTTGTGTCATTATCTACAAGTACAAATTCTACACTAGCGTCGTCTGGTAAGTCGTTACGAGATAAACTTTCAATTGCACCATCTAATAAATCATTTCTGTGAAAGGTGCATAATCCTACGACAATTTTTTTATTCGAATGCTTTATTGTGCTTTGCTTGTTTTTGTTTGGAATGTCCATTGTCCTTGTCCTCATCTCCCTCATTTTTATGGTTTGATACGATTATTTGCGATGTATCAACTTTAGGTGGTGCAATATGGGAAATCCCATTTGCCATAACTAGGTCGAGTTTTTTATCCATTTGTTTATCTACAGATGACTTCCAAACGATATCTTTTGCTTCGTTATCATCTGGATTTTTTTCGAGTAATGTATTAGCAATTTTTAAGGATTTATCGAATTTTTTTTGTCCTAATAATGCTTCAGCGAGTATTATATAGTCATTGTGTGTGCGTTCTTCTTCAGAAATTTCGTTTATGCTAAATTCCGTTAGATTATACATGTGTGCTGCATTAGCGGTCTGTGCAATTAATCTGTATCCTGAAAAATTTGTTGGGTCATAATCTATCCAAGTTTCGATTGTGTCAATGAGTTGCCACGTAGGGACTCGATGTTTTTTAGCATACAGTATCTTTACATAAGCAAGACATTTTTTGATGAAGGAGAAAAATGATCGCTGTGGTAAATATACTGATTTGCGCAATTTATGTAATTGTTTTCTAATCTCTAAATTCTCAGGATATTTTTTCAAAATTTCACGATAAAGAAACATTGTGTACTTGTAATTACCATCAGATAAAACTGTTTTGGCCCTTTCTAGCAATGGATCGTCATGTTCTTTGTTTTCCATGAAAAACTTTTCACCCTTATTTTATAAAAATTTTACGTTTTTCAAATTCTTTTCTTATGCAATTGTATATTTTTTCAGAAATTTCAGGCAATATTGCTTCATTAGTAGCTTCAACAAGTATGCGTAGCTTGTTTTCCGTCCCGGAATACCTGATTAATGAGCGTTTGTAATTCGGTTCATTGATTTGCATATCGCGTAATAAAACTTGAAGTGAGCTGAATTCTGATAACGGCAGCTTTTGTTCGATATATATATTGATTGAATGTTTCGGGAATAGATGAATTTGTTTTTTTAACTTAGACAATGATAAATTTTTTTCTAATGAAATTTTTAGTATTAAAATTGCTGCAGCTATTGCATCGCCGGTATTAGATAAGTTTTTTAATATAATATGTCCTGATTCTTCGCCGCCTAAAATGCAATTATGCTGCAACATACTGTAATAGACATTTCTGTCACCGACGTCGGTCCTAATAACATTTATTTCGTTTTTACTTAAACTTTCGTCTAGTCCAGAATTACTTTGCTGAGTGACTACAATAGTATTGTTTAAAAGTAAATTTTTTTCTTTCAAATAATTTGCAATTATTCCGATTATTTGGTCACCATTTAAGCACTCTCCAGTTTCATCGACCATGATCAATCTATCACCATCTCCGTCATGTGCGATACCAGCGTAACTTTGTGTTTTCTTTACGATAGTTTTTATATTATCTATATATTCACTGCCGCAGTTATCGTTAATATTGTTTCCATTTGGGGAATTATATACTGTAATTAAATTGGTGCAAAATTTTTCCAATATCATGGGGCTTGTATAAGTTGTTGCGCCATTAGCAGTGTCCAAGACGATTGGCTCATTAACTTGAAAGTATATATCTTTGAAACGTGCAGCAAAATTATTTAATGCTTGTTTATGGAAATTTACTACAATCGGTTCTTTTTTAGAAGGAATTTTTATTCCTATTGAAAATTTTTCGAAAAATTTTTCGATGTCCTTTTCAAGGTCTACAGATAATTTTTCTCCATTAGAATTAAAAATTTTGATTCCATTATCCGAGTAAAGGTTATGTGAGGCAGTTATCATAACTCCAAGGTCACACTTTTCGTACTGTGTAATTATAGATATCCCAGGCGTTGGAATTATTCCGCAATCTAGTACAAAAACATTTGATGAAAGCCCATTAATAAATGATTTTTTTAGTATTGTTCCGCTTTCGCGAGTATCGTGCCCAATTGCTAGTCTAAGCGATGTCTTATTTAATAATTGTATAAAAAAATGTTCAATGGCACCTGCGAATTCGTGGAAAAATTTCTCAGTAATAGGGTATTTATTAAATGTGCCTCTAATTCCGTCTGTTCCAAACAATAATGGCATGAGAATTGTTAACTAGCATTTTTATTTTATACAGCAATCATTAAATGTTTTTGCAATTCGATGTTTTCTTGTTTCCCATGCAAATGTAATTTTCGCTGGACTTTTTACAAGAAATCTTGATAACTAACGATACCGGAGAGATGGCAGAGTGGTTGAATGCGTCGGTCTTGAAAACCGAAGTGCCGGTAACGGTACCGTGGGTTCGAATCCCTCTCTCTCCGCCATATTTTGTAAGAATATTATACGCAAACTATTGTTTTTTTGATAAAGTTTATCCTGTTTAGTGTGTGTTGTATTTTTAGGAGGTTTTAATGAAAGAAATGACACTAATTGCAGCAGCTGAATTATCATCACCAAATCCATTATTTTTAGTTTGTACGGAAAAAGAAAATGGTAGTACAAATTGTGCACCGATATCGTTTATATCTTATTTATCCTTTCAACCAGCAATGATTGGATTTTCTATGGGGAAAAATTCTTATTCCGGGGAAAGAATAAGAGAAACAAATAATGCTATTTTAACCGTTCCAGGGGTGACGCTAAAGGATGCTGTGATGGTATATGGAAGGATGACTGGACGGAATAGTGAAAAAATTGAAGAACACAGTATTGTTTTGCAAGATGTACCAGAATCTAAGATTAAGATCCCGATGGATACAAAACTGGCATTTGTCGCACATCTGGACCGTACTATAGAGGTAGGGGGGCATTATTTTTATATATGTAGCATAAGTAAAATTTACGGTGATGCTAGTAAAGAAGCATTATTTGCATGGAATGGATACTCTGAAATCGCTGCTGCGCAGAAAAAATAAAACAATTTAACAAAAGGTATGAGCCATTTTGTTTATTGATTTTATATTATAGTTGATAAAGTTTTTTTGGTATAAGTTACCACTTTTTTTCATCTAAAAACCACAATTGGAGTCTTTGATTGTCTAACTATTTCCAATGTTGTACTTCCAACAAGGAAATGTTTAACTATACTATGAGAATATGCCCCTATTATAAGAAGATTGATATTATTTTCTTCAGTGTATTTTTGAATTTCTTCAATTATATTACCTGTATGTATTGCTATGGTAACGTTTAAATCAGCTACAGTATTTAAAATGTTTTGTGTTTTTTGAAGAGTTAACACCATTTCATTATTTGCATTAACAGTTAATATATGAATTGTACAATTTTTAAAAAAATGATTACGTTCAATAAATTGAATTGCTTTATTGATAGCGTTAGAAGCGTCGTAAGCGATAAGAATATTTTTTAATGGATAAAAAGTGTTTGATGCGATGAAACATGGCGGACAAGGGCTAGTTCTTAAGATTCGCTCCAAAGATGAACCTAAGTGTTCTTTAGCGTAATTTGAACTTTCTCCACGTTTACCTAGTATTACTAAATCAAGCCCAGTTGTATTGTTTTTAAATTCGTCAAATGAATCGATCAATGTACCTGTTTTATGATGAAATGTAAAATTTGTATTATATTTTGCTGCATTGAACATCTTGGTGATCTTTTTTTCTAAACGTTTAAATTTTTTGCCTTCTAAATCATGCAATGTATTGTATACTTCTTGAAATGGTTGAATACTTAAGCTACTGCCGCAGTTCGCAAGCAGTGATAATTCAGGACAATTAAGGTCAGATACATATAAAACATTGACATATGCATTCATAAGTCGTGCAAGTTCAATGGTGTATTTGGTACAAATTTTTGTATATGGAGAATCGTCGATACATAATAATATGCTTCTCATTGAAGAAAAAGTATATAAGTTTTTGTATTAATTCGCAAGTGAAAAGGTTTACCAGGATTCTCCTTGCGTTTTTTATTTAGCATTTAATTATTATGTATATGTCTAACATGCGTAACTTGCTTGTAATGGCGCTTGAAGATATTAAACAGTCCGGCCAAAATACGATAAATATTAGCGACTCAAACTTAGAATTTCTAGAGCACAGTAGCAATGTTATTACGAATGATTCTTCTGAGGCCATCCAAGAAAAATATAATTTACGAGTAAAAAATAAGAAAAAATTGCAAGAGACTTTTTTCCCGGCGAACCCCAAAGTAATGTTGCCTGTTGGAGATAAGTTGTTGCAATTTAACTGGTTAAAGAATAGAGTGTTAAATTGCCCAATATGTAATCAACATGTTAAACCAGGGAAAAAAATCGTGTTCGGTACTGGAAATTTGGATGCTGATATATTTTTTTGTGGAGAAGCACCCGGAGCAGATGAGGAAATTCAAGGCATACCGTTTGTTGGGCGTGCAGGTAAATTATTAACTAAAATAATATTAGCTATGGGGCTTACTCGTGAGCAGGTTTATATCGGCAATATTATGAACTGGCGTCCAGAATTGGATACCCTATTTGGTAACCGTCCACCTACACAGGAGGAGATGAATTTTTGTCTGCCATACTTGAAAGCACAAATTGAAATTGTGCGACCTAAAGTAATTGTTGCGTTAGGTGCTACAGCAGTTAATGGTTTGTTTGGTTATGATTCATCGCGTAAAATGAAGGATGTGCGTGGCTGTTGGCTAAATTTCGAGGACGTACCGTGTATGGTAACTTTTCATCCGTCATATTTATTGCGTAATAATTCATTATCTACAAAGCGCATTGTTTGGGAAGATATGTTAGAAGTGATGAAAAAAGTCGGTTTAAACATATCAAATAAACAACAGAACTATTTTTTGCAGTAGTTTTATTTGAAAATTTTCAGGATGTATGTGTAATAATTTTTATAACTAATTGCATATTAGTATGTTGCTGTGTTACATGTTTGAGATATAAAATGTTTTTTAACATAAGGTAGTTACTAATTGTATTGATTTACATAAAGCATTGGTTGCAATGTAACTCATTAAAAACTCGCAATAATTTTTGCAGCAAATCATTCCAATTAAAAAATGAATCGATAATTGTTTAAAAATTTGAAAATAAATTAATTTTGAAATTAATATAGATAGTGTTTTTAATGGCAATGCAAATATTATCCCTAAGATTGCCGAAACATAACGATTCCGAGCAACATACATCCCGCATAATCCTGTTAACATATGAGATGCATCAATGAGTAGTTGTTTCAACAAAAATTTAACTTTTCCCCTATTTATTGCTTTTTGAACATTTCTTGAACTAAGATTGACATTATCGTTATCACATTGGCAATTTTCATTGGTTTGAGACTGTATATTAGTGTCATAGTTGTTCGATTCACTATTGTTACCTACTGTATTGTTATTTTCTGAGTAAGATTCTTGTGCCTGTGAGGCGCATGATTGTATGTTATTACCTTCTCTAGCATTTCTTGTATTGAGATCAATGTTATCTGTTTTCCCCTGATCCCCATAAATCAATTTGTTAGTGCGAGGATGACAATCGGAAGTAACAGTTCCGTTTTCACTGTTAGTACATATTCCTGTTTGGTTGTTGTGTATAAGGGAAGTGTCCATGTTGAAATTGCTATACTGAACGAATAATTATTGTCAATTAAAAAAACAAAAAAAAGATTTGAGTTTTTTAAAATTAATTCAATATAGCAGATATTAAATATGTTTAAGAAATTTGCTTATATTTTGTGCTATGTTGCCATTTCATTAAATGGGTATTGCAGCGAATTGTATTGTTTAAGAGAAGATAAATGTCCAATTTATTCTCAGGAACTTATAAGGATTATTCCAGATTTACACGAATTGATAAATAAAGGATATCTGTCAACTAAAAAAGATGAAAATGGTGAATATGTTAACCCATTTTGTTTAGAAAATGACCAGTTATTTGTTTCTAATCTTAACGACGTATGGTGCTGTTTAGCAAATTTTTCTGGAGAAAAAGGATGTTTTGATACAAGTCAATTAACGCAGCGTATATTAAAGAATTGTTTGAACATTTTTGCGAAACTACTGGGTGTGCAGAATAATAATGATATATGTACGGATGGTAGTGCTAGGGGCGCAGATTATCCTGGGTTTGTGGCATATTCTATTCCCGACGATAATCAACCAGTTTGGATAGTTATTGTTTTTCGCGGTACTCAATCCCAGGAAAGTTCTTTGTTGCGCTCTATTATTACGGATAATGATTGGCGTACTAATTTAAGCGTAGCTCCTACAAATATTGATGAAAATTTGTTTGGGTTTCCCGGAAAGATGCATTCAGGATATGTTCTAAAGATAAAATCTTGCATGCGGTCTATTGAGGATTCTTTACGGCAAGTTATGCAATTTATTCCAGATGAAAAAAGAGGTCACACTAAAGTTGTTATATGTGGACACAGTCAAGGAGGAGCTTTAGCGCAGATATATTTCCCGATATTTTTGCATACTATGTGTGATACTTTGGGGATAAAAAAGTCTAACGTTATTTGTTATACATTATCAACTCCACCATCAATTACTGATGCACAAACTTTAAATAATTACTATCAAAACGTAGATCAATATGCAATAATTTCGCATATTTTACCAGAAGATATTGTAAGTGTTGCTTCAGTCAGTGGGTATTTAACGCCTGGAATAGTAGCACTTGATGACCCCTATATTGCGTTTGTACGTGCAGGGCTATGTGAGTTTAAGTACATGTCACAGAGAAAAATAATTCGTCAATTAAGGTCTAATTTTATTACTGATTATTTTGATATTCAAGGAGAAGTTTGGACATTAAAAGATGATGTAAATATCAAAATTTTTTGGACAAATATTTTTGATTATATTGCACATTCTGCTTCTCTCTTTGAGAAGCTAATTGCTAATCCTTCAGAGGAGCTATTTCTTTTAATCCAAAAAGCTTTATATGAAAAGTTAGTAGTTTTTACTGCTGCAGATATTGATAAACTTAAGCAAGTTTACTGTGACTCTATAAATGTATTACCAGAGATAGATAATTTCCATAAACTTTGTTATGCATTCGCAAATGATGTACCCCTACAGGGTGCACTTAATGTATTATCGGGTAATATTCTTAATAATTATAAAAAAGAATATAATGTAGATAATACTTGGAAGAAGATGCTAAAAATAAGTGCATATCTGAACGTTTTGCCACAATTTTCTCAAGTTATGATTAAAAAGTTTTTGGAATCTGCCACATATTTAATGGATGATGAAAATATTTCATTCTTATGGAGCCAAAATAATTCTTTAGTTGAATATTTGCATTTTGGTACGAAAAGTCATTTTAACAATGATAATATATTTTTTGATTACCACATCCCGTCTACAAATCTTAACGCCGCAGTACAATTCTTTTATTCGCTACATGAAAATGAATAGTAATTATTGTGAAGAATCTTATTAATTTTGATTGCCCTATTATCTTTCTTTTTATAAGAAAGCGCCGCGCTTTTTTAAATCTTTAGTAATAATGAAAGTTTTTAACCAAGTACTGTATATTTTATTTTTACTTAGACAAATCATATTTGCTGATTGTTCTATAAGTAACGATGCTGTTAAAAATGAACATTTCGTTAATGGAGAGGGAGATAATGTAATTGTCCCTACACGTGAGATGCGTGCTGAAACAATCTATATGGCGAGATGTATGGAAGAATTGCACTACAATCATAAAGATTTGTCATTGTTGGACAACAAAGAAATTTTGATTGATTATATGTCGGAATTGGATTTGCATAGGATGTTTTGGTTACAACAAGATATCGATGACTTCGTGAAGCGTTTTGCATCAACGTTAGATATTTTTGTAAGTGGAGGTAGTTTGATGCCTGCTTTTACTATTTTTGATCATTATCGTAAAACTGTTTACTCTCGACTAGATTGGATAAAGAAACGTTTAGCGCAGGAATGGAATTTTTCAAGCGACGAAACATATGTCCCCGATCGTCGAAAATCATCTTGGCCATCCAATAAACTTGAAGCTGATATTCTTTGGGAAAAACGTTTAAAATATGAACTGATTAACGAAATGATGAGTGCTGAGTATAAATTATCAGACAATGAAGAATCGAAACATGATAGTAACGAGATTAATGCAGAAATTAATCAGGATAATTTAAACTCTGCTATCGAAATAATTTCAACACGCTATGAAAATTTACGAAATGCATTAAATGATTTTGATTCTTGGTTAATAGAAGAGATCTTTTTAAATAGTATTTCGCATATGTATGATCCTCATTCTAGCTTTTTATCTAAAACTTCATTAGAGGATTTTAATGTTTTGTTAAAACATGTTTTAGTAGGAATTGGTGCAACTTTAATGGATGATAATGGCACTTGTGTAATTAAAGGGCTTACTCCTGGAGGACCTGCAAGCTTATCGAAAAAATTAAAGATTGGTGATAAAATTTTGGCAGTTGCTCAGGGGGAAGATGGCAATTTTGTCGATATTGTTGGTATGCGGCTGTATAAATCAGTGAAATTAATTAGAGGGGAGAAAGGTACAGTAGTTCGATTAAAAATTCAACCAGTTGATGCAGAACCAGGACATTATCAGGTAATTTCGTTAGTGCGCGATGAAATTCATTTGAATGAAACTAGAGCAAGTGGAAAATTATTTTCATTTGCGGGGGATGAAAAAGAACAAGTGATTAAAATTGGGGTAATTGTGTTGCCTGTTTTTTATGGTGATGATCCGAATAGTGTCGTAAAAAATGCTGATACGACTTCAGATATGAAGTTTTTAATTGAGGAAATGAAGAATCGTGGTATAGATGGCTTGGTTATTGATTTGCGTGATAATTCTGGTGGTTTTTTAGAGCAAGCAATAACGGTATCAGGGTTATTTATTGCCACGGGTCCAGTTGTGCAAGTACGGGATTCGTTCGGAACAATAGAGAATTTATGTGATAATGACAATAACATCGCTTGGGAAGGACCGTTAATTGCGCTAACCTCATCTAATAGTGCATCAGCGTCAGAAATTTTAGTTGGAGCGTTACATGATCACCATCGTGCAATTATTGTGGGTGACCCAACTACCCATGGAAAAGGTAGTGTACAAGTAATTTTACCGATGGGACAGTATTTTAATTCTTTGTATAATAAAGATGAACTTGGAGCTGCGCGTGTAACTGTTCAAAAATGGTATTTGCCTACTGGAGGATCGACTCAATTAAAGGGAGTGAAAGCAGATATAGTGCTGCCAAGTATTGAAGCTTGTTTGCCGGTTAAGGAGTCAGATCTACCACATGCGCTTAGTTGGGATTCCATACCAGCTGCTAAATTTGATTATGAGTCAGAAGCGAAGGAACATAATTATTTTGTAGATCCAAGTTTAATAGATTTCTTGCAAGATAAGGTAAATGATAGGATGCAAAATTTTACAGAGTTTAGTTTGCTCAATGAACAGATTGAGCATTTTAAGCAAAATTTAGATCAAAAAGAAGTATCACTTAATCTTAAGGAACGGCGTCAAAAATCAATGAATGATTGGGAATTTAAGACTAAGATTAAGAAGCAGTTGGAAACACTAATTGCAACAGATGACTACAAATTTGAAAAGATTAGCGTATCGGAAGATAATATTGCTGAAGATGTAGATACAAATAAGGAAGATCTTCCTAATTTTGATGTTCAGTTACGCGAAAGCTTGCGAATAATGTGTGATTGGATAAATAAAAATACACAAAAAGAAGCCTTGTCAAATGACGAAATTGAATCAAATTCTCCCTTAAATGATACAGTGCAGCCAGTCTCTATTGGGAACAATAAATAATCCGCGTGATCTTGATGCATTGAGTAGTTTTGAACTATCAATTTTGGCGCAAGAAATTCGCGAACGATTATTGGAGGTGATTAATAAAACTGGTGGGCACTTAGCTTCAAATTTAGGTGTTGTTGAATTGACGATTGCTTTGCATCGCGTTTTTCATTCCCCTGAAGACAAAATAGTATTCGATGTTTCGCATCAGTCATATGTTCATAAGTTGTTGACCGGACGTAATGATGAAAAATTTAACATTATTCGTCAAAGTGGAGGATATTCTGGATTTTGTAGCATAAATGAAAGTGTGCATGATGTTTTTACTGCGGGACATGCTGGAACAGCCTTATCAAGTGGATTAGGTATAGCAATCGCGCGTGATAAATTAGAAAAAAAATTTAATGTTGTTGTTATATTAGGTGATGCTGGATTGACATGTGGTCCAACGATGGAAGCATTAAATAATGTTGCTGCTAACACGCGTCGCCTAATAGTAGTTTTAAACGATAACGAGTATTCGATTGAGCGTAATATTGGTGCTCTAGCGATATATTTAAATAAAATTATAAAAAGTAAATTGTATGAGCGTGTTTTGTATAAGTTAAGTGCGTTATTAAATAAGGGAAAAATTGGTAAGCGCATATGTCACTTAGGTAGAAGATTAAAATTTGCACTGAAAGATTTTCTATTGTCTTCATCATTTTTTGAGCGTTATGGGTTGAGGTATATAGGTCCGATTGATGGACATAATATTGAACAGTTAGAAGAGTATTTAAATTTGTGTAAATCAGTTAATTATCCTATACTATTACATGTTAAAACGATAAAAGGTAAGGGGAATCATCAGGCTGTTTTAGCTCCAGATAAATTTCATAATTTATCTCCTAATCAACAGAATAAAAAAATTTTAATGCGTGACGTGTTGGGGAAAACTGTACTTGAATTAGCGCAATCTGATGAGCGAATAATTACAGTGACAGCGGCTATGGGAAAAGGGACAGGACTAAGTTTTATAAGAGATAATTTACCAGATAGATATTTAGATGTTGGCATAGCCGAAGAGCATGCTGTTACAATGTGTGCAGGATTAGCTAAAGTTGGTATGCGTCCAATTTGTGCGATATATTCCACTTTTATGCAGCGCGCCTTTGACCAGATTTTACATGATATTTGCTTGCAAAATTTACCTGTAATTTTTTGTCTAGATCGTGCAGGATTGGCACCAAATGATGGAGCAACTCATCACGGGTTATTTGACATTGTATATACGCGTTGTTTACCTAATGCTATTGTTATGCAGCCACGTCATACATCAGAATTGAGTTGTATGTTGCGACACTTTATTTATTGTGACAAACCTGTGTTTATTAGGTATAATAGTTCATATTATTATGATAATGAATCAGTTGAGACAAAAGATTTGGAGCTTGGAAAAGCAGAAATTTTAAAAGAGGAAGGTAATATTTGTTTACTGGCGCTTGGATGTTTTGTAGATATTGCTGAGCAAGTCGATAATTTTTTAAATGGGGCGTGTTGCATTGTTAATGCGCGTTTTATTAAGCCGCTTGATGAGAATTTATTAACTAAACTAGCTAGTCAGTGCAAATTACTTGTGACCCTTGAAGATGGTGTATTATCTGGTGGATTTGGAAGTGCTATTTTAGAATTTTTTAATGAGCATAAGATAACGACTCCAGTGTTACGTTTTGGATGGCCTGATCATTTTATTGAGCATGGATCAAGTGCTGAAGTTATTCGAAAGAAATATTATCTTGATGCAGCATCAATAGCAAAAAAAATTTCCAACTTTATTTAAAATTTTAATTAAATATAAGATTATTTTATAATATATAACGTCTTTTTTTACTTGGGGAAAGTTATAACAGGTTGCTTATGAAAGTGTTTTGGAAATATAAGAGCTTGAAAAATGGGGTGATAAATATTTTGAGATTTTAGGGTTAGAAAATCCTTGTAATGTCAATGATAGGAAAATTTTGAGTTAAATATATATTTTTAAAATTTTGAGATTTTTTTCCTGAAGAAATTTACGAGTGTCAAAATATTTATTGTATTTGTGTTTTAGCGATTGTCTCTAAATTGTTCTATGTGATTTAATCTGCTTGTTTTAAAATGGTTATTTTTTTATTAAGTGTCAGTTAATTATGACATTTTTTCTGGTGGAGGTGGCGGGAGTTGAACCCGCGTCCTACTAATTTTCAAAAAATATGTCTACATGTTTATCTGATGTTTAGCGAAGATAATTTAAGTACAACAGAAAACTTATACTATCCTTTGTGGTGTATTAGAACTGCTATGTTTACCACAACAACATAGCGTTCACTCGCTAAAATACACACCTAGCTATCGTAGCGAGTGTCTGATAACTAGACGTGCTACTTGTTTAATTAAGCAGCAATGGCAACTTCATTTCTGAAGTTTAGTTTCATAATGTTTTTGTCATTTATGATTTTAACGGATTTTTACGAAGCCAACCGTCATCTTCGACATGCAATATTGATCTACGATTAGTAGTCGAATCCATGTCACCCCCTAAAAACCTACATTTTACTTGTAAAAAAAAGTAGTTTCAAAGAACATTTTTATGAATTTTTAAATGAATTGTAAATTTTGGCAAGAAATATATTGAAATATGTTTTTTTGGTTTCGTTGTATTACATTTTATGTAGATTATCAATTTATCCCCTGAGTGATAATGACCGCGAAATTGATATTATTTATAGGACCCATGTTTGGTGCACGAGAAGAAACATACATAAAGCACCATAATAGAACTTATAAGTGTATTTTTACTCAGCAGGAAATTGTAGGATTGGCTACAGCGATTATTATGAAACCAGATATAATTATTTGCCAGAAAAATTTAAAACTCATAACAACTGACTATATGAAGTACAAATTGTCTTATGGTGTGAAAAATAAAAATTGCCGCCTTTTTATAGTAAATGATAATATAAAGAAGATTTTTATTTCATAAATATTTATATATTTTTCTCGACAGATGTGCAATTTTAATATGATATAGAAAAGAGAAACAGTTGAAAAATTTGCTCACTGTTTTCGAAGTTTAAATCTAAAAAAAAGTAAAGTTAATTATTATGCCTGAATTTAAGGAAGATACAGATCTTGATGTTATGCCTAAAGCTAGTGATGGTGGTGTTGAAGATAGTGAAATAGAACAGAAGATTGATAATGGGGAAACTGGATACGTTCATTATAACTTAAAACGTGGTCGTATTCAAGCAAGGAAGAAGGTTTCTAATATAGAGTCTACAAATGTCGGAGAAATCGATGTAGATGCTGTACGAAATGATGCTATTGGGATTAATTCAGTGAGTGATGCTAGAATAGAAGAGCAAAAATCAACTACTATAGTGGATAAAGAAAGCGACAGGAAATCTAAGAATAATTCTAAAAAGAATTCGTCGAAAACACCAAGAAAAGTAAATTTTAAAGAAAATACGTTTGATGGTAAAAATGACAAGTGTTGTTATAAGTGTGGTATTTTGAAAAGATTTTTTAAGAAATTTTTCGGCATTTTTGGGATATCTTGTGATAAAAATTTATGTCACAATGATCAACAAAAGGGCGAAAAAATTTCACGTTCATACAGGCATCGCAGTCATAATCAGCGTAGGCGTCGTTCTCAAAATAGGGGAGCTCATTAATACTTAGATTGGTAAAATATGGATTTTGTGCGTATTCGTGGTGGACGGGTATTGCGAGGAGAGGTAACTGTTGGCGGGGCTAAAAATGCATGTTTGCCAATAATGGCAGCATGTTTGTTGACTTCAGAAGAGTGCGTTATTGAAAATGTCCCAGATTTGAGTGACACCCGTTTAATGGTTAATATATTGCGCCATATTGGGGCAAAAGTGGAATATTTAGACGCTCATACTGTTGGTATATGTGCGGAAAATATTACTCCATGTGCACCATATGAAATGGTCAAACAAATGCGTGCTTCTGTGTGCTTGATGGGTGCATTTCTATGTAGAACAGGTATGTCGGATGTATCTATTCCAGGGGGATGTGTAATCGGACAACGTCCAATAGATTTACATATAAAAGGTTTTCAACTTCTTGGATGTCAAGTAGATGTGAAAAATGGCAACTTGTTAATTGATGGTCAAAATATGCACAGTGCACGTATATTTTTAGGTGGCCGTTATGGAAGTACGGTTACTGGTACTGCAAATATTTTGATGGCAGCTTTAAGAGTTAAGGGTACCACAATTATTGATTGTGCAGCATTTGAGCCAGAGGTGGTTGATTTGTGCCATTTCTTGCAAAAATTAGGAGCAAATATCAATGGAGTTGGAACAAGTACTTTGATAGTTGAAGGTGGAAAAGAATTACATGGTTGCCGGTATCGTATTATTGGGGATAGAATGGAAGCTGGGACATTTATTTGTGCAGCATTGATGACGCATGGGAAAATATTGATAAAAGGCAATGTTCCTAATGTTAGTGGTGTGGTATATGATAAATTGAACGATATTGGTGCAAAAATATCTGAAGATGTTGATGGAACAATTACTGTTGATGGTACTAATAGTGCACTGAACGCTGTAGAAATTGCAACTATGCCATATCCTGGTTTCCCGACAGATTTGCAGGCACAATTTTGTGCACTTCTCACACAATCGGATGGAATTTCAATTATAACTGAAAAAGTGTATCCTAATCGATTTATGCATGTTGCAGAACTTAACCGTATGGGAGCAAGAATCATTGTAGAAGGGGAACATGCAATTATACATGGATCAAGCTCTAAAAAGTTAATTGGAGCACAACTTATGGCCTCAGATTTACGAGCAAGTGCAGCGCTGTATTTGGCTGGTTTGTGTGCAGAAGGAGAAACTATAGTTAATAGAGTCTATCACTTAGATCGTGGATACGATAATTTTGAAGCAAAATTACGCTCATTAGGCGCAGATGTATTGCGTGAATCAGACTCAAATAAATTAAGCTGAAGTATTTTATTTGGAGATGTTAACTCCATATCTTTATGAAACATGTTGTATTGTTTGCGTAGCTTATTTATTTGATTAGCAACATGTTGTGAATATTTTTTGCATACATAACTGCCATTATAAAGCGTGCCGATTAAGTTTTCTACTTTGGGAAATTGTTTTTTTATAAATTTAAAAAAGTATTTTTTAGTTTGTCCACGTAAATGTAAACAAGCATGTAATATATTACTAACTTTATTATTGTGAGCGAGTTGAAAAATTTTTTCAAAATTTGTTAAATTATCATTAATGTATGGAATGATTGGCATTAGTAAAATTGTGCTAGATATTCCAACTTCAGAAAAATATTTTAACATATTTATTCTATCAACAGTTGGTGGGGCACATGGTTCGATTTTTTTGCGTATACTTTCATCAAATGTACTTGCTGAAATAAATAATTTAACACCAGCTACTTCATTTAATTTCGATAGTAAATCTATATCTCTTAAAATTAATGTTGATTTTGTAGTAATTATTAATGGATTTTTATATTTTATGAAGAGATTTATAACTTGGGGCATCAATTGATATTTTTTTTCAATTGGTTGGTAACAGTCCGTTACTCCACCCGCATTTACTGGTAAATACTTCCAATTTTTATTGCATAAGTCCCTCTCTAAAGCTTGTACAATGTTAGTTTTTACTAAAATTTCATCAAAAAATTGGTCACTATTTAAATACTTGTGAGAATATTGGGCAAAACAGTATACACATTTATGCATGCAGCCTCGAAAAGTATTAATATCCCAATTAGTAGCATAGCCTTGTTGGTGAAAATGTAAGGCTGATTTTGATGAGATTTCGGTTATGCGCACATGAACATTTCTTTTATTTAAAAATAAAAAATCAATGTTTTATTTTTTATGCAAATTGCTGTAAAAATCGAACATCATTTTGATAAAATAATCGAATATCTTCAATGCCATACATTAGCATTGCTATGCGTTCAATTCCCATTCCAAAAGCATACCCACTCCATTCTTCAGGGGAGTACCCTACGTTCGAAAATACTTTAGGGTCAACAATTCCACACCCAACAACTTCTACCCATTTGTTGCTTAATTTACCAATATTTGGGGCACGAAAGTCGACTTCAAAACTTGGTTCAGTAAATGGGAAGAAACTTGGTCGAAAACGAGTTTCACACTTATTACCGAATAGTTCTTTAAAAAAGAAATCTAAAACCGCTTTTAAATCTGTTACTTTTACGTCATTATCAACCATTAGTCCTTCACATTGATGAAAAACTGGACTATGTGTAGCGTCTAGTGTATCACGCCGAAATGTGCGCCCAGGTGACAATATTCTTAACGGTGGTTTTTCGGATAACATTGTCCTAATTTGGACAGTTGATGTATGGGATCGCAGAATATATTTTTCGTCTTGATGTTGAGATATGTTATCAATTTTCCCTTCTTTTAGAAAGAAACTATCGTGTGAATCACGAGCAGGATGAGAATTTGGCATATTCAATGCATCATAACAGAACCATTCCGTTTCGATCTCAGTGCCTGTCGCCACTGTAAATCCAATTTTTTTGAAAATATCAACAATTAGTTCTTGGATTTGCGATAGTGGATGTATACTGCCAGACTGCATTACATCGATAGTGGGATCAATGCTGCTACCAATATCGTTCAGTAGTTCAGAGTTTTCAATTTCTTCAAATTTGTTTGAGAAAATTTCTTCAAGCTGTGTTTTACATTGATTGATTTTTTGCCCTAATATTGGTTTCTTTTCTTTAGGCGCATGCGCTAACACTTTTAAAAGTTCCTTGAGTTTACCATTAGATCCTAAAAAGATAGCTTTACAGCTTTCAAATTCTGATCGATTTTTTGCCTGCTTTACCGCAGCATTTGCTTCTAAGAGGATGCTTTCAAAATTTTCACTCACGGGATAAAACACTCCTTGCCACGCTCTGTTTATGTTTAATATTAAACTATAGCTATAGTGCAGACTTAGCTTTTTCTATAAGAGTTACAAAAGTTGGCATGTCATGTATAGCAAGTTCACTTAATGATTTCCTGTTTAATGTTATGCCTGCTCTTTTTAGCCCATTTATAAATCGATTGTACGGCAATCCATGCTCGCGGCAAACAGCATTGATTCTAATAATCCACAATTGGCGCATGTTTGTCTTTAATCGTTTTCGATCTCGATATGCAAACTTACCTGCGCGCCACAGTGCATCTTTCGCATAACGAAACAGTTTTGACTTTTTCCCGAAATATCCACGGGTTTGTTTTACTAACCTTTTACGACGTTTATGAGTTGCAACTCCATTTGTTACTCTTGGCATGTTTTTCCTTTATTTATTTTATATTTTCGTACTGTAGGCCGCCTTCGCCATACAAACAATAATTAGTTATGTCTTATAATCCTGCTGAAATGGCGTATTTAATCTGTGCAACCATTGCAGATCCTATCATTTTATCAGCACGTGATGACTTTAACTGACGAGATGATTTATGCCTCATCAAATGTCTGCGTCCTGGTGTGCGTCGCATAACTTTACCTTTAGCAGTTATCTTAAAACGCTTTGCAAATGCTTTTTTTGTTTTTTGCATAACAGTATACCTTATAATTATTTTTTGCAGCTTGTGTAAAGCTATTTTTATTAAAAATTTATCTTGCAAGATATAAGGGAAGAAATGCATTGCTTTTGTATACATTTTAATTACACTTGCCTCCTACATGCATAGTAACAAGCACGCTAGATCTAATTATTTAATTGGTCGAATCTTAGTTGCTCATCCAGTGATACAGGATGAAGTTTTTAAGCAATGTGTTATTTTAGTTGGTGATTATTATGCAGGAGGAATAACGGGAGTGATTTTAAATCGTCCATATCATAAATTTTTGAGTGATATTAATTATAATGATATTTCTTGTGAATTTGATACTGTTCCTATTTACTATGGTGGGCCATGTGACAAAGGATTATATACATTTGTAGCGTGGGTGTGGAATAAACATCAATTAGAGTTGTATTACGCTATTGAATTACGGGAAGCTTTGATATTGAAAGAAAAATATAATAATATTCAACTGCGTGGCTACAGGGGTTACGTAAATATTTCCAATATTCATCAAGAAATTAATCGTGGTTTATGGATTGTGTTTAATGGTGATAAATTAGCTGGATTAGATATAAAACAAGATGAGTTATGGAGTAATTTAGTGCAGTTACAATGCCCTAATTCTGTCATTTAAACTAAATTTGTAATATGAATTTCAATAAAAGCTTGCAAATTTACATTCTATTGATTTTTAACTGTTATCAACTTTATGGGCGGCTAGCTCAGTTGGTTAGAGCAACTGGTTTACACCCAGTAGGTCACAAGTTCGAGTCTTGTGTCGCCCACCATATAAATATTTTGAAATTATTAAGTGATTTTTGTAAAATATTTCTTTTTGCTTAAAAAATTTATAACTTTTCTTTTTCATGAAAATTTTTAAAAAAATTACATATGAAAACAGTAAAAATACTAAAAAATCAAGTTGCGATAATATTGGCAAGTTTATCAACACTAGTGTTGACTAATACTCATTTGTTGGGGTTTGATCGCAATTTTTTTGATTCATGTAAGTTTGAAACGTATTTATCACATGATTTCTGCAAAATGGATGTGATAGAAAAAGAAAAGGAGTATGTAATTAAAGTTGAATTACCAGGAGTGAAAAAAGAAGATATTGATCTATCTTTTAACGAAAATACTATTGTTGTCTCTTGTTCCGCAGAAGAAAAAAGTGAAGAGAATGGAAATTATTTACGTCGTGAAAGAATGTGTAACTTATCGAGTCGCAGTATATGTTTAAATGACGCTAAGTTTGAAAAATCGAAAGCTAAATTAGATAATGGAATATTGACGATAACAGTTCCACGAGAGAGAATATCAGAAAATTTTAAGAAAATTAAAATCGATTAAAATTTATTCAGAATCAAAAGGACAGGTTAATGATTTTTAATAAAAAGGAGAAATTTTCTGAAATGTATCCTTTTGAGTCGCATTTTTCTGTCATTGATTCTAAGGGTAATCGTGTACATTATTTAGAAGAGGGTACGGGAGAAACAGTTTTATTGTTACATGGTTTCCCAAGTTGGTCGTTTATGTATCGTGATCTGATTCGTGAACTACGTCAAGATTTCCGCTGTATTGCGCTTGATCATTTAGGGTATGGATTTTCTGATAAACCATTACTTTATAAATATAATATTTCTAATCACATAAAAAATGCTGTAAAGTTTGCGGAGAATATGAAATTTCGGAAATTTCATATAGTAATGCACGATTTTGGTGTGGCTGTAGGATTAGCTATGGCTGAACGTTGGCCTGAGCGCATTAGTAGTATGATATTTTTAAATTCATCATGTTTTAAGATGCCGCGGTTGTTTTTTATACTCATGTTATTCAAATGTCCGATAATTAGTACTATTTTAACGCGTTTTACTAATTGCTTACAACGAATATACTTACATCTTGGTTCTGGAACGATGAATTCACAGATTGAATATGGGTATTTAAAGCCATACAATTCTTATTTCAATAGAATAGCTATTAGCCAAGGCTTGAAAGATATTCCTCTTTTCCCGGATCACCCTTCGCTGAGTGTTTATGATGACATCGAATCAAAAGCATTTATTTTAAGTAATAAAAAAATGAAGTTTTTATGGTCGGACTTAGATTTTGTTCATACAAAAGTTTCCTTAAAACGTTGGGCAAAAATTTTACCTAATGCCTTGCTTAAGCGATATGAACATGGAAATTATTTCTTGCTTGAAGACTCTCAAGATGCTAGAAGTGCGATTCGTGCATTTTTATTAAAAAATCGAAATATTGATAAGTATTTATTCAATTGAAAATTACGCCCAAGCTAATGAAGGCACAAATTAAAAACGAATACCCAAGATACTTCGCTCTATTTGGATATTCTATCACACTATCTATACACTCTCTAAGTAAATAAGGAGCACTTCCAAAAATAATTGCTATTGTTATTATAGCATAGATGATACATGTGAAAATTATATTAATTAACGAGATTTGAGTGTAAATAGAATCAAGAATTTTGTCGCAGAAAAATAGAGCTAAAATTGCTAATCCTCGTATTGATAATAATTCCCTAACTTTATAGAAAGAAAGTATACAAATTCCTGAAAATAAGATAAATAAAACGGTTTTATATTCTCCGAAATCAGCGATGCTTAAATGCAAAATTTTACACAAGAATATCACACTTGCGCTACCGAACAGGATTACTGTTGAATAGCGATCATACAGCAACCAATTTCTAATATGTTCTATAAAAACTGGTTTTTGCACACAGATATATGCTAGAACTGAAAATATTAGAAATGCTGCATACACCGCTAAGTGATATTCCATGTATTCAAACAACTAATCGTACCACAAAATTCAATACTAAAATTGATGCGATAGTATAAAACCAATTCCTAATGTACTGTGATGTTTTCTGTAACTTCCATCAAGTTGGATTGACGCTTGTGTTTGCTGGAACAGGTCATAATTGAGATTCAATCGTGCAACAAAGTTATCACTATTTATAGCTTCTGATGATATTATGTCTTGTTTTGGAGTCATTGACCGTGTTCCAATATCACGTTTTAATGTAAATTCATAACCAACAAATATATTTGGTATTATTATCGGATTAGAATTATTAAAATATCTGATCCCTGTTTCACATGTAACAAACGTATCATGTGTTCTATCATTCACTACGTCATAATGATCTAACATATGATATCCATGTTTATTTTGTTGGATGTAGTCATAATAAACTGATACTTCAGGACAAAAAACGTGTTGCTCAGCCTCTAATATATAACCCATGCTAAATTTATTAGAAATAGCTTTTCCATGGTAAGTTGAGTGAATTTTGTACTCCTTTACTCTTTGTATTGATGGATTAAGCAAATCTTTGTATTGTATATAATCCGCAACAAAAATATCACTGAAGAAAAATCTGCCCACCAAGAATGAGCCATAAATACCGCTATGAAAGCTATTTTGCTTACTTTTTGCGCCATTATAAGCTTTTCTGTAGCGCATATCAGTTGCAGTAAAGCCAGCAACAATTCCAATGCTTTTTTGGCTATCAATATCTATTGTATTTCCTATTAAAATTCCTTTTGTGTGATCGACATGATGTAAACTAGCAGTGTGATGTCCGTGTTCATACAATACTTTCCCCCATAAGTGATTACGTGTATATATGTTGTCAAATACATATAGTTCGTCCGCAACCAACTCATTTAAGACACTTGACTGTACTGTTCTTATTACATTACGTGCAACTAATGAATGCTCATAAGACGTATCTAGTACGTTTTTAAATATTTCTCCATATTCCTTATCTGATGGAGGAGGAGGAGGGGGATTTTTTTTACCATCTTGTTCGTTATTGTCAGGAGCTTGAGTTGCATTTGTTCCCCGTGTTACCCCTTGACTATTTATGTTTTGTTGATTATTGTCTGTAGAATTTTGTACCATATTTGATTCTGCATCGTTTCCTGCGCCGTTTCCCTCATTGTTTCCTCCATTGTTTACTACATTGTCTCCTTGACTGTTTTGCGTACCTAC
>CAZALH010000001.1:0-68501 GCA_964486285.1 uncultured Opitutales bacterium | reverse complement strand
TCCTCCATTGTTTACTACATTGTCTCCTTGACTGTTTTGCGTACCTACCTGTTGTCTTGCATGCGTTGCTAATAATCCAGTTCCTGATTGATTTTTTTCAGGTGCTGTTGTTGTTGCGCTTGGCTCGCCTTGAGTATTTTCATTTTTAGAACTAACCTCTGGACTAAATTCATTAATTTGCGAATCCTTTTCTTGATTTACCTCGGCTTCTAGTTTTGCGATTTCGGCTTCTAGTTTTGCGATTTCGGCTTCTAGTTCCGATTTTACTTTTCCTAAGTTTTCTAATTCTACTTTTTCTGATTTTGCTTTTTCTAATTTTGCTATTTTATCGTTTAAGTCTGAGCTTATCATATAAACTTGTAATGCTGCTAGTTTTGCTGATTTATCTTCTGATGTTACTTCTATTTTTTCTAGATCGTCTTTTAATTTTATTATTTCTGCTGTTGTTGTTAAATTAACTTTTGATTCTGCTATTTTTGATGTTTTGTCTAAATAAGTTTTTAATTTTGCTTCGTTTTCGTCATTATCACATGCACGTACGGCTTCTGTTTCGGTTCTAATAAAATTAAAACTTTCTTTATCGAATCTATATCTATTCACTTCAAAATAAATATGACCATCTTCTTCCTTAGTCACAAAGCTAGGACATGTAATAGTGTTATTAGTGTCTTCGCGGTCTGCCAACAAACTTTGATTCCTCAGCTTCTGGCATTCATTTGATAGGACCGTTTTATAAAAATTCTCTGCTTTTGCGTCTGCGTCTTTCTTGAAGTTCTCTGAAATGGGATGGAGATATGATTCTATTATCTTATATGGTACTGTTATCTTATAAGCAAGATATGCTACTTGTTCTGCGAGGCTTTCATCACCCCCCAATGCTTCTAAAGCTTGTTTTTTTAAATCTAACCAAGGTTCACTATTGTTATCCTGCTTATAATCACCCATCCCCCTATCCACCATTTCTTCCCTTTTTGCTACCATTCCCTGTTGGGTTTCCCCCTCTTGGTCTTTCGGATGCCCCTCTAAAGCTGGAGTCAGTATTACTAAAAAAAATAGTATAGTTATAAAAGAGCAAAAATTTATTTTAGCTTTCATATATTGGAGTTTTTTGTTTGAATTTTTTTGAATAAAACAGAGTTCGTTTTCTTGACACTTCCTTGACTTATCCCAAACGAGATTGGTTCGTCACGTTGATTTGAGATTTCAACCGAATAACTGTCGGTTTGATTTTTTGTCACTTTTATTTTGTTATGGTTATCATTTGAGTCTTGGATTATCATTTGGCTTTGTGTTTTTTTATAAAAAACATGTTTTTGGGATAAAAGGTTACCTACATATTGATCAATCTTAGAATCTTTTGCTGAGTTATGTTTAACCGCATTAGATACCATTTGTGAAAACTTGGATTGAGTAGTGATGTTAGATGTTTTTTTAGAGAATTTACTATGATTTCTCGTAGAAAAAGCTTTTAGCATATAAAGTAATACTATGTTTTGTAACAAACTACTCCTCTCAAATAAATTACATTTGAGACAGTCGATAACTTGTGTTTCAGATGTGCTAGCTTCTGAAATTTCTTGAGTTAAGGAATTATTTATTTGAGCCAAAGCATTATTAAGAGTCGATATATTAGTATCTATAATGATATTTCTGTTATTATCTTCGTTACTAGGTATATTGTCATCGTTGGAACTGTCAGTGTATTCATTATTTTGCGTTGGTAATTCAGAGTTTTCAGGGGCTGCACTTTCATCATCAGATGAGAAATTTATGCCATAATCATCATTAAATGTGTTAGTACTTGTTCGGGTTGCAGAATCATTGTCCGGTGGGGTGGTTATTGGGTTGGACTCATTGTCATTGTTTTGATATTCTGTATGAGCAATAGTTACTGACGTTGGTTCAAGTTTGTGGCAAAAGTTATCTACAACTGAATCCTCATTGGTCTCATAAGGAAGCTGCTGCGTCGGAGTAATTCCGTTTGTGCAGAGTTCTTTAATAGTGGACTTTATTCGATTGTTATTTTGTTTTATAAGATATTTTACGTAAGCATATACCCACCGATTCCCTTTAAATTCATAATCGTACTTAGGGTCGCATTTTGCCCCACTAAATGAAAAAATTTTGAAATTTTCTTCATTTAATTGCTGTTGAATCTGTTGAAGTGCTGAAAATGTCACTGTATTTGATGATGACTTATTCAATTCTTCTAGCGCGTTAGCTATAAAATTCATGTCAATTGGTAAAGAAGAGATTTTTCCTGCATTTTCTACATCACTTAATGTAGGTACAGTAAACTTCTCTTGAGATTCACATAAACTAGATACTTTATTTAATGAAACAATACTTTGATATAGAGACTTGAGAACTTCTGCGTGCTTCCCAAAAAACATACCTAGTTTAGGTATTAATACATTTAATTTGCTCCGATTATTGTTCCAATTTTTAGACATAGTATTTGGGGAATTAACTATCGTTGATTTAATGTTATTGTTTATTAATTGTTTTTCTATAGCTTCGCGTTCTGTTTTTAACTCATTAATTTTTTTATGTAAGTACTTTTTTTGTTCATCAAAATTAGCGTGATTACCGTTAGTATCTCCGCTTGTCCCATTAACAGTTGCTTTTATATCCTCCAATGTCATCTCATCGATTTCTATGCATTTTTCTAAAAAATAACTTTCTATTTCATATAACTCATGTGATTTTAAACCTTCTAATTGAACATTGTGAACAGTTTCAAGATTACTACTGGCTTCTGATGCATCTATAACAACGTTTTCGATTATATTAAAAACTTCTGAAAGGTTATTAATAACTTCACTTGTTTCATTAGAGTTTTGAGCATTGCTGATAGTAACTTGCCTTTGGTTCAAAAATTTATTGGTGTTTTTTATAGCACTATACCATTCATTGAAAAAATCATCAAATGACCTAAAATATAACGAATTAATTTGTTGTCGATGTAACCCTTGGTTGTTGTTTGCTGCTTGGACGGATATAAGTCTGTTGTTTCCCTTTTCGTAAAACGAGTACTGTATGTTATACGAACTAGAAAATTCTTTGACTTGCATTGATACTTCCGTCCATATATCAAATTTGATTCTTTACATTTTTTATTAATATTTGAGTTAATATCAATTTGCGTTCTGAGATGCATCCAGTGACTTTTGGATTTCATCCAAGATATCATTAATATTTACTAGGCTTATATTATGTTTTTCCTCATAACGTTGCATTTCATCCATGGTACATTGGATTGTTTTTTGAAGTGCTTGAACATCTTTTAACTTGTTAATTAATGTTGTTACGAGCGTAGACATATTTTGAGATCTAAGCATTACAGTGGCATTACTCCAATCAATAGTATTGTAAAAGTTAGCTTTTTGAACAGTAGAGGAAAGTGTTTCAAAATCAAAATCTGTATAATGAATGACTTCAGTACCTGGCTTGAGGCAGTCTTCTGCTTTAAAATCTTCTAAGTTTTTTTCTGTAAGGCGATAAACTTCCTTCACTGCCGTAAAATATCTTAGGCCATTCCGTTCTTTATCAAAATTAAAAACCTCATGTGGAAATACGAAATCCTTCCCATTGTTGTTAACTGTAACACATTTAATGTCGCAAATGTTTCTTATGTGATCTATTACGTCTTGACTATTTGTAGTGTTAGAGAAATAATTAACATCATTGCACTCAACCCTTTTAGCGTTTCTTGCTCTTAACTCTTTTTCATCTATGCCTATGTCATTAGGGAGCATAAGAAAGCAGTTAGGATCGTCTGTTGGAAGTTGGACAAAAAGTTGATCAGTTCTCTGTGTAGAAGCCGAGGAAGTGGTTTGCTGAACACTATTTGTATCTGTTATTTCTGTAGGTGCAGCCAAAGCTTCAGGAACTTTCGGGTGCGACGAAATTGATCTTGTTTTTGCCATATTATTCTTTCCTTTGTTAAAATACTCAAAATTAAACCAAAAAAAGTTTTTTCCAGAAGAACAGTGGATAAAACGTATTGTATGATAAATCAAGAAAAAAAATCTTTTTTTACAAAAAAATATTTTTTTTGCTAAAAAATTACTTACCGCAGAGGTTTAGTATAATTTTTGGTTTAACTTTTTAATTAATTATCGAGCAGCTTGCTAATTGGTGCTCGGGGCGGGACTTGAACCCGCACGTCTTTACAGACAAAGGATTTTAAGTCCTCAGCGTCTACCATTCCGCCACCCGAGCTAATAGTAAAGTTCCAAGTATTAATTTAATATTGAAATGCAATACTTTTTATTCTGTTTTTTGTTTTAATGTAAATGTTGTGCATTATTTTTAATGATTAAGTAATATGCTGTGCTTAAAATTTTGTTGAAAATAGTATTATGCTGTGAATAGTAGATTTGTGTTTTTTAAAAAACATAGTGTAGTTATTTACTTATTACCATTGGGGATATTTTTAGCGTTATGGTGGCTATTGCCAAGAGGATTTATTGTTTCAGTGCAGCAAGCATTTATTGAAGTACAAGCTCCATTATATAATGTTGTACTTAATGGGCATAATTTTAAAAATTTTTTAAAAAAGAATTTTGTTAATAAGAAAAATTTGATAGCAGATTATGAAAATTTGATGCGCACAAATTTTTATTTGCAGATGCGAATAAATAACCTCTTAGATTTTATTGAGAGAAATCACATCAAGAGTAATGATTTTGATTTAAAAGATGAACGCTTTAAATTTGTTTATGCTAATGTTATTAGGCGAGATTTGATAGTTTGGGCAAATTATTTAGTCATAAATAGAGGGAAAAAAGATGGAATTTCAATTGGTGATGGAGTAATATCTAAATGTAATGTTGTTGGACGTATAAAAGAAGTCTATGATAATTTATCATTAGTTGAGTTGTTATCTTCACCAACGTTTAAAATGTCAGCGTGTTTTGAAGGTGAACATTTTCCTATTGTATTTCAGGGAAATGGTAGTGATATTTTAACGAAGTATACCGGTATTGCGGAAAATATTATTCCTCAAACGGATAAAGATATTAATGGGGCACGATTAGTTTCATCTCACCTAAATAACATTTTCCCTGGTGGTTTAACAGTGGGATATATAGCAGATGTAACTGATATTAAAGATGGAATATTTTTTAAAGCAGTTGTTAATTTAGATGCTACTTTTATTAATTCATTACATGAAGTTGTTGTATTAACTCACAATGATTCTATTTTATGATGGTTTTAGTTTCCAGTGTAGCTATCCTTTTAGTATTCTGCTTGATGAATTTAATCAATGCATTTTTATTAAATTTTAATATTTGTGTTATATTGTCTGGGGCAATTATTTGTTTTGTTACAAGATTATCTAGTACATTTTTAATAGTTTTTCTCTTAGTATGTGGGGGATTATTTTTAGATGCTTTAACTTTTAATGATCGATTTGGTGATAGTGTGTTTATTTATCTAATTTTTTATGTTTTTTACCCTCTTTTAGAGGCGAAGTTAACATCTGTTCCCAGGCAAACATCTATAATTTTAGCGCAGTTATGTAACGTAACTTTTATATTATACGAATATATCATGCACCACGTTTCTTTTTATACTAAAGATTTTTTAGCCACTTTAATTTTTTCGCAAGTAATAGTATATTTTTTTGACAAAGTTTTTGTTTCGATTTGTGCTCTCGTGGAGTCTAAAAAAGAAAGAAATCCATTTAATATTACGCAAAACATATTCAAAAACAATGACTTTTAGGGGCAACCCTTCTGAAAGATTTGCATAAATGTGAAGTTAAAAATTCATTTTGGATATGTCGAGGATATGTTTTTACAGTTTCAAACTGTTGCGCAATTTCTGAGGGTAATGCTGATACGTTAATATCCATGAATAATAATGTGCCTTTTATATTAGAGTTTAATTTATCCGTTGCTTGATAGGAAAGAACACCATTTTTATATGTTAAATTAGCATTAGGTGGTGTGAAGAAAATTTCTCCCAATGGTGTACGTATTGCTAGGCGTATTCTGAAAGAAAATAAATTTTTACTCAATACGGTAGTTGTCTGTGGTGTATATTTGGCAAAGGTCTTATTAATTGAGTTTGCATTATTTAATGTGTTTTGTAGAAAAAGGGAATCGGATGCAGAGAGTTCATATTTTGTAAAAATTTGTTTATTAATGCCAAGGTTTTCTAATTTAAAATACATTCCTTTTGTGATGTGTTCACTATTATTACTTGAGAAAAATGATATAGTAGTGACACCATTTATTGTTTTTATTTCTAAATTCGGGAATCCCTTCTCAATTAGAATAATACAAGATAAATCATTTGCTATAGTTTCGGTAATTGAGTGTAGTTTTCTGTGCAGGTGGTTATATTCAATGACAGATTTGTATTTTTGAATAGCGTAATTAAATATAAAATATGAAACACTTAAAATCAGTGCGAATAGGAATAGAGCAATGATTATTTCAAATAATGTGAACGCCGTTTTGTTTTTCCTAAAAATCTGTTGATTGAGTTTATTGTGCATTTTATTATACTTCGAATAATTACATTTACCCATGAAGAAGGGAGGGATATTAGTTTTAGTTTTTGGTTTAATTTTAATTTTAAGTTACATAACAAAATCTTTTTTAAAAAATGTACAAAATAATCTTGTTCAAATTGAACAATTATGTGGTAAGTATGATTACTCTGTGCAAGAAGATTCTATTTTGTCAATTATAATTGCTTATCTTTATTTGTATTTAAATGACGAAAGTAGTTTTAAAGAATTTCTCGATTTAGTTGATAAGAACGTTGCTTTAATGCTAGAAGAACGATATGCTGTCAATGTTATACCTGTTGATGGTAAAATCTTTATTTCGTTAGAAAATCTTGATCTTGTAAAGAAATTTTTAGAAATAATAAAATTTTCTTATGAAGATTCGATATCATTGGTATCTGCTATTGCTGATTTTTTAGAAGAAAATTCTGATAAAGTAGATTGGGACATTTCGGAATTACTTAGTATACCAGAGTTTAGGAGACATTTTTTTAATTCAGAAGGGTATTTAAGTTCTAAGTGGCGTATTTTTTCAGAGAATGTAACAACATACGATACTGGTGGATTGAATATTAATAATGTTTCAGAAGAAGTGCTACAAGCGTTATGTGAGTTTGAAAATTGGGATGTGGAACAAGTAAGAGCGTGCTTAAGTAGCAAGAATTTTTTACATGAAAATATATCAGATACAAGCATTCTGAACAAGTTATATTCGTATGGGTTTTCATTTCATCAATTTCCGCAATTGACAGAAAAAACGACTGCCATTGAAGTAGTGTGTTATAAAACAGGGAATTGCAATAATTTTAAGCAACGTTTTATTATAATTTTTGAACCGAATGGATATTTTAATTATAAGCAATTCCCATTTAAAGTTTTAAAGAAAACAAACAAATTTTAAAATGAGATTGCTTCTTATTTATTCTTGTCTATCCCATTTGTTTTGTTATCATTTATTGTAATTTTGTGAAAATTTTGAATAAAATTTTTCTCTTAAAACACTTATTAATCCCACGTGAAAAAGTTTTATTAGTGGATAATGAGTTCTTTTTTGTTGAAAGTATTAATGTCGAGAAAAATTTATGCTCAATACGCACACTTAAGCAAATAGTTATGCTACAGATTGAAAGTATATGTCCATTTAATTTGGATGATGTTTTATATGGTTATTTTTTTGATAAAAATAAAAGAAAATTAATAATATTTATTGCCTATAAGGATAGAGTTTCAGCTACATATGGTCGTTTAAGTAATTATAATTATATTTTACCGCAATTTTTTTGTAACTTGTTGAAAGATAAGTGTTTTGATGTGGAAAAAGTAAACATTATAGATAATTTTATTAATTTTATTAATGATGACAAAGTTCTTTCACTAAAGGTAACAGATCGTAAAGTATACTGCGCAAATTTAGTACCTGATAAGAAAAAGTTTAAAAATTTATGCAATGTGTTCGCTTTGAATACATTAAGATTTGCTTCCTTATTTTGCTTATTACTTTTATTCATTCAAGTCGTGCCACTTACAGTGGTATGTATGAAAAATAAAGAGCTATCCACTTTATCTAAGATGGTAGATGACGATGCAGTATCAGAGGTTATTTCTCAAGATAAGTTTTTGAATGAAATGAAGAGGTTTTATAGGGATGACGACTTTTGTTTATCTGGATTGAATTTTATCAATACTGTTCGAACTGATGACATAGTTTTCACTGATGTACATGCACATTCTACTTCGCGTGCATTGAAAATTAAGGGATACGCAGATTCTGTAAGTTCTATTGAATCATTTCAAAATAATGTAAAAAATTTGATAGGTATTAAACTATCCTTAGCATCACATATTCGGTCTAAAGATCATAAAGCTTCTTTTGATTTGGAGGTACAATTTGAATAAATTATACTGTGCAGTGTATCTTTTTAAAAAGTTAAACATACGATGTTATGTTACAATATTAGTAATTGTGTTGTTTGTGACTATATTAACATGTATAAAAGTTTCTAAATTTTATAAAAACACTACTACTAAACTTTCTGCTTATCAGGAAATTTTAAAACAACAAAATTTGTGGCTATTGAAGCGCGATAGTATATCAGAAAGATTCAAAGACATGTTAAATAAGATGAATGAAGCAGACAAGCAAAGACAAGATCTATCTTTAGTAAGCATGTTAGAGAATAGTATTGCTGATTTAAATTGTCAGTATGAATTATCAGATGAAGTAAAGAGTAATTATGATGGGTTTACTGTATCAAAAGTGGAGGTTAATTTTTATTCTATAGACTTAGAAACATTTATACAATTTAACAATAAAATTTCGTCGAAAATCACTGATATTTCAGATGTTCATATACATGTGCGTGATCGTGAAAAACTCAATATTAAGTGTTTTGTAGAATCAATCAGTTTAGTCCAATTATGAAATATTTTCAGTATATTTTATTAATTTTGTGTGTTTTTTTCAGTCACAAACATTTCTGTCATGCACAGGAAGTTGAATATTCAAGTTTAGTACTAGTTGAAGAATCTTTACCGCAAGTTTTAGCCATTCTTGAACATTTAGAAGGCAAAACAATTTTATATGATCAGAATTTACCAGGTATAAAAATTAATTTAAATATTCCAGATAAGCGACCGGTATCAGAGATTATTCAAGCTATAGAAAATGTGTTAAGTATAAACGGTGTTTCTATTATAGATCGTCATGATGGTTTTTTACGTGCTGTAAATTCTCGTTCAGTAATCAATCAAGCTCCGGAATTAATTGAAGGTTCAAGCTTATCACTACCAATTAGTGACAAAATTTATGCGAAGGTGTTTTTTTTACAAAATATTGCAGCTGCTGAATTCTCAAAATTAATACGTCCTATTCTTTCTTTTGGTGTTGCAACAGTACTATCTTTCGAAGAGTCGAATAGTTTACTGATAGTGGATAAATTATCAAACCTGCAGCGTATTGAAACATTAATAAATATGGTTGATAAACCTAAATCATCGCGAATAGAATCTAAAATTTTTCGGATAAAACATGGAGACGCAAAAAATATAGCGAATGTCTTAACAAAACTTATTTCAGAGAGAAATAATGATGGCGATTATCGTAATTCGTTGCAACAGCCTGAATCTGCTTCTGTAATTATGCCATCAAATATTTCTATGGTTCAATCTCAAGTTCATGAAGCTACGTCTGATGATTTTAAAATATCAAGTAATGTTTCTATTGAATGTGATGAATATAGCAATTCTGTTATTGTTTGTGGAAATGAACAGGATATTAACCAAATTGGTCGTATTATAGATGGAATTGACGTTCTTCTAGATCAGGTTCGTATCGAAGTTGTTATAGCGCAGGTTACTTTATCGAATAACCAGACTAGCGGATTAGAAACGTTAGGAATTTCGTACAATACTATAACTGACGTAAATGGTAATGTAGCTTTAAGTGGTAATAATCAAGTAGGTTTTCATGGATCAGGGGCGTCCAATAATCGCGTTGATAATGGATTTCATGTTAACGGTACATTGAACAATTTTTCATTAAGTTATGTATTTAATAAAGCAAAATCTTGTGATGATGTTATAGTATTGTCGGCTCCAACGATTGTAACGACGCATAATCGCGAAGCGTCTGTAAAAGTTGGAGAGTCTAGACCGGTAATTACTGCAAATTTTAGTGATTTGCAAAATCAAAGATCGATAAGAAATAACGTTAGTTATAAAGATATTGGAATAGAGCTGGTAGTAACTCCATTAATTGGACAAAATGGCATTATTCAGATGAAAATTGATCAATTAATTCAAAAAATCAATGGAGAAATTACTGTTGATGGTAATAAGCAACCTATTATAAGTAAACGTCAGGCGATGTCATTTGTTAGTGTACATGATGGGGATGTCGTAGTATTAGCGGGGCTACAAGAAAAAGAGTCAATAAATTCTAGAAGTAAGTTGTGGTTACTTGGATCCATGCCTATTATTGGCAATGCACTATTTTCACCAAAAATAAAATCTGAACAAACAAATGAACTAATAATTTTTATTCGGCCGACGATCATCAAAAATCCTTCCAGTGAAGATGAATATTATCAGAAATTTATTTCTGGGGAGGAGGTGAAGAATGACCTGAAATCTTATGAAGATAATAAAAAATTTTTAAAAAAACTTCCAAAAAAACATCAGCAAAAGTCATATCAAAAATCTAATAGATTTATTCATAGAGCAATTTAATGAAAAATTTTTTCATAGTTTTTTTATTGTTGTTTCTCACATCAAATAGCTTTGGAAAGGATTATTCATCTTTAGTAGAACGCTCTCCATTTGGTGCTCCTGTACAGCATATCAGTAATGTTGACGAACATGATAAATGTAGTGCTCAATTTGAATTACATGGTATATTTATGATTCATGGAGAATATTTGTTTAGTTTATATGATGTAGTTAGTAACAAAAGTGTACTGAAAAAAGTGAAAGAACCAGGAGTAAATTTTATAATAAAAAAGTACTTCCCTGAAACTCAGAGTATAGAATTAAGTTTCCCAAATGGAGATTTTCAGGTAATAAAATTAAAGCCGATACAATTTAATAACATGCCTATGCCTATTAAGAATCCCGTGCAAGAGAGTACAGATAAACAAAAGTTAGGTGGTAATGAAGTGAATGACAATGTTCGTCGTGAGTTTTCAAAAATCATGAACAATAAATTGAATTAAAAATGGATCTTTTTACAAAGAATTTTGAGGAGAAGTATGCAGAATTGCTAACTAGCATTACGGCTGTTGATTTTGAATTTCGGATGCGTAAATTTTCTCAATTATTGGATATTAATTTACAACAAGCTGAACATATAATTGCAGATTTATCTGGTGTAGAATTTTACAAAAAGTTTTTTGTAAATGAACATCTGATAAAGACCTTACCAACGGTATTTTTTACTAAATATAAAATTCTTCCGTTAACATTGGATCAATCAACGTTGCTTGTTATTGCTTGTTGGCCACTCAACGAAGAACAGTTGCGTTGGTTAACGATATCAACAGGATATACAATTGAGTATGTTTTAGGGAATTCTGATGATATTTCAAAGATAATAAATGAACGTTTTGGATTAACCACTAGTTCAGTGGATTTTTTAGATGATGTTTATGATAATGCTGTTAGTTCTGAAAATGAGGATGCTATTATTATAAAATTTGTTAATGGGCTTATTAAACGATGTATTGATGAGCGGGCTACTGATATACATTTTGAACCGCAACGTAATACTTTAGTAATTCGTTATCGTGTCGATGGAAATTTGATAATTGCGCGAGTCCCAGATAATTTGAAGGCTTTTCAAGCTGCTATAATTTCTCGTATAAAAATTATGGCACGGCTAAATATTTCTGAAAAAAGACTGCCTCAGGATGGAAAGATTTTATTTAAGTATAATGACACAACATTAGATATTCGTGTATCAACGTTGCCAACGATTTATGGGGAAAGTGTAAGTTTGCGTTTATTAGGTAATTCTTTGATGCCCAAAACATTAGATGATATTTTGTCTAATGAAGATCAAAAATTGATTCTCAAGCGCACGTTATCACATCCATATGGTATTATTTTAGTAACTGGTCCAACTGGATCGGGCAAATCAACAACATTAAGTGCATGTTTGCGCGAGATTCGTGATCCTAGTAAGCGCTTAATATCGGTAGAAGATCCAATAGAGTATGAGATAAGTGGAGTTAACCAAACACAAGTAAATTCGGCAATTGGGTTGTCGTTTGCTAATATTTTACGTTCAATTCTACGTCAGGATCCTGATATTATCATGATTGGAGAGATTCGAGATCGCGAAACTGCAGAAATTGCTATAAGATCATCAATTACTGGGCACTTGGTGTTGAGTACATTGCATACAAACGATTCTATTGGAGCGATTACACGTTTGCGTGATATTGGCGTTGAATCGTATCTTTTAGCATCAGCAGTTAAGTTAATTATTGCGCAGCGATTGGTACGTAAATTATGTCCATACTGTGCAGTTGCGGAAGATTTTTCACGATTACTACGTCCAGAAATAGAACAAGTATTTGAGACGTCCGAATTTGGGCAAGCTCGTATGGCTGTAGGGTGTGAACGCTGCAATAATACTGGTTTCTTTGGGCGTGTAGGGGTATTTGAATTTTTAGTAATAAATGGTGCAATATACGAGGCAATTTCTCATTCTGTACCAGAATCTGAAATTAGAACATTAGCGAGCAAAAATCGTACATTATTTCTAAAATCGGATATTTTAAAAAAAATTCGTTTAGGTATTACTTCTATTGAAGAAGGTTTGCGTGTCATTGAATAAGTGATTGTTTTTTTGAAATTCTTTTAGCTTTATAGGCTCTTTTCTCTAATGCTAGGTGATTTTCGGCTATTTTTGCAAGCCTGACAAATGGGAATCCAAGTAAAAAATAAAATATTGCAACTAAGATACCTGTGCCAAAGAAATCAAATGAGGAATTAGCAGCAATTGTGTAAGCCTTAGTTAGTTCAACAATTGTGATTAATGAAACTAAAGAAGAGTCTTTTATTATTGCTATAAAGTCATTTGTTAGAGGAGGTAATACAAAAGTAAATGCCTGTGGAATAATTACATATCGCAGTGATTGCCACTGATTCATACCTAACGCACGTGCAGCTTCCATCTGTCCATGTGGAACTGCCATAAGTCCAGCGCGAAAATTTTCTGCTTCATACACAGCGTAATTAATACCAAGTGCTACAATTCCTGCAACAAGTGGATACAAGGTAATTCCAATAAATGGTAATCCATAAAAAATGAAAAATAATTGTATTAATAATGGTGTGCCTCGTATAATTTCTATACACGACACGACGATAAATTGTACCCATTTCGGTGAATACATTCGTAATAATACTAAAGTTATCCCCAAAATCATTGCGAGGATCATGCTAAAAATAGATACTTCTAGCGTAATAACCGCCGCTTTAGCAAACACAGGAATTAATTTCATATAATCTAATAATTCATGGGTTGGATGCTTAGCTACAAAAGTATTATATGCGGAACCTTCAGTATTAGTAACGTATTGTTGAAAGAGTTTATTATCTAAATTCCACTTTTTTATTATGGATTGCAACGTTCCGTTTTTAGTTAGTGTAATAATTGCCTGATTTATAGATGATAACAATTCCTTTTTAAATGGATTGATTGCAATTGAATACTGTATTTTATCTATATTGTTAACTATTTTTAATCCTCCTAACGTTAATCCGCAATATAACGCTGCAGGGTAATCAATTAGTACAGCATCTACGCGATTATTTTTTAAATCAGAAAATGCAGCATATTCAGTGGGATAGTTAGCGATATTAATATGACCAATGTTATTCAATATTTTTGATGCTTTTGAGTTTTTTAATGTACCGACTCGTTTATTTTTACAATCATTAATAGTTTTTATTCTCGCTTCTTCTTCTCTAACTACGAGTGATAAGTTGCATGTGTAATATGGAATAGAAAACATTATAGCGTTTGTTGCAGATTCATCTCTAGATAAACCATCTATAATAACATCATATAAGCCACGATTTAATCCGGGAATTAGCCAATCCCAATCGTTTTGGCAAAATGTTGGAACTAGGTCTATTTGTTTACAAATTTCTTCAATTATTTCTTTTTCAAACCCACATAAGTTATGATTTTCATCATAAAAAACATTTGGAGCACCACTTTCTGTATCTGCTGCCCAGTGCAGTTCACAGCAATTGGCAATATTACAAGATGCTAATAAAATTATTAGTAATAAATTTTTCACTACTACATGTACCTTTTTAAAAAACGTTTTGTTCGGTCATCTTTTGGAGTAATAAAAATTTCATCTTCATCAGATATTTCTACGATTGCCCCTTCTTCCATATATATTATATAATCAGAAGCATCACGTGCGAATTTCATCTCGTGGGTGACTATTACTTGCGTCATCCCTTCTCGATCTAAATCGCGCATAACTTGTAAAACTTCTTCTACCATTTCTGGATCAAGTGCAGAAGTAGGCTCATCATATAACATAACTGTAGGATTCATCGCTAATGCACGTGCTATAGCTGCTCGCTGTTTTTGTCCACCTGATAAACTCCATGGATGCCGCTTATATAAGTGCGCTAATCCTACTTTTTCTAATATTTCAAGTCCAAGTTGACGGCATTTCACGGCAGATTCATTTTTTACAACCATTGGAGCGAGCATGACATTTTCTAAAAGTGTCTTGTGAGGAAATAGGTTAAATGATTGAAATACCATGCCTATACTTTGACGCAATTGATGGGCATATTTTTTGAAAATTTTATAATTTGATATTGCTAGTTGATATGATATTTCAATTCCATTAATTGAAATCTTCCCGCCGTCTAATGTTTCCAAACAATTCATGCAGCGCAGTAATGTTGATTTCCCGCATCCAGATGGGCCAATAATAGATACTAAATCGCCACTTTCTATATCAAAACTTACATCATGTAATACAGACTGTTCTCGATAATGTTTTGAGAGGTTTTCTACGTGTATCAGAGGAACTGCGGATAAATTTGACATTATATATTTCTCGTGTTGCTAATAAAACATAATGTTGGTTTTTATTTTGTTTTTGTACGAAAAGTAAATAAAAAATATAACAAAATTCCAATACATATAGCAGCATCAGCTATATTAAAAATTGGCCATTGAAATGATAATATACGCACATCAATAAAGTCTATAACATTTCCGAAACACAATCGATCAATGATGTTACCAATAATGCCTGCACATATTAAACCATAAATAATTTGATTTTTTTGTTTTGCGATTTCTAAGTGTTTACGTGAAGTATATATTAATATTATTATCAATATTCCGACATATCCAAGTAATGTGCTATTGTTTGGGAATATGCTCCAAGCAGCACCAGTATTTTTAGCATAAGATAAAAATAAGATATGAGGGACAATTGTTACAGAATTTTTGATTAAAAATATACTAGCTAACCACTTAGTTAATTGGTCGATAGCTAAAATCGTCAATAAGATAATTGAAAAAAAAGAATATTTTTGTATCTTACTCTTCTTCGTATTCAGAATATCCATTTATATCATCGCTTTGTTCGCCGTCAAAAATTGTACCACTACTATTTTGTTCTTTAGTGCTGTGTAATTTTTCTTGTTCTTGTTGCCCTTCTAAAGAATATCTTGTGAATGGCATAACTTCTAATCTTTTGCTTTCAATGGCATTACCTGTAACTTCACATATGCCATAAGTATCATTATATATTCTCTGAATCGCTTGTTCTACCTCTGTTAATCCCTCTTGTTCATTGGGTAATAAATTTAATGTAGATTCTATATCAAAAGATTTAAGATCTGGATCAGGTTTATCGTCACTTGTATAATGGGTACCATTACTCTTGGCTCGGTCTTGTAGAGCATGCTTTAATTTTATTAACATTTTATAGTATTTTCTATATTTCGGCGATATTTCTGATGGATCTTTATAATCTGCCGTATTTTGTTTCGAGCTTTGTGGTTGAAACCCTAATATGTCCGCTAATGATGCTGCTTGTACTTTTTGTTGAGAAGCGTTACTGGTATTTGCTTGAGTAACCAATAAATCATGTTTTATTTCAGCAATAATATCTACTTCTTCTTGTTCTTTTGTTTCTTGCTTTTGTTGCAAGATATTGCGAACGTCATCCATGGTAAAAGCCATATCGTTTGGCTTTTTACGTCGCAGGGATATGGTCGGCCTATTATTTGTCTTTTCCATCTTTTAAGATCCTTTACATAAAGTTAGCGTATTTTGCTTTCAAAGCTTCAAAACTTTTTTTAGAAACTTTACCAAATTTTCCGGCATCTACAAGATCTAAAACCCATTTCCAGCTACGTGGGCATTTGTAACCATCAGCATGTTGAACGGTAATTATAGTTTCCTCTTGTTCATTAAATGTTACTTCGATCTGTGATACAATGAACAATTCATCCAATATATTTATGTGCGTTTTTATTAAATTAGCAATTGGATCGTTATTTGAACAATTTATATAAACTTTAGCTTCTAATGATTGTCCAATGATTTTGTTTTGCCGTGCTTGTTCTAATTTTTCATTCACTTTATCTCGTAGTTTCAATAAAGCATCTATTTCTGCTTCCTCTTTGCTAAAATTTTTGATGGTGTCACTCGTTGGCCAATCTAATAATTGAACATGCTGGTCAGATGTTTCTGTGTTTGTTAGTAGATATGCTAATGCTTCATCGCACGTAAATGTTAATATCGGTGATAGTATAGCAATTAAAATATTCAATACGATATAAATTGCGGACTGTGATGATCGACGTTCATATGAATTGTATGCATAAGTATATAAACGGTCTTTTAATATATCATGATATATACTTGATAAATTATATGAACAAAATTTATTTATTAATTGATATACCTTATGCATATCGTAAGTGTTGTATGCTTTATCTACATCGCAAACCAAGTTCCTAGCTTTTTGTAAGATCCACTTATCGATGATGGTCATTTCTTCCTGTGGAATCATGTCATCTTTATGATTGAAATCATACAAGTTTCCAATTTGAAACTTCAGTGTGTTTCGTATGACACGATAAGCAGAAACAATGTGATTAAAGATATCATCTGATACAGTAATATCTGTTCTAAAATCTTCAGATGCCACCCATAAACGAACAACATCAGCTCCAAAATGATTGACATAATCATCAGCAGTCTGTGGTTTATTATCGCTTTTGGATACTTTCTTTTTGTTTTCATCAACTACGAAACCGTGTGTTAATATCGTTTTAAATGGTGCTTTCCCATTTTCTGATATTACACTTGTCCATAAAGATGATTGGAACCATCCACGATGTTGATCACTTCCTTCAAGATATATATCTGCTGGCCATGATAGTTCAGGATTGTTTTTTAAAACTGCGCGATGACTATTGCCGGAATCCAACCATACATCGAGTGTGTCAGTAGATTTTATCATTGATGGGATGTCCCAATTCGTTGGTACTGTAATCCCTTCCAATATTTCAACTACCGTTGATTCAAACCAAAAATTTGATCCATATTTCCCAATTTTTTTAGCAACTTCTCTGATTACGTGCTCATTTACTAATGGTTCGTTGGCTGCAGTATAGAAGACTGGCAAAGGAGTTCCCCAAGCTCGTTGTCTGCTAATGCACCAATCAGGTCGTGTTTCAATCGCTGCTCGTATCCTATTTTCTCCCCACTTCGGAAACCATGCAACATGAGAAACTGCGTCCAATAATTTTTTTCGTAGATTATTTTTGTCTAATGATATGAACCATTGGGACATTGCGCGGAATATGACCGGTGTTTTAGAGCGCCAACAAAAAGGATATTGATGGGTAATCTCTTTTTCATGTAATAATGCACCTGATCTTTTTAAAAGTTCAATGACCTTACTGTTTGCTTTGCATTTACCTGGGGTAGACTCTAATACGCTTGCTCCTACTAATTCTTCCGGAATTTTGCCATCATCAATATAGCATCCATTATCATCGATCGGGGAATAAATTTCAAGTTGATAGTTTAATCCCGTAGTGTAATCTTCGAGTCCATGCCCAGGCGCAGTGTGTACACACCCAGTCCCTGCATCGGTTGTGACATAGTTGGCGAGAACGATAGGGCTTTCACGATTAATAATGGGATGTTGCGTAATTATGCCTTCTAGTTCATTACCTTTAAAAGTTTTTAGGATTTTATATTCCAAAGAACATTCTTGTGAAAAATTTTTTACCAAATCTTCGCAAACGATATGATATTCATCATTGGTTTCTATAACGACATAGTTAAAATTTGGGTGGACTGCTATGGCTAAGTTTGATGGTATTGTCCAAGGTGTTGTTGTCCAAATTACTACATAAGTATTATTGTTTATACCGAGTTTATTAGCTGATGATGCACTTAATTTAAATTTTACCCATATGGATGGGCTAGTATGTTGCTTATATTCTATTTCTGCTTCTGCTAATGCAGTATGACATGGTATCGACCAATATACTGGTTTTTTACCGCGATAAATTAAGCCTTGAGATACGCAATCAGCAAAGAAATTTATTACTGTTTCTTCGTATTTAGGGGACATTGTACGGTATTCATGTTCCCAGTCGGCAAGTATTCCTAGCCGTTCAAATTGTTTACGTTGCTTTTTTATATAATTTTCAGAAAAAGTTGCACATTCATGACGTAATTTAGTGATATCCAACGAATTGTTGTTTTGCTTTAATTCTTTACTAACTTTATGCTCAATGGGTAATCCATGGCAGTCCCACCCAGGAATGTATGGTGTACGATAACCGTGCATTGAACGGTAGCGAATGATGATATCCTTTAAAATTTTATTCAAAGCAGTTCCAATGTGAACATCTCCGTTGGTAAATGGCGGCCCATCATGTAAGATAAATGGTTCGCCATTTTTATTTTTTTCTTGAATTTTTTTGTAAAGATCATGATCTGCCCACATTTGTATACGTTTAGGTTCCCGATTTACGAGGTCGGCTCGCATTGGGAAATTAGTTTTAGGCAGATTTAAAGTATCTTTTATATCCATCGCGCGAACAAATATTATCAATTTAAAAAAAGTCGAGCATTGTTTCGATTATCAATATAGTTTAAGATTTTTTACAGTAGTTATACCTCTATATATTTGACAAATTTTTTTAAAAATAAACAATATCTTTTGATTTAATCAGCAGTAGGTGGGCAATGAAAATATTTTTAGATATACTTAAGGATATTGCAACAAACGGAAATGCACGTGAAAAGATATTAAAATTAACCACTGAAGGACTGAAGTATGTTGAACAGGCAGAAAAATGGCTAGATTCTGTTGAACAAGATGGAGACTTTGATAAAATTACTACAGTAACTAATGATTGCGTTAAACATTTACATGAGAGTATAGCTAATAAATTTAAAACTGGTGAATTAGGAGAAAAGGAATTAAAACAAGTTCACAGATTATCAATGATGTTTCCTTCAGGTCTTACAGATAGTTTAGAAAATTTTGTGAAATTTTTTTACGATAAATATCACAAGTAATATCTTTTTATGTAGTGTTAAATAGTGAAATTTTTTATAACTAAAAAGCGAGTGAAGAATAGTTCACTCGCCATTAAAACTTTTGCAAAAAAAAACTAAACTGGATATACTTTTATATAAAATGATAATTTACATACTTTCGTCACAGTAATAGATGCTTCAAAGAATATTTTGTTCAAAAAAAATTTTACTAAATTGTTTTAGATTGAAATTGCTATAATTTACTATCAGCGATACTATTTCAATAATACATTATATTGATGGTAAACGTATTAGTGGTGGTGGGAGAGCGATTCGAACGCTCGAAGAGAAACCTCGACAGATTTACAGTCTGCATCCTTTAGCCACTTGGATATCCCACCAGCAACTGATGTCACCCTAAGTCTTTTTTTTTAATTGCCAAGTTTTTTTTATATTTTTTTCCCGTTGATATTTTTTTTATTCAATGTATATAGAATATTCTATTTATTGTGTTTGACATTTTTGACTTAATTTAATTCGTTACTTGTTGATGATCTTTCGAGATATTTGCGAAATATACGATCTTTTGTTAGTTGATGTGTTCGGAGTGATTTGGAATGGCGTAGACTGGATAGAAGGTGCATTAGAAGCATTAGAGTACTGTATGCTTAACAGGAAAAATGTCATTATTATATCCAATGCTAGTGTACCAGCTAAAAATATGCTTATAAAGTATACGGCATTAGGGCTACATCGATGGAAACATTTTTCGGAATTTATTACTTCTGGAGAAGTTTTGAATGATATTTTACAAACACATAGTTTAAGATTTCAATCAGTTCATTTTCCAGAGACGTATACCATTTTAGGAAATAAAAAATGTCATAATTTTGATAATACGTTATATCGATATACGACTTCATTAGATGAAGCAGATTTTGTATATGTTTCTATTCCGCAATTTACAGAGGAACACAAGTTGTCGTTGCCTGAAAATTTGCAGAAATTTTTGCGAATTTCCAATATGGGAGCTCCAGGTGAAATTGTATGGGACTGTTTATCTGTTGAACCTTTTATTCCGCAAATTGAAGAAATATTTTCGAAGAAAAAACCTTTACTGGTTGCTAACCCTGATAAATTTGCGTCGGTTGGAGTATTAAATTCCCCAGAAGATAAACATTTTGTTAAGGAACTGGTTATTAGACAAGGTAGTATCGGTGAAAAATACATCGAAATGGGAGGAGAAACGTTCTTCGTTGGTAAGCCATATCAAGAAATTTTTAATTTTGCATTACATTCAGCTGCAAAACACCTGAATGTTCCTTTTCCAAAGTTAAAAGATTTTAAAATTGCAATGATAGGAGATACGTTAGAAACGGATATATTAGGTGCAAAAAATGCAAGTAAAGCTTTAGGAGTGCAAATTGATAGCATTTTGACAAAAACCGGGATTTCTTTTAAAGAAATGACTGAAGCAAACATGCATGATTCAGTTTTTTCTGTAAAAACTTACTGCTCTGATCGGCAAATTATGCCAGATCATGTGGTTGATGCTTTATCGCTCGGTGGAAGAGTTTTGTTCTAATGAGTTGTTGTTAAGCTTGTTATGAAATTTTCTGGTTCCGTGAAAAATGCACTTCCAGATATGATGATGTCAATCCCTTCTTTAAGTAACTCTTTGGCAAGAGTAATTGTTATTCCACCATCAATCATTATCTTATAAGACAGATTGTTATTTTGGCGATACTGTACAAGTGCTTTAATAGTATCTAATGTCTCTGTGATAAATTTTTGATTCCCAAATCCCGGATATACTCCCATTACGAGTACAAAATTTACCAATGGTAGTAATGTAAAGTCAGGATGTGTTTTAGGATTAATAGCTATTCCATTTAAACATTGATGATTAGATACATATGACAAAAGTTCGATGATGTTGCCGTTGGATTCTTGATGAATTATTATGCTATTTGCACCTGCGTCTATAAAATTTGCTACAAAATTATAAGGGTCCGTAAGCATAAGATGGATATCTAAATACAAGGATGTATGTTTACGTAAATCACGAACTAATTGTGGCCCAAAACTAATATTTTTTACGAAATGGCCATCCATAATGTCGATATGCAATCTCTGCAATTTATATGCTTCAGAAAGCTTTACACCATGCAATAATTGACAGTGATCACATGCTAATAACGATGGAGATAGTTCAAATTTTACCATGTATTACAGACAATGTCATAAATTTTATCCGCTAGTTTCGTCGATAATTGTGGCATAGTTTTTATACGATTCCATAAATAATCTTCTTTTGTTTGACTATCAATGGAAGCATCGACTTGATGGTCTTTAAAAAAATATGTATTTGTCTGAGGGTTGTATAGTGAACATATAGCAGTGATTTTTAACGTAAATGACTGAGCACAAACATTATCGTCCGGCATTATAGTAGCTGTTGTTTGATCAAAGTCTGTAACTTTGACTTCTAAACATGCATCAGCTTCATTAGGGGAATTAACTAATTTTAATTGTGAACATGATATGATTTTTTCTCGTATCTGGTCACTTAATGTATCGGTAATGTGGTGCGCATATGAGTCATTTTTTACAGGATGTATATAAATTCTATTAAATGATAATTTCGTATTCGTTCCTTTAGTATAATGTAAGCATCCACAAAGAGAACATAAAATTGTGCAGTAAAGTATACTTAGTATTTTATATTTATTCATTAACTGTTTTTTTTCGATTAAAACGCGTGAAATATTAATTATTTTTTTCTTTAGAAAATTCGTTTGTTTCTTCACTAAAATTAGTATTCACTGCACCTTGTTCGCTGTCAGAAAAGTTGTGTACAGATTCATCTGACATATTAAATACAGATTCTGATTTGTTTTCAAAATTTTCGTTGGTAATTTCATCAATTTGTGCTTCCTGTATCCATTCTTCATTATCTGGGCGTTTATATCGACCAAACAAAAAGTCAACTGGTGTTTTTTTTGGACGGTTGCCAGCTTCGACATACTTGATTTTATTTTTAGCAGTTTCGGCAATAGAAGAATTTGGGTAACATGTAATAGCTTCTTTGTACATTATTAATGCTGCTTTTGGATTATTGCGTGATTGAAAATAAAAATCTCCTATACTTATTTTACTCATTGCTAGTCTAGTTTTCATTTGATCTAATGCTGATTCCACTTCGGGTACATTTTCATGATTTGGGTATAAAATTAAAAAATCTTCATAATAATGTACAGCTTCTTGAATTGATCCTTGGTCATTATTTATGCTTTTAGCTAGGTTTGAATAAATTTTTGCGATCTTTAAGTAAGCTGTTGGAGTATATTCTGAATCTGGGTAATTATCAATCAGCCTATCGAGAGCTTCGATGGCGTCGACATGTTTTTTATCACGCAAAGATAATTCAGCAATGTTTAATAAGGCTAAAGGTGCTAATTCGTTGTATGGTGCTTTAGTTATAATTTTTTCATAAAACTCTATAGCTGCGTTACGATCCTTAAACCCTGGAATAACCCCAAAATAATATGGTCGTGATCCACTTTTCAGTAGTGAAGCTAATTCAAATTGTTCATGTAATACTTTTGTAAAACCAGGGTATTGAGGATATTTATTAATAATAGTATCGAATGCTTTAAATGCAGCTTTGTATTGATGTTTTTGCTCTCTAATTTTACCAATCTGATAATAAGCTTCTGGTGCAAAAATAGAATTACTATATCGCTTGTATACTTTTTGATATTGTGCTAGTGCCGTTGAAAACTTTTTTTCTTCTTGTGCATTTTTAGCTTCGTTCATTAATTCAAGTGCTTCAAAATCATCAGACTTTATTGTAAGCCCGTCATGTGGTTCTGTTGTCCAACCACTACCTTTATTCCATATTAATTCAGCATGAAGAATAGTTGCTGTTGTGCTAATTATTATTAATGATGAAATAAATTTACGCATATTAAACCTCTTAGTTATTTATAGCTTTATTATTGCAGCACCCCAAGTTAAGCCTGCTCCAAAACCAGCAGTTAGGATAGTATCTCCTGTTTTTATGATGCCATTTTTGCGATATTCATCGATCGTTAAGAAGATTGATGAAGCCGATGTATTACCAAATTTGTTTACCGTTATGCACATTTTGCTTTGTGGTATATTTAATTTTTCTGATACTGCATCGATAATTCTAACGTTCGCTTGATGAGTAACAACATGATCGATTTCATTAATAGATAACTTATTGTGCGATAATATTTTTAATATTACGTCACTCATTTTTTGAATGGCGAGTTTAAAAACTTCACGACCATCCATCTTTATAAACTGGCCATAAGATTTTGCGACTTCTAGAAAATTAAAATTTTGTGAACCACAAGCTGGAACATGTAAAATTGAACTATATTGACCGTCGGAATGAATTAATACATCGATAATTCCCTGATATTTAGCATCTTCAGTTGATAATATCGCTGCTCCTGCTCCATCACCAAATAAAACACATGTTGAACGATCCGTCCAATCAACAATTGATGATAATTTATCTCCGCAAATCATCAATGCGTTTTTATAGTTTTTGTTCTCCATCATCGAACGAACGATGTCCAATCCATATTGGAATCCGGAACATGCTGCACTAAAATCAAACGCGGGGATATCTTTTAGCCCTAATTTATGTTGAACAATTACAGCAGTTGCAGGAAATAACATGTCTGGAGTAGATGTTCCGACAATTATTAAATCAATATTGTTCTTGTCGAATTTGGCATCTTGCATCGCTCGTTCGGCGGCTTGTACACATATGTCAGATGTTGATTCTTCAGCGCCGGCGATATGACGTTCTTTAATACCTGAACGGGTAACGATCCATTCATCGGATGTTTCTACAATTTTACTAAGATCATCATTAGTTAAAATTTTACTGGGTACGTATGAACCAATACCTTTAATTGCTATGTTTGTCATGCTATTTCTGCTTGATTTATTGTTAAGTTAATACGTTCAATTGTATCATCTAATGAGCCATCTTTTGATGCTTTTGCAGATTTTAAAGCTAATTTTAGGGCACTATATATTCCATCGGCAGTGCTAGATCCATGCGATTTTATAACAATGCCATTTAATCCTAAAAACGGTGCACCACTGAATCGATCTGGGTTTAGTTGTCGTTTAATATCACGAAATGCTCCACTAGCCAAAGTCGCACCTAATATGCGTAATGGGTTTTTGAAAATTTCATGCTTAATATATTTTTTTACTGTTTTTGCCATAGATTCTATACTTTTTAATAGTATATTACCTACAAATCCATCGCATACAACAACATCGATATTCCCTTCAAATAACTGAAATCCTTCAATCGGGCCGATGTAATTTAGGTCATTTTTTGTTAATTTTAACAATCTATGTGCCTCACATATCAAGTCACTGCCTTTCCCTTCTTCAGTCCCAATAGTAAGTAACCCGATACGTGGACTCTCTACGTCCATTACAGTTTTAAAGTAGTGAGCACCTAAAATAGCGTTGTGTACAAGGTTCTTTGCGGTAGATGATGGATTAGCTCCCACATCTAATAATGCGAAATGGTGGTCAGGTGCAGGAATCATTGTACATAGAGCCGGACGGTCGATTCCTGGCATGGTATGTAATTTTAAGGTCCCCCCTGCCATTAAGCATCCTGTATTTCCACAACTAAGCATGCCGTCCACAAGCCCACTTTTAATCAGTTCAATTGCACAGAACATAGATGAATGCTTTTTATTCCTTAAAGCAAACATTGGCTTATCGGTCATGGAAATTTCTTGATCAGTATTAATGATCTTAATATTATTAAGCCACTTATTGGCATTCTGTTTTGAAATTATGTGTCTTATTTGACGCTCGTTACCAACGAGGATGATTTGATCAATAGCACATAAAGACTGCTTTATTGCTTTTAAAATTCCAGCAATAAAGATATCTATTCCATTATCAGCACCCATGACATCGACAGCTATTGTGACATCAGAGTTTTTGTTCATAATTATGAAAAATGCTTAATCATTTATTTCTAATACTTTTCGACCGCGATACATCCCAGTTTCTGGATTGACGTAATGTGGCTTGAATAGTGACCCTGTTGCTGGATCACGGGAAAGTTGAAAGGCTTCGAATTGGTTTGCGCCGCGGCGCTTTCTACTTCTCTGTTTGGATTGTTTTCGTTTTGGTTGTCCCATTTTTTGTATTAAATTTTCTAAATTTTATAAAAGTTAAAAAATAGGCCATCACTCTAATGACCTACAATAAAGTTATTTGTCTTTTTATCTATTTTCGTCACGCAAGCGAAGAAAATTTGCGAATTTGGCAACTTTTTCTTTTCTGCGGCGTTTCATGCACGGCTTCTCAAAGTAACGTTTTTCACGAATATCGCGTAAGGTGCCTTCTCGATCAAGCCTTTTTTTTAAGCGCCTTAAAGCTTTATCGATTGTTTCACCTTTTCGTACTGGTATAGTTATCGACACATTCATCACCTCCTTCGCTTTATATGGTGGGAAATACTGGACTCGAACCAGTGACCCCCAGCGTGTCATGCTGATGCTCTAACCAACTGAGCTAATTCCCCACATAAAAACTCCTTTACACAAACTATAAAATTCTTTAATGCAAGTTTTTTTAAAAAAAATCGCAATATTGTTTATATAAAATTTATATTAATTTCAGCTAAAAGGTCTTTAGTATATTGTATTTTTTAAATAAATCTATCAGATTTTTTACGTTGTAAATAAATATACTCTATTGTAAGACATCTGTTTATTATGAACCTGACATATAATATCGCGCTTGTTGGTCGACCAAACGTTGGTAAGAGCCGTTTATTTAATCGGTTAATTCGAAAGAGGTTATCGATTGTTCATGATTATGCAGGAGTGACCCGCGACATTATAATGCATGAAATTAGTACAAATGTTATTTTGATGGATACCGGTGGTATTGGACTAGTTGATAAATCGGAGTATTCTAGTTTAACTGCCGCGGTAGAAGAACAGGTGTTTTTTTCTATTTCATCAGCAGATATGATATTATTTGTAGTTGATGCTCAATCTGGGATTACTCCACTGGATTATGATATTGCTGAACTTTTGAGAAAATCTAATAAACCCATTACGATAGTTGCTAATAAGATTGATTGTTCGCAAGCTAATGCAGAAGTTTTTTATCAATTGGGATTTGATGTTTTCCCTGTTTCTGCGGAACACGGTCAGGGAGTAAATGAATTGTTTCAACTTATTAAACAAAGAACAAAAAATATTTTTTTAGGAAATACGGTTAATGAGCAGGCAATAAAAATTTGTTTTGTTGGTCGTCCAAATGTTGGTAAGTCATCAACGGTTAATGCACTTTTAAATCAGACAAGATTAATTGTTAGTGAAATTCCGGGAACAACGCGAGAATCTGTTAAAACTAAATTACGTATTTCTGATAGTGAGTATGAACTTATTGACACTGCAGGGGTAAGATCAAATAATAGAGTGAACACTTCTTTAGATTATTTTTCTTCACTGCGCACACGAGATAGTATCCAGGAAGCAGATATTGTTTTTATTGTACTAAGCGCTGATGAAGGAGTAACTAGTTTGGATAAAAAAATTGCCAATACTGTTATTGAAGCAGGGAAAGGGTTGATTGTTTTGGTGAATAAATGGGATATTGCGCAAAAACAATTTCAACTTAATGATGGAATTCCAGGGTATTCATCTATCCATGATTTTCAAAAAAAATTTTTACAAGCAGTACAAGAGCAGTTAGTATCAGTTCCAGGAATAGATGTATTATTTATTTCAGCAGAAAAAAAAATTAATATTGAAGCCATTTTGCCAGAGGCAAAGAAACTATATGACAAAATGCACCGTCATATTGGTACTGGTGAATTAAATCGTGTAGTTAATATGGCACTTGATGCACGTCCACCATCGACATTGAGTGGAAAACGATTTAAAATTTATTATGCTGTTCAAACAAAAAATTTCCCATTTACATTTAAAATGTTTTGTAACCGTAAAGCACTGTTGAGTCAAAATTATCAAAGATATTTATTAAATTATATACGTAGGGAATTTAGCTTAAATGGATGTGCTATTAAATTTGAATGGGTAGAAAAAGAAAAGAGATTTTCTGTGGACAATCTTACAAAAAATTTTTAAAGGAATTAGCGTTACTAGTTAATGTTTCCTCTGTCATAAAATCCTTGATTTTTAATTATACTTAAATTTTGTAGAGATAGCTTTGGGGAATTAGCTCAGTTGGTTAGAGCATCAGTATCACACACTGGGGGTCGCTGGTTCGAATCCTGCATTCCCCACCAAGGTTAATATGACTTATGCTGGAGCTAAAAGATGTTTCTATTTCCGTAGGTTCACGTACCCTAATTAAGAATGGGTCGGTTACAATTTTCCCTGGTGATAAGGTCGGTATTGTTGGGCATAACGGTTGTGGTAAAACTACGTTATTGCGAGTAATTACTGGAGAATTAGAAGTAAATGCTGGTGGAATTTATATAAAGAAAGGCACCAAAGTTGTTTATGTTAAGCAAGAAATAGATAATAAAAATGTAAGCCTTTTGGATTTCGTATTGTCTGCTGACCATACCCTTATAAATCTTAGGAAGAAACTCAGTGAGCATGATCAAAATTTAGCAGAAATTTATGAACAATTAGATACGATTGATGGGAATTCTGCTGACGCACGTGCAGCTATGATATTATCAGGATTAGGCTTTAAAAATGAAGATTTAAATAAAACATTAGCGACGTTTTCTGGTGGTTGGCAGGTACGTGCTGCTTTGGCAGCTGCGTTATTTGCACCATCGGATATACTCATACTAGATGAGCCAACGAATCACTTAGATCTTGAATCTGTTATTTGGTTGGAATCATTTTTGTGTGCAAGTAAAAAAGCGATGTTAATAGTGTCGCATGAAAGAGTATTTTTAGATAAGATTTGTAACAAGATATTAAATATCGATTCTTCACATTTAACTTTATATTCTGGAAATTATTCTACATTTGTTCGTTCAAAGCATGAGAAACAACAATCGTTGCTTCGGCAGTATGAATCACAGCAGAAAAAACGTGACCATATTCAAGAATTTATTGATCGTTTTAGGTATAAGTCAACAAAAGCTCGACAGGTACAAAGCAGGCTGAAAGTTTTAGAAAAAATGGAAACTATAGAGCATGATTTTGCAAATTATGATGTTCAGTTTTCTTTAAAAAACCCTATTGTTGATGTTGATCGCAAGTTAATCTCTTTAGAAAAAGTTTCCGCTGGATATAATAATAAAATTATCTTACATGATGTTTCTTTGAGCATTGATTACGGGGAACGTATAGCGTTTTTGGGTGCTAATGGCAATGGAAAATCTACTCTGGCTAAGATCATTGCTGGAAAATTATTGCCATTTTCTGGAGATATTAAACGAGCGCGTAATCTAAAAATCGCTTATTTTTCACAACAACAGACGGATGAATTAGATGTTAATTTGACGGCGTTAGAGTTATTTCAAACACATAATCCAGAGCAATCAGAAACTACAGTACGTTCTATACTCGCTAGTTTTGGGTTGAATGATATGCGTTCAAAAACTCGAATAGAACAATTATCGGGCGGAGAAAAAACTCGTTTATTATTGGCAATCTTATCATTTCAATGTCCGCATGTATTGATACTTGATGAGCCAACGAATCATTTAGATATTGAAGCTAGAGAGGCGTTAGTTTTGTCGCTTAAAAAATATTCCGGGGCAGTTATTTGTATAAGTCATGATTTCTATATGCTTGAATCAAGCTGTAATAAATTTTACATCATTGATGATAATACATGTAAAATTTTTTCAGGTGGGTTAGAAGATTATAAGTCATTTTTGCTTTCACGTAATAAATTTCAGACGAAAGAGAAAGAAAAAAAGTTACCTGTTCTTCAAAAGCCGGATAGAAAAATTTTGAGAAGGATTACTGCTCTAGAAGCGGAAATTGAGTCGTTATCCCATCAAAAATCTGAGTTGGAGTATGAAATAAATAGCAATTATTCAATACCAGTATACGAACAGTACTTAAAAGTTGTGAATGACTTAAAAATACGTGAGGAAGCATGGTTAAATTTAATGGAATCTGCAGAAATTTTAAATTAGATTTCAGCTAGTATTTGTTTAGTATAATTTTCAATTATTGCTGCACTTTTAGATAGAGCAGAATATTCTTCATCTGGTAACTGTGGTTCAAGAACCTTGACAACGCCATTGGAGTTTATAATTGTCGGCATTGCAAGACAAATATTACGTGCACCTGCGATTGTTCCATGGTGTGATGAAATTGGCAGTATTTTATTGGAGTTTGATATTATTGCTTTGCAAATTTTACCAATTGCACCAGCGATACCATAAAAGGTTGCTTTTTTGCCAGCAATAATTTTATATGCTGCATTGCGTACATTATCATCAATTTTAGCTTTTACTTCATCTGTGAATTCACGCCCGATTTGTTGTGCTATATCTTGAACATTGTACATCCCAACTCTCGCTTGCGACCATACCAATACTTCACTATCGCCATGTTCACCAAGTACATATGCACTGATAGAATGTGGTGATATGTGTAAGTGTTGCGACAGTTGGGTAATGAATCGTGAGCTATCTAAAACGGTACCACTGCCAATTACTTGATTAGTTGGTAGCCCTGATAATTTTAATGTTATTTCAGTCATTACATCTAATGGATTTGAAGCTACCAATAAAATAGCATTTGGAGCGAATTTTAATACTTGTGGAATAATTCCTGAAAAAATTTTTGCATTTACTTTTAATAAATCTAATCGTGTTTGTCCAGGTTTTTGGTTCGCTCCAGCGGTTAAAATAACTATTCCTGCTCCCTGTAAAGCGTCATAATCTCCAGCATATATTTCTCCTCCACATGTACTTGGTGCTGCATCTTGAATATCAATTGCTTCTGCTGTTGCTCGTTCCTTATCAATATCAACTAGTGCTACTTCACTAGCTATTTGTCCGGTTATTAATCTAAACGCTGTTGCACTTCCTACAAATCCAGATCCTACAATACCAATTTTCATATAAAATCTCCGTAAACTATATTTAGTTTAGTCTTTGCTGAAATATAAGCAATCAAAATTTTGATAGAATGTTGCTTGATTATGCTTGTGTTTTGTTGTTTTAAGTATACGCTATTTTTTTTCCATATGAGCATGAGTGAGATTAATAGTGTTGGAGAAAGTGGTTTAGTAAGTGCTGCAAGTGTAGGTAATTCAGGTAAAAAATTGCAAGTTTCTGTATCTGGTAAGAAAATTTCAAATCCGCCGTCGCAATTAAGTGAAAATTCAGTTAGTAGCCGGAAGGTTGGTAGGTTTTCAATTAGTGGGAAGGTTGCTACTGATCGCAGCTTAACAAATTCTAATATGAAAACTTCCTCAGTATCGTCACAGTCGAGAGGTACATCAGTTAGTAAATCTAGCAGGTTTGAAGTTAGTGTTAGTGTAGGAGATAGTTTGAAAAGTTTCCCTTTGTCGTCACAGTCGAGTAATGATTACATAAGTGGTAAAAAATATAATGAATCTGATTTATCTGATGGTTTTAGTTCATCACATCAATCAGATAGTTGTATGTTTGGAAGTGATACTTCAGTTTCATCGAATGAGCTGGCCAGTGATGAATCTGAAGAAGTATTTGCATCGTTTGATCGATCAAATGAGAAAGTATATAAAAATTTTAATCCAGATAAAGTATGTAATGCTGATAATAAAGAATTTTTGAAGTATATGGGTATATCTGAAGCACAAGCATTGTTTGGAGGAGTGACATTATTTCTTAATCTTAGTAAAGATAAAGATTTGTTATTAAGTAGGCCAGGGCTAATAGCTCATTGCATGTTGCAAAGTAATTCAAAGAATGATGACGATCCTTTTGATAGAGATCTGAAAAGAAATGTCATTCAAAGTTTTTTTCATTTATTTGATAATAATGAAAGAATGAAGCTCATGAAACAGACATTAGATCTATATCCTCAAGTATTACAGGTTGTACGAGAATTTTGCAATGATCCTGAAAGCTTCGATGGTGATGTTGCAGTAATGCTAAAAATGGCACTTGACATATTTTGCGATCGTTCACCAGAAAAGTTGAGTGTGGAGGAGAAAATATTGTTTAGATTGTACAGTGGATTATCAAAAGATGACATGCAAATGTTGAGAACATGGAATTCTTCGTCTAGCGGTTCTTCTGCCGCTATGTCATCGTCTGACAGTGAAACTTCTAGTAATGAATAAATTGAAAATTGCTAAAAAAAGTTTCACTTAAGAAGTGGCAAAAATTTTCTGGAGGTTAAAAAAATTTTTAATAAGTCTTTATTAGTTCGTTGGTTGAAAATTTTTAAATTTTTCTTTCAAAGAAATTGAGAATTTTTGCTAGACAAATTTTTTGCACTATATATGGTATTGAAAGATTGAAGTTGGCATTATATATAGTGTTTTTTCTGATTTTAATCCCTAAACTTAATTAGAATTTTTTTAAAATTATGGAAAAAGTAGCAGCAAATAAGGCGGCAGCTAACACAGTTTGTAATATGTCCAATGAGGTTATATTGCATGGTCAAATTTACCAAATTTTGTTTGAGGCAGGAAAAGCGACTCATGAATATTCATCCAATATTGCTTGGGACCTTACTCGTGAAGTAATTTCAAAAATTTGGGAGCGCTATCCAGGGCAACAACCAACAGTAGATCAAGTGGAAGATTTGATTGAACAAACTTTAATGCTGTCAAAATATCATATAGCTGCTAAGACATTTATTCTTGCTCGTGATAGGCGTAATAGATTGCCAGAGCTAACTAAACAATCAGAAGTAGAACGTATTAATCAATATATCTCACGTGCAGATTGGGAGGTAAAAGAAAATAGTAATATGAGTTATTCCCTACAGGGGTTAAATCATTATCTGTCAGGCGCATTAAGTCAAACTTATTGGTTAAACAGTGTTTATCCAGCTAGCATTAGGAAAGCACATGAATCAGGTGATTTTCATATTCACGATCTTAATCAACTGTCGGTTTATTGTGTTGGTTGGGATTTAGGAGATTTGTTACGTGAAGGGTTTTGTGGGGTGTCTGGTAAAATTGAAGCACGTCCACCAAAACATTTTCGTACAGCTTTAGGACAAGTAGTTAATTTCTTTTATACATTACAGGGAGAAGCCGCAGGAGCTCAGGCGTTTTCAAATTTTGATACACTACTAGCACCATTTATTAGATTTGATAATTTAAGTTACGATCAGGTAAAACAAGCATTACAGGAATTTGTTTTTAATGTTAATGTTCCTACAAGAGTAGGATTTCAGACGCCGTTTACTAACATTACCTTGGATTTGTTTTGTCCTAAACATATAGCTAATGAACCGGTAATAATTGGTGGTGAGGTCAAGGAGAATAAATATTCAGAATTCCAAGAAGAAATGAATATTTTTAACCGAGCATTATTTGAGGTTATGACTGAAGGAGATGCTCGCGGTAGAATTATGACATTTCCGATACCGACAATTAATCTAACTAAAGATTTTGATTGGGATAATCCAAATCTTGATGGTTTATGGGAAATGACAGGAAAGTATGGTATTCCATATTTTTCTAACTTCATTAATTCTGATATGAATCCTGAAGATTCGCGATCAATGTGTTGTCGACTACGTATAGATAATACTCAACTTGATAAACGTGGTGGTGGGTTGTTTGGAGCCAATCCATTGACTGGTAGTGTTGGAGTTGTTACTATTAATTTACCAAGAATCGGATTTTTATCAAAATCTAAAACAGAATTTTTGTCGAGGTTGTCCAATTTGATGGAACTTGCGAGTGAAAGTCTTGAAATTAAGCGTGAATTACTAGAAAAATTGACAGCCTCGAATCTGTATCCATATACCACTTTTTATCTAAAACATATTTATGAAAGATTTGGGAAGTATTGGAAAAATCATTTTTCGACAATTGGGCTTGTTGGTATGAATGAGGCATGTTTGAATTTTTTGAAAAAAGATATTACTTCTCCAGAAGGAAAAGCATTTGCTTTGGAAGTATTAGATTTTATGCGTGAGAAGATTTTAGAGTTTCAAAAGAAAACAGGAAATCATTATAACTTAGAAGCTACTCCAGCAGAAGGGACATCATTTAGATTAGCTAGAAAGGATAAAAATCGTTTTGGTGATGCAATTTTGGCGGCTAATGAAGAAATGCAAAAAAGTAACAATGATGTTCCTTTTTATACTAACTCTATCCATGTTCCTGTAAATTATACCGATGATTTATTCGAAGTATTAGATCATCAAGATGAATTACAAACAAAATTTACTGGTGGCACCGTTGTTCATCTATTTTTAGGAGAACGTGTTTCAGATAAAAATGTAGTTAAAGCACTGGTGAAAAAAGTCGCAGAAAATTACAAGTTGCCGTATTATTCTTTAACACCAACATTTTCGGTTTGTCAGGAGCATGGTTATTTGGCCGGTGAACAAGCCACTTGTCCACATTGTGGAAAACAAACAGAGATTTATTCTCGTATTGTTGGTTATTTACGTCCAGTCCAGCAATGGAATGATGGTAAACAAGCAGAATTTAAGATGCGATCAAATTTGCACTTTAATTTAAAAAATTCTTGTGTTTGTGCGCAAGCTTGCTAGATTATCGTTTATTGAGTCGTTTTTTTGATATATTCGAGCTGGTGAAATGTTGTATTTCCCAGCTTTTTTTATAAATGGTAAGTCATATTTTGCGTGAAATATTGACGGTTGATTTATTTAAATTTAATTTAAAACTTATGTTAGATCCACAAGAAATTTTAGAACTTAAACGATTAATTGCTACTCCTAGTGAAGAAAAACCCCATTTCAATTGGGGAAAAATTGTAGATACATTAGGCGCTCATTCAGATGTTAATATGTTTAATGTAGCTCTAGAGATTGGAGAAGCGTTGACAAATATTTGTTTAACTCGTGGAGAATCTGACATTTTTACAGAGAGTAATAAGAATTTAGTTACTGATTTACTAAAAAGTATTGCGTTAGAAACGTTAAAATATGAGACCCAATCACTTAACAAAGATGCAATTAATAGTATAATAGAAGAAGTATTGGTTCGAAATGGTGCAAGTGATATTGCAAGAAGTTTTGTACTAAAGAAGCATTTAGAATATGACATTTATAGCAATGTTCAGCGTTGCAAGCACTATATTAAACTTATTCGTAGAAATAAGCAGGTAGTTCCATGGAATGAGTCAAAAATTGAACGCGCTGTTATCCAAGCATTTGCAGCGGTTAATCAAGATGCTTCTCCAGCTTCAGAAATTTCAGAAAAAGTTACTGAAAATATTATCAATTCTGGGTTGTCTTTTGTGTATATTGAAGATGTGCAAGATGCTGTGCAAGAAGAGCTTATGCGCGCAGGATTTTTTAAAGTGGCAGAGGCCTATATTTTGTATAGGGCACAACGAGCACAAATGCGTAGGGATATTATAGATGAAGAACAAGATAATGTTACAGAAGAGAAATATCAAGAATCTATAATTCTTATTAATGAAAATGATGGAAGCACTTCTTTGTGGGATGTATCTGATTTGCAGGCAAGAATATCATTTGCACGTGACGGTATCGATTCTCATCTAACAAATAATGAAGTAGTTGCTGCTTTACGTGAAGGAATATACAATGAAATCAGTAGGCAAGAATTTCAGGACAAAATTATTGAAAATGCTCGTGGATTGATTGAAAAAGATCCAGAATTTGCTATTTTTGCAGCACGTATACAGTTGCTGTATTTGTATGAAAAAATTTTTAATTGGCACTGCGTAAAAGACGATATTTCTGCCTTATCAACAAGAGAGGCCGAGATATTTATAGAATACATTAATAAATCTGTAAAACTTGGATTGTTACATCCTAAAATGTTAAACTATGATCTACAAAAGTTGGCGAATGTTTTAGATGTTAGTGCTGATCTTAAATTTGATGCTATTGCTTTACAAAGTTTAGTGGAAAATTATCTCATGCGGAATGATGAGCAAGAAATTTTGGAAACACCGCAAATGCTGTGGATGCGAGTTGCGATGGGTGTGTTTTTATCGAAAGAATCGTGTTCAGAAGACGATGTTATTGCATTGTATAATCTATTAAAAAATCGTCAATTTTGCTTGTCAACTCCTACTCTTTATTATGCCGGTACACCGAAGGCTCAAATGTGTGCAAGTTATGTTTATCATGTTAATGATAACCTCGAAAGTATTATGAGTCGAGGAATTGCAGATAATGCATTTATTTCTAAGTGGGGTGGCGGCGTAGGTGGTTCATGGAGTAATATTCGCGGACGTGGTACACGTATAAAAGGGACACGTGGAGATTCACCGGGGATTATTCCATTTTTACAATTGCATCAACATCAATTAGCAGTAGCTAATCAAGGCACTGAACGTAGGCGTGGACGTGGAATTGCTACTTTGGAAATTTGGCACTGCGATGTCCAAGAATTTATTGATTTCAAAAAGAAAAATAGCTTTGTAGGCTCATATAATGAAGAATTGGGCACTGTTTTGTGGATCCCTAATCTTTTTATGAAATGTCTAGGAGAAAATGGTGATTGGACATTATTTAACCCTGAAGACGCTTGCAATTTGCATGATTTATATGGTGATAAGTTTGAAGCATTATATGTGGAACTTGAAAAGAAAGCTGCAAATGGGGAAATATTTTCTAAAAAATTATCAGCCCAAGAATTGTGGCAAAAAATAATGCAAAGGATCTTTGAAACTGGGTATCCTAAGATAGCTTTTAAAGATACAAGTAATTATGCAAATATGTGCAAAAATGGAGTTATTCATTCTCCTAATTTATGTCTCGAGCATATGTTAAATTCGGATATTGACGAAACTGCAGTTTGCAATACTGGATCGCTAGATATAAGCAAGCACTTGTTGCCGGACGGTTCATTAGATTATGAATCTTTAAGAAATACTGTGCGAGTTGCAGTACGTGCACTTGATACGATCGTTGATGGTAATTTTTATCCTACTGATGCTTCAAAAAAATTTGCGCAAAAGTATCGTGCTATTGGGTTAGGTGTTATGGGGTTCCAGAATGCTTTATATCACAAAAATCTGCCATTTGATAGTAAAGAGGCTTTTAGTTTTAGTAATGAATGTTTTGAATTCATAGCATTTGAGACTATAAGTGAGTCGGTTGAATTAGCAAAGAAATTTGGCAAATGCCCAATTTGTGACCAAACAGAATGGAGCTTAGGTAAGCTTCCTATGGATTTTTCTAGCAAGAAATTTCAAACAACTTTAAATTGGGACTCTTTGCGTGAAAACTTAAAAAAATTTGGCATTAGAAATGTGTATCTTAACGCTATTTCTCCTACTCGAAAAATTTCTCGATTAATGGGATGTTATCCTGGTTTAACACCGGCGACCCGTAATGTGTTTATTAAAAAATTATCTGATAATCATGAAATGATGATTATAAGCCAGGAATTGGTGACTACATTGAAAAAATATTCATGTTGGAATAAAGAAATTCATAAACAAATTCGATATTTTGAAGGTGAGTTAGCAGCGATAGATGAAATTCCAGATAATATTAAAAATTTATATAGCACTGCTTTTATGATTAATTGGGATGTGTTAATTGAACATGCTGCTATTGTACAGCATTGGATAGATCAGTCGCAATCTCTTCGTTTATTTTTATCAGCTCCAAACTTACATGTTTTATCAACTATGTTTATAAATGCTTGGAAAAGTGGCATTAAGTCTATTAATGATGTTAAGTCTGCTGGATTTATGCTCGGTAAGAAAAATCGTGAAAATGATGAAGGAATGGATGGTACAAGTGTTATGTTAAATGTGCTTGATAAGTTTCGCAGTTACAATTTTTTAGGTTAAACAAGTGACGTTATGGTTTACGAATTAAAAAATCTAAGTTATGCGTATGATGCATTAGAACCACAGTTTGATGCTCAAACAATGTTTCTTCATCATGATAAGCATCATGCAGCATATGTTAATAAGTTAAATTCAGTATTGGCTGACTGTAAAAACATTCCCGATATTTCTCTGGAAGAATTGATAAAATCGATTTTTCAGTTGCCAGTGTCTGATGATGTTAAATCTCTTATAAAATTCAATGCAGGTGGACATTTTAACCATGAATTGCTTTGGGAAGTTATTTCCCCTGCAGAAAATAAAGACATATCAAAACAATTATTGCAGGCAATAGAGCATTCATTTGGCAGTTTTCAAAACCTGATATCAGCTTTTGAACAATCTGCGATGTCTCATTTAGGTAGTGGGTGGACCTGGTTGTGTATCGATACTAAAAACAGTAATGAGCTTTTTATTTGTTCAACTTTAAATCATGACAATCCTTTAATGAAAGGGTACGTTGCTCGAGAAGGTGTTCCAATACTTCTAATGGATCTTTGGGAGCATGCATATTATTTAAAATACAACAATCGCAAGGCTGATTATATTAAGGCTTTTCTAGAAATTATAAACTGGAAGGTCGTTTCTGATAATTTTAAAAAACTTGTGTAAGGTATAAAAATGGCGTCAAAAGTTTGTACTTGTGACGCTTCTAAGTTATTATACTTAATAATTTTTATCTACCTATTGTTCCAATTAAGCTTTCGACATATTCTGTAGAATTTGCAAATAGGAGCTCTTCGTTTGTTTGTGATAATTTTTCTTCGGCTTCATTTACGGCATCTGGGTTATTGTGTGTTGCAATAAACTTAGATAAATATTGTTGCCCTTCTTTTAAGTGTTGAATGTAGTGTTGTTGTTTATTTATTAAACGTGCTTTATACCAGTTGCTGTTAATTACATTTTCACGCTTAAACATATTGCGAAATTCTATCGATGATAAAGTCATTCCTTCATAAGAATTATCGCGCATAATGTACAGTAATGCCTTTAATGGTGGAATAGCAAGGTCAATCTCTCCGCTATTTATGATTATTTCAGCAGCATTTTTGTGAGATTCTACGATGTTTGCAATACTGTCGACAAATATATTCATGTCTTGTTTTTCAGGGTGTAATATTTCATCCTCAAACAATGATTCCGGCGTAGATAATACGCGACCAGCAAAAATTTTTACAAATTTCTTAGTAATTCTATAGCCTAATCGACTAAATGCTACGTTTTGGCCGTTATATGAAAAATCTGAACATTTTTCAAGATAGCCATGTTTTATTAAAAATTGCGGATCTCGTTCATTGATTTGCATACGTGACCAAATTTCTGGCAATATATATGTAATGTCATGTTCAACTATAAATTTTGGTCCGACATACCCTGCTGATGATAAAAATCCATGATAATTACATAGGATAAATGATAGCAATGAATTATTCAAATCATATATAAAACTTAGTGGGTTAAATGGTCCTTTAGTTAGTGCACCTTCTAATCCCGCACCTGTCGTAGAAGGTGATTTTCCTGTCATGCTTGAAATATATTCTAAAAATAATTCCGGCAAGTCCATGTAATGTAGAGGGCTGTAAACACTTAATGGCCGAATTCCTGGTTCAGGGGGATTATTTCTACGGCCACTTAAAATAGCATTCACTGGAAATTTGACATCATTAATATCTGAAATTCGATTATATAATTTTATGCTTAATTTAGAAAGATATACTTTTTCAAGATTTGTTATATCTTGCCGGTTTTGTAGATATCGTTTATTTTTACTGATTTCACCATTTGGCATTACTCTTAGTTCAGATGGACAGACAATATACTTTGGTGCATTTATATCACTTATAAAATCAGTAAGTAAATTTTTCATTGGTTCGGTGTATTTTTCGAACTGTATTCGGTTTTTCATCATGTTATGCACGTCTGATTTTGTTAATGGTTTGTAATTGCACGTAAATGTATTGGGACGGGAAATTTCATACTCTGTTTCATGATCATATCCCGGGATAATTGCTTCATCTGGGCGTTGGTAGAGACGATATTCACAGTTATGTACAAATTTCACAGACGGATTATTATAATCTTTATTGCCTACTGTAATTTTGTTAGCGGGTAAAGTTACAGATGAAGTTATATCATCTGCTAATTGTAATTTAAACGCTGGGGCAAAATCATCGCGCAGTGAAAAGTTTCGCCAAATATGTTCATTAGTATATCCCACGCGAACATATTTCTTTAGTAATTTATTATTTTTATATTTCAATTCATGACCGTGATTACCATTTATGATGTCAACTGAGAAAAATTGTTTCCAATTATTACCCCATGACTGTTTATAGAACGTTTTTATAGCAAATATTAATTCCTTCACGTGTGCAGGAATTGTTTTTAACCAATCGTTATATTCGTTTGTATACTTTGTATTAAAGTTAAGTAATTTTATTACAGACCCTAATGTTCGCTCATGATCTAAAATTTTGCGATGATCTTCAATCGTTTTATCAATAAACCGATCAGAAAAATCGCGATTTAAAATTTCGTCAGCTAGTTGAAAATCTTTATCGTAATCATTAATTATCATTGAACCGTATATCACTGCATCTGATAATGGTTTTGCGATTTCTGATTTTCCGCCACCAGATACTGTTGATGGCTTGTAGCAAAATGTTGCATCTGCTCTTGTTCCAATCATCTTCCATCGTTCATTTTCATGAAGAGGTGTTTCGATGTGAACTTGGTACCCGTTTGGTAAAACATACACTTTCCCAAGTTCTAGTGGTATTGTATGTTCTTCGTTTTTATGTTGCCAAGAAATTTGTAATTTAGGGAGGTAGAATGTAGCATTCCCAGGCAAATATATTATATTATAGTAGTTTTTATCAAAAGCATATCCTTCGTTTTGAACATTCATGTTGTCAGCGTTGATAGCTAGTAGATCCTTAAAAGATATTTGAGTTTCAAAAAATTGATTGTAATTAAATTCATCACCTAAATCGTATCTAGGAAATACTAATGTTCCTCCAGAATGTTCTTCTTCACATAAGCCGTACATGTTAGCGGCGTATGATATTTGTGTTTTGATTTCTTTTTTCCCATATCCATTGTAACTATCGGCGACGATTGAAACTATGACGCCACTACCTGTGCGCGCTACAGCACGGAAGGGGCGCCCATCGTGATAAAGTTCATTTTCATTGCTCCAACACATACCTTCTTTTTTTTGCCGCTCAGATGCTTCAGAAATATGAGGTAGCCCAAGTAATTTTTTCGTAACTTTTCGCAATTGTGGAGCGAATACTATACATCCAGTATATCCTGACCATGATATAGGATCCATAGCCGCATCGTTACTGGGTAAAAATGGTGATCCAGCGTTTCCAAATATGCTTTCTGTGCAATCTAGTATACTAACCAAACTTCCTGGTAGAAACATGCGAATTTCCATATTTTTTGCTGGCATTATTCCAGGAACTTCTGGACAAATAGTAGGTTTAAAATAGGCAGATACAAATAACTTTGCTTTTGTTTGTTGGTTTGATGAAAATGGTAGTATTAGCATGTCTTCTGGAGGATTGAATGCTAGCTTTAGCATGTTAGCAAATGCTATCTTAGGGATTTCAATTTTATCTTTTTGCACTATAGGTCCACCTTCAACTATGTGAAATGAACCTGCTGTTGTCCTTTTATCGGTGGATGGGTTATTTAATATACCCTGATAAATCCTATAACTATCTACATATTCAGAATGAAATTCATCACCATTTTCTGGGAGCGACAATATGCGTGACACACCATGTTTTTTACAAATAAATGTTGAACTTGGGAGCCAAGTATGGCTGTCAGGAGCAACATCCTTCAAAAATTCGTTTAAAAAATTTTCAATACGCAAGTCTACGGGTGCATGTTCAAAATTTCCCTTGTTTTCTGTTTGCTTAAAAACTTCAAATATTCCATTAGATGTAGGTTGTCCCAGGGAAGCTAATTGTGCCTTTATTTCATTTATATCATCAGCAGATAGATTAATATTATTCCCTTGTTCATCAATCCCAAGTGCATTTTTTAGAAAATTCATAGCGAAAAGTGTATAATTTTAAGAAAAAAAATAAAGAATAAAGTAGATTGTGCAAAAATTTGATAATATTGGACCAATATGCGTTTGGTGACATTTTTGTCATAATTTTACGTTGAAAATATTTAGATTCCCTGTTTCTTTTTTTTAGTGAATAGTAATTTTTCTAACGATGTTGTGGTTCAGCCACTTAAGTATCATCAAGAATTAGACCTGACAATTAGCGATATTACGAATTTAGGTTTAGGGGTTGGACGATTGAATAATTGGGTTGTTATGGTCCCTTTTGTTTGTATAGGTGAGAAGGTTCGTGCAAGAATTTTTAGGAATCATAAAAATTATTCAGAAGCTGATTTAGTTGAAATATTGGAGCCAGCAAAAGAAAGAAATACTCCTAAATGTCCATTGTTTGGAATTTGTGGAGGTTGTCAATATCAACATATAACATATCAAGAACAATTACATTTAAAATGTAAGCAGGTTAAGGAGTTGCTATTAAGAATAGGGAAAGTGGATGTAAAAGTAAATGAGTGCTTATATTCAAACTATGAATACGGGTATCGATCAAAGATTACTCCGCATTTTCAAAAATTTAGAGAAGAAGAAAGTTTTAATATCGGATTTTTAGCATATGGGTGTAAGAGAAAAATTATTGATGTTAAACAATGTATAATTGCGACTAATGCAATTAATCGTGCTTTGCCGGCAGTGCGCGAAAAAATTATTTTAGAAGCAAATAAAAAGAAACGTGGTGGGACCATTTTGTTGCGGGATGTTAATGGAGATGTTGTTTCTGACAATAATGCGAACGTTAAACATTCTATCAATGGTATAATTTTTCAATTCCAAGCTGGTGCATTTTTTCAAAATAATACATGCCTTTTACCAAAAATGATAGAATATGTTGTCAATGCAAGTTTAGGAGAAAAGTTTTTAATTGATGCTTATTGTGGAGTTGGGGTATTCGGAATTTGTGCAGCAAAATATTTTGAACGTGTATGTGGCATAGAAACAAATGAACATGCTATTATTTTAGCTCGTGAAAATGCGCGTACTAATAGTATTAATAATATTGATTTTATATCTGGTGATGCAGCGGATATTTTTTGTAATATCTCTTTCTCTTCAGAAGATACTTGTATATTGATTGATCCTCCTCGTGCAGGTTGCAGTAAGAATTTTATTGATCAATTGGTAAATTTTTTTCCAAAAAAAATTATATATATTTCGTGTGCACCAGATACACAAGCTCGTGATGTCGCTTTTTTAAAAGATTTTTATAATATATGTGACGTTCAGCCGATAGATATGTTTCCTCAAACACGCCACATTGAAAACATTATTACTTTGATTAAAAAGTAAATTATGCTAGTTAAATTTGACTCGTAAAATACTTAACGTTTTTTAGTAAAAAATTATATGTGCGGCATTATAGGATACATTGGTGAAAAGCAGGCTGTATCAATTTTAATTGATGGACTTATTAGGTTAGAGTATCGTGGTTATGATTCAGCAGGGATAACGGTGTTAAATGATGATGACTTTCAGGTCGTTCGCCGTGTTGGACGTGTTAGTAATTTAGCTAACGTTGTAAGGTCAGAGGATATTGAGGGAAATGTCGGCATTGGTCACACTCGTTGGGCAACGCATGGTGCTGTATTGGAGAGGAATGCACATCCTCAACAAAGTTTTAGCGGTGTGTTTAGTGTTGTTCATAACGGAGTTATTGAAAATTATGCGCACATTAAAAACTTTTTATTGAGAAAAGGTTTCAAGTTTTATTCGGACACTGATACAGAGGTGCTTTGCAACCTCATTGAATATCATTATAATAAGGAAGTATCTACTGAAAATAAATTTTTGAAAAGTGTACAAAAAGCGTTAGTTCATGTTCGTGGGACTTATGGATTGGCAATTTTATGTAAATATTATCCAGAAGAAATTATTGTTGCTAGAAAAAGTTCTCCGTTGTTAATTGGTATTGGTAATAACGAAATGTTTGTTGCTAGTGATGCTGCTGCAATTGCGCAACATACGCGAAGTGTGGTATATTTAAATGATGGTGAAGTTGCACGTTTGACAAAAAATGATTTTTCTATCATTACCCTGGGTAATGAGAATGTTCATGCTGTTACTTGTGAATTAGATTGGCAGGTTGAAGATACTGATAAGGGACCGTTCGAACATTTCATGTTGAAGGAAATTTTTGAACAACCAGCCGCGTTGAAAAATGCTATGCGTGGTCGATTTTCAGATGATTTTAGTACTGCACGGTTCGGAGGATTACAGATGACGACTCGAGAATTGCGGCAGATCGATAGAATTTTATTTTGCGCTTGTGGCACTGCATGGATTGCTTGCTTAGAAGCGGAATATCTTATTGAAAAATATGCTAGAATTCCTGTTGAAGTAGAATATGCTTCAGAATTTAGATATCGTAATGCTCCTTTAGATAAAAATACTTTAGTGTTTGTAATTAGTCAATCCGGAGAAACTATTGACACTTTAGCCGCCTTGGAAGAAGCAAAAAGAAAAGGTTTTAGAACACTAGCGATTACTAATGTTGTTGGATCTACTATTGCACGTGAGTCAGATGGTGGAATTTATCAGCATTCTGGTCCAGAAATTGGAGTGGCGTCAACAAAGGCATTTACGGCACAGATTTGTATAACTGCTATGTTAGCTTTATACTTTGGTCGAATGCGTGACATGTCTTTTGAAGATGGTGTAAAATTTGTTGAAGCTTTACGCAATTTACCTGATCAAGTGGCCGCTGTATTGGGTAAAAGTGATGAAATTTATGCTATTGCTGAAAAATATGCTCAATACAATGATATGTTATTTTTAGGTCGTCAATCATTGTTTCCAATTGCATTAGAAGGAGCATTAAAACTTAAGGAAATTTCTTATGTGCATTCTGAAGGATACCCATCTGCTGAGATGAAACATGGGCCAATTGCTTTGGTATCTGAAAGATGCCCGTGTATGTTTTTGGCTACACAAGAGGGAATTTTGCACAAAAATATATCAAACATTCAAGAGGTTCGGTCGAGACATAGCAAAGTTATTGTAGTGGCATCTAACAATTATGAAGTATTTAGAGATATTGCGGATGATGTAATAATTGTGCCTGACGTTCATCCGGCATTACAACCAATAGTTGCAACTATTCCGATACAACTATTTGCATATTATGTTGCAAAACTTCGTGGATGTGATATCGATAAGCCGCGTAATTTAGCAAAATCTGTAACTGTGGAATAAGGTGAAAAAAATAATATGCATTTATTGTGTACTATTAATTAATGTGTTTGCGGTAGGTGCTAATATAGATGATCCAGTTTTTAAATATCGTTGCGCGGAATATGCGTATAATGTTGGTAACTATGAAGTTGCGCATGATTTTTATGAAGATATTTTAGCGCGTCATCATGAAGTGTCTCACTTAAGTATGTTTGCTATACTTGGGGTGATAGATTCTAATTTAAGTATCGGTGATTGGGTTTCTGCAGATAAATTTATTAGTCAATATGATATTTCCTGTTTTCAAAGTTTGATAGAATATGATTCACTGTTGTTGCGAGAATGTTTTTTATTGATTAAAAATAATCATATTAAACTTGCTCGACATCTGTTGTTTAGCGTAAATTTTTTACAGTTGAGCGTGCGTGACTTAGCGTGGTATCATTGTTTATATGCAGTGATTTTATCGCACTATAGGAATTTTCATGATGCTGAAAGTGAGTTTGATATTGCTTGTGGAATTGCAGTAGATCGGGCGCAACTCGCTAGTATTGAAGCAATTAGAATTCAAAGTATAATTCATAACATTGATATTGATTCAGATGTTGAATCCATACTCAGTTTATTGAGAAATAAGATAGAGATGTATGAATATACTCAGCTCGCCTTACCATTTTTTAAGCAATATGTGCTGTTATTAAATCACTTAAAAAAACATGATGATGAATTAATTGATTCGTACGTAAGTAATTTTTTATTTAACTTGCCCTTCAATGAGGATATATTCCAACTTTTAATATATCAAGCGATTTATTTAGGTTTAACTTCAACTCATGGATTAGATAATTTAAAAACTACGTTGTTGTTAAGTAATAATCCTTGTACTCAGTTGTTAGTTCTAAAGTTACTTACACATGTATCCTTATCCAAGGAAACATTCGAATCTGTCATGAAAATATTAGATGATGGATTTAATAATTCTCATGTAGAATGGTTAAAACGTCAAATTTTGCTGGCGAAAATGGCCATTGCGTTAAACGAAAATGAAGTTGCGTTTTGTCAAAATGCAGCTAGTCAATATATTGATACTTTTACTAGTGACAAAATTTTTGATGAAATTTATGAGTTGCTAGCATGTCTTTCGATTAATAAAGATTCTAATGAATATCGTTTATCTGCACATTATTTAGATAAGGTGCGTTCTTCGATAGAAGATACCAATGTTAAATTAGCAATTACTTTAAAAATTGCGGATGCATTTTTTTGTAATCACGATTTTAAGTTGGCAGCTGAAATATATACAGAAATATTGATGCATGATCACTCTAAGAAATTTCAAGATGTGATTGAAAATCAAATAATTTGTGACATTTTTTTGCAAAATTTTGATCAAGCGGAATACCATTTATCACTTGTTGATTGTTTTTCGGAAAAAAAATGTGATGCTATTTTACAGTATATTAAGGTGTTAAAAGAAAAAAAGTTTTATGCTAGAGCATTAAATTATATTGATTCACTACGAAAAAAAGGCATGCAAAGATCTTTTAAATTAAAGCTTATGCTGTGTAAATCACAAATTTTGTTTGCTATGAAACAGTATAATCAAGTAATTTTGTTATGTTCAAAAATTTCTGAATTGTTTTATGATAAACAAGTTAATGTTGATGAGGAAATGCGTGATTTGATTAGCTGTGTGCATTTCTTAAAAGGTTGTAGTGCGTTAAAGTTGAGGGATATTGAGTCTGCTAAACAATCATTTGATTGTTTGCGTACATATTTTAACAACAATAAATACATTACACTTTCCCTTATAAAAGAAGCAAAGTTTTATATGAAATCTGGAAATTTGTACAAAGCTCGAACATTATTGGAACAATGTGAAACTGAAAATGAGTGGTATAACTTTTACGCTAAGTATCAGATGGGTAAATTGTTATGTTTGGAAGGTAATATGCGTGAAGCATTGAACATGTTTGAATCAATTATTCAACATAATGAAGTTCCAGACTTAGCTGTATTAGCTAGAATATTTCAAGGAGACATTTTACGTATTTTAGGAAACTTTTCTGATGCTATTACAATTTATGAGAGAGTTTTAAGTAAAACGGACGAAGAAAAGTATATAAAGTATGCATCATTAGCACGCGCTAAGTGTTTGATAGCTAGGAGTAGTAGAGATGCTAAATCCCTAGATAATGCTTTAGTTGAACTAAAAAAGTTATATTTAATGGATTCTAATGATTTAGTTTGGAATTTAGAGGTAGTAGCAGAATACTGTCTAGCATTAAAACTAAAAAATAATTTTGGAGAACTTCAATCTGTTGCTTTAAATAAAGTGAAAAATTTACCTGAAAATGAAATATTTGCTATAAAAAATGCTAGATTTTGGACTTTGCAGATATTATTCCTTTTACAGGGGTCTTTAACTAAAAGTGATGTAGATAAATGTGATGAAAATTTTGTTGCTGATATGATTAAGAAATATCAATGTTTTTCTGACAATGATTAGGAAATGTTTTTTGGTTTTTCAATGTTTGGTTATTTGTATAACTTTCTTATTTGCAAATAATTGTGATAAAAGTTTAACATTAATTGAACAAAGAAATATAGATGGTTGCAAAAGTGCAGGTTCTTGCTCTTTTTTGGAGAAATATGATTCTTCTATTGTATCATTACTTGGTGTTATTCAAGGAATTACAGAATTTTTACCAGTATCATCAACTGGTCATATGGTTGTTATTGAACATTTTTTTGATAAAAAAAACACTAGCTCCGATACTTTTTCACGTGAAAAAGCAATGAATTCTTATTTTGCAATTATTCAATGTGGATCAATCTTAGCAATAATAGTCTTATATAAAAGACGCATTATTGACATGACATTAGGGATTTTTTGTTGCAATTCCCAAGGGATATTGTTAGTTAGAAATTTATTAGTTTCGTTTTTGCCTGCTGGAATTTTAGGGTTATTCCTCGATGGTAGCTTGCAAAATATTCTTTATACTCCTAAGTATATTGCATTAGCACTTATAATTGGTGCTTTCCTTATGTTTTTTGCAGAAAAAAAATACAAAAATATTTTTAAAATACAAGCCGATGTTGATACATTAAATTTCAAAACTTGTATAAAAATTGGACTTTGGCAATGTTTAGCATTAATTCCGGGAATGAGTCGTTCAATGTTAACAATTGTGGGAGGTTATTTTTGTGGTTTAAAAAAAGTGCTCGCAGTAGAGTATAGTTTTTTATTGGGTTTAGTAACACTGACAGCAACGACATTTTTTAAGTTATTTAAGGATTATAATTTAATATTTCAATATTTTGATATTCAGACATTTTTTCTTGGAATATTTGTGGCGTTTATTTTTTCCATGTTAGCAATAAAATTTTTACTAACTTATATTAGTAAACATAGTTTATGTATTTTTGTTTGGTATAGATTATTTTTGGGCAGCTTGATTTTATTTTTATTAAAATAGTAGACACTGATTTTTTTCTTTAATTGCACGTAAAATTGAAAATAACTCTAACTCCTGTAATTGTTTTTGTAGTTCATCTAAATCAGGATTATGTTCAGCAAGTGGTAGTTGATCATTACTGTATTCTTGCAGTGTAATTAAGCGTTTATTTCGGTAAACAGTATCTTTTTTTTCAATGAGGATGTTTTTAAATCGTGTTGGTAAAATTTTTTCAATCATGTCGTAAATTTTGTTAATAGATTGAAATTCTGATAGCCATTTTGATGCAATTTTATGACCAACTCCAGGTACTCCATCGATATTATCAGCTGAATCACCAATTAATGATAGATAATCTACTATTTGATCCGCCCGTACTCCATATTTTTCTATCACGCCTGTACTATCTAGTATTTTCCAATTTGAAGATTTTGATTTGCCTGTAGGTGGTAATAATTGAAAAATATTATTAGAAATACATTGAGCGAAATCTTTATCTGCGCTTGCAATGTAGGCTATTTCATCTTCTTTATCAATTTTTTTTGCATAAGTTCCTATTAAGTCATCAGCTTCAATGCCGTTATGTTGATTAATGTAGTACCCCATGGATAGAATAATGGCAGGTATTCTTTTTATCTGATCAATTAATTCAGCAGGCATTTTTTTTCGGTTTGCTTTGTATGTTGATAGGATTCCTTTGCGCTCTTTAGAGCCATCTGTATCAAAAAATACACAAATAGCATCTGGTTGATAAGTAGATTCAAATTTCATCAATGTTCTGATAAACCCATAAATGGCATTAATTGGCATGCCATCTTTGCGTGTCATCTTTGGTACACCATAAAAACATCTGAATGCCAGATTATGGCCGTCAACTAGTATCCACTTCTTCTTATTCTGAATGTCCATTGAGAAAATTTTCTTGAAACAAAAAATGCGTATCTAGTTTGTAAAAATTTTCAATGAATTTATATTTGTCATTTTCTACTTCAAATTTTTCTATAAAAAAAATATTTATTTTTTTGTTTAATGTTTTTCGCATTTGAATACTGGAAATTGTCCAATATTCTGATTCTGTAAATCGATTTGTAAACATTCCAAAAATCCTTAAACGATCAAGTCCTGAGAAAATTTCTTTCTTCGATTCTACTTTATTTAAATAAGATGGAGTTTTTTTAATTTTTTTTATTTTTAATTTAGAATTATACTTGGTCGGTAGAAAGAAAGCTTCAAAATTTCTATCATTATCTGTGTTACTAGATGTTATATAAATAAACGGTTTTATATCGTCAGGAGTATGTGCTACACCTTTGGGCGCATTGTCTTTTATAATTAATGCAGACAATAAAAAAAATAATATGCTAATTGAAAATGGAATTAACCACTGTGTATAAGTTTTATGTTGAGTATTTGATAACTTATCAGCGCGCGGCATACAAAGTAAGAGGATAATTTTATATTTAAGTGTCAATTGTTTTTAGATCTGACTCGACAAATATCTATGTTCTCTACAGAAAAATATCATGATTTTGCCTAAAAAAGTTTTTATTAAAACTTATGGATGTCAAATGAATGTTCGAGACTCAGAACAAATTGTTGCTGAGTTGAGTAATGCTGGATATTCGATTGTTGATTCAGAGAAAGAAGCAGATATTTTTATATTGAATACTTGTAGTGTTCGTGAACAAGCAGAGATTAAAGCAATCGGGAAATCTGGTTTTTTAGCACGGCGAAAAAAGCAACGTCAAGGCCGTTTATTGGGGGTTGTGGGATGTATGGCTGAAAATTTAAGAGAGCAATTATTTGTATTAAATCCAGAAATTGACTTTATTATTGGGCCACGACGTTTACATGAGCTTAAAAATATATTAGAACAACAGCAGATAAAACAATTAACTTTGCTTGGATCTTCAAATGAGAATCGCGATTTTCAATCGCTACATGATTTCAAAAAAAAATCTGCTAATGCTTATGTATCTATTATGCAAGGGTGTAATATGTGCTGTAGTTATTGCATTGTTCCTAAAACACGTGGTTCAGAGGTTTATCGCCCAATTGATGATATTGTTAATGAATGTATGAATTTAGCAAATCATGGAGTAAAAGAAGTTATGTTACTTGGGCAAATTGTTAATAATTATGGACAAGGCGATATGAAAATTATCAATGGTGTAAGCCCATTTGTTCAATTATTAGAAAGAATTAACGGTATTTCTGGAATTTATCGTATTCGTTATATGTCTCCACATCCAAAGGGATTTCGTGAAGATCTGATTAATGCGCATGCAAAATTAGAGAAACTTTGTCCAAGTGTGCATCTTCCTGTCCAGAGTGGTTCAAATAAAATTTTACGCCTGATGAAGCGTCCTTATTCTCGGGAACGCATAATAGATATTGTTAGTTCTTTACGACAAAAAGTCCATAATATTACTTTGACTACTGATATTATAGTTGGATACCCTGGTGAAACAGAACAAGATTTTGAAGAGACAGTATCTTTATTGGAAGAAATAAAATTTAACATGGCTTTTATTTTTAAATATAGTCCACGAATAGGTACGGAATCATCGAAATTGCAAGATAGTGTTTCTGCAGACGAAAAGGATCGAAGAAATAAAATTTTACTAAATATAGTACAAGAACATTCTTTAGAATATAATAGATCTATGATAGGATCTAATGTAGAAGTACTAGTTGTTAGTCATGCTAAACGAGGTGAACAAAAATTATATGGTTATACATCGAATGGGTATAAGGTAATTTTTGATGGTAGTGATGAAAATATTGGAAATTTAGTTCCAGTAGCGATTGATAATTGTGGGACGACGTCACTTTACGGAAGGTTAATTTAAATTTAGTTATTATTTTTTTCTTTACAAATAAAAGGATAGTCTTTTTAGACGAAGCCTAGGTGATGGTGTGCAACATCAGGATAATTTATGTCATATTGAGTATTGTATTTGGTTTTATTGCTGGGATGCACATTACTTTTACTTATAAAAGTGCGACATTAATTCCTACTATTTTGATATGCTTTATACCTGGTTATGTTTTTTCTTCTAATTTTAAAAAGGTTATAGTAATTGCTGTTTTTATATGTTTAGGTGGCATACTAGGTTTAATTTATAGTACGAAATTAAAAAATGATGAGGTTTATAAGTTTAGGTGCCGTAAAAATATAGAATTAATTTTATATATTGATTCTATTTCAAGTAAGTTAGATGGTAATACTGTTTATGGGTATGCAACGATTATATCAGCACCTTCAAATTTATTGGCCATATTAAAACAGAAAGCATATTTTATTCTCAAGTATGATAAAATTATACCATGTTTAGGCCAAAAAGTAAAAGTTGTATGCAAATTAACACATATCACAGATAAAGATAAAAGTTCATTTAGCCAATTTTTGTGTAAAAATCATATTTTTTTATATTGTTCAGATGGTTCTATAGTTGATATTTTGGGTGAAGCCTCTTATTTTAAAAAATTTTGTTCTACCTATCGCGAAAGAATTTTTTCGTATTTAAAATGTGGAGTAGCGAATTCTACATTAAATGGTGTTTTGGTTGCTATGCTAACTGGTAATAAAAGTGGTGTTGATAAAAAATTACGTGATGATTTTTGTGATGCAGGGGTTGCGCATGTATTTGCAGTTAGTGGATTGCATATTGGTTTAATCGCTGCATTTTTAGATTGGTTATTGCGCATGTTTTTACTTCCAAAAAAAATCCGTGCTTTCCCTTTGCTTGGTTTATTATTTATTTATCTTAATATTATTGGACCTATGCCGTCATCAGTGCGCGCTTACATGATGATTTCTTTCTATTATCTTGCTGTTTTGTTCAATCGTCAACCGAATGTATTGTCAACTTATACAAATAGTTTATTAATTTATGTTTTATGTTCACCGACAATCGCTTATAATATCAGCTTTTTGCTTTCTTATTGTGTAGTGTTTGGGATTATAGTTATTGGTACACCGTTAACACAAAGTTGTGAGTGCTTTTTTAGAAAAAAACAGTTAAAAAAATTTTCTGCACTCAATATTTTTCAAAAATTTACAATAAAACTGAGAGGATATTTATTATCTAGTTCTTGTACTTCATTAGCAGCATGTTTATCTAGTTTAATAATTTCTGTGGAGTTTTTTGGCCAGATATCATTATTGACCATAATCTTTAACATTTTAATTATCCCATTAGCTTCGTTATCTATTATTTTAGGTAGTTTGTCTATTATATGTGGAATTTTACATGCGACATTTTTATGTACGTATGTTAATTATTTGGCGTTACTCCCAATCACTTTGATTCGCGGCTGCTTTAATATTACTCGGAGTTTTAATCATGGATTAATTCATATTTCATTGCCCATTAATGGGTTATGGTTAGTATCTCTTCTCGTTATTGCTTGCATAGGTTGGAAGTTAATTACGAATCATAATAGCTACGTATCTAGTATAGATGAACATGTTTTATTTTAAGAGTGTTGATCTGCTAATTCTTTTAGTTTGTTTTCATAATCTGCATTTTGTAGAGCGTTTATTAGTTCATCAATTTCCCCTTCCATAATTTGTGGTAAATTGTGCAATGTTAATCCAATACGATGGTCAGTAAGCCTATTTTGTGGGAAATTATAAGTGCGTATACGTTCAGAGCGATCCCCAGAACCGATCTGATTTTTACGATTAGCAGCATATTTTGCGCGTTCTTCTTCTTCTTTTTGTTGAAGTAGACGAGAACGTAGCACCTTGAGTGCCTTAATTTTATTTTTTTGTTGTGAACGTTCATCTGCGCAATACACCTGCATGCCAGTTGGTTTATGTAATATTTGAACCGCGGAATCAGTAGTATTGACTCCCTGGCCTCCTGGACCACTTGCTCTACATACAGAAATTTCAATGTCTTCAGGGGATATTTGTATGTCTACTTCTTCTGCTTCTGGCAATACTGCAACTGTTGCTGCTGAAGTATGAATTCGTCCATTAGCTTCTGTAATTGGTATTCTCTGTACACGATGTACCCCACTTTCAAATTTTAAAAATTTGTACACATCTTCTCCAGAAATTAAAAAGATTATTTCTTTAAATCCTCCAGTTTCCGATGGGCTGCTTGAGATAAGTTCTATTTTCCATCCACGAGATTCAGAATATTTGGAATACATTCTAAATAAATCTGCTGCAAATAATGATGCTTCGTCACCACCTGTTCCTGCTCGTATTTCAAAAACGGTGTTTCTTGAATCTGATGGATCTGGTGGAAGCATCAAAAGTGTGATGTTATGTTGTACGTCGTTAATTTCATTGTGTTTCTTTTCGATTTCTTGACGAGCGAGCTCATGTAAATCGGGATCTAGTGTATTATCAGTGAATAATTCTTGAGCTTCTGATAGTTCTGTTTTTAATTTTTTTAAACTTTCTACTTTCTGTATAAGAGTTGCTAGTTTTTGATGTTCGCGGGAAATATTGGTTACCTTCCTTTGATCTGAATAAAAATCTGGTGCAGACATTAATTCACTTAGCTCGTCGTAACGTTTTTTAAATGATTCTATATCTGGGAGATTGTGCATGGTTACGCTTATTAATTTAAATTTTTCTATTTTCAAAAGAAAAACTAAATATATTTTTTATATAGAATGACAGATGAGCTTAAATCAATTGGACGAACTAATATTGTTGCGTGTATTTGGGATTTTGACAAGACATTAGCTCCAAACTATATGCAAGAGCCTTTATTTGCCGAATATGGTTTAGACTTGAAAAAATTTTGGGATGAAGTTAATGCTTTGCCACAAGCGTATTCTAGGCATGGAGTGACAGTGTCTCCAGATAGTATTGCGATGAATCATTTATTAACTTATGTTAATTGTGGATTATTGCCCGGTTTAAATAATGAGAAGTTATATGCTATTGGGAAAAATTTGAAATTTTTTTCTGGGTTGCCAGAATTTTTTTCTAAAATTAGAAATTGGGTTAATTTAGATAGTCGTAATAAAGAATATAAAATTACTCTTGAGCATTATATAATTAGCAATGGGTTGGCAGAAATGATTCGAGGTTCAGCTATCGCAAAATATGTTGATGGAATATATGCTTGTGAGTTTATTGAAACACCTCTTCCGCCAGATTTCTTACATAATAATATAAAATATGTTCCTGGTGGGAAAATTCAACAAATTGGAAGAATAATAGATAATACTCAGAAAACGCGTTGCATTTTTGAAATTAATAAGGGGTGTAATAAAAATGATAAGATCGATATCAACAGCAGCATTGGTATTAGTGATAGGCGTATACCAATTAATAACATGATATATCTCGCTGATGGCCCGAGTGATATCCCTGCTTTTACTATTATTCGTGAACATGGTGGATATTCATATGCGGTGTATAATGAACAATCCGAAGCTGAATTTGAACAAAATGACAATATGTTACGTGATGGGCGTATTGATGCTTATGGTCCAGCAAATTACACTGAGGGTAGCTCAACTGTACGTTGGATCAAGATGAAACTTAAACAAATTTGTAATAGAATAATAAAAGAAACTGACGACCTAGTCGCTAGTAAAGTTGGTATACCACCAACACACATACATGATTAATAATTTTGTACTTATATTAAAAAAATAAAAACCACACTGAGCTTCTTCTATTCGTGTGGCTCTTAAACAAGTAGTAGAGTTATCTGCTTTTATTTTTGGTAACATTTATTTCATATGTATCTTGGATTATTTTTTGGATAGATTCTATATCTCTACTATATAATTGGATACCGGGAAATTTTGCGTCCCACTTCTCGCGAATCTTAGTGTTTAGTTCTCTATCAGATATAGAACATTCTTTACCGACCTCCCAAGCAACCTTTGATGCTATATTTTCTTTGTGAGCTTCATGTAGCTGTTGAGACATATGTCCTTTAAGTACTTCGATTAATCCTGAATGATCTTCTTCATTGAATACCTTATTCATATTATCTTCCTTTATTCTAAGTTTTTCGTACATTGCTTCGAAAATTTTTTTATCTGGATCATCCTGTCCTTCCATTACTCTTTCTAGATATTTTAGAGATGCTTTAACATCATCTTCTGTCATTAATCTGGATAGAGTAATTAATTCCAAAAGAGTATATACCTTGCGCCTTTCGATTGACATTTCATCTAATGTTTTCTCTTTGAATTGACTTTCTTCTTCTTCACAGTCTGCATTGTTGAACCAGTTTTCAACTTTTTTTCTTAAATCGCCTTGGCAGTTTTTAAGATATTTAGCTCTATTTTCAGGTAGTTGATATTTTTTAGGGTTGCCTAAAAATATATTTGTTATTGATATTTCTGTTGAGTGTTGAGGTTCTGTATCAACTTTATGCGTATCTAACGACGCGTGTCATATTAAGTCATTATTGTCATTATTGTCTCGCATACAAAAGGCAAATCCATAAACAGGAGGTGGGATTGTGTTTTTGTTTACGTCAATAGGTGACGACGAAAAAATTTTACAGACGTAAGACAATAACCTTATTGCCATATCTTGAGGCTTTACTTGCATTTCAGCAAGTATGTACATTGGTTGTTCGTTAAGCAAAATTTTACATAAAAAATCAACTTTTAAATTTTGAGGTGCTAATCCCAGCAACTTGTTTAGTGTCTTTTTGATTTCATCAATTTTTTGATCCGATTGTTTGGGGAAATGATAAATTGCCGGTAATAATTGCATTTTTATTATCCGGCTACAAAAAAAATACACCTCTTACTTTACTAAACAAAAAGCACACAAAGCATTTAGACTAAATAAATTAAAAAAATAACAGTTGTATATTACTTTAATTAGTATATATTTACCATCAACTTTGTTTTCGCATCGTTGCACTTATGTTTTGGTCTATGCTTTTTATTTTAAAAATTGCGTTTTCGTCTTGATTGATTTTATTAACTACACGTTTTCTTAGTTCCTTATTGGACACTAATGTAGGAAATTTTTCCGAGGGGATAGAAATTTCATCGGCTCCTTGTTTTAATAAACAGACTTTACATAATGCATCTGTTATTTTACGAGCTAGATCTGCTGTTTCAGCTTCTTCCTTTGCTATTTCAGCAAGTTCCCCAAAACCCCATAAATCTGGCCATTTCTTTTTAATTTCTGTTGCATTCATATTTTGATCTCCTAAATTTATTTTAATAGCTTCATAAGCGTCCTTAAAAGGTTTTTTGTCTCTCTCTTCACTTAAACAGGATAAAGAACTGTCTATAATGTCGTCTGTCATCAAATGCGCACAGGTAATAAATTCTAACCACAAATATACCTTTTTCTCCTCAACTGACAGACTATTAAACTCTGTGTTGAGTACATTCAATTTGCTCAAGTCTTTACCCCACAGTTTATTAGCTGGTTTAAAATATCGTACCGCATTACTTTTTAACCACTGACGCTTTGTTTCTAATTGTTGGTCAATACTTCGCCTGGTAGCTTGTGGACTGATTTCCTCACATTTTCCTAAAAATATCGTCCGCCCCATAATTTCTGTAAAATTTAGCTTATTTTTTACATTGTCACTACTAAGCCTACCTAAATCTTCACAGAAAGACGTACCATTCCACATACATAAACCGACACCATAAGTTGGTATTGGAACTTGATTTGCCTTTAAAGCTGTAGTACAGCTTCCAAAAATTTTGCTCATATAGGATATTAAACGTGCCCCAAAGTCTTGCGGCGCAACTTGCATTTCTCCCAAAATGTAAGCCGGTTTTTGAATAATATTTTCGCTTCTTGTTTGCGGAAGCCTAGCATCTCTTCTCGGATCATTCACATCCGCACAATATAATGCGTCTACCCTTAGATTTTGAGTTTCAGGAACATCTATAAAATCCTTTACCGCTAGATAAAAATTTTTGAAGACTCCATCTACATTCTCGCTAATTACATTGACTTTGCGCACACTTAGATTAGTATTAGGCATAGAGAGTTTCAATAAAGCATCAGCAAAACTACGCCCTATTATATTTTCACCATTTTCGTTTACAGTATGTAAAAAAACCCTTTTAAATTCATTATCTGTGGTTGGAGTACTATGGGTAATTATTTGGTCTAAGAATTTTTGCCTTAACAACTCGCGCACGCTAGAGTCAGAATCAGTTGTTCGATGGGGATGCATGGCATCATAATTTTGACAGTTAAAGTATATTGTCAAGCTTTTTTAATTTCAAACTAAAACTTTATATTTAGGTAATGATTTTCGCTTGGTTGGCGATTTTAGTTCGTTAACCACTTGAGTTAGTTATCGAATTGTTTTATCTATTCTGTTAGGAATTGTGAATTGTAAAATATTTTTGAAATTTCCCTGCTGCAACTCCGTTTGTAAGATTTGTGTTTTATACAATTTTGTACTCTCATATATTGTTTCCTATTTTCCTTTTCCTTTCTAATAACATGTTCATTTTTTACTTTTATGTCTCGTATATTTAGTGCTATTTTAGGAAATTTTAATTTAAAAAACAAAGATAGACAAAATCGAAAGTTCTTTTTATATTTGCCAGTTTCTTGTAATTAACAGCTTAGGTAGCCGAAGTAATAATATCCTATATTATTTAAAATACTAACACCTTGTAAACCAACAGTAGATTCGCACATGCCAATATAAAAACCAACAAAAATTTATGCTAAAAAATGTAAAAACTGTTTTGATTTAGGATTTAAAAGATTAAATTATCATATAATTGTTTTGATTCTAATTGCCTTTATGCTCAAGATTTAACCTTGTAATTTAGCAGGTGTCTATGTGTAGCATTTTTATGTAAAACAAAGGTCTCGCTTTTTTATTGATAATTTTATATGCAAGATAAAATTTATGTTGGACATAAGAGAATTAAGCGTTAAAGTTAATGAAAAAGTTGTTCTTAAAAATTTTTCTTTGTCATTGCCTAATGGTGAAGTCCACGTTTTGATGGGCAGAAATGGAGTAGGGAAAAGTACATTAGCTAATGTTATTGTTGGTCATCCGGACTTTGAGATTATTTCAGGAGATATTTTGTTAGATGGGCAATCGATAGTGACATTACCTGTTGATGCACGTGCTCGTATGGGACTATTTTTGTCATTCCAAACCCCGATTGAGTTACCTGGTGTAAGTGTAGCAAATTTTATTAGAGAAGCTTTGCAGTCTCGTTTAAACAAAAGAATAGATGCCGTTGCATTTTATAAGAAATTATATTCTTATATGGATTTATTAAAATTAGATCGCTCGATTACAAGTCGTTCGATGAATGTCGGATTTTCTGGCGGAGAGAGAAAACGTTTAGAAATTTTACAAATGTTGATATTAGAGCCAAAATGTGTTATTCTTGATGAAATTGACAGTGGGGTTGACGCAGATGCTTTGAAATTAATTGCTAATGGATTTAATGAACTGCGTGATGAAAATTTTTGTGCATTGATAATTACTCATTATAAACGCTTGTTTGACTATATTAAACCTGATGTAGTTCATGTTATGGATGATGGGGCTATTATAAAATCAGGAAATTGTGACTTAGTTAACCAAATTGAAACAATGGGGTACGAACAATTAGAAAATCAATAAATAATGGAAACGGAATTGCATAATACTATAGACATTAGCGATTTCCAATATTCGGTGGAATATGAATATGATGCAGGCTATGGGTTGAGCCACGATACCATTGATTATATTTCGAAGGTTAAGAATGAAGATCCATGGTTGTGTCAGTTCCGACATGAAGCTTTAGAAAGTTTCCGGAGGATTAAACTGCCGAAATGGTTTAATCACCCTGAAGTAAATAATATAAATTTTGATTCTATACGATATTATCTTGCACAAGATCGCATACCTAAAAGATCATGGGATGAAGTTCCAGAGAATGTCAAAAAAACATTTGAACGCTTAGGTGTACCTGAAAATGAACGTAAATTTTTAGCTGGAGTAGAAGCGCAATTTGATAGTGAGTTCGCTTATTCTCGAATTAAAGATTACTTGGAAAATTTAGGAGTAGTTTTTGTTGATTCTAGTACGGGTTTGAAGAAATATCCTGAAATTTTTAAGCAATATTTTGCAAATGTTGTTCCTGTTAAAGATAATAAATTTAGTGCCTTAAATAGTGCTGTGTTTAGTGGTGGCAGTTTTATTTATGTTCCACCTGGGATAAAAGTTGAACAGCCGTTACAAGCGTATTTTCGCATAAATTCAGTTAATTTAGGACAATTTGAACGCACGCTAATTGTTGTTGGTGAAGGTGCAGAATTGACATACATGGAAGGATGTACAGCACCAAAATTTGAAACTTCTAACTTACATTCTGCTGTCGTGGAAATTGTTGCATTACCATATTCGAAAGTGCAGTACATTACCGTGCAAAATTGGTCGAGTAGTGTTTATAATCTTGTTACTAAGCGTGCGATCGCTCATCATCATGCAGATGTAAGATGGATTGATTGTAATATCGGGTCAAGATTAACCGCTAAATATCCAGCTATTATACTAAATGGGGAATATGCTCATGGCGAAGTGTTGTCAATTGCTGTTGCTGCAGATGAACAACATCAGGATACAGGTGCAAAAATGATTCATCTGGCTAATAATACATATTCAAATATTGTATCAAAGTCGGTTTCTATTGGTAGCGGTATTGCTACTTATCACGGAGTTGTGAGGTGTAAATCGGGAATAAGTGGCTGTAGAAATAAAACGTGTTGTGATGCCCTACTTTTGAATTCAGAAAGTAAAGCTGCAACTTATCCCAAAATAATAACTGACGGGAAAGATAATGTTGTTGAGCATGAGGCGAGTGTATCTAGAATCAGTGATGACCAGATTTTTTATATGATGCAGCGTGGAATTTCGAAAAAAAATGCGACAAGTTTAAGTGTTAATGGGTTCATCAATGATCTTGTCCGTGAGTTTCCAATGGAATATAGTGTAGAACTGAAAAGATTGATTGAATTAGAGACAGAAAATTTCATAGGGTAAATTATCTAGAATTTAAGATGAGTTTTTGGATATGCTCAATGGTGTGTTTTATAGAACTGTCTTGCTCGATCATATTTTCTACCGTTTTACATGCATGTATTACCGTTCCATGGTCGCGTCCACCAAATTCATTACCTATATCGGACAGTGATTGTGACGTCATGACTCGACATAAGTACATCGCAACTTGTCTAGGGAACGCTATACTTGCTGGGCGTCGTTTACCAACCATATCAGCTAATTTTAATCTATAATATTCTGCAACTTTTTGTTGGATGCGTTCGATAGAAATTTGTGTTGCTGTTTCTTCATGAAATAAATCGTGTAATAAATGTTCTACAGCTTCAGTATTTATTGGTGCGTGTGTTAATGATGAATAACTTGCTAGTCTAGTTAGCGCTCCTTCTAATTTTCTTACGTTACTTGATACACGATTGGCAAGATATTCAATTACATCTTGTGGGAGATGAAGGTTCATAGCTGCTGCTTTTTTAGCTAATATTGCCATCCGTGTTTCCAAATCTGGCGCTTGAATATCTGTAACGAGTCCCCATTGAAAACGTGAAACTAATCTGCTTTCTAGTTTTGCAATTTCTGAGGCAGGACGATCACTGCATAATAAAATTTGTTTTTGTGCTTCGAATAACTCATTAAAAGTATGAAAGAATTCTTCTTGTATTCGTTCTTTCCCAGATAAAAAATGAATATCGTCGATTAATAGTACATCTATATTGCGATATTTTTGTCTAAAACTTGGTAGGCTGTTTTGTTGTAAGGCATTTATAAATTCATTAGTAAATTTTTCAGTTGATGTATACACGACGTGTGTTTTAGGAGATTTTTTTAGAATTTCATGTGCTACTGCTTGAATGAGATGAGTTTTCCCTAGCCCTGTATCTCCGTATAAAAACAATGGGTTGTACGCTCGTCCCGGGGCATTAGCAACTGCGATACATGCGGCATGTGCCATTTGATTACCAGCTCCAACAACAAAATTTTCAAATGTATTTTTAGGGTTTAATAAGCAATATTGATGAGTCTTTAGATAATTTTTATCTGAGCATTCTTTGGTTTTTTGTACTCGAGTGTGACTTTGTGTTGATTGTGTAGATTGCTGTTGATTTGGGTTATTTTGATGAAGTACTTGTAGTGTAATATTTATTGGATGCCCTAGTGCCATGGTTAGGCGTTTGGAAATAATGTCTAAATAATTTTCCTGGATCCATATCACTGCAAAATCGTTTTGTATACCTAGTGTTATGTCGGTTTCGCTTTCATTTAACACGACGATTGGTTCGAACCATGTTCTATAGACATCTGGTGGAAAAATATCTGCAAAATCTGCACACACGGTTTCCCAAATAGGGAATTTAGGGACTGAATCTTCACTATTCATGTAAAAGTTGTTCACATAAAAACACAACTAACAAAGTCAATGTATATGAATTGATTTTTTTTAATTTAAAAGAATGTTAATAGAAATGCATGCTTCGTTTAACTTGTTAATATTCAAGAGATTATATAATAAAAATGCCACTTTGTGTTCATGGTTTAATATGACAGTTTCTCAAACCTTAAGATTTATTGAGTGAAATCAAGCATAAGAAATTAACAACTTATTCACAAGTGCATGTTAATAATTTTATACCATTTAATGGTCAGATACTTATAAACGTTAATATCATTAATTTTTTTTTGAACATTTTTTTTATAGCCTCGATAGTAAAATAGTTTGAGTATAACTTTATGAAGTTGCCAAAGATAAATTTCTATAATACAATGTTTCGTTATAAAATTATCAAGGGGAAGGTATGGTACAAGGAACAACAAGTAATTCGCCTGCAAACAGCAGGGTAAGTAATGAAGAATTTATGAGTAGGACCGAATTTAAGAAGTTGTTAAAATTCTGGCAAGATAGAATAAACAATGGCAATAACCAAGGGAGAAATGTACAAAATACGTCACGAACAAAAGAATCATTCGCGGAAACCGAAAAACCTATAGAAAATCGAAAAGCAGAGATAGACAAAGGATCGATAAATTTTCAAGAAGCGAAGGCTAAGTTGGAAGAACATTTTGGGATAAAAAAGTCTACAACTGATACAAGGGGAGCAGATGCTAGTGATGAAGCAAGGGGTTCAAGTAAGGCTCAGTTAACAGATTCTCGTTTTAGAAACGTACACGGAGGGATATTTAAAAAATTAAAAAGTGTATGGATTTGTTTTTGTGCTTCGCTTGGAGTTAAATCAGCAAAAAACGCTAGAGCTAATAATGTCAAAGATTTTTCTGAAATGGTTGATTTTTTAAAAAGTAAATATGGTGAGGAATGCATACCTCAAAGTTTAAAAGATAAATTAGCCGACATTACAGAAAATGGCAGAAGTGCTGTGGTTACACATGGTACATTAGAACGTGCAGAAAAATTAATAGAGTAGACTATATCTGACTTAAAACAAGCAGGATATGAACATTGCATGTGCAAAAACGGGAGATCAGGATATTGAATGAAATCATTAATGACAATATATAATGAAAATAGATTAGACGCTGACTAAAATATTAAAGAAGAAATTAATTTGTTAAAAACTGATTTTAAACAAATATTTAAATCAGACAAAGATATTTTTACTATAGGAGAAGGTGGAGTATATATAAATGGTAAAATTGATACACAAATAACATTCGATCAACAAGATGTGAGTAAATCGGAGACATCCTTTAATGTAACCTACTTGGATAAGCCAAAATTAATTAAGTGGGAAAACATTTATATAAAACCCCAATTTAATTCAGAAACAAATCAATATAATTATAATAGTGTGCGGCAAAATGTGTGCTTTTTAGAGGATGGTAATAATTCAGATGATGTTTTTATGGCTCTTAGACATAATATAGGTGCTAATCTATTATCTAGATTTGATCCAATGAAGTCTATCTAATAGCGTTTTTCTAATTTCTGCCAAGTAAGTAAATCGATTTGTTCGGGGCGAAAATGGGGAGGGATATTATTTCTCTCCAGCCATTGATCGATGTTAAGGTTCTGTTCTTTAACAATTGTTGATATCTGCTTCCTACGAGTGTTAAAAAGTGTGCGAATAATAGTTTTAGCTTGTTCACTAAAAATAAAAATATCAGGTTTGCGTTTTAAAAATAATATCACCGAGTCTACTTTTGGGATGGGGTAAAAAGAATTTTTTGATATTTTAAACATTGCAGCTTTTGTAAATGCAGACTGTAAGAAAATTGAAAGTGGACAAAATAATTTTGTATTATGTTTTGCTAAAAATCTATTCGCAGCATCTAATTGTATTATAACCGATATCGTACTTGGTAAATGTTTAAGACTTAAAATAGCATCAAACCAAGCAGACGAAATGGCATACGGTAAACTAGCTACAACTTTGTACGACGAACATTCGGTATCAAGATCAGCAATTGGATAAAGCACAGCATCTGCACTCATTATATGGAAATTAGGATGCTTATCATATTTGGTTTGTAAAAAGTGAAATAGCCTGCCATCTAGTTCGATGGCATGTAAATTTACATTGTAAGATAAAATTTCCTCAGATACTGTACCTAATCCTGGCCCGATTTCTACAACAATATCATTCGCTGATAATTCAGATGAACGAACAAATTTTTCTACAATGTTTTTATCTATTAAGAAGTTTTGTCCAAATTTTTTTGTAGGTGTATGATTTAATGATTTTAAATTATTTATTGTTGCTTGAAACAATGATGTACTCACGTTATTCTAATATTTCTTTATTTGTTATGGGTCGAGTTTTTAATTTTTTTTAAGTTTAATCTCTTTAATATCTTTATGATTAAAATGTTAAAATTAAAAATAAAAAAAATAAAAAAAATATTGACGAGGAATTATGCACAAATAATGTGCTCAACATTCAGGGATTGACCAGCTCATCCGTGTTCTACGAAGTGGGTAGTTTGTCGAAAACTGAAGTAAGAGGATAGTATATCTTCTTAAAATGTTCGTTCTTTGCTTGATCAGAAAAATTTTAAAAATTTTTAAATAAAACAGTTGACAGCAGTTGATGTGTTTTGCAAGTTAAGCGGACTTGAAGATTTTTTGTTCTTTGAAAAACTACTTTGTGCGATTTTTAAGGCCTTTTAAAAAGGTCATAATACTTTGAAAGTATTGTCCAAAAATCCAATAAAACAGGAGAATTGGACTCTTCTATTTGTATAGAAAATAATTATGGAGAGTTTGATCCTGGCTCAGAGTGAACGCTGGCGGCGTGGTTAAGACATGCAAGTCGAACGGGATTTTAATGATCGTAAGAAAATTAAATGAGAGTGGCAAACGGGTGCGTAACACGTAAACAACCTGCCCTTTAGTTGGGAATAGCTTGTCGAAAGACGAATTAATACCGAATGTGGTGGCTTTTCGCATGAAAAGTTTAACTAAAACTTGTAATGGTGCTAAAGGAGGGGTTTGCGGCCTATCAGCTTGTTGGTGAGGTAATAGCTTACCAAGGCTAAGACGGGTAGCTGGTCTGAGAGGACGATCAGCCACATTGGAACTGAGACACGGTCCAAACACCTACGGGTGGCAGCAGTTTCGAATCATTCACAATGGACGAAAGTCTGATGGTGCAACGCCGCGTGAGGGATGACGGCCTTCGGGTTGTAAACCTCTGTCATTAAGGAGCAAACATTAGGTTCATAGCCTAATCTGAGTTAACTTAAAGAGGAAGCAGTGGCTAACTCCGTGCCAGCAGCCGCGGTAATACGGAGACTGCGAGCGTTACTCGGATTTACTGGGCGTAAAGGGTGCGTAGGTGGTCGCATGTGTCGGGTGTGAAATCTCAGGGCTTAACCCTGAAATTGCGCTCGAAACTATACGACTAGAGTACTGGAGGGGCAAGCGGAATTTCGAGTGTAGCAGTGAAATGCGTAGATATTCGAAGGAACACCAATGGCGAAGGCAGCTTGCTGGACAGAAACTGACACTGAGGTACGAAAGCGTGGGGAGCAAAAAGGATTAGATACCCTTGTAGTCCACGCCGTAAACGTTGTACACTAGATCTCGGAGCATTCGACCGTTTCGGGACCTAAGCTAACGCGATAAGTGTACCGCCTGAGGACTACGGCCGCAAGGCTAAAACTCAAAGGAATTGACGGGGGCCCGCACAAGCGGTGGAGCATGTGGCTTAATTCGATGCTACGCGAAGAACCTTACCTAGGCTTGACATGTGTTGGACGTACTGTGAAAGCAGTATTCTCTTCGGAGTCGATACACAGGTGCTGCATGGCTGTCGTCAGCTCGTGTCGTGAGATGTTCGGTTAAGTCCGGTAACGAGCGCAACCCTCGTTCTTATTTGCCAGCGGGTAATGCCGGGAACTTTAAGAAGACTACCTGTAAAGGGGGAAGGTGGGGATGACGTCAAGTCAGTATGGCCCTTACGTCTAGGGCTGCACACGTGCTACAATGCCAAATACAATGAGATGCAAGATCGCGAGATTGAGCTAATCTATAAAATTTGGCCCAGTTCGGATTGGAGTCTGCAACTCGACTCCATGAAGTTGGAATCGCTAGTAATGGCGTATCAGCTATGACGCCGTGAATACGTTCCCGGGCCTTGTACACACCGCCCGTCAAGTCATGAAAGCCGGTTTTGCCCGAAGCATGTGAGCTGACCGTAAGGAGGCAGCATATTAAGGTAAAGCTGGTGATTGGGACTAAGTCGTAACAAGGTAGCCGTAGGGGAACCTGCGGCTGGATCACCTCCTTTTAAGGAGAAATTCCGCCAGTCATGATGACTGTTGTAGGAATATTGGTCGAATTCGTTTTTACGAATGGGGCCTAAAATCCATAAAGTAGTTTTTTGTTCTTTGTGTTATCTGTTGCAGTTTGTGACAGAGTTTAGAATCGTCGGCTTATGTACTTTGGGGTCGTAGCTTAGTTGGTAGAGCGCCTGCTTTGCAAGCAGGAGGTCGTCGGTTCGAATCCGATCGGCTCCACCAGAAAATTTTTATAATGGGCTCATAGCTCAGTTGGTTAGAGCACACGCTTGATAAGCGTGGGGTCGGTGGTTCAAGTCCACCTGGGCCCACCAGGGTGACGATGGTAGTTTTTTGTTCTTTGAAAGTTTGATGCATTGTGGGACTACAATGTATATAAATAAAACGCTGAAAGAAGAATTTGTTATTATTAATGTGGCGAAAAATAAAATGAACAAGGGCAGTAAGTGGATGCCTTGGCGATATCAGGCGAAGAAGGACGTGGTTAACTGCGATAAGCCTCGGGGAGCGGTAAGCTCGCTTTGATCCGGGGATTTCCGAATGAGGAAACTCGGCTGAAGTAATATTCAGTCAATATATTCTGAATACATAGGAATATATGGCGAACCTGCTGAAGTGAAACATCTCAGTAAGCAGAGGAAAAGAAAGCGAATGCGATTCCCTCGGTAGTGGCGAGCGAAAAGGGAATAGTCTAAACCATGAAGATTTATCTTTATGGGGTTGTAGGAGCCAAACATTGTATGACGGACGATAGAAGAATCTTTTGGAAAGAAGAGCGATAAAAGGTGATAGCCCTGTATTCGAAATCGAAAGTTGGCATATGGAATTCCTAAGTAGCACGGGATGCGTGAAACCCTGTGTGAATCCGCGCGGACCATCGCGCAAGACTAAATACTAGATATCGACCGATAGTGAACAAGTACCGCGAGGGAAAGGTGAAAAGAACCCCTGGAGGGGAGTGAAATAGTACCTGAAACTTATTGCCTACAAGCGGTCGGAGCTCCTTTATGGAGTGACGGCGTACCTTTTGCATAATGGGTCTGGGAGTCAATGTCAGTAGCAAGCTTAAGATTTTATGGATCGGAGGCGAAGCGAAAGCGAGTCTGAATAGGGCGCGAGTTGCTGGCATTGTACCCGAAGCGGAGGTGATCTACCCATGGTCAGGTTGAATCTTGAGTAACATCAAGTGGAGGACCGAACCAGTGGACCTTGAGACGTTCTTGGATGAACTGTGGGTAGGGGTGAAAGGCCAATCAAACACCGTAATAGCTGGTTCTCTTCGAAATATATTTAGGTATAGCCTCGTGTGCTGATCGTTGGGGGTAGAGCACTGAAAAGGTTAGGGCTCACACCAGAGTACCGACCCTTATCAAACTCCGAATACTGGCGAGTGTAACACGGGAGACAGGCTGTGGGGGATAAGCTCCATGGCCAAGAGGGAAAGAGCCCAGATCGTCGATTAAGGCCCCTAAATCATTGCTAAGTGGTACAAAGGAAGTAAATTTACATGGACAATAGGGATGTTGGCTTAGAAGCAGCCACCATTTAAACAGTGCGTAATAGCTGACCTATCGAGTGAGTTTGCGCCGAAGATGAACGGGACTAAGCAATGTGCCGAAATCACGAACTTTTATAAAAAGTGGTAGAAGAGCGTTCCAACAGGGTTGAAGCTAAAGAGGTGATCGATAGTGGACCGGTTGGAAGTGAGAATCCAGACATGAGTAACGATAAACACGGTTGAAATCCGTGTCGCCGCAAGGATAAGGGTTTCCGGGGAAGGTTCGTCCGCCCGGGGTTAGTCGAAAGCTAAGATGAGGCCGTAAGGAGTAATCGATGCACAACTGGTTAATATTCCAGTACAATCTTATAACATTAAAACTTTCGGAGTGACGGAGAAGGCTAGTCTAGCATAGTGTTGAATATCTATGTCTAAGCACTGAGGCTGATCAGTAGGCAAATCCGCTGGTCATTAGGCTGGGGTGTGACGGGACTTTCTAGCTACGGTTAGAGATGATTAGATGATGTCATGCTTCCAAGAAAAGCTTCGTTAGGAGGAAATAGGATTTTCGTACCGCAAACCGACACAGGTATCCGAGATGAGTATTCTAAGGCGCGTGAGTTAAGTCTCCATAAGGAACTCTGCAAATTTGCCTCGTATCTTTGGTAGAAGAGGTGCCGGTATCCATTCCGGTTGCAATAAAGAGGCCCTACCGACTGTTTAGCAAAAACACAGCTCTCTGCTAAGTCGCAAGACGATGTATAGGGAGTGACACGTGACCAATGCGGAAAGGTGAACGCTGGAGGTGCAAGCTTCTGGTCTAAGCCCCCGTGAATGTCGGCCGTAACTATAACGGTCCTAAGGTAGCGAAATTCCTTGTCAGGTAAGTTCTG